>NZ_JOJL01000004.1 GCF_000721705.1 Actinoplanes subtropicus
GCGTGGGGCGTGGCCGGTTGGGGCGTGGCCGGTTGGGGCGTGGCCGGTTGGGGCTGGGCTGCGTGGGGCTGGGCTGCGTGGAGCGGGGCTGCGTGGAGCGGGGCTGCGTGGGGCGGGGCTGCGTGGGGCGGGGCTGCGTGGGGCCGGGCCGCGTGGGGCCGGGCCGCATGGGGGAGAGCGTCCTGTTGGGCGGCCGGGGGAGTGCACGGTGGGGTGGCTCGGCCGAGCATTGCCGCGGTCAGTGCCACGATGCCGTCGCCGCCGTGGAGGTCGCGGAGCTTGCGGGAGTGCCGCTGGACAAGGCCCCAGGCGCGACGGCGCTCGTGTTCCCGGCGAAACGCTTCTTTCTCCGGAGAATAACGGCGCGACTTGGTGCGATCGCGCATTCCGGCCAACTCGGCCCTCGTGAATAACCCCAGCTGTCCCACACGAGAATTCTCCCACTTCCGGAAACGCGATGGTAAGCCCGAACGCCTGTTCGATCATGCCAATCTCGCGTTATACCAAAAGAGAGATCAAACCATTCTCCGAAACCGAACGAGCCCATTACCCAGACCGCGACGGGCCGCACCCACCGTGACCAGCCACCCCCGGGCCATGGCGAGCAGCCCGGCCCACGACCCGCCGCGACGGGCGGTGCGTACCGCGGCCGGCCACCCTCGGGCCATGGGGGGCAGCCCGGCCCACGACGCGCCGCGAGGGGCGGCACGTACCGCGGCCGGCCACCCCCCGGGCCGTGGCGGGCAGGCCGGCCCACGACCCGCCGCGACGGGCGGTACGTACCGCGGCCGGCCACCCTCGGGCCATGGGGGCAGGCCGGCCCACGACGCGCCGCGAGGGGCAGTACGTACCGCGGCCGGCCACCCCGGGCCGTCGCGGGCAGGCCGGCCCACGACGCGCCGCGACGGGCGGCACGTACCGCGACCGGCCACCACCTCGCGATCAACTTCACCTACCAGGACGGCAAGGTCGAAGGCTCCACCCCGTTCTTCCTCGGCGCCGAGCCGACCAGCTTCACCGACGACGCCCGCACGACCTACACCCCGCTCGCCGTCCAGCACGACAGCATGCTCAAGCTGACCAGCAGCCTGACCGCCGCGCAGCTGGCCAAGGCGACGCTGTCCGAGTCCTTCGGTGACGTCCTGCTCGGCCCGGGCCAGGACGGCCAGTTCCCCACCACCAAGGAGGGCATCGCGGTCAGCGAGCTGTCTCCCCAGCAGAAGAAGCTGGTGATGGCGGCCATCCGCCCCTGGGTCTCCAGTGTGGACAACGCCACCGCCGGGTTCCTGCTCAAGACGTACGAGAAGGAACTGAACCAGACCTATGTCGCCGTCTCCGGCGGGACCGGTCTGGACACCTAGGGCGACTACGTCCGGATCGACGGCCCGGGGGTGTGGATCGAGTTCATCTGCCAGAACCGCATCGCGTTCCAGAGCCAGATCCACTTCCACACCGTCTACCGGGATCACACCCGCGACTACGGCGGAGGGTTCTCGTTCTGATGATCCGTACCCGCGCTCTTCGCCTGCTGGCCGGGATCGCGGTGGGCGTCCCGGCGGCGCTCCTGCTCGGAGCGTCGCCGGCGTCGGCGCACCCGATGCTGTTCCCGCTGATCCTGTTGTTGCCGGCGCCGCTGCTGGCGGTCCGGGGCTGTGCCGCTACCGACGCCTGGTCCTACGGACGGCGTGGAGAACCCGGGCCCCCGCGGGCCGGTGGCGGGGACTGGCCGGGGTCCGGGTCGCCATCGGGTGGATCGGCCGGACCACGCTCGCCTTCACCGCCGGTCACTCGGTTGCGCTCGCGCTCAGCTCGTTCGGGCGCCTTGACATCCCGGCCTGGCCGGTCGAGGCGTTCCTCGCGGCCAGCATCCTCGTCGGCGCCGTGCACGCGATCCGGCCGCTGTTCCCGGGGCGGGAGGCCCTCGTGGCGGGGCTGTTCGGGCTCGGGCACGGGATGGCGTTCTCCTTCGTCCTGGCCGAGATGCAGCTGTCCACCGGGCGGCTCGCGCTCAGCCTGCTCGGCTTCAACCTCGGCATCGAACTCGTCCAGCTGCTGCTGGTCGCGCTCGCCCTGCCCGGCCTGCTGGTGACCGCCCGCCTGTGGATCGGCCCCAGGCTGCGGGTCGGCGCGGCGCTGGTCACCGCGACGGCGGCGACCGGCTGGCTGGCCGACCGGCTGGGCCTGCCGAACGTGGTGGCCCGGCTTGCGGACAGCGCCGGGGCACACACGACACCGATGGTGGTGGGGCTGGCCGCGACGGCGGTGCTCGCCGGCGCGTGGATGATCGCCGGCCGGCGCCCGGGGCGTCAGGCCATCGGCCACTCATGAACGGGCATGTTCTCGTGCATCAGCGGCAGATAGCGGCGCAACATCTCGTGCAGCGCCTGCTGCCGGTCCATCCCGTCCGCCTCCAGCGCGTGCAACGTACCCACCTGCCAGGAGGCCCCGTTGCGGTGCTTGAGGCAGCGCTGCTCGATGATCCCCAGCAGCCGGTCCCGCTCCCCGGGCGAGACCCCCCACCGCTCCAGCCCTTGATGGGCCAGCGGCAACAGCCGGCGCAGCACCAGCTCGGTCACCTGGATGTAACCCAGACCCGGCCAGAACACGCTGGCGTCGATCCCGTGCCGCGCGCAGGCGTGGAAATTCTCCTCCGCCGCACTGAAGCTCATCTGCGTCCACAGTGGCCGCTCCGCCTCGGCCAGATTCCGGATCAGCCCGTAGTAGAACGCCGCGTTGGCCAGCGTGTCGACCACGGTCGGCCCGGCCGGCAGCACCCTGTTCTCCACCCGCAGATGCGGCCGGCCCCGCACCACCGCGTAGATCGGCCGGTTCCACCGGTAGATGGTCCCGTTGTGCAGCCGCAGCTCGCTGAGCTCGGGGACCTCCCCCCGCTCCAGGATCTCCGCCGGATCGCGCTCGTCGCAGATCGGCAGCAGCGCCGGGAAGTACCGCACGTTCTCCTCGAACAGGTCGAACACCGAGGTGATCCACCGCTCGCCGAACCACACCCGAGGGCGTACACCCTGTGCTCTTATCTCTTCCGAACGAGTGTCGGTGGCCTGCTCGAACAATGGGATCCGCGTCTCCCGCCACAGCTCCCGGCCGAACAGCAGCGGCGAGTTCGCGCCGAGCGCGACCTGCACCCCCGCGATCACCTGCGCGGCGTTCCAGTACGACGCGAACTGCGCCGGGCTCACCTGCAGATGGAACTGCGTGCTGGTGCAGGCCGACTCGGGCGCGATCGTGTCGGTCGTGACGGCCAGCCGGTCCACCCCGTCGATCCGGATGTCCAGATCCTCGCCCCGGGCCGCGAAGATCTGCTCGTTCAGCAGCTTGTAGCGCGGGTTGGCGGACAACGCGTCCAACGTCATGTGCTCGCGGCGCAGCGTCGGCAGGATCCCGATCATCACCGTGTGCGCGCCGATCTCCCGGGAATGCTTCTCCGCGTTGTTGAGACTGGCCCGCAGCGTACGCTCGAGGTCGGCATTTTCGTCCCCGGCCAGGCGGCGCGGCGGCACGTTGATCTCGATGTTGAACTGGCCCAGCTCGGTCTGGAAATCGGGATCGGCGATCGCGCCCAGCACCTCGGCGTTGCGCATCGCCGGGTTCGCGTCCTCGTCGATGAGGTTGAGCTCGATCTCCATGCCGGTGAGCGGCCGCTCGAACTCGAAGCGGGATTCGCGCAGCATCGCGGCGAACACATCCAGGCTCCGGCGGATCTTGTGCCGGTACTTCGCTCGATCCTCTCGGCTGAAGTTGGTCTGCTCGACTTCCTCGCCCACGGCACACCACCTCTTCTCGAGTGAGTCCAAGTTCGCACACCGGGAAGGTCTGCGCCACAGGTGAAGGGGGTGTCTCGATTTTCAGGAAAGCCAGGCCGCGACGATCGCCGCCGCGACGACCGTTCCGACGATGGCCTGCAGCAGCAGGGCCGGCCCGAGATGTGACCACATGGTCGGGATTCGCGGCGTGAGCGGCTGCATCGTGGTCAGGTTCACCACCTGGATCAGCCGTACGGGCAGCCGAGGGTCTTTCTGCGGCCGGGTCGTGAGCTGCACCAGGTCGCCGCGGTGCAGCGCGGACTGCGGCAGATGGCCGTGCATCTCGACCTCATACACCTGGCCCAGGTCGTCGCGCACCCGCACCGGGGTCACCAGGAACTCGGGGCCCTTCTTCAGCTCCTTGAAGCTGCGCCGGGCGCCGCGCATCCGCAGCAGCGAGCCCAGCATCTGGGCGATGCCGGCCGCCAGGAACACCAGCACCAGCACCGGCTGACCGACCTTCACTTCCCGGGTGTACGACGTCTGGTAGCCGGCGAAACGGCCGGTGATGACGGGGCTGACGTGCCGGAGGATCTGCTCGCGGTACAGCTCGACCTCGTCCAAGGGGATCACCTCCTGGATGTGTTCATATCGTACGGAGAGCCATCCCATACGTACCGTGAGTGAAAAAGTGAGAACCGGTCCGGAGCGGGTACGCGCAGCACCATGGAGCTGGAATATCTGCGCCCGCTCTTCGCGGGAGACGGCCCCTGGGCGTCGGTCTATCTCGACGCGACCCGGGCCGAGGAGAATGCCGAGCACACCGTCGACCTCCGCTGGCGGAGCCTCGCCGAGCGGCTGGCCAGGGCGGGCGCCGATCCGGAGACGATCGCGGCGATCGGCGAGGCGGTCCGCGGGTACCCGTACCGCCCCGGCCGCTACGGGCTCGCGATCTTCGCTCGCGGCGGGGAGGTCGCGCTGGCCGAGCCGCTGCCGGCGCCGCCGGCCACCGACCTGGCCATCTGGGAGCCGTTACCGCACGCTATGCCGTTGGTTGCGCTGCGTGGTGAGGAGATACCGTACGTACGGGTGCTCGCCGGCCACAGCGGCGGTGACATCGAGGCCCTCGACGCCGGGGGAGCGCCCCGCCGGCACACGGTGCGGGGCGCCGACGAGTACCCGATCGCCAAGGTGCGCGGCGGCGGCTGGTCCAACCCGCGCTATCAGCGGGCCGCCGAGGAGAACTGGAAACGCAACGCCGGCGACGTGGCGGCCGCGGTCGCCGACGCCGCCGCGCAGATCGGCGCCGAGGTGGTGGTCGTGGCCGGCGACCCGCACGAGATCCCGCTCGTGGTCGGCAAGCTGCCGCCGCGCTGGCGCGACCGGGTGGTCACCACCGGCCAGGCGGGCGGGTCGGGCCGGCTGGACGAGGCCACCGAGCGGGCGGTCGCCGAGGTCGCCGCGCAGAACATGCGCGCCGCGGTCGACCGGTACGGCAGCCGGTCGCACGCCGACGGCCTCGAGGACGTGGTCGTCCGGCTCCAGCGCGGCCAGGTCGAGGAGGTGCTGCTGGTCGACAACCCGCACTCGACCGACCGGCTGTTCATCGGCGCCGGCGACCCCCGGCTGATCGCCACCGACCCGCGGACCCTGCGCGAATCGGGTGTCGAACCGGTCGAGGTACGCGCCGACGCGGCCCTGCTGCGCGCGGTGGTCGGCACCGGCGCGGGCCTGCTGCTGGTCGAACCGGCCGAGATCGACCTGGCCCACGGGATCGGGGCGATCCTGCGCTACGGCGACGGGCACAGCGCCGCGTAAATGCCGAAAACCCCGCGAAGGCGTACGGCAAGAAGGTGAACTTGACTCGTAAGCCGCGGGGATAGGGGCAGGACATGGCACCGAAGGCGTTCGTCGACCCGGACAGCGTGCTCGCGCGCACCGCCCTCGGCATGCTCGAGGCCCACGGCGGCGGGGCCGGCCCGAGCGAGGGCATGACCGAGTGCCCGGTCTGCGGCGAGCCCCTGCCCTGCCCGGTCGGGCAGGCCGCCGCCGAGGTCGTCGAGGCGGCCGGCCTGGCGGAGGCCTCGGGGCTGGTGGCGGCCGTGCGTCAAGGGACACCGGGCGGGTACGCGTCGCCGGTGGCGTTCGGGTCGCCGGTCGAGGCGGGGGTGTCGGTCGAGGAGATGCCGCCGTGGGCGGGGCCGTCCGCCGGGATGCCGGTCCTCGGCGGTGGGGAGCGGGTGGAGGTGTCGTTCGCGGTTCCGGGGGAGGAGATCTCGGTGGTGGCGGCGCCGCTCGGTGAGCCGTTGTCGCCGCTGGATGGGCCGTATCCGCCGTCGGCGCTCGATGGGCCGTATCCGCCGTCGCCGCTGGACGAGCCGGCTTCTTCAGACGTTGGGGACTCCTATGGCGGGCTGGCTTCGTCCGATGGTGGGGCGTCTTTCGGCGAGGCGTCTTCTGGTGGGGAGTCTTTTGGACGGTCGTCTTCTGGTGGGGCGTCTTCTGGTGGGGCGTCTTTTGGAGGGCCGTCTTTTGGCGGCCCGTCTTTTGGCGGCCCGTCTTTTGGCGGCCCGGAGCAGCCTCACGAGCCGGCTCTTCCGGCGGCCGACTATGAGCCGCCCGGGCCGCGGTTGAGCGGGCTGACCGCCGCCTCGCTGGACGACAGCTCCTTCACCGAGCAATCGCCGGAGGCGGTGCCGTCGCTCCACGCCGAGCCGCGCCTCCCCGCGATGGAGATGCCCGAGCCCGCGCCGCCGCCGGTTGCGGACGCCCGGGTCGAGCCCCCGCCGCCGAGCCAGCAACCCTGGACCCCGCCCCCAACGCCGCCCGCAGCCCAGACCATGGCCCGCCAGCAGTACCCGTCCGACTCCGACCCGCTGCTCAGCGGCCCGCCGCAGTACCGCCCGCTGGATCGCCCCCTGGACGCCCCGCTCTACACCCCGGCGAACCGCTCGGCCACGCCACCCGCGCCCCGCCCGGTCGCGCCCATGGCGGCCCGCCCGAGCAGCCCGGCCCCCACCAACGGCACGATGATGGGCCAGACGCCCCACCTCCAGCAGCCACAGCCTCCCGTCCCGCCGGCGACCTTCGCTCCGCCGCCCGGCCCGCCGGCCCAGCCCCAGCCCCAGTCCCAGCCCCAGCCCCAGCCCCAGCCCCAGCCCGGTCAGCAGCCGATGCCCCAGAGGCCGCCGGCGCAGCAGCCGACTACTCCGCCGCCCCAGGCGAAGCAGCCGGTCGCTCAGCAGCCCGTGGCGCAGCAGCCGATCGCTTCGCAGCCCATGGCACAGCAGCCGATGAGTCAGGCGCCGATGACGCCGCCGCCGGGTGGGCAGTCGCCGATGGGCCAGGTGCCCGCAGGTCAGCAGGCGCCGATGGGTCAGCAAGCCGCCTCTCAACGGCCCCCGATGGGCCAGCCGCCGACCACTCCCGGCGTCCCGCAGGCCGACGCGCCCAGCGGCCTCGGACTGCCCCAGCCCGACGCCCCGAGCGGCCTCGGCACCCGCCCGGCCGCCGCCGCGCAACAGCAGCCACCCACGGTCCCCAGCGCCCCAGCAGCCCGGGCCCTCACGCCGCAGCCGCAGTCCGCTCCCGACCAGAATTTCGGCAACCGCTTCGGCGGCGACGGCGGCGAGGTGCCCAGCGGCCTCGGCCTGCGCCCGACCCGTGCCCCGCTCGAGCCCCCGCCGCCTGCCCAGGCCGGCCCGCAGCCGCCCGACCAGACCGGCCCGCAGCCGCCCGCCCAGACCGCCCCGCAGCCCACCATCGGCCAGACCGCCCCGCAGCCCACCGGCCAGACCGCCCCGCGGCAGCCGCCGAACCAGCCGCCCCAGCCGGCCGGCCGCAGCACCCGCCGCAACCGCCCGCCTCTGGAGCCCCCGCAGATGGGCCAGCTCAACCGCCCGATCGGCGAGAGCGGCCAGGCCCCGAACAACTAGACAGCTTCGCACAGGGTCATGACGTGCACCATCGTGGCGGGCATGCCGACGTGCCGCTCAGCTATGCGGCTCGGCGGTAACCCGGCAACTCGTCGCACGTCGATCCGGCAGCCGCTTGGCCGGCGATCCCGCTGCCGATCCATCGGTGTTCCCAGCCCACGGTCGGCCGGCGCTCCCGGCGCGACTCCTCGCTGACGGATCCGCTACCTCCGCCGCGCCCGGATGCACGCTCCTCGCACCGAACCCTCCAAGATCGACGCCGCCCGCGAGATCTTGAAAAGCGGCTGTTCGGAGCGCGCACTTTCGCTGCATCGTCTCAGCGAAGGCGCCCGGTGTCACGCCGATATAACCGAAATATCTGGGCAGATCCGACGGCGATCTCAGCGAGGTCCAGCGGCTGGGAGAGAGCGCCCACAATTTGGGACAGTTGCGCGGCGACCCGGCGCAGCCGCCGTGGAGGACTCGGTGCGTGCCGTGCTTTGCGGACCCGAACAGCGGCGCGTGCTGCGATCCCCGCGAACCCCGCGCACCCCGGAAGTCGTCCCAGAAGATCGGCCAACAGCGACCCACCCCTCAGCCCGCCCTCCCTGAGGGGGAGCCCCCGTCGGTCATTGTCGCGGAGGAAGGGGATCTTGGGTGGGAGCGTCGAGGGCGAGCTGTGGACAACCCGATTCTGTGGACAACCTCGCTCGGCCGGGCGGATGTGCTAACCCCGCCGCGTCACATCGCCGTCCCGAGCTGGGTCCAGACCACCTTCCCGTCGCTGACCGGCATGACCCCCCACGCCTCGGTCAGATCCCGTACCAGCAGCAACCCCCGCCCGCCCGGCGACGCCGGCCCCGGCTCGGCCGGCTTCGGCAGGCGCCGGCTGCCGTCCCGCACCGCCATGCTGAGCCGGCCGTTCCGCAGGCCGAACGTGAACTCCATCGTCGTCCGTGCGTGCCGCACCACGTTGGCCACCAGCTCCGAGGCGATCAGCGCCGCCGTCTCCGCCACGTCCGCCCGCTGCCAGCGCTCGCACGCCTGGGTGACCAACTGCCGCACCTGCCGGCACGCGTCCGGTGCCGGGCGCAGCCGGGCCCGTACCCGGGGCGGTTCGGGTTCCTTGCGTCCTTCGGCGATCGCCGCGTCGCAGGAGTCCGCGTAGACCAGCCCGGCGCACGAGGGGGCGGCGGAGATCGCGCGCCGCGTTTCCGCGGGTGCCTCGCACAGGACGATCGGCACGTCGGGCCAGTCCCGGGTCTGGCCGACCACGGCGCCGAGCGCGGCGAGCCCGATCGGGTCGCCGACCCGCAGGGCGGCAAGGTCGAGCAGCAGGCGGGTGGGCTGGGCGGCGAGGGCTCGGCGTACGGCCTGCTGGAGCGCGTCGCCGGTGATCGCGTCGAGGGTCCCGGTCAGCCGCAGCACCGCCACGGGCGGCCGGGGCTCCGGCCGGCAGACGAGCTGGCTGGGCAAGCGATCCTCCGTACGCGGGTCACCGAACTGGTGTGCTCTGGTGCCCGGAGCCCGGCGGGGCCAAACGTCCGACATCAGGCTCCGCTCAGCTTCGCCGGGCTACAGTTCCGGGCATGGTCGACGGCCGGGTCGGGTTGCGGGCCCTGACGCCGTACCTGAATCGTTATCGCGGCACCCTCACGGTGGTCGCGGTGCTCTCGCTGGCCGCGGCCGGTGCGTCGCTGCTGCAGCCGTTGCTGGTGCGGCGGGTGCTCGACGGCGTGACCGCGAGCCGGGCGATCGCCGGGCCGGTGGCTGTGCTGGTCGGTCTCCTGGTCATCGGGGCGGCGCTGCGCGGCTTCCGGGATTACCTGCTGCAGCGCACGGCCGAGGGCGTCGTGCTGACCACCCGGCGGCGGCTCGCGCGGCACCTGCTGCTGTTGCCGATCGCGGAGTATGACCATCGCCGCACCGGCGACCTGCTGTCCCGGGTGGGGGCCGATACGACGCTGCTGCGGGCGGTGGTCACCTCGGGGCTGTTCGAGATCGTCACCGGCGTGGTGATGGTCGGCGGGGCGCTGGTCGCGATGGCGGTGCTCGACCCGCTGCTGCTGGCGGTGGCGGTCGGCGCGCTCGCGGTCGGGCTGTCGGTGGCGGTGCTCGCCTCGCGCCGGGTGCGCGGGCTCTCCGAGCAGGCGCAGGCCCGGCTGGGCGAGATGACCTCGGCGGTCGAGCGGGCGATCTCGGCGGCGCGGACGATCCGGGCCGGGCGGGCCGAGGAGCGTGAGGCGGCGACCGTGGCCGAGGGCGCCGAGCAGGCCTACCAGGCGGGCGTCCGGCTGGCCCGGCTCGAGGCGACCGTCGGCCCGGCGGCGGATACGGCGATCCAGGGCGCCTTCCTCGTGGTGCTCGGCGTGGGCGGGGCGCGGGTGGCCTCCGGCGCGATCGGCGTGGGCAGCCTGGTGGCGTTCATCCTGTTCTTGTTCTTCCTGGCGATGCCGCTCGGGCAGGCGCTGCACGCGTACACCCAGTTGCAGACCGGGCTGGGGGCGTTGCAGCGGATCGAGGAGATTCTCGCGCTGCCGTCCGAAACTGCGGGAGATTCCAGCCGTACGCCCGAAGGCAGCGCGAGCACCCACCCAGCGGTCGCGTTCCACGGGGTTTCGTTCGCCTATCCCGGCGAGGCGCCGGTCTTGCATGAAGTCAGCTTCGAGGTGCCCCGGGGCGCCCGGATAGCGCTGGTCGGGCCGTCGGGGGCGGGCAAGTCGACGATCCTGGCGCTGATCGAGCGGTTCTACGACGTCACCGGCGGCAGCGTGCGGGTCGGCGGGCACGACGTGCGTGACCTGCCGCGCGACGCGTTGCGCGCCCAGCTGGGGTATGTCGAGCAGGAGGCGCCGGTGCTGGCCGGCGCGCTGCGCGACAACCTGCGGCTGACCGCTCCGCACGCCTCCGACGCCGAGCTGCTCGCGGCGCTGGCGGAGGTGAATCTCGGCGGGCTGGCGCAACGCTCGCCGGAAGGGCTGGGCGTGCAGGTGGGGGAGGGCGGCGTGCTGCTCTCCGGCGGCGAGCGGCAGCGTCTCGCGATCGCCCGGGCGCTGCTGACCGGCGCGCCGATCCTGCTGCTCGATGAGCCGACCAGCAACCTCGACGCGCGCAACGAGGCGGCGCTGCGGGCGGCGATCGCCACGGCGGCCGACCGGCGCACGCTGATCGTGGTGGCGCACCGGCTGTCGACGGTGGTGGATTCCGACCTGATCGTGGTGCTCGAGGCCGGCCGGGTGGTCGCCGCCGGGCCGCACCGGGAGCTGCTCGACGCCAGCCCGCTGTACCGGGAGCTGGCGACCCATCAGCTGCTGGTGTCGTGACCCGACTTTCAGCTAAATGAAGTACCGTTGCGCGCCATGGGTGTGTCGACGCGGCTCAAGAGCCGGTTCCGCAAGTTTCTGCAGCGTCCGGGCACTACGGTCGACCTGGCGCCGTTCACCAAGCGGCTGCCGGCGATCGATGCTCGTGAGGAGGCGCTCAAAGAGCTCGACGACGAGGCGCTGACCGCGGCGGCCGGCGAGGCGAAGGACTTCACCGAGATCTGCGCGATCGGGCGCGAGGCCGCCTGGCGCGCGCTCGAGCAGCGGCCGTACGATGTGCAGCTCCTCGGCGCGATGGCGCTGCTCTCCGGCCAGGTCGCCGAGATGGCCACCGGCGAGGGCAAGACGCTCACCGCCACCGTCGCGGCGTACGGGCACGTCCGCCTCGGCCACGGCCCGGTGCACGTGCTGACCGTCAACGACTACCTGGCCCGCCGCGACGCCGAGTGGATGGAGCCGGTCTACAAGCGGCTCGGCCTCTCGGTCGGCTGGGTCACCGAGTCGTCCACCCCCGAGCAGCGCCGCGAGGCCTACCTGGCCGACGTCACGTACGTCTCGGTCAGCGAGGCCGGCTTCGACTACCTGCGCGACCAGCTGGTCACCGACATCGAGGACCGGGTGCAGCGCGAGCTGGCCACCGCGATCGTCGACGAGGCCGACTCGATCCTGATCGACGAGGCCCGGGTCCCGATGGTCCTGGCCGGCTCGGTCACCACCGAGGCCGACCCGGTGCACGAGGCCGCCGAGCTGGTCCGCGACCTGCGCGCCGGCAAGCACTACGAGGTGGCCGAGGACGGCCGCAGCGTCGCCTTCACCGACGCCGGCCTCAAGCTGATCGAGGAGAAGCTCGGCGGCGTCGACCTGTACGCCGACGACCAGGTCGAGCACCTGTCCGCGGTCAACGTGGCGCTGCACGCGCACGCCCTGCTGGACCGCGACGTCGACTACATCGTCCGCAACGGCGGCGTCGAGCTGATCGACGAGATGCGCGGCCGGGTCGCCCAGCGCCGCCGCTGGCCGGACGGCCTGCAGGCGGCCGTGGAGGCCAAGGAGGGGCTGAACGCCACCGCCGAGGGCGAGGTGCTGGACACGATCACCGTGCAGGCCTACGTCGCGCTCTACCGGACCGTCTGCGGCATGACCGCGACCGCGGTGCACGTCGGCGAGCAGCTGCGCGAGTACTTCAAGCTCGAGGTCGCGGTGATCCCGCCGAACACCGAGAACATCCGCGAGGACGAGCCGGACCGGATCTACTCGGTGCACGACGACCGCGACCGCGCTCTGGTCGAGGAGATCCAGATCGCCCACGAGAAGGGCCGGCCGGTGCTCATCGGCACCCTCGACGTGAAGGCGTCCGAGCTGCTGGCCAAGCAGCTGGCCGCGGCCGGCATCCCGTCGAACGTGCTGAACGCGAAGAACGACGCCGAGGAGGCCGCGATCATCGCCGAGGCCGGCGCGGTCGGCGCGGTCACCGTCTCCACCCAGATGGCCGGCCGGGGCGTCGACATCCGGCTGGGCGGCAGCGACGAGAAGGACCGCGACAAGGTGGTCGAGCTCGGCGGCCTCTTCGTGATCGGCTCCGGCCGGCACGACAGCCGCCGCGTCGACGACCAGCTCCGTGGCCGGGCCGGCCGGCAGGGCGACCCGGGCGGCTCGGTCTTCTTCGTCAGCCTCGAGGACGAGCTGATCACCCGGCACGCCGGGGACGCGCTGCCCACCTCGCCGCGGATGGACATGGACGGCGTCGTGCACGACGACCAGGTGGAGTATGCGGTCGAGCACGCCCAGCGGGTCGCCGAGGGCGTGAACCACGAGATCCACCGCAACACCTGGCGGTACAGCGTGGTGATCGAGCAGCAGCGCCTGCAGCTGGCCGAGCGCCGGGAGCGGCTGCTCACCTCCGAGATCGCGGCCATCATGCTGCTCGAGCGCTCGCCGGAGAAGGCCAAGGAGACCGACGAGGACATCCTCTCCGACGCGGCCCGGGCGATCGCGCTCTTCCACCTGGACCGGCTCTGGGCCGAGCACCTGGCCTACCTGCAGGAGGTACGCGAGGGCGTGCACCTGCGCGCGCTGGGCAAGCTGGACCCGCTGGACGAGTTCCACCGGGCCGCCGTCCCGGCCTTCCAGGAGCTGCTGACCAAGGTCGAGGCGCGCACCATCGAGACGTTCGAGGAGACCGACCTCAGCGAGGGCTGGGAGCCGGAGCGGGCCGAGATCGTCCGGCCCAGCGCCACCTGGACGTATTTGGTGCACGACAACCCGTTCGGCTCCGAACTTGACCGGTTGATTGCCTCGGTGGGACGCCGCCTGACCGGCGGGAACTGACGAGAAAAGATCCCGCGTGGCGCCTTGCGTGCTGCGCGGGATTTTTGCTTCTCCAAAGAAATGTGATGTGGCGAGCATCTCAGAATTGCCCGAAGAACCACTCTGGCCTGGTCAGACGGGCTCGATCAGTTCGGCAATGTTTAAACAGACTGACAGAAGCCGTTACCGCGATGCATTTCCCTCGGTCAAAGCCCATGTGGAACGATTTTCCCACAGTGTGGTTGCCGTCTTGACCCGGCAACAACGGTCGCGGAATTATTCACCGCGAATTTACGGAGGGTGATCGGTCGTATACGGTTACCGACCACGCAATTTCAGGGGGCAATCTCACCATGCCGGTAAGCGCTCTGTCGCCTCGTGTCAACCGCCATGCCACAGGTCCGGGGCGTGGTAGCTCCGGGCTCCGCCGGCCCGCCGAATCCGCGCTGACCGTCACGGTCGCCATCCCGCTCACCACCGACACCCTCTCGCCGCAGGCCCACAAGCTGATCGAGGCGGTCCGCGAGCTCGTCGAGATCAGCCAGGGCACGATCACGGTCGAGCCGGCCGTGGCCGCCCCGCTGGAGCGCGACGAGCCGCCGTCCGGCCCCGAGGTGCGGCTGCTGACCGGGACCCGCCAGGTGCTGCTCGACGGGGAGCCGCTGCCGCTGACCCGGCTCGAGTTCGACCTGCTGCTGTTCCTCGCCGAGCGGCCCCGCCGGGTGTTCACCCGCGGCCAGCTGCTGGCCGGGGTCTGGGGCTACGAGCACACCGGCGAGCGGACGGTCGACGTGCACGTGCGCCGGCTGCGCCTCAAGCTCGGCACCAACCTCCCGATGATCACCACGGTGTACGGGGTGGGCTACCGGCTCTCCGACGACGCGCGGATCGTCATCCAGCCGCACGAGTAGCCTTCCGGGCGTGCGCGTGCGTCCGGTGTCCGTCGAGAATCTCGTCGAGGAGCTCGCGGACGACCTGTCGAGTCGGGAACCTGACAGTTACCTCCGGGTCGCGATCGACGGCCCGGCGGCGGCCGAGCCGGGCCGCCTGGCGGACGCCCTGGTGGACCCGCTGCGGCTGCGGGGGCGTCCGGCCGTACGGGTCGACACCGCCGACTTCCTGCGGCCCGCCTCGCTGCGCCTGGAGTTCGGCCGGGAGAACCCGGACTCGTTCTACGCGGGCTGGTTCGACGAGGCCGGCCTCGCCCGGGAGGTCCTCGACCGGGCCGGCCCGGGCGGGGACGGCCGGGTCCTGACCCGCCTCTGGAACGCGGCGACCGACCGCTCGGCACGTGATTCCTACCACCCCCTCGCTCCCGGATCGGTGCTGCTGGTGAGCGGTCCGCTGCTACTCGGCGGCGCCCTCGCCTTCGATTTCTCGGTGCATCTCGAGCTGTCCCCGGCGGCCCTGCTCCGGCGCACCCCTCCTGGCCTGCGGTGGACCTTGCCGGCCTTCGATCGGTACGCGACGGAGGTCGATCCCGCGGCCTTCGCCGACGTGGTCCTGCGGGTCGACGACCCGAAGCGTCCCGCCAGGGTCGAGGAACGTTGGTGACGCGAGTCTGTAGCGGAGTCGACCACTGACAGTTATGCTCCGGTTACTTTTTTAGCGGAGGCCCGAGTTTGGGACCTCCGGCGGCGGGTATCAAGGGCGCCCACGGTGCGATGGGCATCCCTCGAGGGACCCGCCGGCAGGGGCAGAGGAAGGGTGGGGGAGCGCATGCTCGTCAATGGAGCGGTGATCACGGGCAAGGGTGCCGCCAAGAGCCGCACGGCGGAAGAGGTCGAGCTGATCCGGGACATCCTTCGGGGCCGGTACGACGACGCGAACTCCGAGTACGAGGAGGCTCTCGCGGCGTCACACAAGCTCCGGCTGGTCGAGATCGGCGACGCCGCCGGCGACGACCAGGCCGACAGCGGATCCAAGACGGCCGAGCGCGACGCCGCCACGTCGCTGCTGCGTACTCTGCTGGACCGGCGGACGCAGGCCGAGCACGCCATGCAGCGGCTCGAGGACGGGACCTACGGCAACTGCGAGGGGTGCTCGAACCCGATCCCGGTGGAGCGGCTCGAGGTCTTCCCCTCGGCCACCACGTGCGTCAACTGCAAGCAGAACCGCGAGCGCCGGGCCGGCTGAGACGGACGATCCGGGTCCGCCGCCTCCGGGCGGCGGACCCGCTGTCTCGGGTCTAGCTTTGATCGCATGGGCACGATCCAGGTGGGCACGGCCTCGTGGACCGACCGGACGCTGCTGGCCTCGGGCTGGTACCCGGTCTCGGCCGACACGCCGGAGAAGCGGCTGGCCTACTACGCCAGGCAGTTCCCGATCGTCGAGGTCGACTCGACCTACTATGGACCGCCCAGCGAGCAGACCACGAAGCTGTGGGCGCAGCGTACGCCGGCCGGTTTTGTCTTCAACATCAAGGCGTTCAGCCTGCTCACCGGGCACCCGACCAAGGTGTCCGCGATCTACCAGGACCTCCGGCCGGAGACGGACAAGAAGAACGTCTACCCCGGCGATCTGCCCGCCCAGGCGTACGAGGAGGTCTGGAGCCGTTTTCTGACGGCGCTGGACCCGCTCGCCCAGGCCGGGAAGCTCGGCGCCGTGCTCTTCCAGTTCCCGCCGTGGTTCGGGATCCGGCGCTCCAACAAGGACCTCATGATCGAGGTGGCGCAGCGGTGCAAGCCGCTGCGGCCGGTGTTCGAGCTGCGCAACGCCTCCTGGTTCGAGGGCGCGAACCAGGAGGAGACGCTGGACTTCCTGCGGGCGCATGAGATGCCGTTCGTCTGCGTGGACATGCCGCAGGGGCACAAGTCGTCGGTGCCGCCGATCGTCGAGGCCACGGCGGATCTGGCGGTGGTGCGCTTCCACGGCCACTCGGAGAAGTGGACCAGCAAGGACATCCACGAGAAGTTCGGGTACGAGTACTCCCGGAAGGAGCTCGCGGGCTGGGCGCCGCGCCTGAAGGACCTAGCCGATAAATCCGGAAATGTTCAGGTTTTTATGAACAATTGCTACTCGGACTACGCCCAGCGCAACGCTTCCACCCTCATCGAACTGCTGGATGCCGACTGACCTCGACGCCTCGGCGGCGGGCCATCGCGGCCAGGGCGGTGGCGTCCGCGACTGCCGCGCCGCCGGGGTCGTTGTTGAAGAAGACATACGTACGGTCGAACTGCCCCGCCCGGTCGAGCCACGTCCGCAGCGCCGCCCGCCCGTAGCGCGGCCACGGCGCGGCGCGGCCCTCGTGCATCCGGATATATCCGAAGCCGGCGGTCTGCCACAGCGGATTCAGCGGCCGCCCCTTCCGATCCGCCCAGCACAGCGCCGCACCGTGCTTCTCCAGCACCGCCCGCGTCTCGTCGGTGAACCAGGTCGGATGCCGCGGCTCCACGGCCACCTCGACGTGCCGGGGGAACTGGGCGAGGGTCTGCTCCAGTGCCGCGGGGTCGCCCTTGAGCGTCGGCGGCAGCTGCAGCAGGACCGGGCCGAGCTTGTCGGTCAGGCCGGCCGCCCGATCGAGGAACCGGGCGACCGGCTCGGCCGGATCCTCGAGCCGCTTCACGTGGGTCAGATAGCGGCTCATCTTGACCGCCACCACGAAGTCGTCCGGCGTCCGCGCCCGCCACTGCTCGAAGGTTGACTTCTCCGGCAGCCGGTAGAAGGCGTTGTTCACCTCGACCGTCGCGAAGTTCTCGGCGTAGCGCTCCAGCCAGAGCCGCTGCGGCAGCTTCTCCGGATACAGCCCGCCGCGCCAGTCCCGATATTGCCAACCCGAAGTCCCGACCATCAACACGATTCCGGGATACCCGGTTTTGCACGATCAACTCCGGGTACCCGGTGGTGTCCACGAGAGCGAGGAGCTTCCCATGTCACTCAGCGACGACGACATCACCGCCACCAGCGCCGCCTCCAGCGAGGGCCCGGCCGACGGCGGCGCCAACCCGTCCGCCCACGACGGTGGCGCGGACGGTGGCGCCGGCGGCGAGGGCCCGGCGGATGGCGGGGCCAACCCGGCCGGTCACGACGGTGGCGCGGACGGTGGCGCCGGCGGCGAGGGCCCGGCGGACGGCGGCGCGAACCCGGCCGGCCAGGACGGCGGCGCGGACGGTGCGGCCCGGCGGTGAGCGCCCGGCGAACGGCGGCGCGAACCCCGGCGGGCACGACGGCGGCGCCGACGGCCCGGCGGCCTGAGGGGTCGGCATGACGATCGGGGCGCCGGGCGGTCACAGCCCGGCGCTCGCCCGCTGCGGCCCGGCGCTCGCCCGTTGCGTGACGGTCGAGCCGGAGAAGTTCGCCGCCGCGCACTGGGGCCGGGCGCCGCTGCTGTCGCATCCCGGGCCGTTCGCCGACCTGCTCTCCCCGGACGCCGTCGACGAGTTACTGAGCCGCCGCGGCCTGCGTGCCCCGTTCCTGCGCGTCGCCCAGCGCGGCAAGGTGCTGCCCACCGGCCGGTTCACCGGCTCGGGCGGGGCCGGCGCCGAGATCGCCGACCAGGTACTCGACGACGAGGCGATGCGCCTCTACGCCGGCGGCGCCACCCTGGTGCTGCAGGGCCTGCACCGGATCTGGCCGCCGCTGATCGACTTCGCCCGGGAGCTGGGCGGCGAGCTGCGCCGCCCGCTGCAGGTCAACGCCTACCTGACCCCGCCCGGCAGCCAGGGCTTCGCCACCCACTACGACACCCACGACGTATTCGTGCTGCAGGTCGACGGCGTGAAGCGCTGGCGCATCCACGAGCCGGTCCTCGCCGACCCGATCGAGCGCCAGCCCTGGGGCGGCCGCGCCGACGAGGTGGCCGCCATCGCGGAGGGCGAACCGGCGATCGACGTGCTGCTCCGCCCGGGCGACGCGCTCTACCTGCCGCGCGGCTGGCTGCACTCGGCCGAGGCGCAGGAGTCCCGCTCCCTGCACCTGACGATCGGGGTCCGCGCCCTGACCCGGTACGCCCTGGTCGAGGAGCTCCTGACGATGGCCGCCGACGACGCCCGCCTGCGCGGCACCGTCCCGTACGGCGTGGACGTCACCGACCCGGCCGCCCTCGAACCCATCCTCACCGAGACGGTCGAGGCCCTGCGCGACTGGCTGGCCACCGCCGACCCGGCCGACGTCGCCGACCGGTTGACCGCCCGCGACTGGCCCGCCGCCCGCCCGGCCCCGATCGCACCCCTGGCCCAGCTGGACTACGCCGCCGAGCTGACCCCGTCGTCGCTGGTCGCGGTGCGCGAGGGCCTCCGCTGGCGGCTCACCGAGGACGGCCCCGGTCACGTCGTGCTCCACCTGACCGGCCGCACCCTACGGTTCCCGGCGTCCTGCGCCCCGGCCCTGCGCCTCGTGCTGGCCGGCGCCCCGGTGCGGGTCGCCGACCTACCGCTCGACGACGACGAGGACCGCCTCGTCCTGACCAGGCGGCTGCTACGCGAGGCCGTCCTGACGCCGGGCTGACCACAGCGCGACGCGGGATTCGACGTCGAGCCTGACCGCAACGAGGCAGCCGGTCTACATGGTGACCGCCCGTGTTGACGTCAATATTGATGCAGTCAACATATCAACCCGGTGCAGTCAACATTCGTCAACATTCTCAGAGGCCGACCGCGGCGATCACCAGCCCGCCGCTCACCAGACCGGCGATCAGCACCGTCGCGACCGTCGCCGCGTCCAGACCGACCTGGCGACGGTCCGCCACCTTCTTGGCGGCCACCACCGCGAGCACCGGGCAGGCCAGCAGCACCACCAGCGCCACCACCGGCAACGCGTCCCGCCAGGTGCCGGTCCGCTCGTTGCCGGCTGCCTCCCGCAGGGCGTGGAAGACCAGCCCCCCAACGACCCCGCTGACCAGCCCGAACAGCGCGAACAGCCCCTTCACCCCGACGTTCAGCGGCCGCTTCGGCGGGATGTACTTCACCTTCGCGGCCACCTCCTCGAGGTAGTCCTCGGCCGCCCGCTCGTCGCGCTGCCGCGGGATCGACGCGGCCGGCATCGTCCGCCCGTACCGCTCGGCCACCGGCCCCACCTTGTGCACGTACTCGGCCCACAACCCGAGCGCCCGCGCATCCACCTGTTCCAGGTCGCGCTGCGCCTGGGCGGCGGCCTGGCGCGCGGCGGCCAGGCCCTCGTCCGCCTCGCGCACGGCCTGGTCGGCGGCGGCGACCCGGCCGTCGTGCCAGCGCCGCGCCTCGGCGCGCAGGTCCTGGGCGTCGCTGTCCAGGGTGGTCAGCCGCCGCAGCACGCTGCGGTAGTCGGCGGTCGCGAAATCGGCCGGTTGTACGTCGCTCATCGAGGTTTATTCACGACCTTCCTCGAGTTGCACCTCGCGTAAGTTATGCATTTCGATCGCCACCGTCGTGAATAATCCTTGAGCTATTGTCCGTAGGGGATGATCACCTCGGCGCCTCGATGCACCGAGCGGTCGAAGTGCAGCGCCCGCCACGGCCGGGGGTACCAGGCCGGCGCGCCGGCGCCGGGATAGTACGCCGCGAGCTCGCTGCCGTGGACGTCCAGGGCCACCCACGCGCCGATCGGGTCGGTGCGCGCGGCGTGCCCGCCGAGAGCGTCGCGCAGCAGGCCCGCGCCGCGCCACCAGCCCAGCACGTGGATCCGCCGCTCCGGACCCTGCCGGAGGATCGTGCGCAGCTGCCCCGCCGCCGCCGGGCCGCCGGGCAGCGCGTCCGCCGCGTAGATCAGGATGAAGTGCGGCCGGTCGGCCGGGAACGCGCCGGACGCCTCGGCTGCCGCGTCCTCCAGCAGCCAGTCCGCGTTGTCCGCGTCGTACCAGCCGCATTCGGGCAGCGAGGCGCACAGGTCGGCGGCCGGCTGCCGGGCGTCCTGGTCCAGGCAGAGCAGCGAGAAGCGGGCGCCGTCCGGCGGGAACTGGGCGGCCAGCGAGCGACCCGCGGTGGCCAGCACGGCGCACGCCTCCTCGGTGCGGGTCCCGAGGACGGCCAGATTGCGACCAGGAGCGCGGCGCAACACCGTACGCGCAGATCTTGATTGAACGTCGATGGTCTCGCCCAGCAGAACCACCGGAGCGGGCGAACCCTCGGCGGGACCCAGGCGGCGGTAATCCGGGCTGTCCGCCAGCCGGGGGCGGGCGTCGCCGTCGAACAGCCGGGGCGGCCCCTGCTCCTGCGGACGGCTGCGCCACAAGCGGTGCTGCAGCGCGTTCCACCGCTCGCGGTCGCCGGCGGCCGGCACCCGTACGATCTTGTTGGCCTCGGGCGACCCGGAGTCGGCGTTCACCACCGCGTGGTAGCGGGGCAGCGACTCGGCGGCCGTGTTCGTCTCGGGCAGCACCCGCCGGGCGCGGGGCAGGGCGAGCCGCAGCGAGAACTGGGCGACCAGCGCCGGCCGCTTCCACAGCGCCTCGATGCCGGAGATGTCCTGGCTGGCCAGGATCAGGTGGATGCCCTGCGAGCGGCCCCGGCGGGCCAGGTCTTCCAGCAGGTCGGCGGCCTCGTTGGTGACCGAGTCGTGCCCGGCCAGCAGCACCTGGAACTCGTCGATCACCGCCACGATGCGCGGCCACGATCCGGCCGGGTCCTCGGCGCGCAGCTCGGCCAGGTTCGTCACCTCGTACCGTTTCGCCGCGTCGGCCCGCCGGCGCAGCTCCTCGGCGAGGAAGCGCAGCAGCGCCAGCCCGAACTCCCGGTCGTTGTTGACATTGACGCCGACCAGGCGGACGTGCGGCAGCCAGCTGGGGTCACGACGGCCCGGGGCGAACCGGGCGAACGACACCCCCTCCTTGAAGTCGAGCAGGTAGAAGGCCAGCTCGTCGGGGGAGTAGCGGGCGGCGAGCGCACCCATCCAGGCGTAGATCAGGTTCGTCTTGCCGGTCCCGGACGGCCCGGCGATCAGCGCGTGCGGCGGATAGTCCGACAGCGTCACGGTCACCGGCACCCCGAGCGGGCTGTCCCCGAGCGGCGCGGTGAGCCCGGTCGCCGAGCTCTCCTTCCACAGCTCCTGCGGGAGCAAGCTGTCCAGCGCGACGGGCGCGGGCCCGGCAGCCACAGCTTCGGCGATCCGGCGGCAGGCCGCCGCCACGATCGCCTGCGGCGGGCCACCATCCAGCCGTACGGGCAAAGCCCCCGCACTGCTCATCCCCGCCCGATCGCCGTCCTGGGCGGTGATGAACTCGATCCCCGGCCCGGCCTGCACCGGCATCCCCTGGATGATCAGGTGCACGCCGGCCGCCGCGCCGGTGCGCAACAGCCGCTGCACCTGGGTCTGCTCGGGCCGGCTCAGCTCGCCCGCGACCAGCAGCACCGCCACCCGCCACGGCTCCGGCCGCCGGTGGGTGGCCGCGGCCAGCTCCCGCAGCGACGTGTACTCCCCGGCCAGGACCGTCTCGTTGATCCGGCGTACGTGGTCGACCAGCTCGTTCAGCAGCCCCGGCAGCCCGCCCGGGCCGACAAAGGTCAGCACCCCGGCCGGTGCGAGCGAGGCGAACCGGGCCAGGCCCCCGCCGAGGTGCTCCGGGTCGTACCCGGTGATGGTCAGCGCCCCCGGCGCCGCGGTGCCCAGTGCCCGCAGCAGCAGCCCCGCCACCACCTCGTCGCCGAACTCCCGCTCGCCGCGCACCACGATGTGCCCGTGGTCGAGGAACGGCACCAGCGCCGGCACCTGCTCGGGATGGGGCAGCAGCAGCCGGCCGATCCGCAGCTCGGCCGCGGTCTCCAGCGGCGTGGGCTGCCAGTCGCCCCAGGGGTCGCCGGCCGCGCCCGGCGCCGCCCGGTCGGCGGCCGCCGCGGCCGCCTCGGCGAACGCGGCCAGGTCCTTGCGGTGCCGGTCGTCGATCTCGTGCAGCCGGCTGTCGAGCGTCTCGGCGACCTTCTTGCGGCGGGCGATCGCGGCGGCCACCGTCCGTTCCCGGCGGTCGACGGCGGCCTCGTACGCCTCCCGCGCCGCGGCGAGCGCGTTCTCCGCCACGCCGAGCGCGTGCGAGAGCGCGGCGCGGATGTCCATCACCTGTTGTGCGGTCGACTCAGCCATCGGGTGTCAGCATGCTCTCATCGGGCGTCGGCGGCCTCGGCGCGGCGCACCGGGTCGGGGGCGTCCGGCTTGAGCGTGGCCGCGTCGCGGCCCAGCCGGGCGAGCAGCACGCCGGTCAGCACGCTCGCCGTCACCGCGCTGTCGGCCGGGTGCGCGGCCGGCTGCCCCTGGGTCTGCTTGACCGGGGCGCGGCAGATGCGGGCGAGGAGGGTGTCGAGCACCGCCGGGGAGGTCCCCGGCAGCAGCGAGCGCACCCGCCCGGCCGAGGCCGTCCGCAGCCGCTCCACGTCGTCCGGCCGGGGCTCGTGGCCGAGCAGGTCGCCGGCCAGCCGGTGCAGCACCGGCGAGGTCACCGCGGACAGCGCCAGCCCGGTGGCCGCGCTGGCGCCGTGCAGGTCGCGCCCCACCTTCGCCTTGTCCCCCGCCCGTACGCCGGAAGCGACCTTGCGCAGCAGCTCCGCGGTGTCCTCGGTGGACGCCGGCTTGCTCCTGTCCTGCTGCGGTGCGGGCTCGCCGGTCAGCTGCGCGACGCGCTGCTGCCACCAGGGCCCGAGCTGCTCGCCCGGCGGCGGCGCTTCCCCATCGGCGGCCTGGACCGCCGGCGGCTCCAGCCCGGCCTTCCAATCCCGATCCGGCGGCGCCGCGGCGTCGGCGGCCAGGCCGAGCCCGGCCAGGTAGGTGGCGAGCTGGTCCTGCGCCACCCGGAGCGCGGCGGCGGCCCGCTCGGCGGCCTCCAGGGCATTGCCCAGCTGCGGCACGCCCATCGGGTCCTGCGAGGTCTCGCGCACCCACATGAGCAGCTCGGTGGCGCCGCGCAGCTTTTCCATCGCCACCGTGACCAGCCCGGTGGGCAACTCGTCGGAGGCGGCGCGAACCTGGGCGCCGAGGTCCTGGATCAGCGACATCTCAGAGGTTGGCCGTGTAGGTCTGCGCCTGCTCGACGGCGGCCGCCGTCACGCCGATGCACTCCTCGAGCTGCTGGTCGGCCTGGGACAGCGACGCATACGCCGAGGTCACCGCGTCGTGCCCGCTGCCCTCGAGCGCCGCCGCCAGGCTCTGCTGGGCCTCGCCCAGCTTCTCCCGGGCCGCCTGGATCGCCGCCTGCCCCTCGCTCACCTGCTGGAGCGCGGCGTCGACCGCCGCTTTGACCTCGGCGACACTGGCCACCCGTGCAGCCTCCTGCTGTGCGGAACCCGACTTCGGCCCTCAGCCTACTGCCCCCTTCCTGCCCCGCTGTCCCCGCACACCCCATTCGCGGGACAGGCCGGAACCCTCACCAAAGCACCGCCGCACACCCCGTCCGCCCATCGAGTCCAAGATCCGACCGAGGAGTGAAAATGAGTGAGCGATGGCGCCATCTGCCAGCGACTTGGCGCGATCGGCCACTGCCCCGGGCGGCCCGGGCTCGTAGCGTCGAGGGCATGACCTGGAGCATCGACGACATCCCCCGGCAGGACGGCCGGGTGGCCGTGGTGACCGGCGCCAACGGCGGTCTCGGCCTGATCACGGCCATCGCCCTCGCCGGCAAGGGCGCGCACGTCGTGATGGCCGCCCGCGACCAGAAGAAGGCGGCGGCGGCCCGCGACCAGCTGCTGGCCCGGCACCCCGGCGCCTCGGCCGAGATCGTCGAGCTGGACCTCGGCGACCTGGCCTCGGTCGAGCGCGCCGCCGGCACCATCCTCGCCGCGCACCCGGCGATCGACCTGCTGATCAACAATGCCGGCGTGATGGCGATGCCCCCACGGCGTACGGCCGACGGTTTCGAATCTCAGCTCGGCATCAATCACCTGGGCCACTGGGCGCTGACCGCCCGCCTGCTGCCGGCCGTGCTGCGCGCCCCCGCCGCCCGGGTGGTCACCCTGACCAGCACCGCGCAGCATCTCGGCCGCCCGCTGAACCCCGAGGACCCGTTCCTCGACCGCAACTACAAACCCTGGATTGCGTACGGGAACAGCAAACTCGCCGATCGCCACTTCGCGCAGGGCCTCGACCGCCGGTTGCGGGCCGCCGGGGTGACCGCCCGCGCGCTCACCGCCCACCCCGGCCTCGCCGACACCGGCCTCCAGTCGCACACGGTCGACCAGGGCGGCGGCGGCCGGCTGGGCCCGTTCTTCCTGACCCTCACCCGGCGGATCGGCATGACCCCCGACCGTGGCGCCCTGTGCCAGCTGCGCGCCGCCACCGACCCGCACGCGGCCGGCGGCACGATGTACGGCCCGCGCTGGACCAGCAGCGGGCCGCCGGTGCGTCGCCGCCTGATCCGGCCGGGCGCCGACCACGCCATCGCCGTGCTGTGGTCGGTCTCCCGGCGGCTGACCGGCCTCGACATCGACGTGGCCCGGGTCGTGGCCGCTTGACCGCCGGCCGCTTCGCGCTCAGCCCCGGGACCGTCGCCCTGCTGGCCGACGTGGGGGTGCCCGTCCCCGCCGTCCTGCGGGTGGCCGGGCTGCCCGGGGACCTGTTCCTTCGCCCCCAGGTGAATCTGACCGCGGCGCAGCTCTACGGCCTGTGGACGGCCCTGGAGTCGGTCACCGGCGACCCGGCGATCGGCGCGGCGATGGCCGAGCACATCTCGGCGGAGATCTTCCAGCCGCCGGTGTTCGCCGCGCTGTGCAGCCCCGACCTGCGGCACGCGGCCGAGCGGATGGCCGCGCACAAGCGCCTGATCGGGCCGCTCACCCTCGACGTGGCGGAGGTCCCGGCCGGGCTGCGGCTGACCGTTACGTGGCCGGCCGATCCGGCGCCGCCGGCCGGGCTGGTCGCCTTCGAGCTGGCGTTCATCGTGATGCTGGCCCGGCTCGGCACCCGGGCCCGGGTGGTTCCGGTGGCTCTCACCATGCCGTCCCCGCCGGCCGGCGACGCGTACCGGGATCTGCTGGGGGTGTCGTTCCGGGTGGGCTCGCCGACCGGCGTGACCTTCTCGGCGGACGACGCCGCGCGCCCGTTCCTCACCGCCAACGAGGAGATGTGGCGCGTCTTCGAGCCCGAACTGCGCCGCCGCCTGGCCGACCTGGATCGCGTCGAGTCCACCACGGACCGGGTCCGGGCGACCCTGCTGGAGCTGCTGCCGGCCGGCCGCGCCGACGCGGCGGCCGTGGCCCGGCGCCTCGCCCTGAGCGGCCGCACTCTGCAGCGGCGGCTCGCCGAGGAGGGCACCACGTTCCAGGGCGTCCTCGACCGTACGCGGCTCGCGCTGGCCCACCACTACCTGGACCGGCCGGACATCACGGTGGCGGAGGTGGCCTTCCTGCTGGGGTACGACGAGCCCAGCTCGTTCTACCGGGCGTTCCACCGTTGGTCCGGCACGACACCGCAGCAGGCCCGAGCTGTCGCGCCGTAGATGGGGCCGCCGGTCAGTCCCGTGCCGGTTGTCGCGCGTTGGCGGCCCCTCGGATCCGGCCCCTCGGATCCCGCCCTCCCAGGGGGTGCCCCCGCCGGTCATTGTGGCGGAGAAATCGCGATGGTGCCGTGGGGGATAGGCGTGCCCTGTGGACGACCCGGTGCTGTGGAAACGCCACGTGATCAGCAGGACGTGTGGTAGTGCACCTGGGTTGCGGACGCCTGCGGGTGGTTGCCCGGGGCGCGACTGCGTGGCGGCGTGCGGTCCCGGGGTGCCGTGAGGGTAGACCCTGGGCTCCGCCCAGACCCGGCCATCGCTGCAGAGATCTGGCTGGCGTCGTTGTTGCGCTGGGGGCGGTGGGTGATCTCCTTGCGGCGACAACCATAGGGAATCTGATGCTCGGGCGGGAGCGCAACCAAAAACCGGTTGCCCTCCTGCCCGAGCATCAGATGGCGTTCGGCTGCCGTCGCAAGGAGATCACCCACCTTCGGATCGGGGTCGGGGGCGCTTCGCGCCTTGGCGGGGCGGTTGTCGCGGGTGGTTGCCGGCTTGGTTTGCGGCGAACACCAAACGCCGCCCTTGGCCGGGCCCAGCCTCGATCTTGGAGAAGTGGGTTCGCGGCAGTCTGCGCTGCGCATCGCTGCTTGCCGGGTTCCGCGACCCTGCGCTGTGTGCCATCGGCGCACATGCCCAACCCGTCAAGGTCGGCGCCATGCTGCCAAGGGTGAAGCGTCGGCGTTCGCTCCGCGCACGATCTCTTCAGGGTCGAGCTCGGCGCGCCTGAAATGAGGAAAATGTCAGGGAGCTGCTCAGTATGTGGAAGCCCTGGCCACAATGCGGGAAACATGCGTCAACATGCGGGAGGGTGCCCGCACTGGGACTGCTCGCGCGCGATGCGGGACCGGCCGCGACGTGTGAACGGCCGGCCCGCCGAGTGTGCATAAGCGAGTGTGAATAAGGCAGCCGAGTGCGACAGCTCGCAGTGTCCACGGAGGGCCCGTGATCACCCCCGCCAGGTGCACGCCGGGAGCTCCGAGCCGCGCGGGGGCGACAGGTGTCAGCTGTTTGGCGGTGTGGGGCGGGTGGTGGCGACCGCTGCCATCGCGGCCACGGCGAGCAGGGCGGCGAGCGGGGCGAAGGCGAAGCCGGTGCGCACGCTCACGTCGGTGAGGGGGCCGGCCAGGGCCGCGCCGGTCGCGCTGCCCACCGTGAACGCGGTGAAAATCCAGGCGAACGCCTCGACCGCGGTGCCGGGTGGGGCCAGGCGGTCGGCCGCCAGGAAGCACGCGGTCAGCAGCGGTGGGAGGCCGGGGCCGCTCACCGCCTGCAGCAGGGTCATCCAAGCGGGTGCGGGGGCCAGCGGCAGGGGCACGTAGCCGAGGGCGAAGCAGGCGGCCAGCAAGGGCAGGCGGGATGGGCGGCCGGGGCCGGCGCGGGCGTAGAGCAGGCCGCCGATCAGGGCGCCGGCTGCTTGGCAGGCGAGCAGCCAGCCGATGAGGCCGCGGTTGCCGGCCGCCTCGGCGTAGCCGGTCGGCACGACGGGGATGCTGCCGACGGCGGCGCCGGTGCAGGCCACGCCCAGCACCAGCACCACCAAGGACGGGACGCGTAGCGGGCCGGCCCAGTGCCGGGAGGACGAGCGGCACCTGGGGCGCGCGCAGGACCGTCGAGGCTGCGGGCATGACGGAGGACTCCCGGCTGAGGGAGAAACGAAGGGGGACGCGGAGAAGAGCCCGGGAGCGGTCAGGGCGCGAAGTCGCCGCGATCGTGGTCGTTGCCGTAGCGGGGCAGGTCGGGCGTGACCCAGCGGGCGAGCGCGAGCAGAGCGGCCGCCGAGGCGTACACCCCGAGAATCACCGGGACAGGTTAGCGCCGGGGAACGCTGGACGGGCCGCGGACCTCGCCGCCCAGGGCCAGGACCCGGTCGCGCAGGCCGCGGTCGGCGGTGATGACCACGGTGCGGCGGGTCGCGGCCTCCGCGCGTACGAGGTCGGCGATCTTGTCGTCGCCGGAGCCGGACGCGCGCTCCACCCGTACCCCGTTCTCGCTTTGCGGAATGTCCCTTGCCTTGCCCTCGACGACCAGGGTGACCTCGACCGGGCCGGGCAGGTCGGGCAGGCCGGTGGTCAGGACCGACGCCAGGCGGTCGCGGAGCCGGACGGCCGCGCCGGCGCGGTCGCGCCACCAACCGTCGGGGACGGATCCGACGACGTTGGCCCCGTCGACGATCACGAGCGGTACGGTCATGAGAGTTGAGCCTACCCGTGTCAAGTTTTGGTGAGATCGGGGAATCAATCTATGCCGGGGAGCGCTGATAGGGGTCGTGCGGCGCGGGTAAACCGTCCGTACGCAGGCTAGGTAATCGGGAGAAAAGAAGACTTATGAGTATCGGACCGATCGGACCGGGCGGACCCGGGAGCTGGGACGACCTCTTTTCGCGCTTCTTCGGGGCGGCCGAGCCGCGCCGGCAGCAGCGCATCGACATCACGAAGTACATGAGCGGCGACGCTCGTGAGGTGCTCTCCGCCGCCGCCCGTCGCGCCGCCGAGCTCGCCGACGCCGACCGTCTGGTCGCCGACCTGGACACCGACCACCTGCTGTGGGGTGCTCTCCAGCAGGACGCGATGAAGCAGACCGTACGCCGCGCCGGCGCCGACCCGGACCAGTTGCTGGCCGCCCTGGGTCGCCCCGCGGGCGTGCGGGAGAACCCGCCGGAGCAGGTGGCGCTGACCCCGCAGGCCAAGCGGGCCCTGCTGGACAGCCTGCAGATCTCCCGGGCGCTCGGCTCGTCCTACGTCGGCCCCGAGCACATCCTGATGGCGCTCGGCCTCAACCCGGACTCGGCGGCCGGCCGGCTGCTGGCCGGCAAGCTGGACCCGCAGGCGCTGCAGCCGCAGGCCGGCGAGCCGCAGCCGGGCGGCCCGGGCCGGAGCGGATCCGCAGGTGGAAGCGGCAAGACCCCCACCCTCGAGCAGTACGGTGTGGACCTCACCGAGCTCGCCCGGCGCGGCGAGATCGACCCGGTGATCGGGCGGGCCGACGAGATCGAGCAGGCCGTGGAGATCCTGTCCCGGCGTACCAAGAACAACCCGGTGCTGATCGGCGAGGCCGGCGTCGGCAAGACCGCCGTCGTCGAGGGCCTGGCCCAGCGCATCGTGGACGGTGACGTGCCGCAGACCCTGGAGGGCAAGCGGGTCATCCAGCTCGACCTGGCCGGCCTGGTGGCGGGCACCCGCTACCGCGGCGACTTCGAGGAGCGGCTGCGCAAGGTCATCGACGAGATCCAGAGCGAGGGCGACGGCCTGATCGTCTTCCTCGACGAGATCCACACGCTGGTCGGCGCGGGCGGTGGCGGCGGCGACGGGGGCGGCATGGACGCCTCCAACATGCTCAAGCCGGCGCTGGCCCGCGGGCAGCTGCGGGTGGTCGGCGCGACCACGCTCGACGAGTACCGCAAGCACATCGAGAAGGACGCGGCCCTCGCTCGGCGGTTCCAGCCGGTGCTGATCGGCGAGCCGAGCGTCGCGGACACCGTGGCGATCCTGCGCGGGCTGCGGGACAACTACGAGGCGCACCACCAGGTGCGGATCACCGACGAGGCGCTGGACGCCGCGGCGGAGCTGTCCGACCGTTACATCACCGACCGGTTCCTGCCGGACAAGGCGATCGACCTGATCGACCAGGCCGGCGCGCGGGTGCGGCTGCGGGTCAAGACCCCGTCGCCGGACACCCGGTCGTACGAGCGCGAGCTCGAGCAGCTGAGCCGGGACCGGGACCAGGCCGTGGCCGCCGAGAACTACGAGAAGGCGTCCGAGCTGCGGGACCGGATGCACGAGCTGCGCCTCAAGATCGACGAGGCGCAGACCGGGCCCGGCGGCGTGCCGCAGGTGACCGACGCGGACATCGCCGAGGTCGTCTCCCGGGCCACCGGCATCCCGGTCGCCCAGCTCACCGAGGAGGAGCGGGACCGGCTGCTGCGCCTCGAGGCGCACCTGCACGACCGGGTGATCGGCCAGGAGGACGCCGTCGAGGCGGTCGCCGAGGCGGTCCGCCGGTCGCGGGCCGGACTGGGCGACCCGGACCGGCCGGTGGGCAGCTTCCTGTTCCTCGGCCCGACCGGCGTCGGCAAGACCGAGCTGGCGCGCTCGCTGGCGGAGGCGCTGTTCGGCGACTCGGACCGGATGGTGCGGCTGGACATGAGCGAGTTCCAGGAGCGGCACACCGTGTCGCGGCTGGTCGGCGCGCCGCCCGGATACGTCGGCTACGACGAGGCGGGGCAGCTGACCGAGGCGGTGCGGCGGCGGCCGTACAGTGTGGTGCTGCTCGACGAGATCGAGAAGGCCCACCCGGACGTGTTCAACATCCTGCTGCAGGTGCTGGACGACGGGCGGCTGACCGACAGCCAGGGCCGGACGGTGTCGTTCAAGAACACCGTCCTGATCATGACGAGCAACCTCGGCTCGGACATCATCAGCGGCACCCGGCGCAGCGTCGGCTTCGGCGCGGCGGACGCCAAGGCGTCGGCCGACGAGGAACTGCGCGACCGGCTCGACCGGCGGCTGCGCGAGCAGCTGCGGCCCGAGTTCATCAACCGGATCGACGAGATCATCATCTTCCGGCAGCTGGAGACCGACCAGCTGCGGCAGATCACCGAGCTGATGCTGCAGGAGACCCGCCGCCGGCTGGCCAACCAGCAGATCCACCTGGAGATCAGCACCGCGGCGGTGGACTGGCTGGCGGAGAAGGGCTTCCAGCCCGAGTTCGGCGCCCGGCCGCTGCGCCGGACGATCCAGCGCGAGCTGGACAACCGGCTGTCGAAGCTGGTGCTCTCGTCCGACCTGAAGCCGGGTCAGACGGTCACCGTCGACGTCGCCGACGGCAAGCTCGTCTTCAACTGACGCGCGGCGGACGACCGGCCCCGTAGAGGCCCGGGTTCTCCGCGCCGTCCGAAGAACCAGGCGCCGGTAGCCGGCACGGCCCCGTTCAGCGTCCGCTGAGCGGGGCCAATGCGTCGGGGGACACGCCGAGCTGCGGGTGGTCGACCATCCAATCGACGTACGGCGGATTGCGGTTGACCGCTTCCTCGTACGCCTCGCGGGCCATCTCCATCAGCCGCGGGGCGCTGCGGGCGGCGGGGGACTCGGGGTGCCAGCCGAGCACCAGGCGCCAGCGCAGCGGTGCGCCGCGCATCGGCCGGTGGGTGAGCCCGGCCGGCTGCCGGAACGTCGGCTGGCACAGGCCCAGCGCCACCCCCTGCTCGACCATGTCGACGCAGCTGCGCACGTCGGTCTCGAGCACCCGGCGCGGGGTGAAGCCGGCCCGGGCGCAGGCGGCCGCGAAGCAGTCGGCCAGGCAGCCGTCGCCGGTCGAGCCGACCCACTGCTCGTCGGCCAGCTCGGCCAGGTCGACGTCGACGTCCTTGGCGCCCGGGTGGTCCTGGGGCATCAGCACGCTGACCGCGTCGACCGCGATGGTCTGCCAGACCAGGCCGTAGTCGGCCGAGGGGAGCGCGTCGCCGCAGACGCCGACCTGCGCGTAGTCCAGCTTGCCGGCGAGCACCATGGTGGCCAGCTCGTCGACGTAGTAGGACGCGTGGGTGGTGATCTGGGCGTCCGGCTGGGCGATCGAGAGCCGGTTCACCATCCCGGCCAGGACCGGGCCGCCGACCGCGCCGATCCGGTAGCGGCTCAGCTCCTCGGCGCCGGCCGCGCCGGCCAGCCGGGCCGCCTCGTCCTGCAGGCCCTTCATCGCGGGCAACAGCACCCGGGCCCGGGAGAGGACCAGCTCGCCGAGGGCGGTGGGGCGGGCGCCGCGGCGGTCGCGCTCGAACAGCGGGCCGCCGAGCGTGCGCTCGATCCGCTGCAGCTGCGCGGTCAGGGCCGGCTGGGCGAGACCGAGCTGCGACGCCGCCTTGGTCACGCTGCCGGTCTCGGCGATGGCGACGACCACCTTGAGATGGCGCAGCTCCAGGTTCATAGCGTGACGGTAGGACCTTTATGACATCGAAGGCTAGCCCTGCTGCCTGGTGAAAGATCCAACACTTGTGACAAAACGGTAAACGAACCCGTCGGTAACATCACAAATCGCTGAAGTACGTCGTACGCCCGGTGACTACATCGCGGAATTTGTCGACCACCGCCACCGCCGGATCGACGATCTTGTTCCACGGCGGCGTGGAGGGGGTTCCCGGGTGCGGCCGGGTCGGGGCGGCCTCCTCGGTGGTCTCCACCCGGTTGCCGAGGCGGATCAGGTCGTCGACCGGGACCATCTCGGCCAGCACCGGGAAGAGCTCCTCGGTATCCGCGGCCACGTGCCGGCGTACGGCCGCAATCAGGTCTTTGCCGGGACTTTTCATGAGAAGCAGGAGCTGGTGGTCCTCGGCCAGCTCGCGCGCGGCCAGTTCCTCGCCGCCGGGCACGGCCGTCCTGATCGCCGGGTAGAGGTACTGCTCCTCGGCCGACAGGTGTCGTGACAATTCGGCAACGAGAACGTCGGTCACCCGGGGGTCGGTGCCGAATCGATCGCAGAGGGACAGCAGGTCACGGTGCTGCCCGGTGAGGACATCTATGACGTTACGGCCGGTGGCCTCGCCGCCGACCGGGGGGAGCGGGGGAAGATTCACTGACGACACCGCCCGCCGGTACCCGGGCCGTCGATGTATCAAACACCTGGTAAGAAGGGCGGATGGAGACCACCGCCGCCGACGAGGTCACGACCATCTGCCGTGACCTGCTTCGGATCGACACCACCAACACCGGCGACCAGAAGACGACGGTCGGGGAACGGGCCGCCGCCGAACACGTGGCGGTGCTGCTGGACGAGGCGGGCATCGGCTACGAGCTGCACGAGTCCGCGCCCCGCCGGGCCAACCTGGTCGCCCGCATCCCCGGTGCCGACCGCGGCCGGGGCGCCCTGCTCGTGCACGGCCACCTCGACGTCGTCCCGGCCGACCCGCGCGAGTGGTCGGTCGACCCGTTCTCCGGCGAGGAGCAGGACGGCTACCTGTGGGGCCGCGGCGCGATCGACATGAAGGACTTCGACGCCATGATCCTGGCCGTGGTCCGGGAGTGGAGCCGCACCGGGTACGTGCCGCCGCGCGACGTCGTGCTCGCGTTCACCGCCGACGAGGAGGCGGGGATGGCGTACGGGTCGGGCTTCCTCGTCGAGAAGCACCGCGACCTGCTCGACGGCTGCACGGAGGCGATCGGCGAGGTCGGCGGTTACTCGTACACGGTCAATGATGATCTTCGTCTCTATCTCGTGCAGACCGCCGAGAAGGGGCTCGACTGGCTGCGGCTGCACGCGACCGGCCGGCCCGGGCACGGGTCGTTCATCCACGACGACAACGCCGTGACCGCGCTCGCCGAGGCGGTCGCCCGGGTCGGCCGGCACCGCTTCCCGGTGGTGGTCACCCCGACCGTGCGGGAGTTCCTGCTGCGGGTCGGCGACGCGCTGTACATCGACATCGACCCGGAGGATCCCGAGGTCGCGATCGCCAAGCTCGGCCCGATCGCCAACCTGATCGGCGCCACCATCCGCAACACCGCCAACCCGACCCGGCTCGAGGCCGGCTACAAGGACAACGTCATCCCCGGGCGGGCGTCGGCCACCATCGACTGCCGTACGCTGCCCGGCCAGGCCGAGTCGTTCCTCGCCGAACTGCGCGAGGTGATCGGCCCCGACGTCGAGATCGAGCACAACCACCGGCAGCCGGCCGTGGAGACCGAGTTCGGCGGCCCGCTGGTCGAGGCGATGGGTGCCGCCCTGCGCGCCGAGGACCCGGGCGCCCGCACGGTGCCCTACCTGATGTCCGGCGGGACCGACGCGAAGGCGTTCGCCACCCTCGGCATCCGCTGCTTCGGGTTCGCGCCGCTGCGCCTGCCGCCCGACCTCAACTTCGCCGCGCTGTTCCACGGCATCGACGAGCGGGTTCCGGTGGAGGGACTAAAGTTCGGCGTGCGTGTGCTCGACCGACTCCTGCGAACCAGCTGAATACCGGGAAGGACCCCATAGATGACCGACCAGAACGCCGAGCTCGACGCTGCTCTCGACGAGGTCGTGGCGGCGGCGCGGGCGCACCTCACGGCGGTCAAGGCGGCCGCCGGCCGCATCGACGACGACGACGTCTGGCAGGCGTACGTCGCTTTGAACAACGCTTCCTTCGCGTACGACGAGAAGCTGCTCGACGCGTACGGCGAGGTCACGCCCTGGGACGTGGAGTCGATCGACCCGGACGAGGCCGACCAGCGCTTCGGCCTGGGCGCCGACGGCTTCGACGCGGCCGAGGCGACCGACCCGTACCCGCAGGTGATCTCGGTGCGCCAGCGCCGCGACTACCGGGTGCCCAGCGTGGGCGCGCTGCTGCGGGTGGCCGACGTGGCCCGCCGCAACTCGGTGCCCGACGACGAGGACGCCGGCGCGGTCGAGACGGTCGGCGAGGCCGTGCTCGAGCTCCTGCAGGCCGGCGACGGCTCACTGGCCTCGCTGGACGTGCCCGAGCTGGAGCCGCTCGACGGCCTGCTGACCGTGAGCGAGATCGACCAGCCGCTCGACCTGGAGGCCTTCGAGGACTCCGACGGAGACGGCCCGTTCCAGCCCCAGGAGGGTGATCTGCTCGTGGGCCGCCTCGACGAGCACCCCTTCCTCCCCGACGAGGAAGAGGATCACGCCGGGCACAACCACTAGCTGGTAAAACGCCGCAACCTGGGCTCTCAGTAACTGAGCCCAGGTTGCGGGTTGCTCTGGATGCGCCGGCGGAGCATCACCTTGCGGGTGCCGTCCCGGAAGAGCTGCACCCGGGCGAGCTCCCAGCCGGAGAACTCCGCCTGGATGGCGAGCTGCGCCGCCGCGGTCAACTTGTCGACATTCGAAGGCAACCGCAACGGCGCGTATTCGTAGTCCATGGCGTCTAATATGCGCCCCTGATCGTCGAGTGGCTACCCTTCGGCGCGCGTTTCAGCGGGGCAGGATCCGGGCGTTTCCGTTCCGCGCCGTCGGCCGTACGAATCAGCCGAGTCCCCGGTTCGCCGGGGCAGCTGCCTGCGACGCCGGCTCCGACTCCGGCCGCCGGGCGGGCCCGCGTGGCCGGGTCTCCTACTGACCGGCCGGGCCCCAGTTCTCCGGCTCGGGGTAGCCGACGCCCTCGCGTTCCGGGTAGCCCAGGTCGATCGCCGACACGTCGTCGAGTGCGGCCGCGATCTCGGCCGGCAGCGTCAGCTCCTCGCTCTGCAGTGCGCCCTGCAACTGGCCGGCCGTGCGGGCGCCCAGGATCGCCGACGCCATCCCGGGGCGGTCGCGGACCCACGCGATCGCCACCTCGAGCGGGGACACGCCGAGCCCGGCGGCCGCCGTGACCACCGCCTGCACGATCGAGGAGCTGCGCGGCTCCAGGTAGGTCTGGACGAAGGGGGCCAGGTGCTCGGTGGCCGCGCGCGAGTCGAGCGGGCGGCCGTTGCGGTACTTGCCGGTCAGCACGCCTCGGCCCAGCGGGGACCAGGCCAGCAAGCCGAAGCCGAGGGCCGCGGCGGCGGGCAGCAGCTCGCGCTCGATGCCGCGCTCCAGCAGCGAATACTCCATCTGCGCCGCGACGATCGGGGCCCGGCCGGGGTAGGCCGCCTGCCACGTCGCGGCGCGTGCGGTCTGCCAGGCGGCGAAGTTGGACACGCCCACGTAGCGGACCCGCCCGGACGAGACCGCGTGGTCGAGCGCCCCGAGCGTTTCCTCCAGGGGAGTGACCGCGTCGTAGCCGTGCACCTGCCACAGGTCGACGTAGTCGGTGCCGAGGCGGCGCAGCGACGCGTCCAGCGAGCGGAGCAGGTTGCCGCGGGAGCCGTCGCGGCGGCGGTAGCCGTGCGGGGTCAGGCCGGCCTTGGTGGCGATCACCACCTCGTCGCGCGGGACGAGGTGGTCGAGCAGCGAGCCGATCACCGCCTCGGCGTCGCCGTCGCCGTAGACGTCGGCGGTGTCGATCGTGGTGCCGCCGGCCTCCAGATAGAACTTGAGCTGGGCGGCGGCGTCGTCGGGGTCGGTGTCGCGGCCCCAGGTCATGGTGCCGAGGGCCAGCCGGGAGACCGCCAGCCCGCTTCGGCCGAGCGGTCGCTGCTGCATGGGTTGAACCTTATTCAGATGGTGCCACCGGGGAAATGCTCCGAGCAGTCAGTAGGCTGCCTCATAGGGGATCACTTTGCATCTGGAGGACCACCGTGCGGCTCGGACTCAGCCTCGGCTATCAGGCGGCGTGGACCACGCCCGCGGATCATCTGGCGATGGCCCAGGAGGCGGATCGGCTCGGCTTCGCGGTGGCCTGGTCCGCCGAGGCGTACGGGTCGGACACGGTCAGCATGCTCGCCTGGATCGCCGGGCAGACCCGGCAGATCGACCTGGGCGCGGCCGTCATGCAGATCCCGGCGCGCACCCCGGCGATGACCGCGATGACCGCCGCGACGATCGATGCGCTCTCCGGCGGTCGGTTCCGGCTCGGGCTGGGCGTCTCCGGGCCGCAGGTCTCCGAGGGCTGGCACGGCGTCCGCTTCGGCAAGCCGCTGCAGCGCACCCGGGAGTATGTCGACATCGTGAAGCTGGCGATCGCCCGGGAGCCGGTGTCCTACCAGGGCGAGTTCTACACGCTGCCGCTGCCGGACGGGCCGGGCAAGGCGCTCAAGCTGGGCTTCCACCCGCCGCGGACGCAGATCCCGATCTACCTGGCCGCGGTCGGGCCGAAGAACCTGGAGCTGGCCGGCGAGATCGCCGACGGCTGGCTGGCGATCTTCTTCGCGCCGGACGCGGCGGGAGAGTACCTGCAGCACATCGAGCGCGGGCGGGCCAAGCGCGGGCTGGGCCTGACCGGCTTCGACGTGGCGCCGAGCGTGCCGGTGGTGATCGGCGACAACGTGGCCTGGTGCGCCGACGTGATCCGGCCCTACGCCTCGCTCTACGTCGGCGGCATGGGCAGTAAGGACCAGAACTTCTACAACCAGCTTGCCGTACGGATGGGGTACGCCGACGAGGCCGCCAAGGTGCAGGAGCTGTACCTGGCCGGGAAGAAGGCGGAGGCGGCCGAGGCGGTGCCGCAGGAGTTCATCGAGCGCACCGCCATCCTCGGCAACAAGATCCAGGTCAAGGAGCGGCTCAAGCAGTACGCGGCGGCCGGCGTGGGGACGCTGTCGATCAGCCCGTACGTGGGAGATTTGAAGAGCGGGATCGACACGCTGCGGATCGTGGCCGAGGCGTACGAGGAATCGGGTGTGGCGGAGTAGTGGCCACTGTTCTTCTGCTGCGGCACGGGCGGACGACGGCGAACGCGAGCGGTCTGCTGGCCGGTCGCCGCCCGGTCGACCTGGACGAGTCCGGATTTAGCCAGGCAAAGCGGGCGGGTGGCAGGCTATCCGATCTGCCGCTTAAATCGGTCATTTCGTCGCCTTTGCTGAGATGTTTGAACACGGTGAAGGTCGCCCTGCCGGACGCGGAGATCGTCGAGGAGGAGGGCCTGACCGAGTGCGGCTACGGCGACTGGGAGGGCAGGCAGCTCAAGGATCTCGCCAAGGAGCCGCTCTGGCAGGTGGTCCAGCAGCACCCGAGCGCGGCGATCTTCCCGAACGGCGAGGCCATGTCGGACATGTCAGCCCGGGCGGTCGCCACCGTCCGGCGCTGGGACGACAAGATCAGCGCCGAGCACGGGCCGGACGCGCTCTGGCTCGCCTGCAGCCACGGCGATGTGATCAAGGCCATCATCGCCGACGCGCTCGGCCTGCACCTCGACCAGTTCCAGCGGATCGTCGCCGACCCGGCCTCGATCAGCGTCATCCGGTACACCCCGACCCGGCCGTTCGTGGTGCGGGTCAACGAGGGCGGGGACCTGGCCGCGCTCGTACCCACGAAGGCGGAGGCAGCCACCTCCGACGCCGCGGTCGGCGGGGGCGCCGGAGGGTGACCGGCGGGTCACCACAGGTCGATCCCATTGCGCCCTAGGCGAACCCGGGTCGGCGGGGTGAGCGATTGCGGCGGCGGCTCGATAGGGTTGTTCCCATGACCCACCAGGTGCACTCCTTCGAGCCGCCCGAGCGGTTCGTGGCCGGGACGGTGGGCGAGCCGGGCGACCGCACCTTCTTCCTGCAGGCCCGTGGCGGCGGCCGGGTGATCACCGTCGCGCTGGAAAAGGTGCAGGTGTCGCTGCTCGCCGAGAAGCTCGAGGAGCTCCTTCTCGAGGCCAACAAGCGGTTCGGGGTCAGCCTCCCCGAGGCGCCGATGGTGCACGGCCCCGACAACGAGCCGCTGGATACCCCGGTCGACGAGGAGTTCCGGGTCGGCACGCTGGGCCTGGCCTTCGACGTCGACAGCGGCACCGTGGTGATCGAGGCGATCGAGGCCGGCGAGGCGGAGGTCGAGATCGCGCTCGGCCCCGACGCCCCCGAGGACATCGCCGACGACGACCCGGACGACGATGACGACGACGAGCCCGACGACGACCTCGACCGGCTCCGCGTGCGCCTGAGCCCCGAGGCCACCCGCGCCTTCATCGACCGCGCCCGCCGCGTCGTCGCGGCCGGCCGCCCGCCGTGCCCGCTCTGCGGCCAGCCGCTCGACCCGGCCGGCCACCTCTGCCCCCGGCACAACGGCTACCATCGGTGACCTGCGCGTGACCACCGAGCCCGCCGCCGCGCTCGCCGAGAGCGAGGCCCTCGACCTGCTCCACCACGGGCAGATCGAGATCGAGGGCCGCCTGGTCGACGCGTCCAACACCACGCTGCGGGCCGAGATCACCCTCGACGGCCTGACCCGCCGCTGCGTCTACAAGCCGGTCCGCGGCGAGCGCCCGCTGTGGGATTTCCCCGACGGGACTCTCGCGGGCCGCGAGGTCTCCGCGTTCCTGGTCTCCCAGGCGACCGGGTGGGACCTGGTGCCACCCACCATCTTGCGCGACGGCCCGCTGGGCGTCGGCGCCCTGCAACTGTGGATCGACGAGCCGGCCGACGCCGAGTCGATGATCGGCTTCGTCCCCGCCTACGACGTCCCGCACGGCTGGCTGCCGGTGGCCAACGCCCGCGACGAGGACGGCGACGCCTACGCCCTGGCCCACAAGGACGACCCGGGCCTGGCCCGCCTGGCCGTCTTCGACGCGGTCATCAACAACGCCGACCGCAAGGGCGGCCACGTCCTCTACCCGGCGACCGGCTCGATCCACGGCGTCGACCACGGCGTGAGCTTTCACGTGGAGAACAAGTTGCGCACGGTCCTCTGGGGCTGGACGGGCAAGTCCCTGACCCCCGAGGCGACCGAGGTCCTGCAGTCACTGAGCGCGGCCCTGGAGGCGCGGCTCGGCGAGACCCTCGAGGAGCACCTCACCCTCTCCGAGGTCCAGCACCTGCGCCTGCGGGTCCGCCGCCTGCTGAGAGCCGGCCGCTTCCCCAAGCCCCCACAGGACTGGCCGGCAATTCCCTGGCCACCGGTCTGAGCCCCGCCGCTCAGCCGGCGCAACCGGCCGTGCCCAACCGTGACCGGGCGGCCCCCGGGCCATGGCCGCCCAGCGGAACCAGCCGCCCGGCGCAACCGGCCGCTCCCACCGCGACCAGGCAGCCCGCGGGACATGGCAGCCCAGCCCGACCACCGACCAGCGCGAGCCGGGGTCAGAGCTTGATGCCCAGCAGGACCACCGACCAGCGCGAGCCGGGGTCAGAGCTTGATGCCCAGCAGGACCACCGACCAGCGCGAGCCGGGGTCAGAGCTTGATGCCCAGCAGAGCACGGCCGGGGTGTCCAGGTCGTTGCCGAGGCTCTCGCGCACGGCTGCCAGCAGGCCCTCGCCGGACGGGCCGATGGGGGCCGCCGCGGCCGCCCGCCACCGGGCCAACCTCTCCTGGCCGGCCTTGAGCACGTCGTCGGTCCACTCCCGGTCGGCCCGGTAGTGCCCCGACAGCAGACCCAGCCGCACCGCCATCGGGTCGACCCCGTCGGCACGCAACCGGGACACGAAGACCAGGTTCCCCTTGGACTTCGACATCTTCTCGCCGGCCAGCCCGATCATGCCCGCGTGCACGTAGTGCCCCGCGAACGGCGCCGCCCCCGTCAGCACCTCGGCATGGGCCGCCGAGCACTCGTGATGCGGGTAGATCAGGTCGTTCCCCCCGCCCTGCACGTCGATCGTGTCGCCGAGCAGGCCCAGCGCGATCGTCGCGCACTCGATGTGCCAGCCGGGGCGGCCGGGGCCGAGCTCGCCGCCGTCCCAGGCCGGCTCGCCGTCGCGGGCGCCGCGCCACAACAGCGGGTCGAGCGGGTCGCGCTTGCCGGCCCGCTCGGGGTCGCCGCCGCGCTCGGCGGACAGGACCGTCATCTGCTCGCGGGGCAGGTTCGACTCGTACCCGAAGCTGGGCGCCGCCGAGACGGCGAAGTAGACGTCGCCGGTGCCGTCGTCGAGGGTGTAGGCCGCGCCGGCGGCCAGCAGCTCGCGCACGTGCCCGGCGATCGCCGGGATCGACTCGACCGCGCCCACGTAGTGCTGCGGCGGGATGATCCGCAGCGCCTCCATGTCCTCCCGGAACAGGGCCGTCTCGCGCATGCCGAGAACGATCCAGTCCTCGCCGTCGCGCTCGGCCCGCTCCAGCAGCGGGTCGTCGATGTCGGTCACGTTCTGCACGTACCGGACCTCGAGCCCGGCGTCCCGCCAGAGCCGGTTGATCAGGTCGAACGTGATCATCGTGGCCGCGTGGCCGAGGTGGGTCGCGTCATACGGCGTGATGCCGCAGACATACATCGTCGCGACCCCGTCGGGCGCGCTCGGGGCCGGCGCCCGCCGGGCCGAGTCGAACAGTCGCGGCGCCACCGCGGCACCAGGCAGGGTCGGCACGTCGTGCCCGGTCCAAGCGTCCATGGTCCGAAAGCCTATCGAGCCGGTGTGACAGAAAACCCGCCCTGAGGCTTACCTCACGCCGGGGCCGACCGGGGGCCGCCAGTCTAGACCGTCCTCGAAGCAGCCGCCGGGTTATCCGGTAAAACTATGCTTTTGTCGTACTTTCTGGAAATCGGCTACTTTTGTCGGCCCACAAGGCCAGACTTTCGGAGGTCCTATTTTCGTTCGAAAGGAATTATCATGCGACGTCCCGTTATGTACCTCGCTGGCCTGCTTCTGGCCACCGGCGCGAGCCTCGCTCTCGCGGGACCCGCTTCCGCCGCTCCTTCGCACGACACCAAGTGCCACCACGATCACCAGTACGGTGGGGGCGCCGCCAACGATGGCGACAACTGGGACGGCAACACCCGGGTCATCATCATCCACGACGGGGACGACTACCCGTTCGGCGGCGGCTACTACAGCAACCACGAAGGCCACGCCTACGGCCTGATCAACCTGCTCAGCGGCAACGGTGGCGACGGCCTCAGTCTCTGACCGAGGCCGCACGCCGGAGGACCCGGGGAGCCCGTACGGGGCCCCTCGGGTCTTTTGCATGGTCAGGCGAGCGTCTTTTGCATGGTCAGGCGAGCGTCTTTTGCATGGTCAGGCGAGCGCGAGACCCGGGTCCGAGTCGGGGGTGTCCGGGACGGGCGCCGGGATCCGGTACTCCTCGGTCAGCGTGGTCATCGGGCCCGGCCAGGTCGCCTGGGCCACCTCGATCGGCTTGCGGGTCTCGTCGAAGGCCACGTGCAGCAGGTGCAGCACCGGGGTGTCCGGCCGGATCTGCAGGATCTCCGCCTCGTCCCGGCTCGGCTGGCGGGCGCTGATCGTGTCGGTCGCCGACGCGTACCGTTTGCCGAGCGCCTCCTCGGCCTCCTGGTAGAGCGGCCGGCCGAAGGCCTCGGCCCGTTCCAGGGACGTCCCGGAGGTCTCGGCCACCCGGAACCACGACGCGCCCAGCTCGACGGTGGCGTCGTCGGTGCGCACGATGTGCCGCCGCACCAGCAGCTCGGTGCCGTCGCGTACGCCGAACGCATCGGCGACCTCCGGCGGCGCCGGCTCCCGCCCGACCGAGACCAGCTGCTGCCGGTATCGCGCGGCCAGGTCGGCGTGGTAACCGCGGTGGGCGCCGTACCGCCCCCGGGATAGCCGGTTGAGCCGCCGCCGGGTGCCCCGCACGTACGTCCCCGACCCCGGCTTGGTGATCAGGATGCCCTCGACCCGCAGCTGGTCCACGGTCCGCTGCACGGTCTGCTTGGCCACCCCGAACATCTCGGCCATCGCCGGGATCGACGGCAGCCGCTCGCCGGGCTGCCAGTCCCCGCGCCGGATGCGTTCCTTGAGCTGTGCCGCGATCTGCCGATGCGGAAACTCCGCGGCGCCCGGATTGATGGTCATCGCCGACCTCCAGCCGAAAGACCCTAAGACCCTAGGTTCCTAGGATGCCGTACGGGACATGGCGCAGCGGACTGCGACACGCCGGGGAGTGCCTACCAGGAACCGGCGGTGGGGCCGGCCGAGCCGCCGCGCCGCCGCAGGTACTTCTCGAACTCGCTGGCGATCTCGTCGCCGGTCAGCGGCTGGATGCCCTCGTCGCCGACCCGCTCCTCCAGCTCCCGCACGTACTCACCGAGCTCCGCGTCCTGCTCGGCGGCGGCTCGCACCCGCTTCTCCCACTCGTCCGCCTCCTCGGCCAGGTCGGTGATCGGCACCGGCAGGTCGAGCACGTCCTCCAGCCGGCTCAGCAGCGCCAGCGTCGCCTTCGGGCAGGGCGGGTTGTTCGCGTAGTGCGGCACGTGCACCCAGAACGACAGCGCCTCCAGCTCGGCCCGGCCGGCCGCCTCGTGCAGCACCCCGACGATCCCGGTCGGCCCGTCGTACCGGGTCGGCACCACCTTGTACTTGTCGGCGATGTCGTTGTCGCTGGCCGAGCCGCTGATCGGCAGCGGGCGCGTGTACGGCACGTCGGCGAGCAGGGCGCCCAGCAGCACGATCCGGTTGACCTCGAGGCTGTGGCAGACCTCGAGGACCTGCTCGCAGAACGTCCGCCAGCGCATGCTCGGCTCGATGCCGCGGATCAGCACCACATCCCGGTCGGCGCCGGGCGGGCTCGCCACGGTGAAGCGGGTGGTCGGCCACTCGATCTTGCGGGTCTCGCCCTCGGCCATGGTGATGGTCGGCCGGCTCACCTGAAAGTCGTAGAAGTCCTCAGGGTCGATGGTGGTGATCTCCCGGGCCTGCCAGACCTGCTCGAGGTGTTCCACGGCCGCGGTGGAAGCGTCCGCAGCGTCGTTCCAGCCCTCGAAGGCGGCGATGGCCACAGGGGAGCGAAGCAGCGGGAGGCCGTCGAACTCAGTCATGCCTGACAGCCTACGTGCGCCCCGCCTGCACCACTCGGCGGCCGCGCCACCCCCGCCCCCCATGGGCGGAGATCACCCCAACAAACCGCGGCAAATCAGACGCGAACCACGATCGGGCCAGCCATCGTTCACGCGGCCGTGAAAGGATCACCGGGAACCGGCGCGGAGGGGGCACGACGTGGACGCGAGCCACGTGGCGGACGAGCTCGAAGCGGTGATCCTCACCGAGGACCAGATCCTGGCCCGGGTCGCCGCGCTGGCCGGGGAGCTGCATCGGGAACTCGCCGGGCGTACACCCGTGCTGGTCGGAGTCTTGGGTGGCGCAGCCACTTTCACGGTCGATCTCGCGAGGGCCTATCCCGACCAGGTCGAGATCGGCTGGATGGCGATCAAGTCCTACGGCACGCACAACCGCGCGTCCGGCTCGGTCCGCCTGCTGAAGGACCTGGACGTCGACATCGCCGGCCGCGACGTGGTCATCGTCGACGGCGTGATCGACACCGGCCTCACGATGAGCTGGCTGATCAGCAACCTGGCCCAGCGCCACCCCGCGACGATCGCGGTCTGCGCGCTGCTCCGCAAGCCCGACGTGGCCCGCTTCGCCGACACCCCGACGCACATCGGCTTCGACGTCGGCCCGGGCCTGATCGTCGGCTACGGCCTGGATCACCAGGGCAAATACCGCAACTTGCGCTGCGCGGCCGTCCTTGCTGCCGAAAAACCATCGGGGAGTACGAGGCTGACGCCGTCCCCGACCGCATAACGGCCGCCCTCGCCGTGGCGCATCGGCTGGGTGCAGCTCACCCTCCGCGCGCGGCTGCCGGGCTGTCCTGCATGGTCAGAGCAGCCGCTCCATCACGGCCACATCGCTCAGCAGGTCGAACCCGTTCCGCGCGTACAACGCGATGGCCTGCGTGTTGGCGGTCTCCGTGCGCAGCGACAGCCGATGCGCGCCGGCCGCCCGCGCGTCGTCGGCGACGTGGGTGAGCAGTGCCCGGGCCACGCCGTGCCGCCGCATGTCCGGCGCCACATACAGGTCCCGCACCAGCCAGACGGTCCGCAGGGTCAGCGCCGCCGGCACCACCGCGGTCGAGCAGATGCCGATCGCCCGGTCCCCGCGGCCGGCCGCATAGATCCGCCCCTTCCCGGACAGCACCAGCTCCCGCATCCACGAGGTCACGGCCTCCGGCGCGGGGTTCGCCCCGTAGTGCTGGCGGTATTCGTCGAAGAGGGCCGCCGCCCCCGCGAGCAGCGGGTCCCCCAGCGCGGTGAGGCACACCACCCGCAGCCCGCCGCCCGCCAGCCCCTGGCTCACCGGCTCCCGGCCCGCCTGCCCCTGGCCGACCGGCTCCCGGCCCGCCTGCCCCTGGCCGACCGGCTCCCGGCCCGCCTGCCCCTGGCTCACCGGCTCCCGGCCCGACGGCTGGCCCGCCTGCGCCCGGCCTGCAGGCTGACCCGCCCGCTCTCCAGGCGGCCTCGTGATGTGCTCGCCAGCCATAGCGCCATAATTCCGGTCACCGGCGTAAAGGACCGCAAAAACCCGCATACTGCAACGGTGACCACCGCCCGAGCCCGATCGCCGCACCTCGACGAGGTTCTCGGCCCGGCCGACGACACCGTGACGTTCTTCCAGCCCCGCGCCATGGTCTTCGTGACGATGCTCTGGGTGATCGCCGCCGTCTGGGTGACCGCCCTCGCCCTGCACCTGCTGATCAGGTACGCGATCGGCGACGCCCCGTCGAGCAACGCCATCGTCACCTACCTGGAGGCGGCCCTGATCGTCCCGGTGGTGCTGGCCGCCCTCATCCTGCTGCTGGCCTGGCAGCGCCTGGGCTGGTTGCACAGCTCCATGCACGGCCTGGACTTCGCCGCCACCGGCCGCAAACCGGTCCACCTGCCCTGGGCCGGCGTGGCCACGGTCGCGCTGCGCCGCTGGGGCCCCTTCACCGAGCTGGTGATCACCCCGGTCGCCGAGGACTTCGCCACGATCGGCGACGCCCCGGGCCGCCGCCCCCGCCTGCGCCGCCGCGGCGGAGAGGTCTCCTACCTGGTCGACGTGGGCCTCATGTCCCCCGGCCCGGAGGTCCTGCTGGCCGAACTGCACCGCCGCCTCCCCACCAAGGTCTGACCCGACCCGCATCAGAACCCGGCACTGCCCGAACCCTCGCCCAGCGAGATACTCACCGAGCGAGATACTCACCGAGCGAGATACTCGCCCAGCGAGATACTCGCCCAGCGAGATACTCGCCCAGCGAGATACTCGCCCAGCGAGATACTCGCCCAGCGAGATACTCGCCCGGCATCGGCGCGTCCTCCCGGGCGGCGACCAGGCAGTCCAGGTAGTACTCCCAGCCCGGGCCGATCTCCCCGGCCGCTGATGTGCTGGTCAGGTGCTGGGTGAAGCGCAGCTCGGTCACCCCCGCCGTCTCGGTCAGGGTCAGCTCGAGGCGCCAGCGGTCGCTCTCCTCGCCGGCCGAGACCGAGAGGCGGTTCGGGGCGTCGCAGGCGTCGATGGTGAAGTCCATCCAGTGCTTGCCCTCCTCGTGGGCCATCTGGACCTTGATGGTGCGGCCGGGCGCGGCGTCGCCCTCCCACGGGCCGAACCAGCGGGCGGTTCGGGCCGGGTCGGTGAGGCTGGCCCAGACGTCGTCGACGGGGGCGCGGAACGTGCGGGTGAGCACCAGGTCGTTGCCGAACAGGCGGCCGGTGGGGGTCGGGCTCATGCGGTCTCCCTTTTCGAACTCTTCGAACTCTTCGAGCTTGTCGAGCTTGTCTGATTTGTCGGGCTTGTCGAGCGTGAAGAAGGCTGGGCGCGCCGCTCGCGCCGGGTGCGGTAGACCTCGGTCTCCAGCGCGTCCAGCCGGTGCTGCCAGCCGGCCGGCCCGGTCAGCCGGGTCAGCCAGCCGGCCAGCTCGGCGAGCGGGGCAGTGACCAACTCGTAGACCCGGCGGCGGCCGTCGGCGGTGTCGCGGACCAGCCCGGCCTCGCGCAGCACGCGCAGGTGCCGGCTGACCGCGGGCCGGCTGATCGCGAACCGGTCGGCGATCTGCCCGGCCGACAGCGGCTCGCCGCGCAGCATCAGCAGGATCTCCCGCCGCACCGGATCGGCGATCGCGCCGGCCACCTCGTCCACGCCGGGAAGCGTAACCAACGTGTTACGCGTCAGGCAACAGCCCGACTAGCATTGCCGCATGCTGTTGGGGGTGCGCGACGCGCCGCCGGCCGGGACGCGGGTCGAACGAGCTCCGGCCGAGTCGCTCGCGGGCGCGCTCCTGGGCTACCGCGGCTACCGGGAGTCGGCCACGGTGCCAGCCGAGCGTTGGGAGACCCCGTCCGGGGAGGTCATCCTGGTCGTCGGCCTGGCGGATCCGTTCCTGGCCCAGGCGTACGCGGGCGCCGGGCGGCCGGCGCCGTTCGGTTCGTTCGTCGTGGGTCTGCACGAGCGGCCGGTGCACACCGTGTACGAGGGCCGGCAGATCGGCGTTCAGGTGCGCCTCAGCCCGCAGACCGCCGCCGTGCTCCTGGGCGTGGCGATGCACGAACTGACCAATCGGGTGGTCGGCCTGCGCGATCTGATCGGCGCCGAGGCCGGGCGGTGGCGGGCCGTGCTGGGGGCCGCGGAAGGCTGGGAGCAGCGATTCGCCGCGTTGGACGAGGTCCTCGGCGAGCGGCTGCGAAGGGCGGGCGGCCGGTCGCCGGCCGTGCGGCAAGCGTGGGCCTCGCTGCGCCGGGCCGGTGGCGCCGTGCGCATCGGCGACCTGGTCGCCGAGGCCGGCTGCAGTCACCGGCACCTGACCAGGCTGTTCCGCCGCGAGGTGGGGCTCACCCCGAAGCGAGCGGCGCGCGTGTTGCGGTACGAGTCCGCGGCGCGGAGATTACGCGGTCATGCGGTTACTCCGGCGGTCGTCGCGGCCGAGTGCGGCTACACCGACCAGGCGCACTTGACGCGCGAGTTCCGCCGGTTCTCCGGCATCACGCCGGGTCAATTTTCGACAAGACCCTGACCGCCCGGTCCCGTTACCGTCCGGGGCCGAAGGGGGTGGTCGAGATGTACGACCCGGCGAGGGGATATCCGGTCGTGGTGCCCTGCGTCCTGTACGACGATCCGGTGGCCGCGGCGGAGTGGCTCACGACTGTTCTACTGATGCGGCCGGTGGTCCGCGCGGCGCTGCCGGACGGCTGGGTCGGGCACGTCGAGCTCGCGCGCGGCGGATCCATCGTCCTGCTGGCCCGTAAGGGCGGTATGTTCGCCGGCTCCACCAGCGTGACCCAGGTGTTCGTGGACGATGTCGTGGCCGCCTGCGGACGGGCCGCCGAGGCCGGCGGTACGGTGCTCGAAGAACCGCGAGAACGACCGTGGGGTGTGCGCGAAGCCGTTCTGGCCGACCCCGAGGGGCAGACGTGGGTGGTTTGCGAGCACCTCCGGGACACCGACCCGGCCGACTGGTACGGCACCGTTTGGGCCGGCTATTTCCCGTACGGCGGAAGTGGTTTTCCGAAAGTGACCGGCACGCCGGGGGAGTAGAGGACGCTGACCGGCGGCTCGGTGAAGCGCGGCAGGCCGGTGGCCGGAATCAGGGAGTCGTCGAGGGAGAGCAGCTCGGCGCGGTGCAGTGGCCATTGTGGATGCTCGTTGGGGAGGTGGATCGTGCGGCCCCAGGCGCGCGTGTGCAGGCCCCATCGGGCGGTGACGAAATGCTCCAGCGGGGTCGGTTCCGCAATGGTGTCGCCGACGCGCACGGAAAGCGACGAGGCGGCGCCGCGCGGGCCCGGCCAGCGGCGCCGGGACGTGTAGGTGAGGACGTTTCCCGCGCGGTTCATCCGCATCCGCGCCCACATGTACGGCAATTGCAGCCACGCCCGGGCGGTGAGGACCGGCAGCAGGCGCTCGGCGTCCAGCGACAGGAAGACGACGGCGCGGTGGCCGTTCTCGTCGACGCTGTAGAGGCGCACATTGGTCTCGTGGAACGTGCCGAGATACGGCACGCCGGGGCCGCTCAGGAAGCCGACCCCCACCATCCGGAAGGCGATCAGGCCGACGTACGTGACGCCGTCGAGCACGTCGGGCCGGCACCCGGCCGGCAGCAGCGGGGCGACCAGCGCCGGGTCGGCCGGCCAGTGCAGGAAGGTCAGGTCGGTCCAGCGCTGCACCAGCAGGGACCGGCGCACCGAGCGCGGCGTGGTGGGGGTGATCTCTTCGACCCGCATGGCACGAAGTTACGCCCTTCGGTCACGGGCCGAGATCCCAGAGCAGGCGGTAGTACGCGATCCGCTCCGGGTCCGGGTCGATGCCGTACGTGGCGAAGAACAGCGGCTCCCAGCCGGGCCCGTAGTTCCAGTCCAGGCTCCACGAGCCGACGGCCAGGTCGGCCCAGCGGTCGGCGACGCCCATCGTGGCCAGGTCGACGTGGCCGGACCAGCGGCCGTCGTCGCCGATCAGGGTGTTCGGGGCACACGGGTCGCCGTGGCAGACGACCAGCCGGTCGATCGGCGGGGGCGTGGTGGCCCGCCGCCAGGCCTCCTCGATCGGGAGGTCGCGGTGGATCGGGTCGGCGCCGCTGAGGTCGCGGGGGCTCAGCGAGAGGCGGTGCTCGACGCCCCAGTCGAAGGGACATTCGTCGAGCGGGAGCGTCTCGTGGAGCTTTTTCAGCCCGTACGCGATCGCTTGGACCGCTTTTTCGGGGTTTTTCCGCCAGAAAGGGTCGACGGCCGAGCGGCCCGGGAGCGCCTCGGTGATGAGCCAGAAGCCGGTGTCGTCCTCGCCCTCGCCGACCACCCGGGGGACGGGGGTGTAGCGGGCGGCCCAGCGCAGGCGCTCCGCCTCCTGGCGCAGGGGGAGGCCGCTGCCCGCGGGGGCAAATTTCATGAAAAGTCCGGCGATCTCGTAGGTCAGACCGCCGAGTTGATTGATCCAGACCTGGCGAAGCGGGCGACCGGCGGCCACCCGGGAAACGGCGGCCGGAACGGGGGACGGCGAAGGCGGCTGCACGATGAGCAACTCTGCCACTTGCGTCACAGGCCGCCCCGGAGACCCGACCGGCCGGGGAGAATTGGCGGTGATGAACGCACAACATCCCGCCGCGGTGCTCTTCGACATGGACGGCACGCTGGTGGACAGCGAGAAGGTCTGGGAGATCGCCCTGCACGAGCTCGCCGCCTGGGCCGGCGGCACGCTCTCGCCGGAGGCCCGTGCCGCGATGGTCGGCGGCAGCATGGCCACCAGCATGCGGATCTTCCGGGAGGATCTGGGCCAGCCCGACCGTCCCGAGGAGCCCGACGTCGAGTGGCTGACCACCCGGGTGTTCAACCTGTTCCGCGAGGGCCTGGTCTGGCGGCCGGGCGCCGCCGAGCTGCTGCGCGCGGTGCGGCTGGCCGGCCTGCCCACCGCGCTGGTCACCTCGACCGGCCGGCAGCTGGTCGAGGCCGCGCTCGACACGCTGGGCCGGGAGAACTTCGACGTCGTGGTCTGCGGCGACGAGGTCGGCATGCCCAAACCCGACCCGGAGCCGTATCGGACGGCCGCCACCCTGCTCGGCGTCCGGATCGAGGACTGCGTCGCGATCGAGGACTCGCCGACCGGCGTGGCCAGCGCGGTCGCCTCGGGGGCGGTCGTGCTGGCCGTGCCGGCCGAGCTGGAGCTGCCGCCGACCGACGGGGTCCATCTGCGCCGCTCGCTGGTCGGGGTGGACCCCACCTACCTGGCCAATCTATTGATCACTCAGCGGCTATTGCCGTCAGAACGTTGATCCGCGCCGCCCGGATCGAGGGCAGCACCGCGGCGAGGACCCCGACCAGGGCGGCCAGCACCAGGTAGAGAGCCATCCCGCCGCACGGCACACCAGCTTGTCGATGCCGTCGCCGTGCAGGGCGTGCACCACCGCGGTGCCCAGCCCGGCGCCGACGGCGCGTGCCGCCGTCGTGCTGTTCATCGCTCGCTGCCCCTTTGTGGTCCGGCCGGGCATGCGCCCGGCCGGCAGGGACCAGTGTTTCGGCCGTACGGGCGCGGGACGTCCGTCCGAGGTCGGAGGCAGACGCGGAGATTTCGGTACGGGGATAGCCCCACCCGGCCTCAGGGACGACCCTGAGATGTCACCGTGACGCTTGACTGACGTCATCGATGACGTCATAGTGGTGGCATGGACCTGACGCCCTACCTCGAGACCCTCCGGGCCGACCTGGCCGCCGCCGCGGCGCCCGGTGGGCCGGAGACCACGCGCGCCGCCGAGATGCTCGGTCACGCGCTGGAGTCGTCGGCCCGGCTGGCGCTGCTCGAGGCGCTCTCCGACGCGGCCGCCGAGATCACCACCCGGCTCTCCGACGCCACCGTCGAGGTGCGCCTCCGCGGCCGCTCGGCCGACCTGGTGGTCACCGAGGTCGACGAGCCGGTTTCGGTCGAGCCGGCCGCGCCCGCCGTGCCGCCGGCGGTCGACGGGGGCGACCTGACCCGGCTCACCCTGCGCATGCCCGAGGCGCTCAAGACCCACGTCGAGCAGATCGCCGCGGCCGAGGGCATCTCCGTCAACGCGTGGCTGGTCCGCGCGGTCACCGCGGCGGTCAGCTACCCGCCGCTTCCCCCCACCCCGCCGCCGACGCCTCCGAAAGGTCGTCCCGGCAAGCAGATCAAGGGCTACTTCCAGGCATAAAGGAGATCATCATGTACGAGTTCGACCGCTCCACCCCCGTCACGGTCGTGCTGCGCGCGCACGGCGGCGCCGTCGAGATCGTGGCCGAGGAGCGCCTCACCGCGTCGGTCGACGTCCAGCCGATGGGCGGCAACGGGGCCGACGCCGCACAGCACACCCGGGTCCTGCTGGAGGACGACACGCTGCTCGTCCAGGTGCCCGGCGCCGAGGCCTGGTCCTGGCGGCGCAGCCCGAAACTGCGGATCACCGTACGGGTCCCGGCCGGCAGCTCGCTGGCCGGCAAGACCGCCTCGGCCGACGTGCGGGCGCTGGGCGTCTTCGGCGACGTGCGGCTCGACGTGGCCTCCGCCGACGTCGAGCTGGGTTCGGCGACCGGGGACGTCTCGCTGGAGGCGGCCAGCGGCGACCTGACCGTGGGACAGGTCGGCGGCTCGCTGCGGGCCAAGTCGTCCTCGGGCGACCTGCGCATCGGTGACGTCACCCATGACGTCAACGCCGAGTCGGCGAGCGGCAACATCCGCACCGGCACGGTCGGCGGCTCGGCCCGCGCCCACACCGCGAGCGGCGACATCGAGATCGGCTCGCTCCGCCAGGGCACGGCCGACATCCGCTCCGCCTCCGGCGACATCACGGTCGGCGTGGCGGCCGGCTCCGCGGTCTGGATGGACGTGAACACCAGCTCCGGCAAGTCCATCACCGACCTGACCGCCCGCGGCGAGACCCCGCCCACCGACACCCCCGCCGAGCTGGAACTGCGCGTCCGCACCGCGAGTGGCGACATCCGCGTCCACCGGGCCGCGTCCGCCCGCCCCGCCGCGGCCGCCTGATGTTACCGCTGTTCAGCCGGCTGATGCTGCCGGCGTTCAGCCGGCTGCTGATCCTGCACCTGCGTATCCAGGCCACTGCCATGAAAGAGGGTTCCTGATGCAACCCGACCAAGTCCTCGGCCTCGAGTTGTGCGCCCGGCGCGTGCGCCAGCACCTCCCGGCCGAAACCCACACCCGCGCCGGCCGGCGCACCCCGCCGGAGTGGCCCCGGAACCGAGGCCCGACCGCCGACCCCCGGCGTCGCTGACGGCGCCATCGGCGAAAGCCCGGTGCACCCCACCGGGCTTTCGCCGTGCGCGCGTGACGCGTCCGGAACGAGGCGCCGAATTCCCGCCCGGCTTCGGGCCGGCAACTAACGCTGCGGCCCGTCGCTCATCGGCGCCCCGGCGTCCAGGTCGCCGAGATCGGCTGCCCCCATCACGGCTGCCGTCTTCTTCCGGCCGTTGAGAGCCAGGAACAGCAGGAAGAACGCGGCGAGCCCGGCCAGCAGCCCGATCGAGTACCACCCGAAGGCGTCGCCCTGGTGCGGGTCGAACAGGCCGGTCACCGCGGCGCCGCCGATGGCGCCGACCACGGTCGCGATGTCGGTCACGGCCGTCTTCCTGGTCCGCACCAGACTTCGGTACGTGAGGTAGCCGACCGTGACGCCGAAGCAGCAGGCGCCCACCGACATGACCATGAGTTACTCCTGTCCGGCCACCGACGGCCGCAGAGTGAGGTTGGCGAAGCTGTATGCGGTGTACGCGAGTCCGATGACGTTGCCCCGTGCCAGCATCGCCCAGCGGGTCGCGTGCAAGGCGACCCCCAGCGACTGCCCGTCGAGCAGGCCGGCCAGCAGTTCCTCCATCACCCGTCCGGCCAGTCCCTGCTCGACCGTGATCTCGGTGCCGACCACTCCCGAGGCACCCGCCCATTCGGTGAAAGCCGGCACAAAAGCGTTCAGTGTCCCGCTGGTCGCTTCGGCCGTGTGGCAGCCGTTGAGCAGGACGAGCGGGCGGCGGGACGACCAGTGCGGATCGGGCCACACGGTGCGGGCCCACATGGTGATGTCGAGCGGCTGCACGGTGTATCCGCCCAGGTCGAGGTAGCGGTCGGCGGCCGCGCCCGGGCTGCGCCGGTCGTATCCGCAGTGGCAGTAGAAGTAGACGACATCCATTGCCTCCGGACCGAGCAGGGCCGCGAGCTGTTCCGGACGGGCGGCCGGAGGCCGGCGCAGGGCCGGGTCGGGCAGGCGGGCTGAGAGCCGGGTGAAGTGCTGCTCGGTGAGCTTCGCGTCGAGTGATCCGCCGACCGCGGCCAGCACCGTGACAGCGTCCCCGGCCGGCCCGACCACGGCCGCCAAGTCCCGTCCCACGGTCGGCGGCTGTTCGAGCAGGCAGGACAGACCCCAGAAACCGTACGGGCAGAGCACGTCGCCCCGGCCGCGGTGGGTGTCCTCGTGGGGGCACAGCGGCGGAATCGGTCCACTGTGGTTGCCGCCCGGCCCGAATTCCCGCACCGCCGGGCAGACCTGGTAGCGCTCCGGATCCGAGCCGACCGGCAGATCGTAGATCAGCGACCACAGCATGGCGTGCTCGTCGAAGCGGTCGTCGACGATCTGGATCACGGGTGGCCGGCCGCGCACCCGAGCCTCGTGACGGATCAACGCCGGCAGCGTGAAGGCGACGGTGTTGTCGCTGCCGGGCGGCCGGAACAGCGCCGTGTAGAGCTCGGCCCCTTCCCGGGCGAGACGACGAAGATCTTTCTCGTACGCGTCGTAGTCCTTGTCGAAAGCCTCGCGGCCGGCGCCGTACCGTGACAGCAAGGTGTCTCCGCGGCGTTCGAAGTGGCTGTTGAAAAGGGCCGTGCGGGCATTGAAGGCGGACGTGTCGGCCGCCCCCGCTCCGATCGCGAACGGGTTGTCCAGAAAGCCGGTGCCGTTCACCAGGACGCGTCCGGACCCGCCCGACGCCACCACCGAGGCGGTCCGCCCGGCCAGTTTGCCGAGGTCGTTGAAGCTGCTGGTGAGTCGTCCGGCAAGCCACGCGTGCGGGGCCCGCAACGGTTCCCCGGAGGGCAGGTGCAGGCGCACCGCCACGACGGCGGCGGCCTGGTGATAGACCACGAGCTCGCCGTCGACCGCCGCCGGCTCTTCCGGCGTACGCCAGGGAAAACGCACCCACCGCTGAGGGATGCACCCGACGTCGTGCGGTCCGTCGGGAGTGCAGCCGCAATGGAAGCTCTCGCCCGCGGGGCCGAGGAAGAACGGCACCGTCCGGGCACGGGTCTGACTGCCGAGAAACAGGACCGCTCGCAGCCAGAGGCCGCCATCCGGAAGTAGCTCGTCCGGCCACCGGGCCTCGGTGTCCGGCAGCAGACTGTCCGGCTGGTGCGGACCGATGTTGAGCAGCACCTCGTATTCGGTGGCCGGGAACAACCGGGACGCCGCCGTGTCCGCGCCGGCCCGAGCGACCAGCGTGTTGACCGATCGCGCCGGCGGCCCGGAGGCCGGCTCGTCAACCGGGGTGCCGCGCGTGCCCCAGGCTCCCGGATCGAGCAGCGGGCCGAGCCGCTCCTGCACCGCCGAGTGCCTGAGCAGCACCGCCAGTACCCGGGCAGTCGAGACCGGGTCCGCGTCGTCCAGGCCGGCCAGCGCATCCAGCAACCGCGGTTCGACATCGGCCCAGTCGTCGTCGACCAGCTCGGGCAGGTGCGGCCAGATCAGGTCGACCGCCCACCGCAGCCGGTCCGATTTGATCATTGCCTACGCGCCGGTCAGGGCGAACGCCGCCCACCAGAACGGATGGGCGAAGTCCCGGGCGTCGCCGCGGCGGATCACGGTGACGGTGAAGAACTCAGCCGCCGCCGATCCGCTCGCCCGCGAGGCGTCCAGGCCAGGCAGCTGCTGGTGGAAGTAGGCGGCCTTCTCGCCGTTGGTCGTGTCCCGCAGCCACCGTTGCGCCTGACGCAGGGCCGCCGCTGGGTCGCCGAGCTCGTGCCAGAGGGTGTGGAACCGTTCCATCAGCATCGCCGTCGCGACGTCACTGACCGTCCACAGCGAAGCGACGATCCCGGCGAATCCGGCCTGCAGCAAAGCCGTCGGCAGCGACACCGATTCGTCCGGGAGCGAGAGGCCGATCGCGCCGGTCTCGCAGGCCGAGAGGCAGGCGAGGCGGGCCGGCGGGAGGCGCCGGTCGAGCAGGTCACCGACCGAGAGCCACTGGTCGCCGGCCAGCAGCAGCCCGCTGCGCAGCGGGGCGGCCCAGTCGGTGCGGCCATGACAGGAGAGATGCACGACGCCCGATCCCGGCAGCCGGTCGAGGACCGCCTCGCGGGTCGCCTCGGTGCCGGTGAGCACCACCGGATCGGCGAACATCCCGGCCACGGCGGCTACCTCGATCGCCGCCGCGGGCAGGGGCGACGCGGTGACGGGGGCCGGTTCGGCCACCGCGAGCAGCGTACCGCCGGAGGCGCCCGGCACGCCCCGGCGAGCGATCGTCGCAACTCGGATCGAGGGGGCGTAGGAGAGAACCAGGTCGTCCAGCGCACAGCGGATGCCGGTTGGCGCGTCCGGGTCCTCGACCTGCGCGGCGTGCCACGGAAACAGCGCGAGCAGGCCGCCCGGGATGAGCGTGGCCGCGGTCGTGCCCCGCTCCCGCAGCAGGTCCAGCAGGGGACCCATCGCGCGCCGCCAGAGCTCCCGCCCGGTGCTCTCGAGCGCGTCGAACCAGCGGTCACGGCCCTTCCCCGGGTCGTCGATCCAGCCCGCGTAGGCCGCGGTCCAGCCGTCCGGGCCGATGAGCAGGTCGCGGACGGTGACGGCGTCCAACTGGTCCAGCCACACCGCCTCCACCGCGGGCTGCGCCGCCTCGGGCTGGGCGGCCGCGGGCTGGGCGGCCGCGGGCTGGGCGGCCGCGGGCTGGGCGGCCGGGGTGAGCAGCAGGGCGACGCCGCCGTCCCGCGTGCTGATCAGGTAGACCACCGGCGGACCGCCCGCCCCGGCCAGCCAGCCGGCGATGTCGGCCCACGTCGGCGCGACCAGGAACCTCTCGTAGCCGGGCACCGCGCGAACCGCGGTGACCGCCCGCCGGTGGCTGTCCCGGGCCTGCCTGGCCCGATCGCCCGGGTCGCCGCCGGACCGTTCCAGCGCCTCGATCCGGTCCAGCTCGCGCACTGACCCGGTGTACTGCCGGAAGATCTCCGGATGGTCCTGCCAGAGTCGGTCGAGCTCGGCCCGGTCGCGGCCGAGCACGCCGCCCAGCGCCCGTGCCCGCGACCGTTCCAGCAGCGCGACCGCGTCGCCCGGACGGCCGGCCTGGGCGAGCGCGTAGCCGGCCAGCAGCCCGGCGTGCGCGATGCGGGCCAGCGCGCTGTCCCGGTGGGCCAGGGTCAGCTGCGTCTCGTAGAGCTCGTCGAACGATCGCATGGCCCGCTCCAGGGCCTCGGCCGCGCCGGCCCAGTCGTCCTGCAGCGAGAGCAGCTCGCCGAGGCCGGCCGCGGCGATCGCCGTCCGCTCGGCCGAGACCCCGTCCCGGCCGAGGATCGCGGTGTAGCACCGGGTGGCCGCCGTGGCGTCGGCCGGCTCGGCACTCTCCCCGAAGCGCAACCGGTGCGCGTCGCCCAGGGTGAGCTGCTGCCAGACCAGCTCGGCCGGCGGCAGGTGCGGCGCCTGCTCCGCCGCCGAGGCGGCGGCGACCGCTGCCGCCAGGTCGTCGGACGAGTGGCCGGTCGCCTGATGCCGCTGCATCAGCGTTCCGGCGAGTTCGAGCTGCGCCGCGACCCAGCTCAGCGAACGTGGCTGGGGAACGTCGAGGGCGGCCCGCAAGGCGTCGACCGCGGCGGTCAGGTCTCCGGTGTCGTTGGTGATGCGGTGCCGGAGACTGAGAGTGGCGGCCAGGTCGCCGTGCCACCGCACCCACTTGGCGGTGCCCGCACCGACGGTGGCGAGCGCCTGGCGCCGCAGCGCGAGGGACTCCTCCACCGCGGTCAGATCGAAACTGTCGGCGTACCGCAGGTCGAGGGCCCCGCTGAGGGTCGCGGCCAGGTCGCCGGCACCGGCCGAACCGTCCGCCACGACCGCGAGTGCATCCCGTAGCGACTCGATTGCGGCATCGAGGTCGGCGTAGTCACCGGTGATGTGATAGCGGGTGATCAGTGTCTCGCCGAGTGCACCGATGGCCGTCGCCCGATGCTGTGCGTCGGCGGTCCGCACCGCCTCGCGCAGGCAGTCCAGCGCCAGCTCGATGTCGGCCGGCGCGGCGGTGCCCGCGTAGCGGGTCCGCTGGACCAGGCCGACCTGGATGAGCGCCGGCACCCGCTGCCGGGAGCCCGTCGGCAGCTCGGCCAGCAGCTGCTGGCCGAGCTCGGCGGCGGCATCCAGGTCGGTCGGGTCGGCGGCGGCCTGGAACCGGTTCTTGAGGAGCCCGACCAACCCGTTCGTGGCCACCAGCCAGGCCGTCGACCCCCGCGGTGCCCGCGCGGCCGCCGCCCGGTAAGCGGTGATCCCGGCCTCCAGGTCGGCCGTGTCGCCGAACCGGTCGGCCAGCAGCCCGAGCGCGCTCCCGAGATTGACCTGGGCGTTCGTCCACGCCGGCGACCCGGGCGGCAATGCCCGCAGAGCCTGCCGCTGGGCGCTGACCGCGTCCAGCAGGTCCTGCCGGTCGCCTCGGAGCTGGAACCGGTTGTTCAGAGCGTTGCCGAGGTTGGACATCCACCGTGCCCACGACTCACTGCCGGGGGTGCCGGTCGCGACGGCAGCCCGCTGCGCGGCGACCGAGTTGTCGAGATCGGCCGGGTCGTGGCCGAACTCGAAGCGCGCCCGCAGCGCGATGCCCAGGTTGGCGGCGGCGTCGGCCCGGCTCTGCGGGCTACCCGCCGAGCGGGCCTGCCGGCCCAGACACTCGACCGCCTCGTCGAGCGCGGCCGGATCGCCGGCCGCCTGATGACGCTTGTAGAGCGCGAGTCCGTAGTTGTTCCGGATGATGTCGCTGGTTTCCCGGTCCAGCTGACCGCCCTCGGCCGCCTGCTGGTACGCCGCGATGGCGAGATCCAGATCGGAAAGCCGGCCGGTCTCTTCGAACAGGTGCAGGGCCGCCAGGGCCAGATCGGCGGAGACCGAGTCGCGGATCGGCCCGCATTCCGGCATCTCGAGCGCGGCGACCAGGCAGGTGACGGCGGCGGTCAGATCGTCGATGCCGCCACCGGCCACGTAGCGGGCGTCGAACGCGTTTCCGAGCTGCACCCGGGTGTCCATCAGGGTCAGCGGGTGGGCCTGCACGCCAGGCGTCTGAAATACCTGGATCCACTTCTCGACCGCGACCGACCAGGCCGCCAGGGAGCCGGTCTGCTGGGCATTCGCACTGGCCGCGACGGCGACGTCGTAGGCCCGCAAGGGAAGCGTCATGCCACACCCCGTTCGAGCATGGAACCTTCGAGCACGTGTTCTTTCAGCACGGACCGATGGATCGAGCGTGGCACCCCCGCTCGCGGCGGACATCGCCTGAACCGGTAGTGCCGAGGTCCGATGGCCGACACGTCAGGCAACGGGAACGGACCGGCCGCCGCGGTTCCTGGGCCGGCCGCCGCACCCCGAAGCCCGACGGCCGGAACGCCCCTTGCGGTGCGGGCGGCTCATCCGCGCCGCCCGGACCGCTGGCCGGCTGCTGGCCAAACCCGGCGACCCCGAGCCCTCGGCATCGGCGATGAGAACCTGGAGCGCGCGTGGGCCATGCCGCGCGTGGGCGTGGGCGTGGCGCGCGCGGGGCGTGGGCGTGGCGCGCGGGGGCGTGGCGCGCGGGGGGCGTGGCGCGCGGGGGCGTGGCGCGCGGGGGCGTGGCGTGGCACTGGGGTTCGGGGTGCCGGCCCGGCCTGTGGCCGCCGTCGCCTGCGGCTGCCCGGGCTGGTCAGGCGCCGGGTTTGACGAGGCCGGTCTCGTAGGCGAGGACGACCGCCTGGGTGCGGTCGCGCAGGCGCAGCTTGGTCAGCACGTGGCCGACGTGGGTCTTGACCGTGGTGTCGCTGACCTGCAACGCCGCGGCGATCTCGGCGTTGGAGTGACCGCGGGCCACGTGGACGAGGACCTCGCGTTCCCGGTCGGTCAGCGTGTCGAGCTTGGCGGTCACGGTCGTCTCCGGGGCGGGCAGCGCCTCGGCCACCCGGGTGAGGATGCGGGCCAGCACACCCGGGCTGATCACCGCGCCGCCCGCCGCCACCGCCCGCACGGCCGAGACGACCTCCGCGGGTGGTGCGTCCTTGCACACGAACCCGGCGGCCCCCGCGGCGATCGCCCCCAGCACCTGCTCGTCGGCGTCGTGCGCGGTCAGGATCAGCACCCGCACCGGCAGCCTCGCCGACGTGACCGCCCGCGCGACCGCGAGCCCGTCCAGCCGGGACAGCGGTATTTCGGCGATCAGCACGTCGGGCAGCAGCCGCCGGGCCAATTCGACCGCCTCGGCGCCGTCCCCCGTCTCGCCCATGACGACGATCTCCGGTCCGCCGCCGTCCGCGTGCGTCGCCAGAACCATACGCAGGCCGGAGCGGTGCATCGGCGCCGGGTCGGCCAGCAGCACCCGCAACGGCCGCTCGCCCCTCGTCCCGCTCACCGCGCGCCTCGCCCCCTCAGCCTCGCCCTCTCGGTCCCGCCTCTCGGTCCCGCCTCTCGGTCCCGCCTCTCGGCTCCGCGTGTCGGCCCCGCCTCCGGTCCCGCCTGGCGTCACCCTAGGCGATCGTCGTCGGCGGGGGTGAGGTCGACGCTGACCGGCTCGTCGGCCGGGAACGGCGGTGGCGTGCCGCCGAACTCGGGGCACAGAGCCCGGTGGCTGCACCAACCGCAGAGCCGGCTGGGTTTGGGGCGGAAGTCCTGCTCGCGTTTGGCCCGCTCGATCGCCTCGGACAGGGCGACCAGGGTGCGCTCGAAGCGCTCCAGCTCGTCGGCGTCGGGGCTGTAGTCGCAGACCTCGGCATCCTTCAGGTAGAGCAGGCGCAGCACCCGCGGGACGACGCCCCGGGTGCGCCACAGGACCAGGGCGTAGAACTTCAGCTGGAACAACGCCCGGCCCTCGAACGCCTCGCGCGGGGCGCCGCCGGTCTTGTAGTCGACCACCCGCAGGTCGCCGGCGGGGGAGACGTCGAGCCGGTCGATGTAGCCGCGGATCAGCAGCGTGTCGTCGACCATCGTGGAGATCAGCGCCTCGCGCTCGGCCGGTTCGAGGCGCCGCGGGTCCTCCACCGCGAAGTAGCCGTCGAGCAGGGCGGTGGCGCTGCCCAGGAACGCCGCCAGCCGGGCCGCCTCGTCGACGGCCGGCACGTCGATCAGCGCCGGCTGCCCGGTGGCATCCGCCTCGGCGAGCAGGGCGGCGGGGTCAAGGCGGGGCTGAAGGGCGTCACCGGCGGCCGCAAGGCGCGGCTGGGGGGCAGCCGCGCCCAGACTGAGGGCGGCGGAGGGCGCGCCGAGTGCGGGGGCGGTGGCGTCGACGGGCGCGTCGGGCGCTGGGCCGGCGGCGTCGAGGGGCGCGCCGGGGGCGCGGGTCGGGCGTCGCGGGGCGGTGGCGGCGGCGAAGATGGCGGCCAGCTCGGGTTCGGCCTCGAGGAGCGCGGCCCAGGAGGGCTCGACCAGGGCGGCGGCCGCGGTCGGCGTGCGCTCGGCGGCGGGCAGGTCGAAGAGGCGTTCCAGGACGGCGTGGACCAGGGTGCCTCGTACCTGATCGGCCGTCGGCTGCTCTTGAAGTTTGTCTATGGTGCGGAAACGGAACAGCAGCGGGCAGGTCTTGAAGTCGGCCGCGCGGGACGGCGACAGCGAGGGGCCGGCGAAGGGGAGGGCGGAGCTTGCCGGAGAGCCGGGGGCCGTCTGTGCCGTCATGCCAAGAAGGCTAGGGCAGGGGTACGACGAAACGGCATGGCGACCCGGCGGCGGCGGGTCCGTAGCATCGTCGGCGTGGAGCAGAGCATGTCGCGGCCCCAGCGGCCCGGCCGGCGTGGGCGGCCGGTCGGTCACGTGCTGGGCATCCCGATCTTTGTGAACGGGTCGATGCTGTTGCTCGCGGCGCTGGTCACGGCCGTCTACGGCAACTATGTGCGGGCCGAGCTGAGCCTGCCCGAGCCGTGGGGCTACCTGCTCGGGCTGTGCTTCGTGGCCTGCCTGCTGGGCTCGGTGCTGCTGCACGAGCTCGGCCACGCGCTGACCGCCCGCAAATTCGGCATCGGCGTGCGCGGCATCACCCTGGAGCTGCTCGGCGGCTGGACGGAGATGGACCGGGACGCCCCCAGCCCGCGGGTGGACGCCCTGGTCAGCCTGGCCGGGCCGGCCGTGTCGCTGGTGCTCGGCGGGATCGCCACGGCGGCCGCCGTGGCGCTGCCCGACCGGACCGCGGCCGGGCAGATCGCGTTCCAGCTGGCCGCCAGCAACGTGCTGGTCGCGGTCTTCAACGTGCTGCCGGGGCTGCCGCTGGACGGCGGCCGGGCGCTGCGGGCCGGGCTCTGGGCGCTGCTCAAGGACCGGAACACGGCGACCGAGGCGGCCGCCTGGTCCGGCCGGATCCTCGCGTTCGCCTGCATGGTCGCCGCCCTGTGGCTGTACCGGCTGCAGACGCTCACCCTGTTCGGGCTGTTGTTCGTGCTGCTGGTGGTGTTCACCCTGTGGCAGGGGGCCGGGCAGTCGATCCGGCTGGCCCGGATGACCCGCCGGTTCCCGCAGGTCGACCTGGCCCGGCTGGCCCGCCCGCTGCTGACCGTGCCGGCCGGCACCCCGCTCGGCGAGGCCCAGCGCCGGCGCTCGGAGGACCCGCGGCCGAACGTGGTGCTGGCCGTCTCCGACTCGGCCGGTAATCTCACCGCACTGGTCGACCCGGTGGCCGCCGAGCGCGTCCCGGTCGACCGTCGCCCGTGGGTGGCCGTGGACTCCGTGTCCCGGTCGCGCGAGGCGGTGCCCGCGCTGCCGCTCGGGCTGACCGGGGAGCAGGTGGTGCGCGCGCTGCAGGCCCACCCGGCCGGGCAGTACGTGGTCACCTCGGGCGAGGATGTGGTGGGCGTGCTCCGCGTCGGCGACGTCGCCGAGGTGCTGGAGCCGCGCCGCCCGCGCCGGCCGTGAGACGAGATCAGAGAGAAGCAGAGTGACCAACTTCCACCCGGGCGACCGGGTCCAGCTCACCGACCCCAAGGGGCGGATGCACACGATCGTGCTGGAACCCGGCAAGTCGTACCATACCCATCGGGGCGCCCTGGAGCACGACGAGCTGATCGGCCTGCCCGAGGGCAGCGTGGTGACCTCGGCCGGCGGCACGCCGTACCTGGCGCTGCGGCCGCTGCTGAGCGACTACGTGCTGTCCATGCCGCGCGGCGCCCAGGTGATCTACCCGAAGGACGCGGCGCAGATCGTCGCGATGGGCGACATCTTCCCGGGGGCGAAGGTTCTCGAGGCCGGGGTCGGCTCGGGCGCGCTGACCTGTTCGCTGCTGCGGGCGGTGGGTGATCACGGCGAGCTGCACTCGTACGAGCTGCGGGAGGATTTCGCGGCGATCGCCCGGAAGAACGTCGAGGCGTTCCTCGGCGGCCCGCAGAAGGCCTGGACCCTGCACGTCGGCGACGTGGCGGACAACCCGGAGACCGGTTTCGACCGGATCGTGCTGGACATGCTGACCCCGTGGGAGGCGCTCGACATGGTCGAGCGGTCGATCGTCCCGGGCGGCGTCTTCGTCGGCTACGTGGCCACCACCCCGCAGCTGTCCGAGCTGGTCGAGGCGCTGCGCGAGCGGGGCGGCTGGACCGAGCCGCGGGCCTGGGAGTCGCTGGTCCGCGACTGGCACGCCGAGGGCCTGGCGGTGCGCCCCGACCACCGGATGATCGCGCACACCGCGTTCCTGGTCTCGGCCCGCAAGCTGGCGCCGGGGGTGAACGCGCCACCGCGCCGGCGGAAACCGAGCAAGGGCGCCGAGGCGTACGCGCTGCGCAAGGCCACCCAGGCCGCGCTCGCCGCCGCGAAGGCCCCGGAAACGGGCGAAACGGATCGATGACGTTACCCGGCCGAGCGATGTGACTACGCCCGGTCCGGTCGGGTAGCTTCCTTGGGGGCAGCTCGGCAGGGCAGGAGGATCGGGTGGGCACGATGAGTTCTCCACCGTTCGGTGGCAGCAACGAGATGCCGGCGGTGTTCCCCGACTGGTCGCCGTACCAGGACCTGGACTCCGCCGCCCGGGCCTACCTGCGCGACCCCGAGGTCGCGCTGGACGCGCTGTTCGGCGTGCTCCGCGGTGCCTCGGTGCTGTGCTTCACCCTGGAGCGCTTCGTCAACGAGGTGAACGGCGTCTGGCAGGAGGTCGTCATCTGCGACGGCAGCCGCCTGGTGCTCTGGCACGGGGAGGACGTGGCGCCCGGCGACGGCCCGGTCGGCTCGATGACCTCGTCGCTGCGGGTGGTGCCGCTCTCCACGGTCACCGAGGTGGGCTGCCGGCGCCGGCTCACCCGCACCTCCAACGGCCAGGCCCGGGTCGACAGCATCGACGTCTACCTGCTGCTCAGCTCGATCGACGACGCGGTGCCGCCGCCCGGGCTGGACGAGGGCGAGGGCCGGCCGACGGTCCGGCACGACGCGCTGCGCTTCGGCAAGACGCTCGACGACGGCGGTCCGGGGCAGATTGCCCGGCTTGAGGAGTTTTCCAGGGTTGTGGCGTCTTTGGTGGGCCGGCCGACTTTGTAAAGCCCCGCGTCGCCGTTGTGACATTTACCGCCAACTCGGGCCGGGCCGCATTGCTTGGCGCGGGGAAAACGCGTACGGCAGAAGGGGTTTGTCAGTCGGCGTCCGGACCGGCGATCTCGACCTCGTCCGGCGCCCGCAGAACGTGGAAGCTCTCCCCGGGGCTGTCTCCGCGGCGTCGACCAGCTCGAGCCGGAGACGGGCCGGTACCACCATGCGCTCTCCGGGGATCGCAGCAGCTCACCGCCCGGATCCCCGGCGCGCTCCAAGATCTCCGGCGGGGAGCCCGCCGCCGGCGCGGAGATCCCGGCCCGGTCCGGCCCGCGACCGGCCGGCGACGGCCCGCGGCCCCACCACGAACCTCCCGGAAACGGTGCCGGACGACCGTACGGGATGCCACCGACAACCAACTTGCGCGTACTGACCGAATGGATCAAGACTCGGTGACGAGGGTGTTGCACCGGTCGAAATCCGGCCCGCAGCAGCTAGTGTTATCGCAAGACGTTCGAGCCCCCGGGGAGGTGGGACGTGGCACGTAGCGACGAGGCGGATTCACGCGCCGCACGTTGGGAGAAAGAGGCCAACGATCTCTCCAGCCAGGTCGCGTTCCTGCAGGAGGAACTGGCCCTGGTTAGGCGGAAGTTGACCGAGAGCCCACGACACGTCCGGCAGCTCGAGGAACGGCTCGCGGCAACGCAGGCGCAGCTGGCCCGAGTGACCGAGAACAACGACCGGCTCGTGGCGACCCTCAAGGAAGCCCGGGCCCAGATCGTCACTCTCAAGGAAGAGATTGACCGCCTTGCCCAGCCGCCCAGCGGCTACGGCGTATTCCTGACCGCCCACGAGGACGGCACGGTGGACGTGTTCACCGGCGGCCGCAAGCTTCGGGTGGCGGTCTCGCCGTCGCTCGAGGTGGAGGAGTTGCAGCGCGGGCAGGAGGTGCTGCTCAACGACGCGCTCAACGTCGTCGACGCGTTCGGCTTCGAGCGCAGCGGCGAGGTCGTGCTCCTCAAGGAGGTGCTGTCCGGCCCGCACGGCGAGATCGGCGACCGCGCCCTGGTCGTCTCGCACGCCGACGAGGAGCGGATCGTCTTCCTGGCCGACTCGCTGGACATCGCGAAACTCCGCGCCGGCGACTCGCTGATGATCGAGCCGCGCTCGGCGTACGCGTACGAGCGCATCCCGAAGAGCGAGGTCGAGGAGCTCGTGCTGGAGGAGGTCCCCGACGTCGGCTACGAGGACATCGGCGGCCTGCACGCCCAGATCGAGCAGATCCGCGACGCGGTGGAGCTGCCGTTCCTGCACGCCGACCTGTTCCGGGAGCACCAGCTGCGCCCGCCGAAGGGCATCCTGCTCTACGGCCCGCCCGGCTGCGGCAAGACCCTGATCGCCAAGGCGGTGGCCAACTCGCTGGCCAAGAAGATCGCCGAGCGCCGCGGCGAGGAGAAGCACACCAGCTACTTCCTCAACATCAAGGGCCCGGAACTGCTCAACAAGTACGTGGGTGAGACCGAGCGGCACATCCGCCTGGTCTTCCAGCGGGCCCGGGAGAAGGCCGGCGAGGGCACCCCGGTGATCGTGTTCTTCGACGAGATGGACTCGATCTTCCGGACCCGTGGCTCCGGCGTCTCCAGCGACGTGGAGAACACGATCGTTCCCCAGCTGCTCAGCGAGATCGACGGCGTCGAGGGCCTGGAGAACGTGATCGTGATCGGCGCCTCCAACCGGGAAGACATGATCGACCCGGCGATCCTGCGCCCCGGCCGGCTCGACGTGAAGATCAAGATCGAGCGGCCGGACGCGGAGGCGGCCAAGGACATCTTCGCCAAGTACATCCTGGCCGGCCTGCCGCTGTCCGAGGACGACCTGGTCGAGCACGGCCGAGACCGGGACGCCACGGTCGCCGCGATGATCGAGGCGGTCGTGCTGCGGATGTACACCGAGTCCGAGGAGAACCGCTTCCTGGAGGTCACCTACGCCAACGGTGACAAGGAGGTCCTGTACTTCAAGGACTTCAACTCCGGCGCGATGATCCAGAACATCGTGGACCGCGGCAAGAAGATGGCGATCAAGGAGTTCCTCACCTCCGGCAAGAAGGGGCTGCGCCTGCAGCACCTGCTGGACTCGTGCGTCGACGAGTTCCGGGAGAACGAGGACCTGCCGAACACGACCAACCCCGACGACTGGGCGCGCATCTCCGGCAAGAAGGGCGAGCGGATCGTCTACATCCGTACGCTCGTCTCCGGCGGCAAGGGCGCGGAGGCCGGCCGTTCCATCGAGACGGCGACCAACACCGGTCAGTACCTGTAAACAGATCGATCAGGACGCGGGCGGGGGTGACCCTCCGCCCGCGCTCTCGTTGCACCAGGCGTGACCGGTCCCACTCCCGTACGCCTGGCCTGGCTCGATGCGTTGCGCGGCTACGCCGCCCTGGTCGTCGTGGTGTTCCACCTGAGCCCGACGGTGCTCGGCAACGACCGGCACCTGGCCGTCTACCGGCACTTCGACCTGGGCAAGTACGGGGTGCTGCTGTTCTTCCTGGTGAGCGGCTACGTCATCCCGATGTCGCTGGAACGGCACGGCAGCCTGCGCCGGTTCTGGATCGGCCGGCTCTGCCGGATCTACCCCGCCTACCTGGCCGCGATCGCGCTCGTGCTGCTGCTGAGCGTGGCCGGCTGGCTGTCCTGGACGTCGAGCCTGCGCCACCAGACCGCCGCCGTCGTGCTGGCGCACGTGACGATGATGTCCGACCTGATCGGCGTCCGGGGAGCCGTCCGGGTGTTCTGGACCCTCTCCTACGAGATGACGTTCTATCTGGTCGTCTCCGGGCTGTTCGTGTGGCGGCTGCACCGGCACAGCGCCTGGTGGGCGGCCGGGCTCGCGCTGACCGCGCTGGTCGCCGGGGCGCGGCTGCCGGACGACCTGCTGGGCGCCACCTTCGACGCGCGCAAGGCCACGGCCGCGCTGCTCGTGGTGCTGGTCGGGCTCAGCATCCTGGCGTACCTCAAGGATCGGCTCGTGCCGGCCGCCGGCGCCGCCGGCATCGCCCTGGTCCTGCTGCCCGCGGTGAACGGCCACGCGACCCGGGAGAGCACCGTCATCGCCTCCTGGCAGGGCCTGTTGCTGCTGGCCGTCATGTTCGCCGGGACGGTCGTCTACCGCCGGCAGCACGGGCAGATCGGGCGCGGCGCGGCGACCGTGGCGCTGACCGTGGTCGCGCTGAGCGCGATCGGTGCGCATTGGACAAACCTGGGCAACCGCGCCGCGCTGCAGCTGTGGTCGGCCAACGTCGGCGCGGTCGCGGTCACGTTCCTCTTGGCGTACGCCATGCGAAACCGAACTGTGCCCTCCGTGTTCACGTGGCTCGGCCGGATCAGTTACTCGCTGTACCTGCTGCACGTGATCGTGCTGGTCGCGCTGCCGCACGTCGTCCCGGATGCCGGGACGCACGGCGTGTTGTTCCGCGCTGCCGTCGGGGTGGGATACCTCGCCGTGGCGCTGGGGACGGCGTGGCTCGCGTACCGGATGGTGGAACTGCCGGGCCAGCGACTGGCCCGGCGGCTGACCGCGCGGCTCGAGCCGCGCCCGGTCCCGGCAAGATCGTTGACCACCCAGCGTGCCGTGCCGCGCACGGGGCAGGGCGAGAACGAGCGGCAGAGCGTCTAGGCTCGATACATGAGCAGCAGCGTGGCGGGCGGGATGGTGGTCGCATGAGCGTACGACGGATCATGGGTACCGAGGTCGAGTACGGCATTTCGGTGCCCGGGCAGCCCGGCGCCAACCCGATGGTCACCTCCTCGCAGGTGGTGAACGCCTACGGCGCCCGTCCCGAGCTCAACCGCGGCGGCCGGGCCCGCTGGGACTACGAGGAGGAGTCGCCGCTGCGCGACGCTCGGGGGTTCACCTACTCCGGTGCCGCGTACGACCCGGCCGACGCCCTGGCGGACGAAGACCTCGGCCTGGCGAACGTGATACTGACCAACGGCGCCCGCCTCTACGTGGACCACGCGCACCCGGAGTACAGCACTCCCGAGTGCACCAACCCGCTCGACGTGGTCAAGTGGGACAAGGCCGGCGAGCTGGTCATGGCCGAGGCCTCGCGCCGCGCCGCGACCATCCCCGGCGCGCACCGCATCCAGCTCTACAAGAACAACACCGACAACAAGGGCGCGTCGTACGGGTCGCACGAGAACTACCTGATGCGCCGGCAGACCCCGTTCGCCGACATCGTCGCCCACCTGACCCCGTTCTTCGTCACCCGCCAGGTGTTCACCGGCGTGGGCCGGGTCGGCATCGGGCAGGACGGCTCGGGCGCGGGCTTCCAGCTCTCCTCCCGCGCCGACTTCTTCGAGGTCGAGGTCGGCCTGGAGACCACGCTCAAGCGCCCGATCATCAACACCCGGGACGAGCCGCACGCGGACGCCGACAAGTACCGCCGGCTCCACGTGATCATCGGCGACGCGAACCTGTCGGAGATCGCGTCCTACCTCAAGATGGGCACCACCTCGCTGGTCCTCGCCATGATCGAGGAGAAGGTGTTCACCGGCGAGCTGGGCATCGCCGACCCGGTCAGCGAGCTCAAGTCGGTCAGTCACGACCCGGCGCTGAAGCACCTGATCCGGCTGCGCGACGGCCGCAAGCTGACCGCGCTGGACCTGCAGTGGGCGTACTACGAGCGGGCCCGCGCGTTCGTCGAGGACCGGTACGGCGACGACGCCGACGAGCAGACGCTGGACGTGCTGGACCGCTGGGAGGACGTGCTCGACAAGCTCGGCCGCGACCCGATGCTCTGCTCCGACAGCCTCGACTGGGTGGCCAAGCTGCGGCTGCTCGAGGGCTACCGGGAGCGGGAGAACCTGGGCTGGTCGTCGCCCAAGCTCCAGTTGGTCGACCTGCAGTACGCGGACGTACGGCCGGAGAAGGGCCTCTACCACCGCCTGGTGGCCCGCGGCTCGATGCAGACCCTGCTCGACCCGGAGGAGACGCTGCGGGCCATGTACGAGCCGCCGGTCGACACCCGGGCGTACTTCCGCGGCCGGTGCCTGGCGCAGTACGCGTCCGAAGTGGTCGCGGCCAGCTGGGACTCGGTCATCTTCGACGTGGGGCGGGAGTCGCTCGTCCGGGTGCCGATGATGGAGCCGGAGCGCGGGACGAAGAAGCACGTCGGGGCGCTGTTCGACAAGTGCGAGAGCGCGAAGGACCTGCTGGAGGTCATCACCGGGCGCTGAGGGCTCGCTGAGAAAACGCCCCGCCCGGCGGGGCGTTTTGTCACAGGGTCGAGGTAGGTTTCAGGTACCCGATGTTGTGCGACTTCGGGTGGCTAGAAGGGGGACATCCATGGCAACCCGAGACACCGGCGGCCAGTCGCAGAAGAGCCGCAGCTCCGAAGAGGTCGAGGACGTCACCGTCGAGGCCAACCCCGAGGTGGCCGAGCGCCACGCCGAGATCACCGAGGACGTCGACGACCTGCTCGACGAGATCGACTCCGTCCTGGAGGAGAACGCGGAGGAGTTCGTCCGCGGCTACGTCCAGAAAGGCGGTGAGTGAGGCGTTTGTCCGATCGTCGGTGATCGGATAATCACGTTTCGCTCTTAGCCGAATTCGAGCAGCGACCCGAGAGTCCGGAGGCGGACAATTCGGGCATAGCCCAGGAAGTACGGGCCGTCGTGCGCCGGATCGGGCAGGCTGGTCCTGACCCGTGCCCGGCGTGGGCGGCCCGTGCTTCGTCCGGGCCCGGACACGTCGATCACGATCATCGCACCGCCCGCGTGCCCGGGATATTGTGCTTCAACCGCGGTGCGATCACGTATCTGAAAGGAACCACGTGGCCAAGGACTTTGATCCATCCGGGCGCCTGCCGGATTTCTTCATGAACGCGGGGACGTCCTCCTTCACGCAGTTCCTGACCCAGGCGTCCCCCGAGTTGCTGCCGGGTCGCCGGCCGCTGCCGCCGGGGATGGCGGCCGACCTGGCGCCGCACGGCACCACGATCGTGGCGATCGCGACGGCCGAGGGCGTGGTCATGGCGGGCGACCGCCGGGCCACCATGGGCAACCTCATCGCCAGCCGGGACATCGAGAAGGTGCATCCCGCCGATTCGTACTCGCTGATCGGCATCGCCGGCACGGCGGGCATCGGCATCGAGCTGATGCGGCTGTTCCAGGTCGAACTCGAGCACTACGAGAAGATCGAGGGCATCATGCTGTCCCTCGACGGTAAGGCGAACCGGCTGGCCGGCATGGTGCGCGGCAACCTCGGCGCGGCGATGCAGGGCCTCGCGGTGGTGCCGCTGTTCGCCGGCTTCGACCTGTCGCCGGGCGACCCGTCACGGGCCGGGCGGATCTTCAGTTTCGACGTGGCCGGCGGCCTCTACGAGGAGACCGGGTACGACTCGATCGGCTCCGGCTCGCTGTTCGCGAAATCGGCGCTGAAGAAGAAGTACCGGCCCGGCCTGAGCACCGACGACGCGGTCCGGATGGCGGTCGAGGCGCTGTACGACGCGGCCGACGACGACACCGCGACCGGCGGCCCGGACGTGAGCCGCAAGATCTACCCGGTGGTGATGTCGGCGACCGCCCAGGGCACCCACCGGCTGACCGAGGAGCAGATCACGGCGGTGGCCGAGTCGGTCGTCGCCGGGCGCATGGAGAACCCGGGCGGCTGAGCCCCCTTTCAACGACGCTGAATCACCGGACGTGAGGGAGTAGCCACCCGTGGCCATGCAGTTCTACGCATCACCCGAGCAGGTCCAGCGCGACCGCTCGGAGTACGCCCGCAAGGGCATCGCCCGCGGCCGCTCCGCCGTGGTGCTCACCTACGAGGGCGGCATCCTGCTGGTCGCCGAGAACATCACCACCCTCCGGAAGATCAGCGAGATCTACGACAAGATCGGGTTCGCGGCGGTCGGCCGGTACAACGAGTTCGAGGCGCTGCGCCGGATGGGCGTCCGGATGGCCGACCTGAACGGGTACAGCTTCGACCGGCGGGACGTGACCGGGCGCGGCATGGCGAACGCGTACACCCAGACGCTCGGCGCGATCTTCTCCGAGACGCAGAAGCCGTACGAGGTGGAGATCTGCATCGCGCAGGTCGGCAGCAGCCCGGAGACCGACGAGCTGTACCGGATCACGTACGACGGCTCGGTGATGGACGAGCCCGGCTTCATGGCGATGGGCGGCCAGGCCGAGGCGATCTCCAACGTGCTGCGCGAGCGGCACGACACCGCGGCCGGCCTGCAGGCGGCGCTGGCGCTGGCCGCCGAGGCGCTGGGCAGCGTCGGCGGGGAGAACGGCCAGACCCGCCGGCTGGACGCCAAGCAGCTCGAGGTCGCGGTGCTCGACCGGCGGCGCAAGGGCCGCGCGTTCCGGCGGATCGCCGGGACGGCGCTCACCGACCTGCTGTCCGGCACCACCGAGGTGGCCGAGGCCGACCTCGGCGAGGTGGATGCGGCCCCGCCGAACCCGGCCGAGGACAAGCCGACCGTCTCGGCGGCGCCGGTGGTCGACGAGACGCCGGACGAGGAAGTCAACGGCGACGGTTCCTGACGCGAGGCGCGGCCCCCGGGCCGCGCCTCAGCTGTTCCAGGCGGCCGCGACGCCCAGGCCCGCGCCTAGGGCCGCGCCTCAGCTGTTCCAGACGGCCGCGACGCCCAGGCCCGCGCCTAGGGCCGCGCCTCAGCTGTTCCAGACGGCCGCGACCTCGGCCGCGACGCCCGGGCTCGCGCCCTGGGCGATGCCGGCCTCGATCGCGGCCTCCCAGCGGCCGGCGTCGAAGACGTTCGGGCCCAACGCCGCGAGGGTGGCCTCGTCCGGGGCGACCAGCGCCACCTTCGCCCCCTGTCGCAGCGCCTCGATCTCGGCCGCCGGGGCGCCGTGCATCCGGACCGGCGCGAGCGGCGCCAGCACCACGATCCGCCGGCACCCGGCGGCCAGGTCGGCGTTGGTGCCCGAGCGCACCCCGCCGTCCATGTAGCGGCGACCGCCGACGGTCACCGGCGGGAAGACGGCCGGCACCGCGCAGCTGGCCGCCACCGCCCGGTCGAGCGGCACCCCCGAGTCGCGGTCCCAGGCGACCGGCTCACCCGACCCGGCGTCCACGGCCGCGATGACGAACGGCCGCTCCGGCCAGTCGCGCCGGGGCAGGCGGCGGGTCAGCGAGGCCACGTACGGCTCCTCGGCCACCACCTTCGCCTCGAGTGCGAGCCGGCCGACGGTGCGCCGGATCTCGGCCGGCTCCAGCGAGTCGTCGGTGAGCGTGGCGAACGCCGCCGACCCGCGCTCCCAGTCCGGCTCGATCGGCGGGTCGCCGTCGCCGAACCGGGCTTCCAAACGCCTGGCCTCGTCGAGGTCGAGGCCGGCGGTGATCAGCGCGCCGGTGACCGACCCGGCAGACGTGCCCACCACCAGGCCGGCGCCGGTCAGATCCACGCCCGCGGCCCGCAGGCCGGTGAGTACCCCGAGATGCCAGGCGATGCCGGTGATCCCGCCGGCGCCGAGGACGAGAGCGTTCTCCATGGATCAATGGGTAGCACGCGGCAGAATGTCCCGATGCCTCGCATCGTGGCGCTGCGGCGCTATCCCCTGAAGAGCGCCCGCGGCGAATCCCTGACCGTCGCCCGGGTCGAGCCCGGCGGGCTGGCCGGCGACCGGGCCTGGGCCTGCGTCGACCCGGCGGACGGCACGGTCGGCAGCGCCAAGCACCCCCGCCGCTGGGGCGGCCTGCTCGCGGTCGGCGCCCGCGTGGCCGGCGCCGACCTGCGGGTGAGCGTGGGCGGATCGGAGTACGCGGCCGCCGACGCCGAGCCCGCCCTCGCCCGCCACCTGGGCCGCGCGGTGCGGCTGACCCGCGAGGTCCCGGCCGGCGCCCGCCTGCACCGCACGCTGCCCGGCGTCGACGGCATGGTCCCGGATTGGCTGTCCGGCCTGCGCCCGGGCGAGGACGCGATCACCGCGGCCGGCGGCGGGGGAGCGGGCGGCTTCGCCGACTTCGCCCCGGTCCACGTGGTGACGACGGGCGCGCTGGCCCGGCTGGGCGCGGCGGCTTCACGGTTCCGCCCGAACATCTTGCTGGACGCCGACGACGACCCGCCGGACGGCGCCGAACTGCGGCTGGGCGATGTCGTGCTGCGCATCATGTCGCCGACGCCGCGCTGCGTGATCCCGAGCCTGGCCCACGGCCCGGACGTCCCGCCGGACACGGAACTACTGCGCACCCTGGCCCGGCACTACCGGGTGCCGGTCGCGGGGCTGGGCAAGGCGGCCTGCTTCGGCTCGTACGCCGAGGTGCTGCGCCCCGGCGAGCTCGTCGTGGGCGGGGGCGGCCGCAGTGGTCCGGCGAGGCGCCCGTGAAGTACAGTTTTCTGTACGTCTTTCGGGAGTGGATATGCGAACGGTGAACTTCACTCAGCTGCGGCAGAACCTCGCCGCCGAGCTGGACAATGTCGTCGACGACGCCGAGGAATTGGTGGTGACCCGCTCGGGACACGATCCGGTCGTCATCGTGCCGCTGGCCGAGTATCAGTCGCTGAAGGAAACGGACTACCTCCTGCGTAACCCGCACAACGCCGAGGCGTTGCGGCGATCGATCGCCGAACTGGATCGCGGCGAAGGCGCCGAGCGGACGCCGTTCGACCCGGGGCCGGCTCAGGACGTTGCGTGAGGCTCATCTTCTCGGAGACGGCCTGGTCGCAGTACCTGAGCCATACCGATCGGAAGCTGGTCAAGAGAATCAACGACCTGATCGCGGACGTCATGCGCAACGGCTACCGCGGCATTGGCAAGCCGGAGCCGTTGCGCGGCGAGTTGTCGGGCCTCTGGTCCCGGCGTATCGATCAGGAGCATCGTCTGGTCTACCGGCTCAAGGACGGCGATGTCGAGATCGTCGCCTGCCGGTACCACTACGGCGACCGATGATCGCCGCTACGCCTCTCGTGAGCCGGGCAGGACGACGCCCAGTAGCCCGATCAGCAGTAGGCCGCCCGCGATGCCCGGCCACCAGTGCAACTCGTCGGCCGGCTCGGTAGCGAGGGCGACGGCGAAATCGCAGGCCGTCGCGGGCCGGTATGCCCCGGCGCAGGGTCGCGCCTCGCTCGACTCGGGGCGTATTCCCTGGGTCAGGACCAGCTGGACCGAACCCGACTTCGACCCGGCCGGGGCGGAAGCCTGCCACTCCAGTTCGCGGGTGCGTTCCGCGCGCTGGTCGACGAGCGCGAGGGTGACCACGGCCAGTGTGATCGCCACGGGGATCAGGCCGGCGGCGGCCAGTGGGGCCGGCCGGCCGTACAGGAGCGCCGCGTTCACGGCCAGGACGAGGAGCGCCAGCGCGACCAGCGTCAGGCCGATGACCAGCCCCGGCCCGGTCGGGCCCCAGCCGGGGAACAGCATGGCCACGGCCGCTGACAACAGGACCAGCGCGATGATGGCAGCGGGCAGATTACCGGGGCGGACCAGCCGGGGAGCGCGGCCCAGGACCGAGGCGGCCAGCAGTGCCCCGGCGAGGGCGAGCAAGCCGCCCTCGGTCAGGAGCGCCGGATCCACGCCGTCGTAGCCCCACCACCACGCGGTGGCCTGCACCGGCCAGCCGTCGCCGCCATGCAGGGCGTCCACGAGCGCGGCGCAGGCGGTCAGCGTGGCCAGGCCCGCCACGCCGGCCCAGCGGGTCCACCGCGGCGGCCCGGCGGGGACGAGCGGGTCGGTGGGCTCGAGCGGGCGGGCCGGTCCGGTGGTGCGCGTGAGCACGGCGATGACCAGCACGGACGCGGTGGCGAGGGTGCCGCCGAACGGGAGCGGCCGGTCGGCGACCAGGCCCGTCACGTACAGCAGGCCGATCACCGCGAAGGCCGTGATTGCCCATCTTTGCGCGCGCATCCGGGCATTCTGCGCTGATCGGGCCCGCCGGGGGACCGGTCAGATGGTCAGCAGGGGGCGCCACCAGGACCGGTTGGTGCGGTACCAGTGGATCGTCGCGGACAGGCCGGACGTGAACTCGACCCGCGGGCGCCAGCCCAGCTCACGCCTGATCTTGTCGTCGTCGAGGGCGTGGCGGTGGTCCTGGTCCTTGCCGTCGCCGGTCAGGCCGATCGCGTCCCAGCCGGCGCCCAGTTCGGCCAGGATCATGCCGGCCAGGTCGCGGTCGGCCAGTTCGACGGTGCCGCCGATGTGGTAGATCTCGCCGGGGCGGCCGTCGAGCAGGGCCAGGGCGATGCCGTGGCAGTGGTCGTCGACGTGCAGCCAGTCGCGGACCCGGGTCCCGTCCCCGCGCAGCCGGGCCGTCCGGCCGTCCAGCAGGGCCGTCACCAGCCCGGGGACGGTCTGCCCAGGGTCCTGGTAGGGCCCGTAGTTGGTGCTCGCCCGGGTCACCACGACCGGCAGGCCGTGGCTGCGGTGGTAGGCCAGGGCCATCAGGTCGGCGCCCGCCTTGGCCGCCGCGGCCGGCGTGGTGGGGGCGACCGCCGAGCGCTCGGTCCACGCCCCGGTGTCGATCGAGCCGTACACCTCGTCGGTGGAGACCTGGACGAAGCGCGGTACCTCACGATCGAGGGCGGCGTCGAGCAGGACCTGGACGCCGTGAACGTCGGCGCCGGACCGGGAACCGGCGAAGTGGACCACCGCGTCGTGGCCGCGCATGGCGTACCCGGCGACCGAGTCGTCGGCCACGTCGGCGGGGACGAAGTCGAGGCGTTTGTGCTCGGCGACCGGCGACAGGTTGGCGAAGCTCCCGGCGTACGCAAGCTTGTCGAGAACCGTGACCGCGGCACCCTGCAGGCCCGGCAGGCGGTCGGCCAGCAGCGCTCGCACGAAGTGCGAGCCGATGAACCCGGCGCCACCGGTGACCAAGAGCCTCATCGCCGTGCGAGTCTAACCGCGGCCCCGGGGGCGGCCACCCGAATCGGTGACCCGGCCGCGACGCGCAGTACCGGGCAATGCGCGAGTGGTGACTGCCAATGGATGCCCGATGAGGCTAGTGTTTCGTCATGGAACGGCGAATTTTCGGCCTCGAGACCGAGTACGGAGTCACGTGTACTTATCGGGGGCAGCGGCGGCTGTCGCCGGACGAGGTGGCCCGGTACCTGTTCCGCCGAGTGGTGTCCTGGGGGCGCAGCAGCAACGTTTTCCTACGCAACGGCGCCCGTCTCTACCTCGATGTCGGTTCCCATCCTGAGTATGCGACTCCCGAGTGCGACTCCGTCACCGACCTGGTCGCGCACGACCGGGCCGGCGAGCGGATCCTGGAGGGTCTCCTGGTCGACGCCGAGAAACGGCTGCACGACGAGGGGATCGCGGGGGAGATCTACCTGTTCAAGAACAACACCGACTCGGCCGGCAACTCGTACGGCTGCCATGAGAATTACCTGGTCTCCCGGCACGGCGAGTTCGGCCGGCTGGCCGACGTGCTCATCCCGTTCCTGGTCACCCGCCAGCTGATCTGCGGCGCCGGCAAGGTGCTGCAGACGCCGCGGGGCGCGGTCTTCTGCCTCTCGCAGCGCGCCGAGCACATCTGGGAGGGCGTGTCCAGCGCCACCACCCGGTCCCGCCCGATCATCAACACCCGGGACGAGCCGCATGCGGATGCCGAGCGCTACCGCCGGCTGCACGTGATCGTCGGCGACTCGAACATGAACGAGGTCACCACCCTGCTCAAGGTGGGCAGCGCCGACATCGTGCTCCGCATGATCGAGGCCGGCGTGGTGATGCGCGACCTGTCGCTGGAGAACCCGATCCGGGCGATCCGCGAGGTCAGCCACGACGTCACCGGCCGCCGCAAGATCCGGCTGGCCAACAACAAGGAGGTCTCGGCCCTCGAGATCCAGCAGGAGTACCTGGCGAAGGCGACCGAGTTCGTCGAGCGGCGCGGCGGCGACCAGACCGCCAAGCGGGTCGTCGAGCTGTGGGGCCGGGTGCTGAGCGCGATCGAGAGCGGCGACCTCGACCCGGTGTCCCGCGAGATCGACTGGGTCTCGAAGTACCGGCTGATCGAGCGCTACCAGGCCAAGCACGAGATCCCGATGTCCCATCCGCGGATCGCCCAGCTGGACCTGGCGTACCACGACGTCCGCCGCGGCCGCGGCCTGTACGCGCTGATGGAGAAGCGCAAGCAGGTCGACCGGATAGCGAACGACCTGGAGATCTTCGAGGCCAAGGAGACGCCGCCGCAGACCACCCGGGCACGGCTGCGCGGCGAGTTCATCAAGCACGCGCAGGAGAAACGGCGCGACTTCACGGTCGACTGGGTGCATCTGAAGCTCAACGACCAGGCCCAGCGCACCGTCCTGTGCAAGGACCCCTTCCGCGCGTACGACGAAAGGGTCGAACGCCTGATCGCTAGCATGTAGCACTGATGACCAAGCGGGAACGCTCCTTCGAGGATGTCTTGTGGGGCCGGGTGCAGCGCAAACGCGCCCGCATCCGGTCCGAGATCCACCGCAACCGCACCCGGAGCCACAAGATCCCTACGTGGGTGCTGGCCGCGGTCCTGGGCGCCGTGCTGCTCGGCTGGCTCTGGCTGGTCGTCGCCGGGTAAACCGCAACCCGGCGGCACCCGCGCCCGCAACCGGGGCCTCGTCTCATAAGACGCGTGAAGCGTTACGCCGTGCTCGCCGCCCTCGCGATCGCCGCGTACCAGCTCATTCCCGCCGGTGGCTGGTGGACCAGCGGCTGGCAGTTCGCCATCGGCTGTCTCGGGGTCGCCGGCATCCTGGCCGGCGCGCACCGGCTGTCCCGCCGCGAGCGGCTGCCCTGGTGGTGCTTCGCGTTCGGGGTCGGCGCCAACGTCACCGGCATCCCGGTCTCGATCTACTGCGTCGACGTGCTCGGCTGGCAGGGCCTGCCGACCCCGGCCGATCCGCTGTTCCTGCTGCTCTATCCGTCCTGCGCGGCCGGCCTGGCGCTGCTGATCCGGCGCCGGGAGCCGCGCCGGAACCGGACCGCGATGGTGGACGCCGCGACGATCACCACCGGGCTCGGGCTGCTGGCCTGGGTCTACGTGATCAAACCGGCGGCGATCGGGCAGAACATCGACATGCTCGGGCGGGCGGTCCAGGCCGCGTACCCGATCGGTGATCTGCTGCTGCTCGCCCTGATGACCCGGCTGCTGCGCGGCGACGGCCGCCGGGGCGCCCCGTTCTGGTGGATCACCGGCTCGCTCGCCGCGTTCCTGGCCGGCGACACCGCCTGGGTGCTGGTCGGCAGCATCCCGCAGGTCAGCGACGCGATCGAGAAGGTACAGTGGGCCAGCCGCTCGATCGACATGATATTCCTGACCGCGTACGTGCTGTTCGGCCTGGGCGCCCTGCACACCGACGCCCGCGAGGTCGGCGCCGCCTCGTCCCCGCACCCGGCCCGGCTCGGCCGGGTGCACCTGACCCTGCTCGCCGTGGCCTCGCTGATCGCGCCCGGCCTGCTCGCCGTCCAGCTCGCCCACGGGCGGGTCACCGACGGCTGGGCCATCGTGAGCTGCTGCACGGTGCTGTTCCTGCTGGTGGTGACCCGGATGGCGCAGCTGCTGCGGCAGGTCGAGCGGCAGGCCGCCCAGGTGCGTGACCTGGCCCGCCGGGACGAGCTGACCGGCCTGCCGAACCGCCGGGTCTGGAACGAGGACCTGCCCCGGGCGCTGGATTTCGCCCGCCGCGACGGCCGCCCGATGACGGTGGCGCTGCTCGACCTCGATCACTTCAAGGCCTTCAACGACACGTACGGGCATCCGGCCGGTGACCGGCTGCTCAAGGAGGCCTCGGCGGCCTGGCACGGCGCGCTGCGCTCGGTGGACCTGCTGGCCCGCTACGGCGGCGAGGAGTTCGTGGTGCTGCTGCCGGACGCCGGCGAGGACGAGGCGCGGCAGATCGTCGAGCGCGCCCTCGCCGTGACCCCGCAGGGCCAGACGTTCTCGGCCGGCGTCGCCGTCTGGGACGGCAGCGAGACCCCGGACCAGCTGGTCGCCCGGGCCGACGCCGCCCTCTACGAGGCGAAGGCGGCCGGCCGCAACCGGGTCATGGCCTAGATCAGCGAGGCGGCGTGGCGTCCCGCGGCCGCCGCAGTCAGGAAGTAGGCGTGGTCCTGGTCGAGGCCGCGGCCCATCGTGCTCAGCGGGACCGGGCTGGCCCGCAGCGCCGCGTCCAGGCCGTCGGTCTCGACCCGGACCAGGCGGTGCCTCGCCGCCAGCGGCGCGAGCGCCGCGTCGATCTCCGCGGCCAGGCGGGGCTCCAGGCCGTCCGGCACCGGCAGGTCCGCGGGGAGCAGAGCGACCTTGCCGTACGCGGTGAGCGAGTGGTGCGACACCCCCCGGTGGCGGGGGCGGCCGTCGCCGTCGGACACGCGCAGCGAGCCGACCGGCCGTCCGCCGAGCGTCGCGATCGCGTTCACCGCCTCGCCCAGCGCCACTCCGGAGAACCCCCACGGCGTGCCGGTGCCCAGGTTCCCGGGGCCCTGCGCGACGACGGCGACGTCCGCGCCCAGCACGTGCCGGGCGGCGAGCAGTCCGGTGTGCACGGTGCTCGCCTCGAGGTCGCCGCCGAAGGCCTGGCCGGTCGTGATCGTGCCGGCCAGGTGGTCACGCAGCCCGTCGAGGGTGCGCGAGAACCACGCGGGAAGCGCGCCACCGTCCGTCATGACGTACGCAATGATGGTTTGTGGTTTGTCCGCCTTTATGCCGGCGACAATGGCCGGCAGGGCCGAATGCAGGTCGGCCGTCACCACCGGCATGCCGTCGAGCGACTCGGCCGCTGCCATGATCGCGCGGTGCGGGGAGGCCTCCTCGTCGACGCCGAGCCGGATCGCCTGCAGCGGCGTGTACCGGGCCTTGACGAGGTGGCCGCGGTCGCGATTCGTCCCGTCCTGGGGCGGGTCTTCCGGAAGCCGGTCGGGTATCGCCACCACGAGCGCGTAACCGCCGGTGCCCAGTCCCATGACCAGCGCTCCCACGTTGAGCAGGACGCGGTCTTCTATTTTCGGAGAACCGACCAGGCCGGGGTACGCGAGCGCACGCAGCACACCGTCGTCCGTCCGGACAGCCAACTCGATCGCGCCGTGCCATTCGCGGCCGACAGCCTCCACCGTCCCCGATCGCCAGCGCACCATGACCGGCGAATCTACTCGACGCCGCCGTCCAGGTGATGGCGACCGGCCGTGCCCCGGGTCGGGTCGAGGAACACGTAGCTGATCTGCGGGAACCGGTCGCGCAGCCGCCGCTCGGCCTCGTCGGACGCCTCCTCGATCTCCCCGCCGGACACCTCGTCCTCGAAGTCGACCTTGGCGGCGACCAGGATGTCGCCCGGGCCCAGCTGCATGGTCAGCAGCGTCGGCACGGCCACCACGATCGGGATGCCGGCGATGTCCTCGGCGATCTGCTGGTGGATCCGGCGCGGCACCGAGCGGCCCACCAGCAGCGACACGTTGCTGCGGGCCAGGATCGCGGCCACCAGGAACAGCAGTACGCCGATCGCGATCGAGCCCGCCCCGTCCCAGACCTCGTCGCCGGTGAGCTCGGTGAGCAGCAGGCCCACGGCGGCCAGCACCAGGCCGATCAGCGCGGCCGAGTCCTCGAAGTAGACCGCCTTCACCGTGGTGTCCGGGGTCAGCCGCAGGAACCGCGACCGGGTCACGCCCCAGCGCCGGGACTCCCCGGCGACCTGGCGCTGGGCCCGCAGGAACGAACTGCCCTCGGCCGCGAAGGAGATCGCCAGCACCACGTACGACCAGACGAAGTCGCCGCTCTTCTCGTCCGCGACGATCGAGGTGATGCCGTGGTAGATCGAGAACCCGGCGCCGCCGACGAAGGTGAACAGGGCCGCGATGAAGGCCCAGACGAAGCTCTCCTTGCCGTGCCCGAACGGGTGCCGGTCGTCGGCCGGCTGCCGCCCGCGGATGAGCGCCACGTACAGGAAGATCTCGGTGATCGTGTCGGCGAACGAGTGGGCCGCCTCGGACAGCATCGCGGAGGACCCGGAGACCAGGCCCGCGACCAGCTTGGCCACCGCGATCGCGAGGTTGGCCGAACCGGCCAGGACGACGGTGCCGATGCTCTCGTTGCCGGTCTGCTCAGAGGTCACCCTGATCATCCTGCCCTGCACAGGTTACGAAGTAACGTCCCGGCCGGATGGCTGCTAGCGTTGCCTGCTGTGTCGCGGACCCGCACCGAGCGCCTGGTCAATCTCGTGATCTGCCTGCTGTCCACGCGACGGTTCCTCACCGCCGCGCAGATCGCCGCGACCGTCCCCGGGTACGAGCACGACCCGTCGGACTGGCGCGACCACGAGGCGTTCCAGCGCAAGTTCGAGCGGGACAAGGCCGAGCTGCGCGAGCTGGGCGTGCCGCTGGAGACCGGCACCGCGAGCATCTTCGACCAGGAGCCGGGCTACCGCATCGCGCACCGCGAGTACGCCCTGCCGGACATCATCCTCGAGCCCGACGAGGCCGCCGCGGTCGGCATCGCGGCCCGCCTCTGGCAGCACGCCGGCCTGGCCGCGGCCGCCTCCTCCGGGCTGGCCAAGCTGCGCGCCGCCGGCGTCGAGGTCGACCCGCAGGCCACCCTCGGGGTCGAGCCGGTGGTCACCGTCGACCCCGCGTTCGGGCCGCTGACCAGCGCGGCCCGCGACCGGCGCGCGGTGACCTTCAGCTACCGGGTGCCCGAGGTCGACGAGCCGGCCACCCGCCGCCTCGAGCCGTGGGGCGTGGTCTGCTGGCGCGGTCGCTGGTATGTGGTCGGCCACGACCGGGACCGGGACGCCACCCGCTGCTTCCGGTTGTCCCGGATAGTCGGGAGCGTGCGGCCGGTGGGCCGGTCGGGCGCGTTCGTGCCGCCCGCGCAGGTCGACCTGATCAGCCACGTGGCCGGCTTCGACGGGCCGATCCAGCGCACCGGGCGGGCCACCGTGGTCGCCCGGCACGGGCGCGCGGCCGGGTTGCGGCGCTGGGCGGTCTCGACCCAGCCCGGGCCGGAGGGCGACAAACTGACCTTGCCGTACGGGGATGCCGAGCGCCTGGGCGCGACCCTGGCCGGGTACGGTCCCGACGTGTATGTCGAGGGGCCGCCCGAGGTGCGGGACGCGGTGATCCAGCACCTCAAGGAGGTCATGGCCCGCCACGAGGGCGTGGTGGCCGCGTGACCGGTCCGAGGAACTCGGTCGACCGGCTGGGCCGGCTGCTCAACCTGGTGCCGTACCTGCTGGCCCGGCCCGGCATCCTGATCTCCGAGGCGGCCGCCGACCTGGACGTCAGCGAGCGGCAGCTCCGCGAGGACCTGGAGCTGCTCTGGGTGTGCGGGCTGCCCGGGTACGGACCGGGCGACCTGATCGACATGGCGCTCGACGGTGACCGGGTGACGATCAGCCACGACGCCGGCATCGACCGCCCGCTGCGGCTCACCCAGGACGAGGCGCTCGCCCTGGTGGTGGCCCTGCGGATGCTGGCCGAGACGCCGGGCACCGGCAGCCGCGACGTGATCGAGCGGGCGCTTGCCAAGATCGAGAACGCGGCCGGTGACCTCGCCGACGCCCCGGTCGCGGTCAAGCTGCCGGCCAACGCCGAGAAGCTCGACCAGGTCCGGGCGGCGGTCGAGGGCGGCCACGCGCTGCGGATGACGTACTACACCGCGGCCCGGGACGAGACCACCGAGCGGGTGGTCGACCCGATGCGGGTGCTGATGGTGGGCGGCCGGGCGTACCTGGAGGCCTGGTGCCGGCGGGCCGAGGCGACCCGGATGTTCCGGGTCGACCGGATCGACGCCTTCACCGAGCTGGACGAGCCCGCCGCACCGCCGCCGGAGGCCGCGCCGCAGGACGTCAGCGACGGCGTCTTCAAGCCGACCGCCGACCTGCCGCTGATGACGCTGCGGATCGGCCGGCGCAGCCGGTGGATCACCGAGTACTACCCGGTCGAGGAGATCCGGCCGTCCTCCTCCGGTTCATCCGGCTCGTCCGGCTCGTCCGGCTCCTCAGTTTCGTCCGGCTCGTCCGGTTCGTCCGGCGAGTGGATCGTGACCATGCGGATCACCGACCTCGGCTGGGCGCAGCGGCTGCTGATGGGCCTCGGCCCGGACGTCACCGTGATCGGGCCGCCCGAGCTGCTGGAGCGGATCCGGGAGCAGGCCACGGCGGCGCTCGACCAGTACAGCTCGCCCGCCCGGTAGGGTGGTCGGGTGCTGCTCTGGATCTGGATCGCCGTCGTGGTGGCCGCCCTGGTCATCCTGATCGCCGCGGCCGTGCGGCTGCTGGGCCGGCTGAGCGGGCTGCGGCGCGCCGCGGCCAAGCTGCGGCGCCGCCAGGCGGACGCGATGAAACTCCAGGAAAAGGCGCTGGCCCTCCAGGAAACCGTCCTTGAGGTGCAGCGACGAGCCGAGATGACACAGTCGCGGCTGGCCGCCGTGCGGCGGTAGCGTGCGGCGTTCCTTCCCTGTTGTCCAAGACTTAGGGGGAGGGGGCACAATCCTAAGGAGTCCGGTGGGCTACTTCACCGGATTTGACACGTACGATGGACCCCGCACACCTGATCCGACCGACTGGAGTTCACACCATGGGTGCCCTCAAGCCATGGCACATCGCCATCTTCGTGGTCGTCCTCGTGCTGTTGTTCGGCGCGAAGCGACTTCCGGACGCCGCCCGGTCGCTCGGCCGGTCGCTGCGCATCATCAAGGCGGAGACGAAGGGCCTCATCGACGAGAACAGCGACGTCGCGGAGAAGGCCGAGCCGCAGTACGGCCGCCAGCCCCTGCAGGGCGACGTCCAGGGCCAGGGCTACCAGCAGCAGGGGTACCAGCAGCCCCAGGGCTACCAGCCGCCGCCCGCCCAGCCGCAGCAGCAGCAGTACCAGCAGCCGCCGGCGCAGCCCTACGTCGACCCGGTGCAGCGCACCAACGACCGCTGACGCTCGGTCATGGCTCTCGTCCCGCGCCGCCGCCAGGGGCCCAGCAAGTTCCAGCAGGCCGCCGACGGCTCGATGACGCTGATCGACCACATCCGGGAGCTTCGTAACCGCCTGTTCGTGGCCTCGCTGGGCCTGCTGGTCGGCCTCATCGTCGGCTTCATCCTCTCCAAGTGGGTCTTCCACCTGCTGGAGGAGCCGTACTGCAGGCTGCCTTCATCGATTTCCGTGCGCGCCGATGGCAAGAAGTACTGCGACTTCGTGGTCCTCGGCGTCGGCGACGGTCTGATCATCCGGCTCAAGATCGCGCTGTGGGTCGGCGTGATCGTCGGCGCACCGGTCTGGCTCTACCAGCTGTGGGCGTTCATCGCGCCCGGCCTGCACCGGCACGAGCGCAAGTGGGCGTACATCTTCGTCACGATCGCCGCGCCGCTGTTCGCCACCGGCGCCGTGCTGGCGTACGAGGTGGTCGGCCACAGCCTGTCGTTCATCATGTCGGCGGGTGTGCTGGGCGAGCCGACGAAGCTCGAAGTCGGCAGTTATCTGAACTTCGTGTCCAGCATGCTGCTGCTTTTCGGTGGGGCGTTCGAGTTCCCGCTGGTCCTGCTGATGCTGAACTTCACCGGCGTGGTCACCGCCCGGCGGCTGCTCAGCTGGTGGCGGATCGTGATCTTCCTGTGCTTCGCGTTCGCCGCGATCGCCACCCCCGACCCCGGCCCGTTCGGCATGACCCTGCTGGCCAGCTGCATGATCCTGCTGTACCTGATCGCGGTCGGCATCGGCTTCATCAACGACAAGCGCAAGGGCCGCGGCCGGGAGATCTACGCCGACATCGACGACGACGAGATCTCGCCCCTCGAGGACGACCGGGTGCCGGTCGGCGCCGCCGACCCGATCGCGGCGCCCAGCCCGCTCGACGCGCCGACGCCGGTGCACAAGCCGTTGCCGCTGGAAGGCCGCTTCGACGACATGACGTAGTACGGTCCCGCCATGACGAGCGGTGACATCGCGGTGCTGGCCAACCCCCACGCGGGGCGTGGCCGGCACCGCGATCTGCTTTCTGGGGTGCTGGAGCGGCTGGGCTCGGCCGGGCACCCCGTGCGGCTGCTGGCGGCGGCCGGCGCCGAGGAGGCGGAGAAGGCCTGCCAACGCGCCGTCACCGAGGGCTGCGCAGCGCTGGTGGCGGCGGGCGGCGACGGCACGGTGCATCTGGCGCTGCAGGCCGCCGCCGAGCGGCCGGTGGCGTTCGGGGTGGTGCCGATGGGCACCGGCAACGACTTCGCGGCCGGCGTCGGGGTGCCGCTCGACCCGCTCGCCGCCGCCACCGGGATTGCCGCCGCGCTCGCTTCGTCGCACCTGGTGCCGATCGACCTCGCCCGGGCTCGCGGCACCGACGACGAGATCCGCTGGTTCGGGGCGGTGCTGGCGGCCGGCTTCGACGCGATCGTCAACGAGCGCGCCAACCGGATGCGCTGGCCGCGCGGGCCGCGCCGCTACGACCTGGCCATCTTCCTGGAGATGGTACGGGTGCGGCCGCGTCTCTACGCGCTGGAACTCGACGGCGTGGACCACGGCTTCGAGGGCACCCTGGTGGCGGTGGGGAACTGCCCGAGCTACGGCGGCGGCCTCCGCATCGTGCCGGCCGCCGACCCGGCCGACGGGCTGCTCGACGTGCTGACGGCGCTGCCGCTGAGCCGGCGCGCGATGACCCGCCTCAAGCCGAGGTTGCGCCGGGGCACCCATGTGACCGACCCGCGAGTCCGGACATTCCGGGCGAAACAGGTGCGCCTACATTCCAACGGCATCATCGCGTACGCCGACGGCGAGCGGGTCGGGCCGCTCCCGCTCGAGATCACCTGTGTACCCGGGGCGCTGCGTCTCCTGCGGTAGCGGTCCGGTTGCGCGGGCGGCCACGCGGTCAGAAATCCCGGAGGCGGCCGAACCTGAGGGCATGTCGCTCAGTTCACTCCGCTCGTTCGGTGGCGCCGCCTCGTTCGCCACCACCGCCTTCGACACCGCCCGCACGACGTTCAAGGCGATGGCCGACGCCGCGGTGCCGCCGGCCGGCGCGGACTCCTCCGTCCCGAACGGCTCGAAGGGCTCGGAGGCCTCCAGCGGGACCGGCTCCCACGCGGCCGGCGAGCGGACCCAGGGCGCCGCGGCCTCCTCGGCGTCGGCCACGGGCAGCGGCGAGGTGCGGCGCGAGGCCGAGCGCAGCCCGGCGGAGAAGCGCAAGGCGGGCATCCGCAAGGGCGTGGCCCTCGACGCCTACGCCTGAGCGGGTCAGACCCCGCACCCGGCGAGCGCCAGCGCCGCCGTCAGCCCGTTCGGCAGCCCCGGCTCGGAGGCCGGCAGCACCAACGCGGCCAGCCCAGCCGTCACCGCGCCGGCGTCGGCGGGAGAATCACCGACCATCAGCGTCCGTTCCGGCTCGGCGCCCAGCATGCCGCACGCACGCAGGAAGATCGCCGGGTCGGGCTTGGTGCGGCCCACCTCGTAGCTCAGCGCGTACGCGTCGATCATCGAGTCGAAGCCCCAGGCCGCGAAGTGCGGGCGGATGTCGAAGCCGATGTTGCTGACCACCGCCACCTTGATGCCCGCCTCGTGCAGCGTACGCAGGGTGGGCTCGGTGTCCGCGTACGGCAGCCAGCCCGCCGGCCCCAGCAGCCGGTCGTACAGCGCGTCGGCCAGCCCCTGCACGCCGGTCGGGACGGTCGCGGCCAGCCCCGTGTACGCGGCGCGGTGGCTGTGCGCGTACAGGTCACGATCGGCCCAATGCTCCGCCAGATGCGGCGGCACCCGGGCCGGCAGCGGGCCCCCGGCCCGCCCGGCCATCACCAGCCGGTCGGCCAGGGCGGTCGCCTTCGCCCGGTCGAACTCTTGCCCGCAGGCCACCGCGGCCGCCTGCACCCACTGCACCGGATCCTCCACCTGGGCCAGCGTGCCGTGGAAGTCGAACAGCACGGCATCGAGCTGACGGGACGGCCGATGGGGAGGATGATCGCTCGATTCCACGGCTTCCGGCACGTGGTGCACCTTACCCACCCGGTCCGGCAGGCTGGGACGCAACCGGCCGCGCTGCAAGTTGTCACACGCTCGCATTAGCCTTGTGGTCATGACGAGTCCCGCCGAACGGTATGCGGAATCGAAGCGGCGGGCGGCCCGGCAGGCCGAGTTCCCGGCGCTCGACGACTTCATGCTCGATGTCGGCTTCGACCTTGACGATTTCCAGCGCGCGGCCTGCGAGTCCCTCGAACGGGGCAGCGGCGTGCTGGTGTGCGCGCCGACCGGCGCCGGCAAGACGGTGGTCGGCGAGTTCGCCGTGCACCTCGCGCTGCGCGCCGGGGAGCGCAAGTGCTTCTACACCACCCCGATCAAGGCGCTGTCCAACCAGAAGTATCACGACCTCGTCGAGCGCTACGGCCCCGACAAGGTCGGCCTGCTCACCGGCGACAACGTGATCAATGGGGACGCCCCGGTGGTGGTGATGACCACCGAGGTGCTGCGCAACATGCTGTATTCGGGCTCGGCCGCGCTCAAGGGGCTGGCCTATGTGGTGATGGACGAGGTGCACTACCTCGCCGACCGGTTCCGCGGCGCGGTCTGGGAGGAGGTGATCATCCACCTCCCGGCGTCGGTGACCCTGGTCTCGCTGTCCGCGACGGTCAGCAATTACGAGGAGTTCGCCGACTGGCTGGTCACCGTCCGCGGCGAGACCGAGGTGGTGGTCAGCGAGCACCGGCCGGTCCCGCTCTGGCAGCACATGCTGGTCGGCCGCCGCATGTTCGACCTGTTCCACGACGCCGACGCGGCCAGGAAGCACGACGTACACCCCGAGCTTCTGCGCTACACCCGCGAGATGGAGCGCCGCCTGGAGCTCACCGACCGGTCGTACGGTCCGGGCAACCGCGGTCGTTCCCGCCGCTGGCAGCCGCCGCCGCGCCCCGAGGTGGTCGACCGGCTGGAGCGGGCCGGGCTGCTACCGGCGATCCTGTTCATCTTCAGCCGGGCCGGCTGCGACGCGGCCGTCCAGCAGTGCCTCTCGGCCGGCCTGCGGCTGACCGACGCCGACGAGCGCGCCGAGATCCGCCGGATAGCCGACACGCGGATGGCCGCCATCCCGCGCGAGGATCTCTCCGTTCTCGGCTACTGGGAGTGGCTCGACGGCCTCGAGCGGGGCATCGCCGCGCACCACGCCGGCATGCTGCCCGCCTTCAAGGAGGCGGTCGAGGAGTGCTTCGTCCGCGGCCTGGTCAAGGCGGTCTTCGCCACCGAGACCCTGGCCCTGGGCATCAACATGCCGGCCCGCTGCGTGGTGCTCGAGCGGCTGGTCAAGTTCAACGGCGAGGCCCACGTCGACCTGACCCCCGGGGAGTACACGCAGCTCACCGGCCGGGCCGGGCGCCGCGGCATCGACGTCGAGGGCCACGCCGTGGTGCTGTGGAGCCCCGAGGTCGACCCGCGGCACGTCGCCGGGCTCGCGTCGACGCGTACGTACCCGCTGCGGTCGTCGTTCCGCCCGTCGTACAACATGGCGGTGAATCTGGTCGGCACCGTCGGCGCGGAGCAGGCGCGCGACCTGCTCGAGTCGTCGTTCGCCCAGTTCCAGGCCGACCGCTCGGTCGTCGGCCTGGCTCGTCAGGTGCAGCGAAACATCGACACCATGCAGACGTACGGCGAGGACGCGGCCTGTCATCACGGCGACTTCGACGAGTACTTCGCGATCCGGGTCGCCATCGCCGACCGGGAGAAGGCGCTGGCCCGGCAGGGCGCCGCGTCGCGCCGGGCCGCCGCGGTGTCCTCTCTGGAGCGGCTGCGGGTCGGCGACGTGATCCGCGTGCCGCAGGGCCGTCGCGCCGGGCTCGCGGTCGTGCTGGAGGCGCCGGCCGGCGGCTTCGGCGAGCCGCGGCCGCTCGTGCTGACCCAGGACAGATGGGCCGGCCGGGTCAGCCCCGCGGACTTCCCGGGCGAGGTGGAGGTGCTGGAGCGGCTGCGCGTACCCAAGCACTTCAATCACCGCAACCCCTCGGCCAGGAGGGACCTTGCCGCCCAGGTCTCCGCCACCGGTCTTGATCGGCATGGCGGCGGCCGTCGCGGCCGGCGCGCCGGCGGGCCCGCCGGGGAGGATGCGGAGATCGCGCTGCTCAAGGTGCAGATGCGGCAGCATCCCTGCCACGCCTGCCCCGAGCGCGAGGAGCACGCCCGCTGGGCCGAGCGGCGGCACCGGCTGGAGCGCGACACCGACGCCCTGCGGGACAAGGTCGCCGGCCGCACGGGATCGCTCGCGCGCACGTTCGACCAGGTGTGCGCGGTGCTCGGCGAGCGCGGCTACCTGTCGCCCGAGGGCGAGGTGACCGACGCGGGGCGGATGCTCGGGCGGATCTGGTCCGAGGCCGACCTGCTGGTCGCCGAGTGCCTGCGGCAGGGCGTGTGGGAGGGACTGGCCCCCGACGAGCTGGCCGCCGCGGTGTCGATGGTGCTGTACGAGTCGCGCCGCGAGGGCGACGACCGCGCCTCGGTGCCGAAGGGCCCGATCACCGCCGCGGTCGACGCCTGCACGAAGCTGTGGGCCGAGATCGCGGCGGACGAGGCCGACCACGGGCTGACCCTGACCCGCGAGCCCGACCCGGGGTTCGTCTGGCCGATGTACCGGTGGGCGCGGGGCGAGCCGCTCGCCCGGGTGCTGGCGAGCGGCCACAACTACGACGCCGACATGCCGGCAGGCGATTTCGTACGCTGGGCGCGGCAGGTGCTCGACCTGCTCGGCCAGGTCAAGGACGCGGGCGCCGCCTCGGAGGGGATCCGGGCGACGGCGCGCAAGGCGATCACCGCGGTGAACCGGGGGGTGCTGGCGTACCAGGGCGAACTGTGACGGCAGCGCTCTCCGATGGGCCGGCGCCCGGCCCTGAGGCATACTCCTTACCCATGAGTAGGCGGGTCTGGGGTACGCCGCAGTTCGTGCTGCGTGCGGCCATCGTGGCGTGCGGGGTTGCCGGGCTGCTGATCGGGGACAATCGGGTCGTCTACTTCACGGCGCAGAGCAACCTGATCGTGCTCGCGTACTTCGTCGGGGCGCTCTACTGGATGGCGAAGCAGTCGACCGTCGAGCCACCGGCGCCCCGATGGCGCGGGGCGGTCACGCTGTGGATCCTGATCACCTGCTTGATCTCGCACTTCCTGCTCAACCACGGGAAGAATCCGCTGCCCGGTCTCGCCGCCGCCGGGGCCGGGGTGGCGCTGGCGAACTGGTCGCTGTTCCTGGTGCATTACGTCGTGCCGGTGCTCGTACTGGTGGATTGGGCGGCTTTCGGACCGCATCGGATCGTCCGCTGGCGGGATGTGCCGCTTTGGATCGGCTACCCGCTCGGCTACGGGCTGATGATCGAGGTGCGGGGGGCGCTGTTCCCGGCCGTGCCGATCAAGTACCCGTATTTCTTCCTGGACCCCGGGGAGCACGGGTACGGCTGGGTGGGCCTGCAGTTCGTCCAGCTCGCGATCATTTTTGGCGTGTTGGGAGCGGTTGTGGTCGGCCTCGACCGCCTGGGAGCGGCCGCCGGCGGCGGCCGTCGTCGAACGGACGTGGCCGCCGGCTCGTCCGTCCCTCGGACGGAGAGCGAGCCGGCGACGCTGAACTGACGTGGCCGCCGGCTCGTCCGTCCCTCGGCGGGAAAGCGAGCCGGCGACCCCGGACCGACGTAGCTGCTGGCTCGCCCGGGTCAGGCGCCGATGCGGCCGAACCTGACCTCTCCCGGGCTCCAGATGGTCGCCAGGCGTACTCGGTCGCCGGGCTTGGGCGCGTGCCAGACCCGGCCGGCGCCGGCGTAGACCGCCACGTGGTAGGCGCGCTGGCCGGACACCCAGAAGACCAGGTCGCCGGGGCGGGCCGCGGCGCGGCTGATCGGGTGGGCGGCGTGGTACTGCTCGTTCGCCGTGCGGGGCAGGCGGACGTGGACGGCGCGGTAGGCGTACCCGGACAGGCCGGAGCAGTCGAACGCTCCCGGGCCTTGGGCGCCTCGGCGATAGGGCTTGCCCCGCTGGGCACTTGCCGCCGCGACGATGCGGGCGCCGCGCAGACCAAGGAGGGCGGCGGGGGAGAGCGATGGCTCGGGAGCGCTTCCGGTGGGCACGCTGTGCGCGACCGGGGCCGTCGGCGCGGCCTGGGCCGCGCCGGGGGCGATCAGCAGGCCGAGGGCGGACATCAGGGCCATAAGTGCCCAGGTGAGAGCGTTCTTGGGCAGGGCGGAGCGAAGATGAGCGGACACGACGATTCCTGGTCCTTCAACCGCCTGCGAGGTCAGCTGTCGGGTTGGGCCTGAAGGCGGCCCGTCGCGGATGGCGACTTCACCCCTAGCCGGCGCGTGGCCGGACCGGATGGGTTCCCCGCTCCCGCCCATTGAGGTTCCTGTCGGTGACATGGGCCGCGCGCGGTGGGCGGGACTCGGCGTCCGCGGGCGGTGTGGCGGCCTACCCGCGACGACTGGCCGGGTGGCGGCGCCAGACCCGATCGGGACCGATCGCGGGATCCGGCGGGAAACGCGGTGCTTGCTCCCGGACGGCTACCGGCGAATCGGGGACCGCGGACAACCCCGGGGCAGACCGGACGGTGTCAGCCGTGGATCGGGGCGTCGAGACCGGTCAGGGGCAGGCCGGACCCGCCCCACGTACGCGCGATGATTTCACCCGCGATCGCGACGGCCGTTTCCTCCGGTGTGCGGGCGCCCAGGTCCAGCCCGATCGGGGCGGACAAACGCGACAGCGCGGCCTCGGACACCCCGGCCTCGCGCAGGCGGCGCATCCGGTCGGCATGGGTGCGGCGGCTGCCCATCACGCCGATGTAGCGGGCCGGCGTGCGCAACGCGACCTCGAGGAGCGGCACGTCGAACTTCGGGTCATGGGTGAGCACACAGAGCACCGTGCGCTCGTCGACCGCCGTGGACTCCAGGTAGAGATGCGGCCATTGGACGACCAACTCGTCGGCCGACGGAAAGCGCTTGCGCGTGGCGAAGACCGGACGGGCGTCGCAGACGGTCACGTGGTAGCCGAGGAAGCCGCCGATCCGGGCGACCGCGCCGGCGAAATCGATCGCGCCGAACACGATCATGCGGGGTGGTGGGAGGTACGTCTGGACGAACACCTCGACGTCGGCCATCCGCTGTTCGCCGTGTTCGCCCAGGCGGACCGTGCCGGTGGCGCCGGAGGACAGCATGCCGGCGGCGACCTGCTCGGCCGCCCGGTCCAGGCCGGCGTCGCCGAGCGAGCCGGCCACCCGGGACGGCCAGATGACGAGCTGGTGGTCGCCGAGCGAGACGGTCGCGACCGGGCGGCCGTCCTGGATCGCGGCGAGAACGTCGTCGAGGTCGGTCAGGGCGACCCACGGCTGCACCATCACCTCGATCGTGCCGCCGCAGGTGAGGCCGACTTCGAAGGCGTCCCCGTCGCTCACCCCGTACGTGTGCTGCTGGGCCTTTTCGGTTTGGATGACCTCCTCGGCGGCGGCGTAGACGGCGCCCTCGACGCAGCCGCCGGAGACGCTGCCGAGGACCTCGCCGCGTTCGCTGACGGCCATCGAGGAGCCGGGCTGCCGGGGCGCCGAGCTCCAGGTGCGCACGACCGTGGCGACCGCGAAGGCGACGCCCTCGGCGCGCCAGGCGATCAGTCCGTCAACAATGTCCCGCACGGCCACACCCTCCGCGATCAATTGTTGCTCGTCAACGGCGAGTTAAGAGATCCCTTAGGTACCTGTTGACATTGATCAGGTGGAGCGCGAGGGTCACCACGATTCCGGGAGGTGGATCGTGCAGGTGCCGGCTCCGTTCGAATACGAACGCGCCACCAGTGTGGACCAGGCCATCGGGCTGCTGGAACGTCTGGGCAGCTCAGCGCGGCTCGTGGCGGGTGGGCACAGCCTCCTGCCGATGATGAAGCTGCGGCTGGCGAACTTCGAATATCTCATCGACATCAACCCGCTGCACGATCAACTCGGCTACATCCGGGTGGGCGGCGACGAGGTCCGGATCGGGGCGCTGACCCGGCATCGGGAGTTGCTCGAGTCGGACGAGCTGGCAAGCGCTTTCCCGATTTTCCGGGACGCCGAGCGGGTGATCGCCGATCCGGTCGTCCGCAACCGCGGGACGCTGGGCGGGTCGCTCTGCCAGGCCGATCCGTCGGAGGACCTGTCGGCGGTGTGCACGACGCTGGACGCGCATTGCGTGATCCGCGGGCCGCGCGGCGAGCGGGTCGTCTCGATGGAGGAGTTCCACGTCGGGCCGTACGAGACGGCGGTCGGCGACGACGAGATCCTGATCGAGATTCGCGTTCCCCGCCGGCCCGGGTCGGGAAGCGCTTACCAGAAGGTCGAGCGGCGCGCGGGCGACTGGGCCGTGGTGAGCGCGGGCGCGGCCGTCTGGCTCGCCGGGGACGGAACCATCTCGGACGCGCGGGTCGGCCTGGCGGCGGTCGGGCCGAACACCACCGGAATTCCCGAGATCTCGGCAACGCTGCGCGGCCAGGTCCCGGATGAGCGCGTTTACCAGCGGGCGGGGGAGATCGCGGCCCGCAGCTGCGACCCCGTCACCGACCAGCGGGGCAGCGAGGAGTACAAGCGGCACCTCGCGGACGAGCTGACCCGGAGGACTTTGCGTACGGCCGTCGAGCGGGCGAGGAGCTGAACCGATGCAGGTCACGATGACCGTCAACGACGTCGAGGTCACCCGGGAGATCGAGGGGCGGCTGCTGCTCGTGCACTTCCTGCGGGACGTGCTCGGCCTGACCGGCACCCACTGGGGCTGCGACACGAGCAACTGCGGCACCTGCGTGGTCTGGCTGGACGGTGAGCCGGTGAAGTCGTGCACCGTGCTCGCCGCGATGGCCGGCGGCCACGAGGTGCGTACGGTGGAGGGCCTGGCCGGCAACGGCGAGCTGGACCCGATCCAAGAGGGCTTCATGCAGTGCCACGGCCTGCAGTGCGGGTTCTGCACGCCGGGGATGATGATGACCTGCCGGGCGCTGCTCGACCGCAATCCGGACCCGACCGACGCGGAGATCCGGGAGGCCATTTCCGGTCAGATCTGCCGCTGTACGGGCTACTCGACGATCGTTCGCTCCGTGCGATGGGCTTCCGTGCACGAAGCGGCTGCCGCTCAGCAGGAGGCGAACGCATGACCTCCTGCACCGAGCGGCACTTCAGTGAGTTGCTCACCCAGGCCGAAGGCGAGGGCCAGAAGGGCATGCCTAAGGAGGGCACAGCATGACCGCGGTGCAGGAACCGAAGTTCAGCGAGTTCCACGACAACGATCAGAAACCGGTCGGGTTCGGCCGGATGTTGCGCAAGGAGGACCCGCGCTTCATCCGGGGCCGTGGCCGCTACACCGACGACATCCAACTGCCCGGCATGCTGCATCTGGCCATCCTGCGATCGCCTTTCGCGCACGCCCGCATTCTGAGCGTCGACACCAGCGCGGCCGAGGCGTCGCCCGGGGTCAAGCTGGTCGTGACCGGGGCGATGCTGGCTGAGAAAGGCCTTGCCTGGATGCCGACGCTCTCCAACGACGTGCAGGCCGTGCTCGCCACCGACAAGGTGCGTTTCCAGGGCCAGGAGGTCGCCTTCGTGGTGGCCGACGACCGGTACCACGCCCGCGACGCGCTCGAACTGATCGATGTCGAGTACGAGGTGCTCGAACCGGTCATCGACGCCCGGCGTGCCCTCGAGCCGGACGCCCCGCTGATCCGGGACGACCTGCAGGACAAGCGGAACAACCACGTCTTCGACTGGGAGACCGGGGACGAGGCGGCCACCGAGGCCGTGTTCGCGTCGGCCGACGTCGTGGTGCGGGAGGACATCGTCTATCCGCGGGTGCATCCCGCGCCGATGGAGACCTGCGGGGCGGTCGCCGACTTCGACGCGGTCGAGGGCAAGCTGAAGCTCTGGTCGACCACCCAGGCGCCGCACGCGCACCGCACGCTCTATGCGATCGTCGCCGGCATCCCCGAGCACAAGATCCAGGTCATCTCGCCGGACATCGGTGGCGGCTTCGGCAACAAGGTGCCGATCTATCCCGGCTACGTGTGCGCGATCGTCGGATCGATCCTGACCGGCAAACCGGTCAAGTGGATGGAGGATCGATCGGAGAACCTCATCTCGACCGGATTCGCTCGCGACTACATCATGCGCGGCGAGATCGCGGCCACCCGGGACGGCAGGATCCTGGCGATCCGCACCAACGTGCTCGCCGACCACGGCGCGTTCAACGGCACCGCCGCGCCGGTGAAGTACCCGGCCGGCTTCTTCGGCGTGTTCACCGGCAGCTACGACCTGCAGGCCGCGTACTGCAAGATGACCGCGGTCTACACCAACAAGGCGCCGGGCGGCGTCGCCTACGCGTGCTCGTTCCGCATCACCGAGGCGGTCTACCTGGTCGAGCGCATCGTCGATTGCCTCGCCGACGAGCTGAACATGGACCCGGCCGCGCTCCGGATCAAAAACTTCATCCAACCCGACCAGTTTCCGTACGAGACGAAGACCGGCTGGGTGTACGACTCGGGCAACTACGAGCCCACCATGCGGCTGGCCATGGACATCGCCGGATACGCCGAGCTGCGCAAGGAGCAGGAGGAGAAGCGGGCCCGCGGCGAGCTGATGGGCATCGGCATCTCGTTCTTCACCGAGGCGGTCGGCGCCGGCCCGCGCAAGCACATGGACATCCTCGGCCTCGGCATGGCCGACGGCTGCGAGCTACGGGTGCACCCGACCGGCAAGGCCGTGGTGCGGTTGTCGGTGCAGACCCAGGGTCAGGGCCACGAGACGACGTTCGCGCAGATCGTCGCCGAGGAAATCGGTATCCCGCCGGCCGACATCGAGGTGGTGCACGGCGATACCGATCAGACGCCGTTCGGTCTCGGCACCTACGGCAGCCGATCGACTCCGGTCTCCGGGGCGGCGGCCGCGCTGGTCGCCCGGAAGGTGCGCGACAAGGCGCAACTGATCGCGTCGGGCATGCTCGAGGTGTCGGTGGCCGACCTGGAGTGGGTGAAGGGAGCGTTCCAGGTCAAGGGCGATCCCGGCAAGTCGGTGACCATCCAGGACATCGCTTTCCGGGCGCACGGGGCCGGCGATCTGCCCGAGGGCGTCGAGGGCGGGCTCGAGGCGCAGATCTGCTACAACCCGTCCAACCTCACGTACCCGCACGGGGCGTACATCTGCGTGGTGGACATCGATCCGGGCACCGCGCAGGTGAAGGTGCGTCGCTTCATCGCGGTCGACGACTGCGGCACCCGGATCAACCCGATGATCATCGAGGGTCAGGTGCACGGCGGCCTCACCGACGGCGTCGGCATGGCGCTGATGGAAATGATCGCGTTCGACGAGGACGGCAACTGCCTCGGCGCGTCGCTGATGGACTACCTGATCCCGACCTCGCTCGAGGTGCCCGACTGGGAGACCGGCTACACGGTCACGCCGTCGCCGCACCACCCGATCGGCGCCAAGGGCGTGGGGGAGTCGGCGACCGTCGGCTCGCCGCCGGCCATCGTGAACGCGGTGGTCGACGCGCTCAAGCCGTTCGGCATCCGGCACGCCGACATGCCGCTCACCCCGTCCCGGGTCTGGGACGCGATGCGCGGCCGGGCGACGCCGCCGATCTGATCCGGTCCTTTTCGCTCCGATCTGGGAGTTTGGCGATGAGCATTTCCGCACGCGTGCACGAACTGACCGGTCAGCGCCGGCCGTTCGTGCACGCGACCGTGGTGCGCGCGCAGGCGCCCACCTCCGCGGTGCCGGGCGACGACGCGGTGATCCTCGCCGACGGGTCCATCGAGGGCTTCGTCGGCGGGGTCTGCGCCGAGACGTCGGTGCGCGCGGCCGCCCTGGACACGCTGCGCGACGGCAACACGATGCTGCTGCGCGTCCTGCCGAGCGAATCCGAGCAGTTCCCGTCGGTTCCGGGCGCGCAGGTCGTGGTCAACCCGTGCCTCTCCGGCGGAGCGATCGAGATCTTCCTCCGCCCGGTGCTCCCGCGTCCGCTGATCGGGGTGGCGGGCGATGCGACGCCGATCGGCGCGGCGGTGGTTTCGCTCGCCGAATTCCTCGATTTCGAGGTCACCCCGCCCATGGCGTACGCCGGAGCGGGCGCCGTCGTGGTGGCCGGTCTGGGGCGCGACGACGAGGCGGCCATCCGCGCGGCACTGGACGCGGGGGTGCCCCTGATAGCGCTGATCGCCAGCCGGACGCGGGGGAAAGCGGTAGTCGATTCGCTCGGGCTGAGGCCGGACGAGCTCGCCCGGGTCCGCCCCCACGCCGGCATCGACATCGGGGCCCGCACCCACAAGGAGATAGCTCTCTCGGTGCTCGCCGAGATCGTTCGTGAGCTGCGGCGGCCGGGGCTCGAGGCGGTGGAACGCCGATCGCTTCCGCTGACCGACGTCTCCTCGCCGAAGACCGCGATCGATCCGGTGTGCGGGATGACCGTGGTGATCGGGGACGCGACGCCGCACGCGGTGGTCGATGGGGTGGAGCACTGGTTCTGCTGCGCCGGGTGCCGGGATCGGTTCGCGGCGGCGTGATGACGGTCTGTGGGCTGGTGCTCGCGGCCGGCGGGTCGCTGCGGCTCGGCGAGGCGAAGCAGCTGCTGCCGTTCCGCGGGCGTACCCTCCTCGAGGCTACGCTGGACATGGCCCGTGCCTGCGCGTTCGATCAGAACCTGGTCATGCTCGGCGGCTCGGCCGCCGAGGTCCGTTCGCGAGCGGATCTGACCGGCTTCACCGTCGTCGACAACCCGGATTTCTCCAGTGGCTGTGGCTCGTCCGTGCGGTCGGCGATCGCGCACGTCCGGGCCGACGCGCTGGTGCTGCTGCTCGGCGATCAGCCGGGGATCGACCCGGCCGACGTGCGCCGGCTGATCGACGCGCCGACTCCGATCGCGGTGTGCCGCTACGACGACGGGCTCGGGCATCCGTTCCTGTTCCGGCGTGAGTGTTTCGGATCGCTTTCCGGACTGCACGGCGACAAGGCGGTGTGGAAACTGCTGCACTCGGGTGCCTTCCCGGTGACCGAAGTTCCCACGGCCGGACCGGTCCCGATCGATGTCGACACCCGGGAGGACTACCGGCGGTTGCTGGCGGGGGAGGGCCGGTGAACGGGCCGGAGGAGGTGCGATCGCGACTGGACGCGGTCGACTACCTCGTCGACGACGGCCTGGCGATGGCGGTCTTTCTCGCACTGCGCCTGGGGAAGCCGCTGCTCCTCGAGGGCGAGCCCGGCGTCGGGAAGACCGCGGCGGCCAAGGCCCTCGCGCAAGCGCTCGACACCCCGCTCATCCGGCTGCAGTGCTACGAGGGGCTGACCGCCGGCGAGGCGCTCTACGAGTGGAACTACCAGCGGCAGCTGCTCGCGATCCGGCTCGCCGAGGCGCGCCATGAGCGGCTGGCCGACGACGACCTGTTCACGGCCGAATTTCTCCAGGAAAGGCCTATCCTGCGGGCCGTACGGCATCAAGGGCCGACGCCGCCCGTGCTGCTGATCGACGAGATCGACCGGGCCGACGACGAGTTCGAGGCGCTGCTGTTCGAGTTCCTCGGCGAGGCGTCGGTGACCGTGCCCGAACTCGGCACGTTCACCGCCGATCGGCCGCCGGTCGTGGTGCTCACCTCCAACCGCAGCCGCGAACTGCACGACGCGCTGCGCCGCCGGTGCCTCTACCACTGGATCGAGTTCCCGGCGCCGGCCCGGGCCGCGGAGATCGTGCGACGGGCGGTGCCGGGCGCGACGCACCCGCTGATCGCCGACGCGACCGAGTTCATCGGCCGGGTTCGCCGGTTGGAGCTGGACAAGGCGCCCGGCCTCGCCGAGACAATCGACTGGGTGTCCGCGCTGTCCGCGCTCGGCGCCACCGAACTCGCCCCCGACGACATGCTGGCCACCATCGGCACGATCGCCAAGACCCCCGACGACCGGCTCGTCGTCGCCGGTGCCGTCCACCAGGAGACGCCATGAAGATCACGAACGAGTTCACCGTACATACCCCGATCGAGCGCGCCTGGCAGGTGCTCACCGACCTCGAGGGCATCGCGCCGTGCATGCCGGGCGCCCAGCTCACCGGCGTGGAGGGGGACACGTACCAGGGCAAGGTCAAGGTCAAGGTGGGCCCGGTGATCTCCGAGTTCGCCGGGACGGCGCGCTTCACCGAGCGGGACGAGACCGGCCACCGCGCGGTGATCGACGCCAAGGGCCGGGACGCCCGGGCGGGCGGCAACGCGTCGGCCCTGGTGACCGCGGTGCTGACGCCGGCCGGGGAGAGCACCCAGGTGAGCGTCGACACCGACCTGAAGATCAGCGGGAGACTGGCCCAGTTCGGCAGCGGCATGATCAAGGAGGTGTCGGGCAAGCTGCTGGCCCAGTTCGTCAACAACCTGGAGGCCAAGCTCGCCGCCGACGAGACCGAGCCCGATCAAGCCGAACCGGATCAGGCCTCGCCGTCCGAGGCGGCCGCCGACCAGGCAGCGCGACCTGCGCCGGCCGCCGATCAGGGAGCACCACCTGCGCCGGCCACCGATCAGGCCGCGTTGTCTGCGCCGACGTCCGATCAGGCCGCGTCGTCTGCGCCGGCGACCGATCAGGCTGCGTCGTCTGCGCCGACGTCCGATCAGGTCGGGCCATCTGCGGCCACCACCGATCAGGTTGCGCCAACTTCGGACAGTTTCCGCCGATCCGCTCCCGACGGAGATGGCGCGGGAGAAGCCGTATCCGATCGGCCGGCGTCGGACCCGGTCGCATCCGATCAGAAGGCGCCCGAACCGGTCGCCCCGGTCAGCGAAGTGGCTCCGGCGGCGGCGAAGGTCACCAGGCCGGTCACGACCGAGGAACCCGAACCACTCGATCTGCTCAGCGTCGCCGGCAGCTCGATCTACAAGCGGGCCGTCCCGCTGGTGGTCGGCGTGATCGTGGTCGGCGCGGTCATCGCCTGGGCCGTTGCCCGGCGATGAACCGGCACCCGTGCTGTTGCGCGGGGCTGATCGGGCGGCGTTCGCGGTGGCCTTGGCCGGGCGGTTACGGACCGCCGGCGTGGGCGCGGGGCTGACCGAGGTCGACGACTTCGTGCGGGCGCTGCGGGTCAGCCCGCCGGCGTCGCGGACGGCGCTCTACTGGACGGCGCGGATCGCCCTGCTGCGGCGGCAGGAGGATCTGGCCGCGTTCGATCGCGTGTTCTCGGCCGTCTTCGATGACGCGCCACCGCTGCCGCTGACCCGGGCGGCCCAGCGGGAGGCGCGGCGTGACGAGGTGAATCTGCCGGTCCGGGGCGGGGGCGATCAATCGATCGGCGGCGGCGGGCTGCCCTGGGCCACGTTGCCGGCCGTCCTCTCGGTGGACGAAACCGAGGCCGAGGACGATCGGATCCGACTGCCCGAGCTGCGGCCCAGCGCGCTGGCCGCCCTGGCCGAGCGGCCGTTCGAGGAGCTCGACGCCGGGCAGACCGCGCTGCTCGGCGAGGCGTTGAGGGAAGCGCTTGCCCGGTGGCCCACCCGGCGGTCGCGGCGCCATGCGGCCGATCCGTCCGGGCGCCGGGTCGCGCTGCGGCCCACCATCGCCCGTGCGCGCCGGACCGGGTGGGAGGCGATGACCGTCGTGCGGGAGCGACCCGTTCGCCGGCCGCGGCGCGTGGTGATGCTCTGCGATGTGAGCGAGTCGATGCGGGCGCAGGCGGCGGCCTATCTGCATCTGATGCGAGCGTTCACGACCGTTTGTGAGGCGGAGGTGTTCGCCTTCGCCACCACGCTCACCCGGCTCACCCCGGCGCTCCGGCAGAGCTCGGCCCGCGCGGCGATCGAGCAGGCGACCGTGGCGGTCGGCGATCGGTTCGGCGGGACCCGGATCGCCTCGAACCTCACCGCCCTGCTCGATTCGCATCACGGGAACGCGCTGCGGGGAGCGATCGCGATCGTCGCCTCGGACGGATGGGACAGCGAGCCGCCGGAGAAGATGACGGCCGCGATGCGCCGGCTGCGCCGCCGGGCGTACACGATCCTGTGGTTGAATCCCCGCGCCGGCGCGCCCGGCTTCCGTCCCGACGTGTTGGCGATGGCCGCCGCCGCGCCGTTCTGCGACGCGCTGCTCCCGGCCGCGACTTTCGCCGACCTGACCGACGTGGTCCGCCGACTGACCGCCGTGTCCACCCGCTGACCATCCCCGCCGTAAACGGGCGGGTCCGCTCGAGCGTCCCGCTAGGGATGCATCGATGCGCCCTTGACGACCTTGTCGACGGCGTTGCGGGGCCCATAGACGGCCAGACCGACCAGGTCGAGACCGGCCGTCGTGACCGCCCGGACCGCTGCGCGGTTGTCGCCATCGTTCCCGGTCGCGAACAGATCGGAGGTGAAGACGGCCAGCGGAAGCGATCGGCCGACCGCCCGCTCGTGCGCGGCCCGCAGCAGCTCCTTGCCGGCCTCGAAAACGAGCACCGGCTGGCGGAACATCGGAAGGTACTGGACGTCGTCGGCGTCCCGGTACGGCTCGCCGACCACCTCCGGAACGGTGCTGCCGAGGCCGCTGACCAGAAAAGCGGTCACGTTCAGTCGCTGCCACGTGAGCAGGTCGTCCCGCAGCAGGACAGCGATCTTGGTGTCGAAGCGTTCCATGGACCGATCGTGCGCGGAGCGGACCCGATCGTTCTTGTACGATTTTGACGTGTCGGGTGCCCGGTTCGCAGCGTGGCGGCCACCCCTGGACGGCGTGGTCGAGGTGCTCAATGCCCACTTCACGGGCCACGCCTACCCGATGCACGCACACGACACGTGGACACTTCTGATCGTCGACTCCGGCGCTGTCCGCTACGACCTTGATCGGCACGAGCGTGGATCGTTCGGCGATGTCGTCACGCTGTTGCCGCCGCACGTCCCGCACAACGGCTCGTCGCCGCACCCGTTCCGCAAGCGGGTCCTCTACCTATCCCAAGCCCAGCTACCACCCCGACTTATCGGTGCATCGGTCGATAAATCCGACTTCCCGGATGCGGTACTCCAGCGGATGATCTCCCGCCTGCACGAGGTGATCGGGCAGCCGGGAGAGGAGTTGGCGGCCGAGAGCCACCTCGCCGAGATCACCGAGCGGCTCCGGGACCGCCTGGGACATCCCGAAATTACGGGGCGGATCGACCGTACGCCCGCAAGAAAGCTGCGCGATCTCCTCGAGCAACACGTCGTCCCGGGCATCTCGTTGCGGCAGGCCGCGGGTCTTCTGCATTTCAATCCGGCCTACCTGGTGCGATCGTTCCGGGCCGAGTTCGGCATGTCCCCGCACCAGTACCTGATCTCCCGCCGCGTCGACGTGGCCCGCCACCTGATCCTGGCCGGCCGCCCGCTCGCCGCGGTCGCCACCGAGAGCGGCTTCTACGACCAGCCGCACCTGATCCGCCACTTCCGCCGCATCCTCGGCGTGAGCCCGACGGGCTTCAGCTCGCGAGAGCGCGTCAGCCCGACGGGCGTCAGCTCGCGAGAGCGCGTCAGCCCGACCGGCGTCAGCTCGCGAGAGCGCGTCAGCCCGACCGGCGTCAGCTCGCGAGAGCGCGTGAGCCCGACCGGCGTCAGCTCGCGAGAGCGCGTCAGCCCGACCGGCGTCAGCTCCCGAGAGCGCGTGAGCCCGACGGGCTTCAGCTCCAGAGAGTGACGTGCACCGATGGCCGGAAATGACCGACGTTGACTCCGGCGCCGCGCATCATCGCCTGAATCGCTCTCGGCGTCGCCGCGAACCGCGCCAACTCGGCCGCGGCGGTCGGCGGATCGGACAGCGTCATCGAGTGCCACATCGTCTCGAGGCTCGCGTACGGCCCCGGCAATTGCACCAAGTGACCACTTCTGACCTCCGGCGCCACCGTGAACGACAGCGCCGGCGCCACGCCCTTGCCCCGTTTCGCCTCCTCGAGCGCCGCCGCGTGACTCTGGAAGATCTGCTGGTTCCCCTCGGGGACGGCCAGGCGCCGCAGCATCGCCGGGATCGAGCCCAGATCGGCCGCCGCCGACGGCCCGAGCAACCAGGTCTGATCGCGCAACTGGGCGGCCGACGCGCGTACGCCCGCCAGCGTATGTTCCGGACCGGCCACCACGACCACCCGATAGTTCATCACCGGACGGCACACCAGGCTCGAATCGGCGGCCGGTCGCGGACCGATCGCGATGTCCACACTTCTGGTCATCAGCAGCGACTCGAACGCCGACGGGCTGCGCACGCTCAACTCCACGTCGAGGTCGTCGGCGCGCCCCGCGAACAACTCGATCAGACCCGGCGCCGCATGCTCGGCGAAGAGCGCGGACGCGCCCACCCGCAACAGCCGGCGACCCTTGCCGGCCGAGCTGACCTCCAGAACCGTGATGTCCTGCAGGCCGAGCATCTCGGCAGCCCGGCTGGCCAGCCGCAGGCCGCCCGGGGTGAAGGCGAGCCCGACCGCGGCCCGGGTGAACAGCTGGTCGCCGAGCTCCTTGCGCAGCTGTCCGATGTGCAGGGAGATGGCCGACTCGGAGACGCCCAGCTCGGCCGCGGCGAGCTTCACCGACCCCAGCCGGACGACGGCTGAGTACGCGCGGAGCTGCGTGGGGGTCATGTGTCGAGTCTGCCGCGTGGACCTATGGTTTGCGGCCGACCGCGGCGAGCATGCTGATCCGGCTCGCGTCGACGCCGTCGGTGCTCGCCGGGCCGGCCGGTCGCCACTCGGTGGCAAGCGCTATCCCGGGCGGCACCAGCTCCAGGCTCTCGAACAGCGCCTCGAACTCCGCCCGCTCCCGTGGCCAGATGTCGCTGCGCCCGGCCGCGAGCAGGCCGGCGTACCGTTCGCGCTCCTCGGGCGGCAGGTAGTCCGTGGTGAAATGTGTCGCGGCGAGGTAACTGCCGGAAGGAAGGGCAGCAAGCAATTCCCGTACGAGCGGAAGCGCGGCGCCCGCACCCGGCACGAAGTGCAGGATCGCCACCAGCATCAGCGCGATCGGCCGGCCGGGGTCGAGCGTCTCGCGCAGCCCGGCGGCGGCCAGGATCGCGGCCGGCTCGCGCAGGTCGGCCTCGAGGTAGGTGGTGCGGCCCTCGGGCGCTCTGGTCAGCGGCGCCTCGGCGTGCGAGTTGTCCGTGCCGCCCAGCCAGTAGTTGAAGCGGCGCGCGGGATGCGCCACCGACGTGGCGATCCCGGACGCCCCGACGGTCATGATCGAGATTCTATTGTGGATCCCCTTCCGATGGGCGCCCGTCCTTGACGCAACCGTCCGGTTGCTATAACTTGAGTAGCAACCAAGTGGTTGCGACTCAAGGAGACACGTCATGGCATTCCCCGACCGGATCGAGCGCACGATGGAGCTGTCCCACTCGCCCGAGCGCGTGTGGCAAGCGCTTACCACTGCCGAGGGCCTCGGGTCCTGGTTCGGCAACGACGCGACGATCGACCTGCGCGTCGGCGGCCAGGCCACGATGACCTGGACCAGTGGCGACAAGGCCACCTTCACGGTCGAGCGGCTCGAGCCGCCACACGTGTTCGGCTACACCTGGAACATCAACGGCCTGCCGGCCGAGGACCCGCGCCGGACGTACGTGGAGTTCACGCTCGAGCCGGCCGGCGCGGGCACTACGCTCACCGTCGTGGAGAGCGGATTCGCCCAACTGCCCGACGACGCGCACGTCAAGGCGTTCGGCGGCAACAGCGACGGCTGGAAGCACGAGCTGGGCGAGCTGGCCGCGTACCTCGATGGCCTTTCCTGACCTCGAGGCGACGGCCCAGGAGGTCTTCGCCGCCCTGGCCGACCCGACCCGCCGGCAGATCCTGGCCGCGCTCGCGTCGGGCGGCCCGGCGACCGCGACCGACCTGGCCGCCCGCCTGCCGATCACCCGGCAGGCCATCGCCAAGCACCTCGGCCTGCTGGCCGACGCGGGCCTGGTGGTGGCCGAGCCGGGGGAGCGGCGGCGGGTGCGTTACCGGCTCGACTCCGGCCCGATGAAGGTCGCCCAGCAGTTCCTGGCCGCCCTGGCCCGGGACTGGGACGGGCCGCTCGCCGCGCTCCGCGACCACCTCGGCACACATTGATAACTCTCAATTAGATCAACCACAGCATATTCATAGACTTCAATGTTCTCCTGCCTTCTTCCCACCGACGGCAGGAGAGGAAGATCATGAACACCGAGGACTACGTACGCGAGGTGCACGACAAGGGATTCCTGTTCGACCGGCGTCGTCTGCTCGGGATGCTCGGCGGCGCGGGCGCCCTGGCGGTGGCCGGCGGCGGACTGCTCGGCGGTGGGGCCGCGGCCGCGGCCGCCGCGTGCGCCACCGAGGTCGAGTCGGAGACCGCGGGTCCGTTCCCGGCCGACGGCTCCAACGGTCCGGACGTGCGGGTGCTCAGCGGCATCGTGCGCAGCGACATCCGCTCGTCCTTCGGCACCTCGACCACCGTCGCCGCCGGCGTTCCGCTGCAGTTCAAGCTGATCGTCTCGAACCTGAGCTGCGCGCCGTTGGCCGGCGCCGCCGTCTACGCCTGGCACTGCGACCGGGCCGGCCGGTACTCGCTCTACTCGTCCGGCGTGACCAACGAGAACTACCTGCGCGGCATCCAGGTCACCGACTCCACCGGCACGGTGACGTTCACCAGCATCTATCCGGCCTGCTACTCCGGCCGGTGGCCGCACATCCACTTCGAGGTGTACTCGTCCCAGGCCAACGCCACCAGCGGGGCCGGGCCGATCCGCAAGACCTCGCAGATCGCGTTGCCCGAAACCATTTCCAAGACGGTGTACGCGTCGGCCACCGGCTACTCGCAGAGCGTGACCAACATGAGCCGGATAACGCTTTCCTCGGACATGGTGTTCGGCGACGACCTGGCCGCCCGCGAGATGGCCACGGTCACCGGCAGCGTCTCGGCGGGGTACGTCGCGACGCTCGCGATCACCGTCGACCCGACGAAGACCGAGTCCGGCGGGCGCCTGTCCGCGTGATCCGTCCGCGCCTCTGGCCGTCCCGCCCGGATCACCCGTCCCCGTCCGGGCGGGACACCGCGGTCATCATCCGATCGAGTCTGATCAGCGGATCGTCGGTCATCCCGCGCAGGTAGTCGTCGTGCCAGATCCGGAAGGCGGCCACCGCGCAGGCCACCAGGAGGCGCAATCGCCAGTCCGCCTCGGCGTCGCCGCGGCGCGCCGCCAGCAGGCGGGTCAGCTCGCGCTCGCGCTCGGGCGGCACCCCCTGATGGGTGGCGCTCAGGTGCGGCGACCGCTGGATGACCGTACGCAGGGCGCCGAGCCATTCCCGGTGCTCGATGACGAAGACGCCGAGCTCGTGGAACGCGGTCCGCAGCACTGCCGAGTGGGACATCTCGGCCGGGGCGGCGGCGATCTGCTCGGCGACCAGGCTGGTCATGTACCGCACCGGCTCGGCGACCACGTCGTCCTTGCCGGTGAAGTAGCGGTGGAAGGTCCGCGGCGCGATCTCGGCGGCCGCGCAGATGTCGGCGACGGTCACGTTGTCGTACCCCCGCTCGATGAACAACCGCCACGCGGTCTCCGCGGTCAGCACGCGACTGCGCTCCCGCTTGCGGTCCCTCAGCGTCGCCTGTGACCCCGGTCTCAAGGTCCCCTCCGATTCCCAATGCGCAACTTTTTCGTGGCACTCTCTGCCTCGTGGCACATTCTGCCACTAACGAGAGGGAGCCCGATGTCGCAAGCCGTTGATCTGGCCGAGCCCGCCGAGGGCGCGGTGGCGGAGAAGAAAACCTGGACCGGCCGCCAGATCGTGATCCTGCTGGTCATCGGCGTCGGCGCGCTGATGGTCTCGCTGACCCAGTCGCTGCTGGTCCCCGTGCTCGGCGAGCTCGCCGTCGACCTGCACACCGGCAGCGACGGCGTCGCCTGGCTGCTCACCTCGACCCTGCTGGTCGGCGCGGTCGCGGTCCCCGCCTTCGGCCGGCTCGGCGACCTCTACGGCACCCGCAAGATGGTGCTGGTCGCGCTGGCGGCACTGGTCGTCGGCTCGCTGATCTGTGCCCTCTCCGACGACCTCACCTGGATGATCGTGGGCCGCGCCGTGGTCGGCCTCTCGGTCGCCACCGTCCCGCTGAGCATCAGCCTGGTCGGCGTCACCCTCCCCAAGGAGCACGCCGGCGCCGGCATCGCCCTGATCAGCGCCATGCTCGGCGTCGGCGGCGCGCTCGGCCTGCCGCTGGCCGGCGTGATCGCCCAGTACGCCGACTACCACACGCTGTTCTGGGTGTGCGTGGCCGGCGGCGTGCTCGCCATCCCCGGCATCGTGCTTCTCGTGCCCGAACCGATCCGTACCGCGAAAGGCCGGATGGACCTGATCGGTACCGCCCTGCTCGGCGGCGCCATGCTGTCGCTGCTGCTTCCGCTGGCCCAGGGCGAGTCGTGGGGCTGGACCGACCCGAAAACGCTCGGCCTGCTCGCTCTCGCGGTCGTTCTGCTGGTCGTTTTCGTCCTGGTCGAGCTGCGCATCAAGTCGCCGCTGGTCGACGTGCGCACCACCGCCCGCCCGTCGTTGCTGCTCACCAACCTGGCGTCGCTGTGCGTCGGCTTTGCCCTGTTCGCGACGCTGATCGGCACGGCCAGCTACGTGCAGGCCCCGGCGGTGACCGGTTACGGCTTCGGCAAGTCCATCCTGGTCGGCGGCCTGTGCATGCTGCCCGGCGGCATCGCGATGCTGCTGCTGAGCCCGCTGTCGGCCAAGCTCAAGCCGCGCACCGCGCTGATCGTCGGCTCGCTCGTCATCGCGGCCGGCTTCGCCAGCCGCATCTGGCTCACCGGCAGTCTCTTCGAGGTCATTCTGGGCGCGACGATCGCGGGAGCGGGAACGGGCATTGCGTACGCGGCAATGCCCGGTCTGATCATCCACGCCGCGCCGCGCTCCGAGCTGGCCGCGGCGAACGGCCTGAACGCCCTGTTCCGCAGCGTCGGCAGCAGCCTGGCCAGCGCGATCGGCGGGGCGATCCTGGCCGCCAAGACGATCGACCTGGCCGGGCACGCGTTGCCGTCGCTCGGCGCGTACCAGCTGCTGTTCGTGATCTGCGCGGGCTCGGCGGTGCTGGCGGCCCTGCTCGCGACGGTCATTCCGACCCACGTGCGTGAGGCCGACGCCGCGATGCCGGAGGACTGACCCGCTCCGTACCCCGGAAAGGGTTTTCCTCGTCGGTGACGCTACCGCGTCGGGTAAACGGCATTCCGCCTTTGTCTGGTTGTCGCGCTCGGGCCAGGTGACGGGCACAGCGTCGGGAGGCATCGTTCCGCCTTCCCGGGGGTGAAGAGTCAGGTCCGAGCTTTCCCGTAGAGAGTTTCTCGGCACGGCTGCCGCCGCGGCCGTCACCGCGTCGCTGTCCGGAGCCGTCGCCGGTCCCGGCGCCGCGGAGGCCGCGGCGCGCAAGCCCGAGTGTCACGGCGACCTGCGCGTCGAGCACGTCGTGGTCGGCCGCAGGCCCTGCGAGTCCCGCCGCGCAGCGTCCGCACCTGGAGCGCCGACCCGGTCAAGCAGAGCCACGGCTGGTACGACGTGACCGTCACCGCCGATCGCGATCCGAAGTGGTCGCAACGGCTCGTCGGTCACCTGGAGACCGGAAAACCCAGCATCTCCGGCTGACCCGGTCGCGCGCGGGCCGAATGGCGTGTCCGTCACAGCCTGGGCGTGAGCCCTGCCCGGTGCGCGATGATGACCAGCTGAACCCGATCGCGGGCGCTCAGCTTGTACAGCAGGCGGGCGACGTGCACCTTGGCCGTGCCCGGCGCGATGAACAGGCGCTCGCCGATCTCGGCGTTGGTGAGCCCCTCGGCGACCAGCCCCAGCACCTGCCGTTCCCGGTCGGTGAGCACGTCCAGTTCCGGGGCGGGCGCAGCGGTGGTGTCGCCGCTGAACGAGGCGATGAGCCGGCGGGTGACTTTCGGCGCGAGCAGGGCGTCACCCGCCGCGACCACCCGGATGGCGGCATGCAGGTCGGCCGGTGGCGTGTCCTTGAACAGGAATCCGCTTGCCCCGGCCCGCAGTGCCCCGAAGACGTACTCGTCGAGATCGAAGGTCGTGAGCACCAGCACCCTGGTCGCGGATCCGGCCGCCGTGAGTCGTTGGGTTGCGGCGATGCCGTCGAGCTCCGGCATTCGGATGTCCATCAGCGCGACGTCGGGCGTAAGGCGGAGGACCTCGTCGACCGCCCGCAGGCCGGTCGCTGCCTCCCCGACGACGGTGAGGTCGCCGGCGGTCTCCACGATGCCGCGCAGGCCGGTGCGGATGAGCACCTGATCGTCGGCGATCAGGACCCGGATCGTCACGGCGTCGTGTCCGCGGGGCGGCCCAGCGTGGCGCTGACCTTGAATCCGCCCTCGGGCAGGGGTCCGGCCAGCAGGGTTCCGCCGTAGAGCGCGGCCCGCTCCCGCATTCCGGTGAGCCCGTGCCCCTCGGCACGGATCTCGCCACCCCGTCCACGGTCGACGATCTCCAGGACGAGGGCGCCGGGCCGGTGCTCGACCGTCACCCGGGCGGCGTCGGTGCCGGCGTGCTTGACGACGTTGGTAAGCGCTTCCTGCACTATCCGGTACGCCGACAGCTCCAGCCCCGGCCCGAGCGTTCCGGCCTCGCCGCTGATCGACACGTCGACCAGGACCCCGGCGCGTGCCGTGTGCTCGGCCAGCCGCGCGAGGTCGGCCAGGCCCGGCGCCGGCTCCTCCCGGGCGGGACCGGGCTCGCCGGTGCGCAGCACGCCCAGCAGCCGGCGCAACTCGGCGAGCGACTGGCGGCCGGTCGTCTCGATCGCATCGAGGGCGCCGGCCGCCTCGGCCGGCTCGCTCCGTACGACCAGCCGTCCGTACGCGGCCTGCACGGTGATGACGCTCATCCCGTGCGCCACGACGTCGTGCAACTCGCGCGCGATGCGGGCCCGCTCCCGCGCGGTCCGCTCCTCGGCCCGTTGCGCCTCATGCCGCACCTGCGCCTCACCGTGGAGCCGGTGCTGGCGCACGGCGACCCCGACGGTCCAGGCGACGGCCAGCATGAGCCCGAACGGCAGCACGCCGAACGAATGCCGGAACGACGGCAGCGCGCTCGCCACCGGCCCGGTGAGGCCCCCGGCGAGCGCGGCGCCGGCGACCGCGGGCCGGTGCCGCTCCGCCGCGCGGTAGAGCGCGTAGGCCAGCGGCAGCAGCGCGATCCAAGCGTACCGGGGCGAGATCGGCGCCAGCCAGAAGACCGCGAGCGCCCCGGCGGTCGCGGCCAACGGCCGGCGCCGCGCGACCGGCACCGTCGCGGTGGCGAGCGCGGTCGCCGCGACGGCGAGTGTCCGATTGCCTTCCCGGGCGCCGAGGATGCCGTACGCGAGGAGGCCGAACGCCGCGGCGGCGAGCCCGTCCACCAGGAGCCAGGCCGCCGGGGACAGCCGATGCCACAGCAGGGTCGGCGATTCGGGTCGCATGCCGGGAGCCTACGGCGGCCGCGGCGGCGCGTCGTCTGCCTGCGGGCATATGCCGCCGGCCGGACGACTGATGCGCCCCGGCGGCCGCACAGTCGGGGACATGATCGAAGTACAGCAGCTCACCAAACGGTACGGCCCGCGCACGGCGGTCGAGGACCTGACCTTCTCGGTACGCCCGGGCAGCGTCACCGGCTTCCTCGGCCCGAACGGCGCCGGCAAGTCCACCACCATCCGCATGTTGCTCGCCCTGACCACGCCGACGTCGGGGCGGGCACTGGTCAACGGCCGGCCGTACCAGAACCTGCGGCAGCCGCTGCGCGAGGTGGGCGCGCTCGTCGACACGGCCGGCCCGCACGGCGGCCGCACCGCGTACCGCCACCTGCACTGGCTCGCCGCCAGCAACGGCCTGGACCGTCGCCGCGTCGACGAAGCCCTCGACCGGACCGGGCTGACCGGCGTCGCGGGCCGGCGGGTCCGCGGCTTCTCCCTCGGCATGCGCCAGCGGCTCGGCATCGCCGCCGCGCTGCTCGGTGACCCGCCGACGCTGGTGCTCGACGAGCCGGTCAACGGCCTCGACCCGGAGGGCGTGCACTGGATCCGCGCGCTGATGCGGGGCCTGGCCGGGGAGGGACGCACGATCCTGGTCTCCAGCCACCTGATCAGCGAGCTGGCGCTGGCCGCCGACCGGCTGCTGGTCATCGGCGGCGGACGGCTGCTCGCCGACGACACGGTGGAGGCGTTCAGCCGTGGCCACGCCACCCTCGAGGACGCCTATTTCGCCTGTACGGCCGGCGCGGTCGCCTACCGCAGCGGCGGTGTGCGATGACCGCCCTGCGCGCCGAATGGATCAAATTGTGGTCGGTCCGCTCGACCCGGCTCGCGCTCGGCGCCGCGGTCGCGTTCGCCGTCGGGCTGGGCGTGGCCGACACGGTCGCCGCCGTGCGCGGCTGGGACACGATGCCGGCCGCCGACCGGGCCGCCTTCGACCCGCTCGCCAGCGCGTTCGCCGGACTGACCTTCGCACAGCTGGCGCTCGGCGTCCTGGGCGTGCTCGCCGTGACGTCGGAGTACAGCTCCGGCACGATCATCGCGACCCTGATCGCACAGCCTCGCCGGAGCGTGGCGTTCGCGGCGAAGGCGGGCACTCTCCTCGGCGTGGCGCTGGTCGCCGGAGAGACGCTGGCGTTCGGCAGCTATCTGCTCGGCCAGGCGATACTGCACGGCAAGCACCTCGACATCGGGCTCGGCGCGCCCGGCGTGCTGCGCTCGGTGGTCAGCGCCGGGCTGTACCTGTGCGTCGTCACGATGGTCGGCTTCGGGCTGGGCGCGCTGCTGCGGCACCCGGCCGGCGCCACCGCGGCGCTGATCGCGGTGGTGTTCCTCGCGTACGGCGCGGCCAAAGCCCTGGAGGTCTGGTCCTATCTGCCGTCGCGCCTGCTGCTGTCCAACGCCGGCGACGTGGTGGCGCAGGTCCACGCGGTGGCCGCGAAGCCGCGGCTCCCGTCGCTGGGGCTGGCATACCTGGACCTCGCGCTGTACCTCCTGGCGGCGCTCGGGCTGGGCGCCTGGCGCTCGGCCAGGGACGCGTGACAGTCCACAGTGCCGTCAGCGCCGTCAGGGCGTTTTCGGCGCTCGTCGCTCATGGGTTCGCACCGTGTCGAGCAACTTGGTGAGCGCCGGCATCGCAGCCTCGAGGTAAGCGATTTCCTCGGCGGAGAGCGTGGCCAGCGCGCCCGCCATCACCTCCGAGCGGCCCCGCCGGAACGCCCTGAGCTGCGCCTCCGCCCGCGCGGTCGGCACGAGCACCACCGAACGGCCGTCGGCGGGGGCCGGGCGGCGCTCGACCAGCCCGTCGGCGGTCAGGTCGCGTACGACATTGGAGATGGTCGGACGTGCCAGATGGAGGTCGTCGGCGAGCTGGGCGGGCGTGCGCCCGCCCGTGTGGGAGAGCCGCCGCAGCACCGCGATCTGCGACTCGGGCAGGGCGGGCAGGGCCACGGCCGCGCGGGTGGCCTGCACCAGGGCCCGGCCGAGCCCCTGCACGAGGCCGACGAGCTGGTCACCGAGCTCCATCTGGGTCTCCTTGCGGTCGTCTGCTCGTACATGACAACATAGTTTTGTGACAAAACTACCTGACGGATCTTCCACCGGCGGGGAACCTCTCGTCCGCCGGGAGCGCCGCACCCCGCGCCGGCGCATCCTGCGGGTGACCCGGGTCGAGGAGCTGAGCCCGACGATGCGGCGCATCTGGCTGGGCGGCGACGACCTGGAACCCGACTTCCCGCTCGGCGAGCTCGGCGCGAGCGACCACGTCAAGCTGGTGCCGCCCGATCCCGGAACCGGCCGGGTCGAGCTGCCGCCGCCGGACGGGCCGCGCCCGGCGATGCGCGACTACACGATCCGGCGCTTCGACCCGGTGGCCAAGGAGCTCGCGCTCGACTTCGTGCTGCACTCGCACGGGCCGGCCGGCCGCTGGGCGCTCGGCGCGGTGCCCGGCGCCGAGGTCGGCGTGCTCGGCCCGCGCGGCAGCCAGATCTTCCCCGGTTCCGTGTCCGACTACCTGATCGTGGTGGACGAGACCGGGCTGCCGGCCGCCGAGCGCTTCCTCGAGGAGTTGCCGGCGTCGGTGGCCGTCCGCGTCCTCGTCATCGGCGGCTCGCCGCGGCCGCTGGGTGACGAACGTCCCGTGAAGGTCACCTGGCTGCCCTCCGCGGAGGGATTGCTGGATACGGTGGGGGACGTGCCGAGCGATGTCTTCGTCTGGGCCGCCGGCGAGGCGGATGTCATGCGTGAGGTGCGCGCTTACCTGCGCGACGACCAGCGGGTCGACCGCGAGCGCCTCTCGATCCACGGCTATTGGCGGGTCGGGGTGGCCGGCGCGCTGCCCCGCGAGGAGGAGGCCTGACCGGCGCCGGGGCGCCCGCCGCGCCCCGGCGGTTCGCCGCCCTGCGCAATCGGGATTCCCGCCCGTATCTGTTCGGCGCGGCGCTGGCGATGATGGCCGACAACATCGAGCACGTCATCACCTATTGGCAGCTGTGGCAGAAGTTCCATTCGCCGGCCCTCGCGGGCTTCGAGGTGATCAGCCATTGGGTGCCGTTCCTGCTGTTCTCGGTGTATTTCGGCGGGCTGGCCGACCGGTTCGACTGCCGGCGGGTCATCCAGGCGGCGCAGGCGCTTTTCATGCTCGTCTCGGTGCTGTGGGGCGTGCTGTTCCTGACCGGCGCGCTGCGGATGTGGGAGGCGTGCGTCCTGCTCGTTCTGCATGGCCTCGCGGGGTCGTTGTGGGGGCCGGGCGAGCAGCTGATGCTGCACGACTTCGTGGGCGATGAAGAGCTTCCGAGCGCCGTACGCCTGAATGCCACGTTCCGCAGCCTCGGCGTGCTGTTCGGGCCGGTCGTCGGGTCGGCGCTGCTGCTCGGGCTGGGGCCGACCGCCGGCATCTTCACGAACGTGCTGTTCTACCTGCCGCTGACGCTGTTCCTTTTCCGCACCCGGTTCACCGGCCACACCCGGGACGGCGGCATCGTGCGGCACGAACGGGTCGGCGTGCTCGACTCGCTGCGCGTGCTGCGTGCGGTGCGCACCAATCGCACGCTGGTCAGCATGATCGTGCTCGGCGGCCTCGGATCGTTCTTCGTGGGCACGTCGATCCAGGCATCGATGCCCATTTTCGCGCAGGACCTGGGCACGGGCGGCGCCGGAACGGCGTACGGAATCCTGCTTTTCGCCAATGGCGCCGGGGGAGTGCTCGGCGGCCTCGTGCTGGAGGCCACCGGATGGATTCCGGCCACCGTCGGGGCGGCGGTCCTGAGCACCTTGGCATACGGGGTGTGCACCCTTCTGTTCGCGATGGCGGGCTCCTATCCGGCGGCCGTGGTCCTGCTGGTGATCGGCGGTGTGGCCAACCTGGCGTCGATGTCGGTCGGTCAGACCGTCGTGCAACTGCTGGCGCCGCCGGGGGACCGGGGCAAGGTGATCGGCGTGTACGGGGTGTCGGCCAACGGTCTGCGCTTCGGCAGCGGCGTGACGGTCGGCCTGTTCGGCGCGCTCGTCGGCGTGCACTGGTCACTGGCGATCAGCGCGGCGGCATTGTGCGTCGGCACGCTGATCGCCGCGGTTCCCGCGCTGCGCCCGCGCGCGGTCCGGTGAGCGGTTGCGATCGGTTTGACGCGAGTGTCTCGCGCGGCCCGCTGAGCGAATGCGATCGGTTTGGGCGCAACGGCCGCTGAGCGGTCGCGATCGGTTATGGGCGCAACGGCCGCTGAGCGGTCGCGATCGGTTTGGCGCGCGTGTTCGGGCGGCGCCGGCCGGTGATCAGTCGCGGTCGCGGCTCGCGTCGGTCACCGCGTTCGTCAGGCGACGGACGATCTCGGCGGTGCGGGCCACTTCCTCGTCGCCGACGTCCGCCGCCGCCTCGTGCCTCCGGCGGCCCAGCGGCACGAAGAACGCCGACGCCACCGTCATCGCCGTCTCGCTCGTCCGCACCGTCACCCGGCGGCGGTCCTGCGGATCCCGCGTGCGCCGCACGTGCCCCACCGCCGGGAGCCGATCGACCAGCGCCGTCGCGGCCGCCCGACGCGCCGCCGTCCGCCCGTGCCGCGGGCCGGCCCGGAGGTGCTTCGGAGGTTGGTACCGCGGCGACGCGATGAGGACCAAGCTGACCAGCAGCGCGACGCCGCCGATCGCCGGCGCCCAGTCCTTCGTCTGCCACCAGTGGAGAGGCAGGCCGACCATCGGCAGACGCAGGCGGACCAGCCCGCGTACGGTGTCCGGCCGCACCGGCGTCGAATCGGCGGCGGCATTGGCGTCGCCCTTGGTCAGCACGCGCCCGTCCGGCTGGAGGCCCTGGATGCGGTGCACGAGGAGCCGCCCGGGCTGCCCCGGCGCCTGGAACACCACGATCCGCCCGGGTGCGATGTCACCGGGACGAACCGGCGCCGCGATCGCCACGTCGCCGACCGCGAGGCTCGGGACCATCGATCCCGAGCACACCACGTACGAGTGCCAGCCGAACAGCGCCGGAACCACCCCGGCCACGGTCATGCAGGCGACGATCGCCAGCACCAACTGGGCGAGAAACCGGACCGTGTCCGCGGCGTACCGGGACGGCGGTGCCGCCGGCCGGTACCGTCCCGCCGAGGTCGGCGGGACGGCCCGGGTCAGCTGTGGACTTCCCATGTGAAGCCGGTCGTCGCGGTCATCGACATGAGATCGGTGTCGATCGAGTTGCTCCCGCCGCCGGGGAACGTGGCGCTCCCCGGAAAGCTCACCACGAACTGGTAACTCTTCGAGGTGCTGCCGGTGGACGGCGTCCACCCGGTGACCACGCCACTCGTGTAGTCGACCTTGTTGGTCGTGAAGTCCATCAGCGAGCCGGCTATGACCGTGGCGCTGGTGACCGGGCCGGACTGGGTGCTGGAGTCGAAGAGCGTGCTGCCCGGCACGAAGTTGGTGCAGTTGGTGTCGGTGGACCCGGTGCCCTCCTTGATGACGAGCTTCAGATAGCTGCTCAAGGAGTGGCCGTTGTACGCCGCGGTGTTGGTGACGGCGGTCGCGTAGAGGCGGACCGCCGTGCCCGCGGTGATGGTGCCGCCGTAGGTCACGGTGACGCATTTGGTGAGCGTGTCGGTCGGCCGCCACCCGGTGGCGCCGAAGACGGCGGTGCCGGTGATGTTCGTGTTGTTGCCGTCGGTGGCGGTCAGCGCGAGGGCGCCCGAGGACCACGAGTTCGACGGGTTCACCGTCGTCACCGAGAATGCGGCGTACGACGCTCGCCAGATCGCGCCGGCGGTCACGATGAGAGCGATCGCGAGCAGTATTGCGCCGCGGGGACGTTTCCGGCCTTGCCTGCGATGCATGGGTGACCCCCCTCGCTGGGCGTTGCGGGCCCTGATCGGCGCGCGGGGAGGGTCTTGAAGAGCTCTTGACGAATCGATGCTGTGATCAATGACTCAATGGTTGGCGTGGTAGTGCCAGGACACCTGCTGGGCGGAGAGCGCCGCCGGATAGATGGCCGCCTCGTCCAGCTCGCCGTACCGCAGGTAGTCCGCCGGCCACGCGCCGCCCCAGGTGTCGCCGCCCCACCGCCAGTACCCGGTGAGGTTGGCCGGCGCGGTGTAGGCGGCGGTGGCCACCGGCCGACCGTCCACATAGAGCGTGAGCCCGGTGCCCGGGCTCACGGTGACCGCCGCGTAGTGCCAGCCGCCGTCGAAGTACGTGCCCGGCGACTGTGCGGTACCGGCCGTGCCGGACGCCGTCCCGGCGACCAGGTGCCCGGCGGTGTCCAGAAAGAGCCGGCGGTCGTACGAACCGGAAGAGTTCCCGGCGCCGCTGCTGCCGAAGGAGACCAGGCTCACGCCGTGCGTGCCGCCGTTGAGGCCGGCGCTGCGGAACCAGCACTCGGTGCTGTAGGTGGTCGGACCGGTGAAGGTGTCCGCGGTGTAGAGCGCCCGGCCGTCCGCGCCGAAGGCCATCGCCGTGCTGGCCTGCTGCCCCTGTTGCGCGCCCTGGAGAGCACCCGGCACGCCCAGCGTGGTCTGTGTGCCGCCGCCGTTGTAGAGCGCGCTGACCTCCGGCGCGTCCAGTGCCCGGCGGAACATCTGAACATCGTCGATCCGGCCGGACCACGGTCCCCAGGCCTCGGTGGGATGCGCACCGGTCATCCAGCCACCGAACTCCTTGACCCGGCCGACCTGCAGCGGGCCGGTGGCGGCGAAGACCGACGTGTGCGCGGCCGGGGCCATGGCGACGCCGTCGACATAGAGGGTCACGGTCTGCGCCACGCGGTCGTAGACGCCGATCAGGTGGGTCCAGTTGTTGAGGGCCGCCGAGCCGATCGCCGAGACGGACGAGTCGAACACCGGGTTGTTGTCGTCGGCCGCCCCCTGGGTCACGGCGAACTCCCAGCGGGTGCCGGAGTAGTCGTACCGCAAAAGGAAACCGCTCTTGTTCGTTCCGCTCTGGCTGAGCGCCACCCGGGACATGGCGCCCAGCGTGGTTCCCGACAGGAACACCCAGGCCGAGACGGTGAAGCTCGCGCTGGTGTCGACGCCGGGGGCGGCGCCGGCGACGTAGCTGTTGGTCGAGCCGGTCAGCGAGACCGACTTGGCGCCGGACTGGCCGGCGCCCCACCCGGCCGCCGGGCCGAGCGTCCCGGTGTTCAGATTTCCGGAGTTGTCGACGGTGCTCGTCGCGGCGCCCCCCTCGTCGAACTGCCAGTCGGTCGACGCACCGCCGGTCGGGCCGAGCGTCCACTCCTGTGCGTCCGCCGTGGTGGCGTAGGCGTCCCAGATCCGTACGCTGTCGACGCGGCCGGCCCAGAAGTCCGTACGGGACGTGCTCAGCCCATCGCCCACCTCGAAGGCACCCCCGGAGGCCCAGACGTGGGCGCCGCCGTGGCCGGCCCCGCCGCCCTGCTTGGCCCCGTCGACCCAGAGGTCGATGTGGTTGCCGCTGAACGAGCCGACCAGAAGCGTCCACCTGTTCAGGACCGGAGCGCCGGTCGACTTGGCCACGTCGACCGGCGCCGCAGCGTTGTCGCTGTGCGGCAGCTCGAACGCCCAGCGGCCGAGGGCCTTGTCGTAGCCGAGCTCGAAGGCGCTGGCGTTGACGCCCTGCTGGCTGACCGCGGTGCGGGAGACCGAGTTGTCGGTGAGATAGACCCAGGCGGCGACCGTGAAGGGCGCGTTCGTGGTCACCGCGTTGGTGGCCGTCGCCGCGTAGTCGCTCGTGCCGTTGAAGGAAAGCGCGTTCCCGGATCGGCCGGACGCCGTCCAGCCCGCCCCCGAGATCGTCAGATCGTGCGGCGTGGCGTACGCCGAGAGGTCCCTCGCCGTGCCGCCCGACCCCTCGTCGAACGGCCAGAATCCGGTCCACGAGTCGGGATCGGTGGTGTCGAAGACGCCGGTCCGGCCGTTGCCCGACGAGTCGAGCGCCGTCGTCGAGCCCGGGCTGTCGTTCAGGCGGTAGTAGACCGACGGGTGGTCGGCGGTCACCCGGGTCGGATAGTCCGGGAAGGCCGGCCCGGCGGTGACGGAGTTGCCGGAGCTGGTGCCGGTCGCCGAGAAGGCCGCGAAGGACCGGGGAAGATCGGCGTACCTGGCCAGCACCGCCAGCACGCAGGCCACGGCCAGCGCGCCGGCCGCGACGTGCCACCGTCCGGCGCCGATCTTCTTCAGCATCCTCCCGCCTTTCGACTGGCACGCGCGATAGTTGAGGCGATCAGCTCTGCGCCTCCCAGGTGAAGGTGAGCGACGCGGTGCGACTCTCGGCGGCGTTGTCGTCCTGCAGTTGCCAGTTGAATTCGTACGTCCGGGTGTCCGAGGTGGCGGCCGTCCAGCTGTCCACCCCGGTGGCATAGCCGGGACTGGCCGCGCCGAAAGCGGTCACCGTCTTGGTGGTGTCGATCAGCCCGGCGGGGTTGTAGACGGTCGCGGCGGGGACGAAGTCCGAGCAGTCCACGTTGCCGCCGCTACCCTGCTTGACCTGCAGGGTCAGATAGGACGCGAGGCCGGTGCCGGCGATTCCGGCCGGGGTCAGGTAGAGCCGCACGTGCCCGGTCAGCGAGCCGGTGTAGGTGATCCGCAGGCAGCTGGAGCCGAAGCTGCCCGGGATGGCGCCGGTCACCGAGACGATCGCGTTCGCCGGGCTGCCCAGCGCGACCATCCCGGTCCGCACCTGCGCTCCCGGCATGCCGGCGGTCGCGGCGAACGATGCGTACAGCGGGCGCCAGATCGCCCAGCAGGAGAGCGTCACCACCACTGCGGCGATAGATGCTGCGGCACGGCGCCGCGTAGCCCGGGGCACGCCGGGCCCGTTCGGCACCCGGCCCGGCGAGTTGAGAGTTTCGCCTCGTCCGGGTCAGGTCTGCAGCCGGCCGAAGGTGTAGCGGTCACCGCCGCTATGCCGGGGCGGCGAGAAACCGGGGTACGTGCCGGGCGGGGTCTCGGCGTGGAAATGACCGGCCGGCGCCTGGCCGCCGCTCGGACCGGGCGGCGTGTGGCCGTGGAAGTTGCCGCCGGAGACGTAGCCGCCGGGCTGGCTCGGGAGGTAACCGATTTCCTCGCTGGGGCCGGTGTAGTCGGCCTGCCCGCCGGGTGGGCGGCGGCCGACCGGCGCGAGCGCCTCCGGGCCGCCGGCCAGCGCGGTGAACGCGGCCCACGGCATCCGGTCGACCGGCTCGGCGCTGCCGGTCTCGGCGATCTGGCGGTAGACCTGCGACACCGCGCGCAGGGCGGCGAGCAGCGCGGCGACCGGATGCAGCACCATCCGTACGCCGGCCGCGGCCAGTTCCGCGTCGGTGGCGGCGGGACGGTTTCCGGTCGTCTCCGATCGGTGGAGCACGATCGGCACGTCCGGGATCGCCGCGTGCAGTTCGGCGAGCTCGTTCGGATCGCCGACGCCCGCGGGGAAGACGGCGTCGGCGCCGGCCTCCGCAAAGGCACGGCACCTCGCGATCGCCCCGGTCAGGCCGCTCGCGGCGTACGCATCGGTCCGGGCGATCAGCACGAGCTCCGGCACCTCGGTGGCCAACGCCTTGATCTTGGCGGCCGCCGAGTCGGCGTCGGACATCTCCCGGCCGGCCGGGCGCCCAGCGCCCCGGGGCGAGACCTGATCCTCCAGGTGCAGGCCGGAGATGCCGGCGCGGACGTACGCGTGGCCGGTCCAGACCGCTTCGAGGGGGTTGCCGTAGCCGGTGTCCGCGTCGGCGATCAGCGGCACCCCGTTCAGCGCCGGCGCCAGCGTGCTCGCCCGGTCGGCGATCTGCGTGGCGGCCACGTAGCCCAGGTCGGGACGGCCCAGCATGAGTGCCGAGACCGCGGCACCGGAGAGGTACGCCACCCGGTGGCCCGCCTGCACCGCGAGCGCCGCGGTGGCCGGGTCGTAGATGCCCGGGACGTGGGTGACGTGGTTCGCTCGGAGCAGTGCCCGTAGCTCGTCCGCGCCGGTCATGACGAGGCCTCCCTCTGCCGTGGTCGTGCAGGCATTGTCCGCCCGATCATGGCCGGACGCGCGCCGCGAAACCCGGCCGGGGCCGAAACGCGCCGCGAAACCCGGCCGGGGCCGAAACGTGCCGCGAAACCCGGGTGGGGCGAATCGCGCCGTAGGCGGAGCGGATCAGAGTGTTCGCGCTCCGTCCAGGGTGGACGGGTCGGAACAGCCCATCCCGAACAGCGCGCCGTGCCCTCCTGGTAGAACCACGAACCCGGGCCGCCGTACGGAATGGTGGCGTGGGCCGAGCTTCGCGACCTGCGATGTTATCGTTCACATCATGCTTGCGGCTCGACTTCACGGCGCTGGGGATGTGCGGCTCACGACCGAGGGCGACCCGGTCCCGGCGGCGGGGGAGTCGCTGGTCGAGGTGACCAGCATCGGGCTGTGCGGGTCCGATCTGCACTGGTTCACCGAGGGCGGGATCGGCGACGCCGTCGTGTCGCGGCCGCTCGTGCTGGGTCACGAGATGGCCGGCGTCATCCGCGGCGGCGAGCGGGACGGCGTACGGGTCGCGATCGATCCGGCGATCCCCTGCATGCACTGCGAGCCGTGCCTGGCCGGCGACCCGAACCTCTGCCTGAACATCGTCTTCGCCGGGCACGGCGGCTGCGACGGCGGCCTGCGGCAGCTCATGGCGTGGCCGAGCCATCGACTGCACCCGATCCCCGACACCGTCTCGGACGACGAGGGCGCGCTGCTCGAGCCGCTCGGGGTGGCACTGCACGCGTACGACCGCGCCCATCCGCGCCTCGGCACGACGGTCGCGGTGATCGGTTGTGGTCCGATCGGGCTGATGCTGGTCCAGCTTGCCGGGCTCGCCGGCGCCACCCGGGTGTTCGCGACCGATCCGTTGCCGCACCGGATGGCGGCGGCGATCGGGCACGGCGCGGAACCGCTCGACGGCGGCGAGGCGGACCTGGTCTTCGAGGTCTCCGGCTCGGACGGGGCGGTCGCGACCGCGCTGCGCGCCGCCAAGCCGGGGGCCCGGGTGATCCTGGTCGGCATCCCGGACGGCGACCGTACGACCTTCCCGGCCTCGATCGCTCGCCGCAAGGGACTGACCCTGGTGCTGTCCCGCCGGATGGGCGAGGTCTATCCGCGCGCGATCGAGCTGGCCGCGCGGAAGCGGGTCGATCTGACCTCGCTGGTGTCGGCGGCGTTCCCGCTCGATCGGATCGAGGCGGCGATGACCACGGCGGCCGCGCGCGAGGGTCTCAAGGTCGTCGTCCACCCCTGAGCCGGGGCTTTCGCCCGATTCACGCGCAAAAATACCTGCTACGCGCCAGTAGCTAAGTGAGGCATCGACGTCCTAACATCTATGAAATTGTTTCGCGTTCGTGTCCTCCCTAAGGGGATCCGCCCATGCGCCGAAGCCTCGCCGCTCTCGCGGCCTCCGTCCTCGTCACCGCCCTGGCGGTAGCGCCCACCACCGAAGCCCAGGCGGCGTACGCCACCAACGACTACTGCCTGGGTCAGTGCTCCGACATCCTGCCGCCCGGGCAGAACGGCAACGCCACGCTCGTGGACGTCCTGGCGTCGCAAGCGTTCGGCACGAAGCCGGCCCACTCCGACGACCAGCTCGCGCCCTATGCGAACCTGGCGTACAACTACACCGGCCTCACCGGCGATCAGATCAACACGTTCTTCAACGACAGCTCGTACGGGGTGGCCTCGGCCGACGTCGAGAGCACCACGTCGCCGCGCAGCGACGTCACCATCGTCCGGGACAAGAAGTACGGCATCCCGCACATCACCGGCACGACCCGCTCCGGCCTGATGTACGGCGCCGGCTACGCGGGCGCCCAGGACCGGCTGTTCCTGATGGACCTGATGCGGCACGTCGCGCGCGGGAACTTGACCAGTTTCGCCGGCGGCGCCGTCGGCAACCGGGAGCTCGAGCAGAGCGTCTGGCGCACGTCGCCGTACACCGAGGCGGACCTGCAGTCGCAGATCGACACGCTGAAGGCGTCCGGGACGCGCGGCGCCCAGCTCTATGCCGACGTGCAGGACTACCTCGCCGGGATCAACAAGTACATCGCCGACTGCATGGCGAACCGGAACTGCCCGGGTGAGTACGTGCTGACCGGTCACCTCGACTCGGTCACCAACGCCGGCGGACCGGTCAACTTCACCATGACCGATCTGGTGGCGATCGCCGGCGTGATCGGTGGCCTGTTCGGCGGGGGCGGCGGCACCGAGATGCAGTCCGCGCTGGTCCGGATCGCGGCGCGGGCCAAGTACGGCACCACCATCGGCGATCAGGTCTGGCAGCAGTTCCGCGAGCAGAACGATCCCGAAGCGGTCCTCACCCTGCACAACGGCCAGAGCTTCCCGTACGGGTCGGGCGACCCGAACGCGGCGGGCGTGGCGATGCCGGACGCCGGAACCGCCACGCCCGAACCGATCGTGTTCGATCAGACCGGTTCGGCGGCGACCGCGGCCACCGGGACCAGCGCGATCGCCAACTCGCTGAGCACGCTCACCATCAACAGCTCGCAACGCGGCATGTCCAACGCCGCGGTGGTGTCGGCGGCGAACTCGGCCACCGGTCACCCGGTCGCCGTCTTCGGACCGCAGACCGGCTACTTCGCGCCGCAACTGCTCATGGTGCAGGAGCTGGAGGGCCCGGGGATCAGCAGCCGGGGCATCGCCTTCTCCGGCCTCAACCTGTACACGCTGATCGGGCGCGGCCCGGACTACGCGTGGAGCGCCACCTCCGCCATCCAGGACATCACCGACACGTTCGCGGTGAAGCTCTGCAACGCCGACGGCAGCGCGGCCACCCTGGCCTCGACCAGCTACCTCTACCACGGCACCTGCACCGCGATGGAGGCGCTGACCCAGACCAACTCGTGGAAGCCGACGACCGCGGACTCCACCGCGGCCGGTTCCTACCGGCTGACCATGCAGCGCACCAAGTACGGCCTGGTCACCTGGCGCGGCCTGGTCGGTGGGGCGCCGACCGCGTTCACCAGCCTCCGCTCGACGTACCGGCACGAGGCGGACTCGGCGATCGGTTTCCAGATGTTCAACGAACCCGATCAGATGGGCACCGCGGCGGCCTTCATGAACTCCGCCTCGAACGTCACGTTCGCGTTCAACTGGTTCTACGTCAACTCGACCGACTCGGCGGTGTACACCTCGGGTGCCGAACCGATCCGGGCGAGCGGCGCCGATCCGAACCTGCCCACCAAGGGCGAGCAGGCGTACGAGTGGCAGGGCTGGAACCCGGCCACCAACTCCGCCACGTATGTCGCGGCGTCGGGGCACCCGCAGGGGTCGAACCAGGACTACTTCGTCAGCTGGAACAACAAGCAGGCGAGCGACTTCGGCGCCGCCGACGGCAACTTCAGCTTCGGCTCGGTGCACCGCGCCGACCTGCTCGACAAGCCGCTCAAGGCGGGCATCGCGGCCGGCACCAAGTACGACCGGGCGTCGCTGGCGAAGGTGGTCGAATCGGCGGCCACCACCGACCTGCGCGGCACGGAGGTGCTGCCGGTGCTGCTGCGGGTGATCGACACGGCGACGGTGACCGACTCGGCGCAGGCGGCCGCGATCGCGAAGCTGCGCACCTGGCTCGCCGCCGGGGCGCATCGGCAGGAGACGTCGGCCGGCAGCAAGGCGTACGCGAACGCCGACGCCATCCGCATCTTCGACGCCTGGTGGCCGAAGCTCGTGCAGGCCGCCTTCCAGTCCGGGCTCGGCGACGACCTGTTCCAGTCGCTGGTGAACGCCATCCAGATCAACGAGTCGCCGTCCGGCGGGCAGACCGGCCCGGTGTCGAATCTGCCGACCAGCGCGAACGAGGCCCAGGCGCACAAGGGCTCGTCGTTCCAGTACGGCTGGTGGGGCTACGTCGACGAGGACCTGCGGGCCACCCTCGGCGACACCGTGCCCGGCTGGTCGACCAAGTACTGCGGCGGCGGCGTGGTCAGCACGTGCCGCAGCGCGCTGCTGACCAGTCTGACCGCGGCGCTCGCCGAGCCGGCGAACACCACGTACCCGGGCGACACGCACTGCTCGGCCGGCGATCAGTGGTGCGCCGACGCGATCCTGCAGTCCCCGCTGGGCGGCGTGAACCACGATCTGATCGCCTGGCAGAACCGGCCGACCTACCAGCAGGTGGTGTCGTTCCCGGCCAAGCGCGGCGACGACATCTCGAACCTGACCGCGGCCAAGACGGCGACCGCGTCCAGCACGCAGAGCGGGTACCCCGCCTCGAACGCGGTGGACGGGAGCCCGACCAGCCGCTGGGCCAGTTCGTGGGCCGACAACCAGTGGATCCAGGTCGACCTCGGCGCCACCAAGCCGGTCGCCCGGGTGATCGTGCGCTGGGAGGACGCCTACGCCACCGCGTACAAGATCGAAACCTCCACCGACGGTACGACGTGGACCCAGGCCGCCACGGTGACCGGGGCGAACGGCGGGCTGGACACGGTCACCTTCCCGGCCGTGAACGCCCGATATCTGCGCCTGACCGGTCAGACCCGGGCGACGTCGTACGGGTTCTCCATCTACGAGCTGGAGGCCTACTCACACTGATCAGCCGGACGACCGCTCCGGTCGGTCGCCCCCCGGGACGGCTGACCGGACGGCCGGGCCGCCGGGCCGGACAGATCCTCCGGACCGTCCGGCCCGGCGGCGGTCCAGGTCTCGTAGTCAGGATCGGCGGCGACCCGCAGCCGCCTCAGGTCGCGGGAGTCGACGTATCGTCTCCGGGCAGGGAACGGCCGGCCGCCCAGAGCAGGCCGCGCTCGGTCAGCGTCCGGGTCTGCGGGACGCCGAGGTCGGCCGGCGCGTGCCCGAGGGTGCAGACGAAGACCCGGCCGGCGCCGAACGGGCGGACCCAGGCCACCGGCATGACCGCTCCGGCCGTCTCCGGCGCATCCGGGGTGCCCGCGAACGTGGTGGTGGCCAGCACCTCGAGCGTGGGATCGACGTGGCAGTAGTACTGCTCGGTGTGCACCGCGAAGCCGGCGACGCCGTTCGTGATCGGGTGATCGGAAGTGATCTCGACCCGGTAGTTGACGAAGCCTCCGGGGTGGAAGAGGAACCGGCCGCCGACCATGTACTGGTAACCGCTTGCCTCGTAGCCGACGGCGAGGACTCCGCCGTGCCAGCCGGCGAAGCCCGCTCCGGCGCGGACCCGCGCGACCAGCCCCTGCTCCTGCTCGGTGGTGAATCGGCCGCGCGTCCAGCACTGGACGATCAGGTCGGCCTCGGCGAGGGCGTCCGCATCGGTGTACACGTCGAGGGTGTCGGCCGTCCATACGGCGATTCCCTGGTTTTCGAGGAAGTCGCGGAACAGCTCCGTGCAGGCGACCGGCTCGTGCCCGGCCCAGCCGCCGCGAACGATCAGTGCTCTCACGTCGCAGGGATCTCCTTGACCGGATAGCGGCGGGCATCGTGCGCCTCGGGCGCGGGGTTCCATCTGCGCCGATCGAAGCGACCCCGTTCACGATATGACCGCCGAGTCGTGCACGTCGTCCGACCGGCTCGATTTCTTCGGGGCCGGCGAGGCCATGTCGATCGGTCACGATCGTTTCTGGGCTGATCCGGTCACACGAGGCCGAGGCCGCGGCGACCGATCTCGTTCAGTTGGGCGGCCGGGAAGCGATTCGGCCAGTCTCGCTCGTAGTGCTCGGCGGGGAAGTCGCTCGGGCTGTCGCCGGTCCGGAAGGCCTCGCGCACCGATGCGGCGTAGGCCTCGTTGCGGGGACACCACGGCGCGGCCGGGATGTACATGACGTTGCCCCAGCCCTTCTGTGCCTCGACGGGTGCGACGCTGTGGATCATGTCGCAGTGCCACCAGACCGAGTCGCCGGCCCGCACGTCGGGGATGCCGGAGAGGGCCTCCATGAGCGGGGCGTGCCATTTGTGGCCGGCCGGGAAGACGTGGTCGACCGTCACGCCGCACATGTCGTCGTCGGGGACGTCGGGCAGCAGCGGGCGCAGCATCAGGTAGGCCATCGCCTCCGGGATCGGGACGGTGTGCAGGACGCCCTGGTCGTGGTCCATGTCGGACAGTGCGGTCCAGCCCTGGAAGGTGCGGAAGGCGGAGCACATGGTGGAGCCCGGATACTGCGGCCCGGCGGTGCGGTGGGCGGCGTCCCACGGGTCGTACCGCTCGACGCTGCCGTCGAAGAGGTGGCGGAACGCCTGCTGGTAGGCGCGGGTCATCCACAGGTCGAGGGTGCCCGGGTCGAGGTGGGTGCCGAGGCCGGCCGAGTCGGCGCCCTCGGGCCGGCGGCGGATGCGATCGGGGTAGAGCGAGTCGCGATCGGGGTCGAACCATCGCACGCCATCCGACTCGTGCCGCCACAGATGGTTGAGGAACGACTGGACGGCGGCCATCCGCGGGCTCTGCCGGGCCTGCATCTGCGCCGGCGACCAGTAGATCGGGTAGATCTCGGGCTTCGAACCGACGCTGCCGAAGAAGTCGTCGCCGGGGCCGCGGTAGTTCTCGAAGAAGTGGTTGCCCTCGACGTAGTCGACGATGTCGCGATCCCAACCGAGCGCTTGCTCGCGGTCGAAGTGGCCGCGCACGACCAGGCAACCGCGGCGGCGCAGCAACTCGAGCTGGCTCGCCGGGACGGTGCCGGCCTCGATGTCGGCGAACTCGATGACCGGCCAGATCGGTTCCGCTCGGCGGCGGGCCGCGGCGATCTCGTCGATCGCTGACTGGACGCGTCGCTCGACGACCGCGAAGACCTCCTCGACCGTACGGCCGGAAGTGGCGATTCTGGCCCGGAGGGCGGTTTTGATCTCGCGGGTGGCGGCTCGGAGGTCGGTCGGCGTCTGTTCCCAATGCGGCAGAGTCACGGTGTATCCCTTCTGGGAAGCTCTCCTTACTTGAAAGGACCGTAGGTGCCGGTGCGGATACAAGGCAAGAGGGTTGACTAGTATTGGCACATGGAGCCGACCAGGCCGTCGCAGGATCTCGTGCGGGCGCTGACCGACGAGCACGTGCTCCGGGCGCTGATGCGGCACCGGCGGCTGACCCGGGCCGAACTGGCCGCGGAGATCGGGATCTCGAAGCCGACGGCGGGGGAGAGCGTCCGGCGGCTGACCGAGCGGGGGCTGGTCGCCGACACCGGGGAGCGCACCCAGGGTGGGCGGGGGCGCGGCCGGGTCGGTTCGTATTACGCGATCGCGCCGACGGTCGGGGTGGCGCTCGCGATCACCATCACGCCGGCCGGCGTCGTGACCGAGTGCATCGACGTGTACGGGGACACGGTGGCGCGAGCGGTCCGGCAGGTCGACCGCACGACCTGGCCGCGCCAGGTGGCGGCCGCGTTGCGGGAGTCGGTCGCCGAGGCATGCGTGGCCGCGGACCTGGACAGCGCCACGGTCGTGAACGGCGCCGCGGCCGTGAACAGCGCCACGGCCGTTGGTGGTGCGGCGGCGATGGGTGGTGCGGCGGTTGCGGGCGGTGCTGAGGGAGGTGGCGCGGCGCAGCGGCGACCGATCCGGCTTGCGGTGATCGGGGCGGCGGACCCGGTGGATCGGTCGAGTGGCCGCCTCGTGCATCTGCCGGACGCGCCGTTCCTGGTTGGTGAGCTCGACCCGGTCGCCCTCCTCGACCCGATCGAGGTGGTGGTCGACAACGATGTGAACTGGGCGGCGCTGGCCGAACCGGATCGTGCGCGCGACTTCGCCTACCTCTTCCTCGGTGACGGCCTCGGCTGCGCGATCGTGAGCGACGGCGCGATCCGGCGCGGCCACAGCGGCCTGGCCGGCGAGGTCGCCCACGTGTTGACCACCGGGCCGGGCGGCCGATCGGTTCCGTTCATCGACGTCTTCCGGGAGTTGGGCCTGCGCCGTCCCGGCTCGACCGCGATCGATGGCGATCGGCTGCTCAAAACCGATCCCGCCGATCGCGAGGCGATCGGGTCGGCCGTTTCTGGGGTGATCGCGGCGATTGTGGCGTTTGTCGATCCCCGAGAGGTCGTGATCGGGGGCACCTGGGGGCCGGCGCTGATCGAGGAGATCGGCGAGGCGACGGGACGCTCGCCGCGGCCGGTTCCGCTCCGGGTGGCGGCCGCCGGTATCGGGGATCCCGTGCTGGCCGGCGTGCGCGCGGAGGCCCTGGATCGATTACGAGCATCTCTGATCGCTTGACGCTCTTCCGCCATGTGGCCATGGTCACTAACCTGAGCAGCATTCACCTTTGGCGGAGGAGCGGGAGGGTGAGCGTGGGCTCGCTGTCAGGGTTTCCGGACGGGTTCGTGGTGGGCGTCTCGACCGCCTCGTACCAAATCGAGGGCGCGGTGCGCGAGGACGGCCGCGGCCCGTCCATCTGGGACACGTTCGCGCACACGCCCGGCCGCGTGCTGAACGGCGACACCGGCGACGACGCCTGCGATCACTACCACCGGTACGCCGACGACCTCGGGCTGATGGCGGAGCTCGGCGTCGACGCGTACCGCTTCTCGATCGCCTGGCCCCGCGTCCAGCCGGAGGGGTCCGGGGAGCCCAACCCGGGCGGCCTTGATTTCTACGACCGCCTGGTCGACGGCCTGATCGAGCGCGGCATCACCCCGCTGCCGACCCTCTTCCACTGGGACCTGCCGCAGGCGCTCGAGGACCAGGGCGGCTGGCTGAACCGGGAAACCGCTTTCCGCTTCGGCGAGTACGCGGCGCTGGTCGCCGACCGCCTCGGCGACCGCGTCCGGCGGTGGATCACGCTGAACGAGCCGATCGTGCACATGGCGCAGGGCTACGCGTTCGGGACCCACGCCCCCGGCCGCCAGCTGATGCTCGACGCGCTGCCGGTCGCCCACCACCAACTGCTCGGGCACGGTTTGGCGGCCCGGGCGATCAAGGACCGTGGCGCCGGCGAGGTGATGATCACCAACAACTGCACGCCGGTCGAGGCCGCCTCGTCGTCCGAGGAGGACCAGATCGCGGCGGTGGTCTACGACGCGTTCCACAATCGGCTCTTCAACGATCCCGTCCTGAAGGGAACGTATCCGGAATTTCTGGCGGCGGGCCTGGAGGGCATCGTCCAGGCCGACGATATGACGATAATTCGGGCAAACAATGACGCGCTGGGCATCAACTACTACAACCCGACCCGGGTGCGCGCGGCCGAGGGCGACCTTCCGTTCGAGACCGTGCCGATCGAGGGCGTGCCGACCACCGCGTTCGGCTGGCCGGTCGTGCCGGACGGCCTGCATGCCCTGCTCACCGGCCTGAAAGCGACCTACGGCGACGACCTCCCGCCGATCTACATCACCGAGAACGGCTGCTCCACCGCCGAGGGCCTCGACGACCAGTTCCGCATCGACTACCTCGACGGCCACCTCGCCGCCGTCCGCCGTGCGATCACCGACGGTGTCGACGTCCGCGGCTACTTCGTGTGGTCGCTGATGGACAACTTCGAGTGGGCCGAGGGCTACAGCCAGCGCTTCGGCCTGGTGCACATCGACTTCAAAACCTTTGCGCGGACGCCGAGGGACAGCTATCGCTGGTTGCAGTCCGCCCTGCGAGACCGATGATGACCACGGCCGTCACCGAGCGGGTCGGTGCCCGCTGGATCGCATTGCTGTCGCTGGCCAACCTGGGCCTGTGGATGGGCTACTTCGGCCCGCTGCAGGTCCTGCTGCCCAACCAGATCGAGGACATCGCCCCCGCGCACAAGGAGACCGCGCTCGGCGTCATCACCGCCATCGGCGCCCTGGTCGCGGTGGTCGTCGGCCCGCTCGCGGGGGCGCTCTCCGACGTCACCACCGCCCGTACCGGACGACGACACACCTGGATCGTGGCCGGCGCCCTCTTCGGCGGCGCCGCGCTCGTCTTCCTCAACGGCCAGCACACCCTGGTCTGGGTCGGCATCGGCTGGTGCCTGGCCCAGGCCGGCCTCAACACCCTGCAGGCCGGGCTCACCGCGGTCGTCCCCGATCAGACCCCGGTCAACCAGCGGGGCCTGGTCTCCGGCTGGGTCGGCCTCACCCAGTCCGTGGGCGTGGTGGCCGGCGTCCTGCTGGTCACCGCGGTCGACGGCGGCTACCTGGCGATCGCCCTGGTCGTGGTGCTGACCGCGGTGCCGTTCGTGCTGGCCACCCGTGATCCGGCCATCGCCGAGCCGCCCCGCTTCTCCGCGTTCAAGTTCGACGCCTTCCGCGACCGCGACTTCGCCTGGGCGTTCGGCACCCGCTTCCTGGTGCAGCTGGGCAACGCGATGGCCACCCTCTACCTGCTCTATTTCCTGCGCGACAAGGTGCACTACGCCAACGCCGACGACGGCCTGGCGCTGCTGATCGTCATCTACACGGTCGCCACCGTCCTGACCGTGGTGGTCGGCGGCGTGATCTCCGACCGCACCGGCCGCCGCAAGCCGTCGGTGATCGTCTCCGGCTACGTGATGGCCGTGGCCGCCCTGATCCTGGCCTTCTGGCCGACGTGGACCGGCGCCATCGTCGCCGCCGTGATCCTGGGGCTCGGCTTCGGCGTCTACCTCTCCGTCGACCAGGCCCTGATCACCCAGGTGCTCCCCGCCGCCGACGACCGGGCCCGCGACCTGGGCGTCATCAACATCGCCAACTCGGCGCCCCAGGTTTTGGGCCCGGCAATCGCTTTCCCGCTGGTGTCCTACCTGGGCGGCTACCCGACGCTGTTTCTGGGCGCGGCCGCGGTGACCATCCTGGGTTCCGTGCTGGTGACCCGCATCCGGGGAATCGAATAGCTCTACGACGAGCCTGAGCGTCTGGCCTCGAGCGCGTCGAGCAGCGTGGCGGAGATGCCCGCCAGCTGGTCGAGCTGCTCGGGACTCAGCGCGTCGACGACGGCCTCGCGTACCGCCGCCACGTGGCCGGGCGCGATGGCGACCACCTGGGCGTAGCCCGCGTCGGTGAGGACGGCCAGGCTGCCGCGCCCGTCCTCCCGGGTGGGCTCCCGGCGGACCCACCCGCGCCGCTCCAGCTTCGCCACCACCTGGGACATCCGCGGCCGGGAGCCGTTCACCATCCGGGCGAGCTCGTTCATCCGCATCGCCCGTCCCGGCGCCTCGGACAGCGCGGACAGCACCCCGTAGTCGACCTGGGTCAGGCCGGCGTCGCGTTTCAGCTGCGCCTCCACCTCGCCGGGCACCAGCATCAGCACGGCCACGAACAGCCGCCAGGCCTGCTCCTCCCGCGTGGTCAGCCACCGCGCCGGCTCCACCGCACCGCACCTCCTGTGATGATCGTCTCATAAGTTGTAGCTACAACTATATGCGCCTAGCGTGAGGCAGGTAGTTAAAGCTGCAACAACCTGGGAGGTCAATCCGATGGCCACATTCAGCAGGCGGCGCGCACTCGGCGCCGGCGGCGTCATCCTCGGCGCCGCCGCGCTCGGTACCTCGATCGCCGGCAGCGCTTCGGCGGACGGCGGCGGCTCCACGCAGGCGGCGTTCGGGGCCGGAAAGCCCTTGCCCGAGGAGCGCAAATCGCTCGACCAGCTGTACGCCGAGGCCAAGCGGGAGGGCGGCGAGCTCGTCGTCTACGCCGGCGGCGACACCCCGGACCAGCAGGACGCCACCAAGCAGGCGTTCCGGTCCCAGTTCCCGGACATCAACCTGAAGATCATCGTGGACTACAGCAAATACCACGACGTACGGGTGGACAACCAGCTGGCTACGAACTCGCTGGTGCCGGACGTGGTGCAGTTGCAGACGCTGCAGGACTTCCCCCGGTGGAAGGACCAGGGCGTGCTCCTGCCGTACAAGCCGGCCGGGTTTTCCGCTCTTTACCCGCGCTTCCGCGACCCGGACGGCGCCTGGGTGGGCATCGCGGTCTACGCCTTCAGCTACATGTACGACGCCGGCCTCGGCGACGGCGGCCCGGCCACTCCCCGCGACCTGGCCGACCCCCGCTGGCGCGGCGCCATCGCCTCGTCGTATCCGAACGACGACGACGCCGTGCTGTACCTGTACAAGCTCTATGCCGAGACCTACGGCTGGGACTGGGTTCGCCGCCTTGCCGCCCAGGACATTGTCTTCGGCCGCGGCACTCCCACGCCGATCGTGGCGGTGGCGAGCAAGCAGAAGCCGGTCGGCATCGGCGGAGCCGGCTCGCTGACCGGGCCCATCGCGCCCGGGGTGAAGTGGGTCGCGGCCGACGGGCATCCGTTCATGGCCTGGGCGCAGCGGGCGGCGATCCTGGCTCGCGCCAAGCACCCGGCGGCGGCAAGGCTTTACCTCAACTGGCAGCTCTCCGCTCCGGTCCAGCAGGCGTCCTTCGACGGCTGGTCGGTGCGGACCGATGTGAAGCCGGCCGGTGGGCTCGAGCCGATCTGGAAGTACCCGAACGCGCATCTCGACGGCTTCCCGCGGTTCATGGCCGACCGCGCCGAGGTCGAGCGCTGGAAGCAGACGTTCACCCTCTACTTCGGAGAGGTCGAGGGCGCGCCCACGCCCGGCGTGCTCGGCCTGCACCCCGGCGCCTGAGCGATCGGGCTCTCGGGCGAGGCGGGCGGAGCCCGCGAGCCCGGGACGCCCCGTGGGAAGCCCGGCGGCCGGGCGCGGAGCGTTCGGATCGCTCAGCGGCCCGGCACGCCGGGGACTTTTCTCACGCGTACGTGGGAATGGTTGGGAAAATGACCCGCCGGCAGCGACCTGCGCTGCCGGCGGACCCCCGATGGTTTTTTCAGTTCGACTTGAGCGGGAAGCCGGGAATCGCCTTGGTCTTGCCGCCGGTGGGGGCGATCGCGAACCATTTGCCGTTGATGCCCTGGCCGTTGAGGTCGCCCGGGTTCGCGTCGGCGATGAAGTAGTAGACCGGCCAGCCGTTGATGGTGACCTGGCAGGTGTGGTCGGCGCGCTCGACGTAGCCGATGAGTTGCGGATCGATGCCCTTGGGGAAGATCTTGCCGGGGGATTTGATGAGCAGCGGCGGCCAGGCGGTGGCGCAGGAACCGTTGCAGTTCGACTTCGGCGGCTTGTTGGTGTCGTTGTCGAAACGGTACAGCGTGCGGCCGGCGCCGTCGGTCACATAGGTGCCGATCTGGGCATTATCGGTCGCGTTCAGCTCGACGGTGTGGCTGCCCTTGGTCTTGTCGGCGTTCGGTTTGATGTCGGTCGCCGAGGGGCCGTTGAAGATTTTCACCCATTTCTGGGTCTTCACGACCACCGGGGTCCCCACGCCGCCGCCGGAACCCTGACCGGTCGCGGATGCGCTGGGGGAATCCGAGGCAGTGGGGGACGGAGCAGCCTCGGACGCGTCCGCGCCGGTCAGGTCGCCGGGACCATCGGTGTTCGGGGGAGCGTCGGGCGACCGGGTCAACGCGATCGGGAGCTGGATCGCGTCGGTCGACGGCGCCTTCTGGCTGCCGCAGCCCGCGAGGCCGGTCAATCCGGCCAGCGTGACCACGATGACCGTCGTCAATTGCCTGCGTGTCATCATGGCTGCCTCTCCTTCCACCGCCCGGCTGGATCCGGGCCTGCCATCCACACGCCGCCGTGGCAAGGGCGGTTCACCCGGCTGTGCCAAAGTCCCAAGATCTTTGATCCGGGTGAGCGACCTGGTCGTATCTCAGGTAGCCGCGGCGCAGTACGTTCTTCGATGTCGCCTTCGGCGAGTCCGTCGCACCCTTTCCGGGGCAGGCGGACCCGTACCGAAAAGGCACCGAAGAGGTGCCGCGGAAGAAAGAGACGCGATGCCGTCACCGAGGACCAGACCGCGCCGGGAGGTGGCCGATGAAGCACTGGTCAGATCGTTGTGGAACGAACACGGCCGGGCCATGCTCGCATATGCCACGCAGCTGACCAGGGACCGGTCGGCCGCCGAGGACGTGGTCCAGGAAGCGCTCGTGCGCGCCTGGCGCCACCCCGACAGCCTGGACAGTGGAAAGGGCTCGGTGCGCGGCTGGCTCTTGACAGTCGTCCGCAACATCGTGCTGGACCAGATCCGCGCCCGGAACCGGCGACCGCCGGAGGTGCGGGAGAGCCCGCCCGACGCCGCGGTCGAGGGCGACCACGCCGACCAGGTGGTCAATTCGATGGTCGTGGTGGACGCGCTGAGCACCCTCTCCGCCGAACATCGGGCGGTGCTCGAACAGGTCTACCTGAAGGGCAACACGGTCACCGAGGCAGCCGAGGCGCTCGGCATTCCGCCGGGAACGGTGAAGTCCCGGTCCTACTATGCGTTGCGGGCCCTACGCGAGGCCGGCAGAGAACGGTTGGCATCATGAGTACGCCGGAGAGCACGAACCCGACCAACGACCACGTCGACATGGCCGGCTACCTGATGGAGATGCTGACGCCCGAGCAGAAGCAGCGGGCGGACTCGCATCTCGCGGGTTGTGCTGCCTGCCGGGAGGAGATCGAATCGCTGCAGGAGTGGTCCTCGGCGCTGCGCGACATCCCGGACGAGATGCTGCTCGACGGCCCGCCGGAGGACGCCGACCTGGTGCTGCAGCGCACCCTGCGGCAGGTCCGGCAGGAGGCGTCCGGCGGGCGGGCGCGCCGGTTCGCGGTGCTGGCCACCGCCGCCGCGGCGATCCTCGCGGTCGCGATGGGCGGCGGGATCATTTTGGGTCGCGGTACGGCGCCGGGGACCCCGCAGGCGCAGGCTTCGACGTCGGCCTCGGCGGTGCCGCCCGGCACCCAGGTCGTGGCGGCGGCCGATCCGCGCACGGGCGCGCACATCAACGCGACGATCACCCCGGCGATGGGCTGGGTCCGGCTGAGCGCCACCGTCGGGGGGATCCCGGCGGGGGAGAAATGCCGCCTCGAGGTCGTCGGCAAGGACGGTTCGGCCGTGCTGGCCGGGTCGTGGCTGGTGTCGCCGGCCGGCGAGGCCAACGGGACCACGCTGAACGGCAGCGCGCTGATCGATCCCGCGCAGGTCGCCTCGGTGCGGGTGGTGAGCACGGCGGGCGAGCAGTACGTGAGCGTGAACGTCTGAGGATTTCGCTGGTAGTGAACGCCGGAAGACCTATGGCGAATTGGAGGTTGCGTCGCATGAACTCAACTTCCGGAGGTGCCCGGTGTCCACGAAACGACTTCCCGTGCTGTTCCTTGACGACATCGTGCTGCTGCCCGGCATGGTCGTCCCGATCGAGTTGGACGAGCCGGCCCAGCAGGCCGTGGACGCAGCCCGTACGTCGGCCGGTTCCGAGCTGCTGATCGCGCCGCGGCTCGAGGACCGCTATGCGTCGTACGGCGTGGTGGCCAGCGTCGAGCGGGTCGGCAAGGTCCGCGGCGGTTCGCCGGCGGCGGTGCTCCGGACCGGCGTGCGCGCCCGCATCGGCAGCGGCGTGACCGGGCCGGGCGCGGCGCTCTGGGTCGAGGCGTCGCCGGTTCCCCCTGCCGAATCCGGCGCCCAGGTCAAGGACCTCGCGGCCGAGTACAAGCAACTGGTCGTCTCGGTGCTGCAGCGCCGCGAGGCGTGGCAGGTCATCGACTCGGTCAGCGCCATCGACGACCCCGGCGATCTGGCCGACACGGCCGGCTGGGCGTCGTACCTGTCCAACGATCGCAAGCGGGAGCTGCTGGAGACGCCCGACGTCGAGGCCCGGCTGCGGCTGCTGATCGAGTGGACGAAGGACTATCTGGCCGAGTCCGAGGTCAGCGACTCGATCGAGAAGGACGTCCGCGAGTCGGTCGAGAAGCGCAACCGCGAGTACCTGCTGCGCGAGCAGCTCAAGGCGATCCGCAAGGAGCTCGGTGAGGACGGCTCCGACGGCAAGGACGACTACCGTTCCCGGGTCGAGGCGGCCGACCTGCCGTCGGCGGTCCAGGAGGCGGCGCTGCGCGAGGTCGAGAAGCTCGAGCGGGCCGGCGACCAGAACCCGGAGGCGGGCTGGATCCGGACCTGGCTCGACACGGTGCTCGACCTGCCGTGGAAAGCGCGTACCACCGACAGCACCGACCTCGACGCGGCCCGGGCCGTGCTCGACGCCGACCACCACGGGCTGGACGAGGTCAAGGAGCGGATCGTCGAGTACCTCGGCGTGCGGGCCCGTCGCGAGTCCCGCGGGCTGTCGGTCGTCGGCGGCCGCGGCTCCGGCGCGGTGATCCTGCTGGCCGGACCGCCCGGGGTCGGCAAGACCTCGCTGGGCGAGTCGGTCGCGCGCACGCTGGGCCGCAAGTTCGTCCGGGTGGCGCTGGGCGGCGTGCGGGACGAGGCGGAGATCCGCGGGCACCGCCGCACGTACGTCGGGGCGCTGCCCGGGCGGATCGTGCGGGCCATCCGCGAGGCCGGCTCGATGAACCCGGTGGTGTTGCTGGACGAGGTCGACAAGGTCGGTAGCGACTACCGCGGCGACCCGGCGGCGGCGCTGCTGGAGGTGCTCGACCCGGCGCAGAACCACACCTTCCGCGACCACTACCTCGACCTGGACCTGGACCTCTCCGACGTGCTGTTCATCGCCACCGCGAACGTGCTCGACACGATCCCGCAGGCGCTGTTCGACCGGATGGAGCTCATCTCGATCGAGGGCTACACCGAGAACGACAAGGTGGCGATCGCGCGGGACTTCCTGGTGCCGCGGCAGCTGTCCCGGGCCGCGCTGTCGGAGGGCGAGGTGACGGTCACCGAGGACGCGCTGCGCGAGATGGCCGCCAACTACACCCGGGAGGCCGGGGTGCGCTCATTGGAGCGGCTGCTGGCAAAGGCTTTCCGCAAGGCGGCGCTGGGGTCGTTGCCGGCGACCATCGACGCCGGTGACCTGAAGGGCCTGATCGGGCGGCCGCGGTTCCTGCCGGAGTCGGCCGAGCGTACGGCGGTGCCGGGGGTGGCGACCGGGCTGGCCGTGACCGGGATGGGCGGGGACGTGCTGTACATCGAGGCGTCGCTGCTGCCCGGGGACAAGGGCGGGCTTTCGGTCACCGGGCAGCTCGGGGACGTGATGAAGGAGTCGGCGCAGATAGCGCTTTCCTACGTGCGGGCGCACGCGGGGGAGCTGGGCATCTCGCCGGAGCAGCTCGACCACCCGATCCACCTGCACGTGCCGGCCGGGGCGGTGCCCAAGGACGGGCCGTCGGCCGGGGTGACGATGACGACAGCGCTGGTGTCGCTGCTGCTCGGGCGGAACGTGCGGGCCTCGGTCGGGATGACCGGCGAGGTGTCGCTGACCGGGCGGGTGCTGCCGATCGGCGGCGTGAAGCAGAAGCTCCTGGCGGCGCAGCGGGCGGGCCTGACCGAGGTGTACCTGCCGAAGCGGAACGAGCCGGATCTGGACGAGGTGCCGGCGGACGTGCGGCAAGCGCTTACCGTGCACATCGTCTCGGACGTGCGGGACATCCTGCGGACGGCGCTGGACCAGGTCGCGGTGGGCCTGGCCGCTTGAAATCCCCGTTGCCGTACGAGCGTCAGACGAGTCCCCGGCTCGTCTGACGCTCGTACGGTCGAAGCGGCATTCAGATGTAGTCGCCGAGGACGCCGGCCAGGACGTCGGTGGCGTCCTGGACGTTGACCTCGGTCATCTGCAGGGGGCCGCCGGGCTCGACATATTTGGCCGTGTCGGCGCGGCCGGCGAAGACGGGGGCGAAGCCGAGGTCGCGGATCAGTTTCGAGGCGGTCAGGCGGGCGTCGACCAGGTCAGTGCAGACGAACTCGGCCAGCAGCGGGTCGTGGCCGCGGCGGCGGGTCAGCACGCTGGTCGGGAGGGTGTTGAACGCCTTCACCCAGTGGGCCTCGGGGGCCCAGTCCATCAGGGTCTCCAGGCCGCTGCGACCGCCCGGGACGGCCGACGGCGGATTGGTCGCGTCGATCACGACCTTGCCGTTGAGGGCGGGGCCGGCCAGGTCGATCGCCTCGCGGGCGGCGGACCAGGCGGGGGCGAACAGGACCGCGTCGGCGAAGGCCGCCGCCTCGCCGATCGGCACCGCCCGGCCGTGCTCGCCGAGGCGCTCGACCAGGCCGCCCAGCTGCTCCGGGTGCCGCGACGTGATCGCCACGTCGTGGCCGCTCTCCACGCACCACTCGGCCAGGGTCGCGCCGAGCTGTCCTGCTCCGATGACGCCGATGTGCATATCTCCAGCGTGCCCGTTCGCCCACCGGTGGGGTGGGCGAACGGGGAAACTGGCTCAGCAGCCGGGCGCTGTCAGCAGCCGGGCGCTGTCAGCAGCCGGGCGCTGTCAGCAGCCGGGCGCTGTCAGCAGCCCAGGTGCCGGATGCCCACGCTGCCGGCGACGACCTGCGGCACCGCCCAGGCCGGGTCCATCCGGTCCCGCAGCGTCGGGGTCCAGCCGGCGTCGGGGGTGAGGTCCGGGTCGTACGCGGCGTTGTAGGCGGCCACCAGATCGACCGGCTGGACCTTGTTGCCGACCTGGACGAGCGACCCGATCGCGGTGATCTTCGTGCCCTTCCAGTAGTGGATGACGTCGGCGGCGGGGACGTCCGCGCCGAGCTTGAAGTAGTTGTTCTCGGCGTAGATGCTCGACTCGAAGCCGACGCCGAGCGAGTACTGGTACCGGGAGTCCGTGCCCAAGTACAGGTTGTCGTAGACGTCGACCTGGCCGAAGCGGACCCGCGGCGCCCGCTGCAGCACGTTGCCGAAGCGGTTGTGGTGCACGGTCACCCGCAGCTTGCCGACGTCCACGCCCGGGGTGTCGGTCGAGCCGATCAGCATCGTCTTGTCGTGGTCGTAGTAGTCGTTGTACGACACGGTGACGTAGTCGGAGCCCTTGATGATGTCCGAGGCCCCGTCGTGCACCTGGTACGGCCGGCCGAAGTACAGCGGCTGGTCCTCGTCGTGGTTGTTGCCGTCGCTGAGCGTGTTGTGGTCGATCCACACGTTCGTCGCGGCGGACAGCGAGATCAGGTCGTACAGCGAGTTCCAGTTGCCGGTCGAGCCGTCGGTCGGGTCCCAGGCCGGGAAGCAGTCGGCCGCGTCGGTCGCCTCGACGTTCCGGATGATCACGTTGCTGACGCCGGTGAGGGCGAGGCTGCCGTGGGTCAGCCGGCCGCCGTTGATGCCGACGATGGTGGTGTTGCTGCCGACGTTGATCTTCACGGTGGCGCCCTGGTTCTTGGCCGAGCGGGCGCGGGCGTCCTCGAGCGGGCCGCTGGGCTTGGTCGTCATGCCCCAGACCGCGGGGTCGTACGCGGCCAGGAACGCGCTCAGGCTGTAGGCCGGGTCGGCGAAGGCGTCGCAGCCGACCGGCTTGTTGTCCGCGTCCACCCGCAGGTCGATCTTCCCGCTCACGTACACGATCTTGGGGGTGGCGTTCGTGGTGTTGGTGGCGTTGTCGCCGCCCAGCGCCGCGACCAGTTCGGCGCGGTTGTGCACGACGGTGACGTGCGCGTCGTCGGCCGCGGAGCCGCCGGTGGTGCCGGGGCCGGCGGCGGCCCAGCCGTCGTTGACCGGCAGCGTTTCCCGGCCGATCCGGAGCGCGGCCGTGGTGATTCCCTTGCTTGCCGCGGTCACCCCGGCGGGCGCCGAGGCACCCGCCGGGGGAGCGGCGCCGGCGTTGGCGGCCGGCGAATCTGCCATCCCCAGCGCGGCGACAGCGACGAGGACGGCGATGGAGGTAATGGAGGGCATGGCATCTCCCTAGAGCGGCCGGTGGCGACCGTGAGGAATGCAGGAAAGCGCTTGCCTGGCAACAGTCACACGGAGGTCGAGCGCAGTCAATGCCTCGGACAACGCAGAAAATTTGCAGTGGGACCCGGGGAGGCCAGGGAAAACAAGGGCCGGCGCGGCCGCGGCGGCGGCCGGGTTGCCGGGCTCACTTGCAGTCCCTGCCGGGGCGGCTCACCTGCTGTCCCCTCCGCGGCGGCTCACTTGCAGTCCCTTCGGGGGCTCACTTGCCGTCCCTTCCGCGGCGGCTCACTTGCAGTCCTTTCGAGGGGCTCACTTGCCGTCCCTTCCCGGGGCCGGCTCACCTGCAGGACTGCGGGCGCCAGCCGTCGGTGCCGCGCAGGAAGGCGGCCATCGTGTTCGCCGCGGCCTGCTCGTCGGTCAGTTGCGGCCGGTCCGGCGACGCGATCGCCCCCGGTCCCCGGTTGTGGTACTCGGCCAGCCGCGCGTCCCGCCACGGCCACATCGTCCCGAAGTCGCTCCACGCGGTCGCGCCGATGTGCGCCCCGATCCACGAGTCGCGGATCAGCGTCTGGCCGATCGCGTTCGGGTCGTTGCTGGGGTGCCACGGGCGGCCCAGGAACACCGTGCCGGCGGGCGCGTCCGAGGTGAGCATGCAGCCCTGGAACAGCAGCCCGTGCGGATTGGCGATGTCGGTGCTCGGCGCGGTCACGAACCCGTTGGGCGTGGAGTTCCGGTTGAGCGAGTGGATCCGGCACCGGTCGAAGACCGCGGTCGCCCGCCCGAAGACGAAGTCGACGTCGCCCTCGACGTAGCAGGAGCGGAAGTAGGCCCGGGCGATCACCCCGGCCGCGGTGCTGTTCACGTAGAGGGTGTCCTGGTTGCCGATGAAACGGACCCGGTCGAACTCGATCCGGTCGGCGCGGGTCAGCACCGCCACCGCCTGCTTCGAGGTGATCTCGGGGTGGGCGGCCTCGTCGAACAGGTTCGCGAAGGTCAGGTTGCGGGCCCGGAAGCCGGCTCCGTCGACGGTGACCGACGCGCTGCCGGAGGTGCCCCACGGCGTGCCGTCCGGCTTCAGCGTGCCGTTGGCCCGGTCGTCGGCGATCACCACGGCCTCCGGCCCGGGCCCGCACCCGGCGAACGTGATGAACGGCTTGTCCAACGGGATCTTGACCTGACCGAGATAGGTGCCGGGCCGGACGGCGACGGTGACCGGGTCGGTGTTCCCGGACGGCACGGCGTCGACGGCGGCCTGGACGGTCGCGAAGTCCCCGGTGCCGTCGGCGGCGACCACCGCGAACGGCCGGGGTGCGGCCCGGGCGGGCGAGGTGACCGCCGCGGTGAGCGCGGTGCCGGCCAGCCCACCCCCGGCCAGTTCGAGGAACCTGCGTCTGCGCATCTTGTGGAACCTCCTAAGGAAAGGCCTTTCCTGCGGAAGTTAGAACCATCGATGCGTGGCGTCAATACCGATTTCTAGCGGTCCCAGGTGCTCTCGCGCCGCACCAGTTCGGCGGCGACGTGTTCCACCCGTGGCTCGGCGCCGGCCTCGCCCAGCGCGAGCCGCATGGCCCGCTCGCCCAGCTCGGTCAGCGGCAACCGCACCGAGGTCAGCGACGGCGTGACGTCCCGGGCGATCGGCATGTCGTCGAAACCGATCACCGCCACCCGGCGCCGGCCGTCGCGCAGCGAGGCCAGGGCGCCGACCGCCATCGAGTCGTTCAGCGCGGCGATCGCGGTGACCTCGGGGAACTTGACCTGGATCAGGTCGGTCACGGCGTAGCCGCCGTCCCGGGTGAAGTCCGCATGGAAAATCCGGCCCTTGGGGAGGCTGCGGCGATAAACCTTGGCGGCCCGGCGCACGCCGGCGAGCCGGTCGGCTGTCGTGGTCAGTGCGGCCGGCCCGGCGATCACCGCGATGTCCTCGTGTCCCAGGTCGAACAGGTGCGCGGCGGCGATGAAGCCGCCCTCCTCGTTGTCCGGCATCACGGCGTCGCCGGTGTGCTCGTGCCGGCCGATCACCGCGATCCGCCCGCCGGTCGCCTCGAAGGCCTGGAGCCGGTCGTCGAGCCGGGCCGCCGTGGCGGCGTCGAGATACCCCGACCCGGCGATCACGATGGCCGCCACCTGATGGGCGTGCAGCAGGTCGATGTACTCCAGCTCGCGGTCCGGCTGCCGGTAGCTGTTGCAGATGATCGCCAGCCGGCCATCCGCCTCGGCGACCCGCTGCAGCCCGCGGGTGATCTCCGCGAAGTAGGGGTCGGACACGTCGTGCACGATCACCCCGACCGCGCTGCGATGCGACCGGGCCAGCATCTGCGCGTGCGCGTTCGGCACGTACTTGAGCTCGGCGACGGCCGCGAGGACCCGCGCGCGTAGCGCGTCCGCGACCGGTTTCGAGCTGCCGTTGATGATCCGGGAAGCGGTCGCGGTGGACACTCCCGCGTGTCGTGCGACGTCTGCCAAGGTGGCCATGACCGGGGAGGATACCGGTGCCGGTCTTGCCCGCGGGGCGGCACGCCCACTACGGTCTAGGAAAGCGCTTACCTCAATGGGTTTCGTGGGAGGACCTGGACGATGGGTCGAAAGACGATCGGAATCGTGCTCAACGGTGTCACCGGGCGGATGGGGCTGCGGCAACATCTGCTCCGTTCGGTGCTCGCCATCCGCCAGGACGGTGGCCTGCCGCTCCGCGACGGGACCGTGCTCTGGCCCGAGCCGGTGCTGGTCGGCCGCAGCGAGTCCAAGCTGCGGGACATCGCGGACCGCCATGGCCTCACCGACTGGACCACCGACCTGCCGGCCGCGCTCGCCCGCGACGACGTGCAGGTCTACTTCGACGCCCAGGTCACCTCGGCCCGGGTCAAGGCACTGCAGATGGCGATCGACGCCGGCAAGCACATCTACACCGAGAAGCCGGTCGCCGAAACGCTCGAGCAGGCGATCGAGCTGGCCCGGCTGGCCGACGCGGCGGGCGTGAAGCACGGCGTGGTGCAGGACAAGCTCTACCTGCCGGGCCTGCGGAAACTCGCCCGGCTGATCGAGGGCGGCTTTTTCGGGCGGGTCCTGTCCGTACGCGGGGAATTCGGTTATTGGGTTTTCGAGGGCGACTGGCAGAAGGCGCAGCGCCCGTCCTGGAACTACCGGGCGGCCGACGGCGGCGGCATCGTGCTGGACATGTTCCCGCACTGGCACTACGTGCTCGAACAGCTGTTCGGACCGGTCCGGGCGGTCACCGCGCGGGCGGTCACGCACATCGGCACCCGCTGGGACGAGGACAACGCCCCCTACGACGCGACCGCGGACGACGCCGCCTACGGCATCTTCGAGCTGGACAACGGCGTGATCGCGCAGATCAACTCGTCCTGGGCGGTCCGGGTCAACCGCGACGAGCTGGTCGAGTTCCAGGTCGACGGCACGCACGGCAGCGCGGTCGCCGGCCTGCACCACTGCCGCGTCCAGCCGCGGGCCGCCACGCCCAAGCCGGTCTGGGACCCGGACGTGCCGACCAGCCAGCGCTTCCGCGAGCAGTGGCAGGAGGTTCCGGACAACGACGTGTTCCCCAACGGCTTCCGCGCGCAGTGGGAGCAGTTCCTGCGCTACGTCGCCGAGGACGCGCCCTACGCCGGTGACCTGTGGGCGGGCGCGCGCGGCGTGCAGGTGGCCGAGCTGGGCCTGCAGTCCTCCCGGGACGGCCGCCGCCTGGAGATTCCGGAGCTGGATCGATGACCGTCACGTTCAGCGGCAAGGGCTTTCCGGCCGAGAAGATCAAATTCAAGAGCCGGATCGCGTACGCCGCGGCGCCGGTCACCGCCGATCAGCACGCGGAGAACATCCCCGGTGCCCCGGCCGCCCTGGACTGGGAGGCGACCCTGCGCTTCCGGCGTCATCTGTGGTCGCACGGCTTCGGCGTGGCCGAGGCGATGGACACCGCCCAGCGCGGCGCCGGCCTCGACTATCCGGCGACCCGCGAGCTGATCCGCCGCAGCGCCGCCGAGGCCCGGGCGGCCGGGGGAGCGATCGTGGCGGGCGTCGGCACCGACCAGTTGCCGGCCGGGCCGGCGACGATCGACGAGATCCGGAAGGCGTACGCAGAACAGCTGGCCGATGTGCAGGAGGCCGGCGCCCAGCCGGTTCTGATGTGCTCCCGGCATCTCGCGGCGGCGGCTTCCGGGCCCGACGACTACCGGCGTGTCTACGGTGAGCTGCTCGACCAGGCCGACGGCAAGGTGCTGCTGCACTGGCTGGGGGAGGCCTTCGACCCCGCGCTGGCCGGATACTGGGGCGGCGACGATGTGGTGCTCGAGATCATCCAGGAGCATGCCGGGAAGGTCGACGGCATCAAGATGTCCCTGCTGGACGCCTCGCGCGAGATCGCCATGCGGCGGCAGCTCCCGCCCGGCGTTCGCATGTACACCGGCGACGACTTCAACTACCCGTCCCTGATTCTCGGGGACTCGGACGGCCACTCGGAGGCTCTGCTCGGGGTGCTGGCCGTGATCGCCGCGCCGGCTGCGGCCGCGTTCCGGGCCTTGGATGCGGGCGACACTTCCGGGTATGCCCGGATTATGGACCCGACTTTGCCGCTGGCGCGGCACTTGTTTGCTGTGCCGACATATCACTATAAAACCGGCATTGTCTTCCTGAACTGGCTCGCGGGCCATCAGGACCACCTGACGATGGTCGGCGGCGCCCAGGCCGGCCGCTCCCCGCGCCACCTGCTCGAGCTGATGCGGCTCGCCGATCAGGCCGGGATCCTCCCCGACGCCGAGCTCGCCACCGCCCGCGCCCGGGCCTGGCTCACGACGGTAGGACTGTCTCATCCAACCGCCCCGCCCACTGCCCAAGAGAGGCCTGAAGACTGATGGCCCGCTTCTCGCTCAACCAGGCCACCACCAAGCGCTGGCCCCTGCCCGACCTGGTCGCCGGTTGCGTCGCCGCGGGCGTGCCGGCGGTCGGCCTGTGGCGCGAGGAGGTCGCCGAGTACGGCCTGGACAAGACGGCCACCCTGGTTCGCGACGCCGGCCTGGCGGTGTCCTCGCTGTGCCGCGGCGGGTTCTTCCATGAGGAGGACTGGTACGACAACAACCGCCGCGCGATCGAGGAGGCGGCCACGCTCGGCACCGACACCCTGGTGCTGGTCAGCGGCGGCCTGCCGGGCAAGTCCCGGGACATCGACGGGGCCCGGCGGCACGTGGGCGACGCGATCGGTGCGCTGGTGCCCGACGCCCGGGCGGCCGGCGTCCGCCTGGCGATCGAGCCGCTGCACCCGATGTTCTGCTCGGACCGCTGCGTGGTGGCCACCCTGGGGCAAGCCCTTTCCCTGGCCGCGCCCTACCCGGCCGACGCGGTCGGGGTCTGCGTCGACACGTACCACCTGTGGTGGGACGACGAGGTCTGGCGGCACATCGAGGAGGCCGGCCGGCAGGGCCGCATCGCCGCCTTCCAGCTCGCCGACTGGATCACCCCGCTGCCCGAGGGCGTTCTGCTCGGCCGGGGCCTGCCCGGCACCGGCTGCGTCGACATGCGCCGCTTCTCGACGGCCGTGCACGACGCCGGCTACCGGGGCTGGATCGAGGTCGAGGTGTTCCACGAGGACGTCTGGGCCCGCCCCGGCGCCGAGGTCCTCGCCGAGGCGTACGCCGGCTATCGGGCCTTCGCGGCATGAGCACGCTGCGGGTGGACGGGAAAGCGGTTGCCACGTATGTGGAGTCGCCGTCGCTGGACATCCGGCTCGCGCCGCGGCCGTACCTGCATCCGGTCCGCACCCTCGACGGCGTGCCGGTCACCGATGCGCTCTGCTACGACCATCCGTGGCACATGGGCGCGTCGGTGACGATGGCCGACGTGGACGGCAGGAACTTCTGGGGCGGCCGCACGTACGTCCGCGACCGCGGTTACGTCTGGCTGGACGACCACGGCCGGATCGTCCCGGTCTCGTTGTCCCCGGTGCCGGGCGGGTTCACGTCGTCGCTCCACTGGTGTACCGCCGCGGGTTCGGTAGTCCTGCGCGAGCAACGCACGGTGACGGCGAGTGCCGCGCGGCACGGTTGGCGGCTTTCTTTCGCGTACGAGTTGTGTACCCCGGCCGAGGCGGTGGTGACGCTCGGCAGCCCGGCCACCCACGGACGGCCGGGGCAGGCGGGCTACGGCGGCTTCTTCTGGCGCGCCGCACCCGGTCCGGCGGTGGCCTTCGGGGCGAAGTCGGACGACCCGCACGGCACCGCTGATCCGTGGCTGGCTGTCACGGTGGCCGACCGGTACACGCTGGTCTTCGAGGGGCTGGCCGACGCGGATCGGTGGTTCGTTCGCACCGAGGAGTATGTCGGGGTGTGCGCGGCTCTCGCCTTCGACGAGGTGCTCCCGATCGAGCCGGGGAGACCGCTTACCCGGAGCATCTCGGTGCTGGTCGCCGACGGTGTGCTGACCCGGGGCCAGATCGAGGAAGCTCTTTAGGGCCGCTGTGGCGTCCCGCCGGCGAGTGTCAACATGCCGGGAACGGGGAACCTGTTTCGCATGCGAGGCGGGTTCGCGCGAGGAGAGGACGCCGCGCCTGGGAGTAGCCGGCGCGTCGTTCGTCTCCTTGTGCTGCTCGGCTTGGCCGCCGCGGCATATTTTGTGCTGAGCCTCTTCGAGCAGGCGGCGCGGGCCGATCCGGGCCCGGTGGGTCTCGTCGGCCTGACGGATTCCGTCGCGTCGGCCAGGGCCACGGCCGGCGAAACACGGAAAGTCATCCCGCCGCCGCGGAAGGTCCAGACGCCGCGGAAGGTCCAGACCCCGCGGACAGTCCAGGCGCAGCGGACGATCCAGGTCCGGCGGATGATCCCGCCCGCGCGGAAGATCGCGGCACCCAGGATCCGTGCCGGCGAGACCGTCCGGCGGGTGCAGGTCCGAACGTCGAAGCTGCGCCCGGCCACGTTCGACACGGCCCGGAGCGCGGCCCGAGCAGCGGTGACCTCGGCACGGAACGCGGTCGTCCGGCCGAAGTCGATGATGCCCGGGGAACTTCCTTCCGTGCCCAGGCTCGCCGAGCTGTCCCGTCTGCCGCAGACTTCTCTTCCCGAGCTGCCCCGGCTGCCGCAGGCCGAACTCCCGGCTTTGCCGCAACCGCCGTTCGCTGTGCCAGCGCCCCGCTTGCCGCAGGCCCACACATCGATACCGGCTCCGACCACGGCGCCGCACCACGCTCTCCCGCCGCCCTCGTCGCCGTCGGCCTTGGCGTCCGTGTGGGCCGGGCCTTTCCCGCAAGGGCCGGAACTGGCGCCGGCCCTGGCGCCGATGTCCCGGCTGTCCGGTGCGGATACGCCGCCAGCAGCCCAGGCTCGACCTCGGACGGCGCCGCTCCCGGCTCCTCCGCTCCCGGCTCCGCCGCCGCAGCCGGCCGATCGGTCGGCGTCCACCGGGCAGGCACGTGACTCCGGTGGCGGCAGCGCGCCCGCGATGGGAACCGTCCCGTCGCCGTGGCGGCCCGAAATGGCGGCCGCCGGCCGTCGCGTGGCCACCGATCTCCTCGCCCGCGGACGCAGCGTCCGTTACGCGGGGCCTCCCAGCTGAACGACCTCCCCGCAGGAGATCCGGAAACGGCCGGTTCGGCCGTCCGAAGCCTTGACCCTGGCTGGGAGGCCATCGTGATCCGCATTCTGCTCGTCGAACCCATGAATCTGCTCCGCGGCACCCTCGCCGCCACGTTGTCCCTGGAGGACGATCTCGAGGTCGTCGCCGATCTGGACACCCTCGACCAGGCGCTGGACATGGCCCGCGCGGTGCCGCCGGACGTGGCTCTTGTCGACATCGCGCTGCTGGTCGGCGACGGTCTGGCCACGTTCGCCCGGCTCACCGCGGAGCAGCCCGATTGCGCCACCCTGGTGCTGGCCGGCCCGGACGACCCGGCATCGCTCAACCGGGCGCTCGACCTGCGCGTCGGCGGTGTCATCGGTACCCAGGCCGCCCCGTGCGAACTGGTCCGCGGTATCCGCCGGGTCGTCCGCGGCGAGCGGGTCATCGACGCTCGCCTGGCCGTGGCCATGGTGGCGGCGCCGCGCAGCCCTCTGTCGCCGCGGGAACTCAATGTCCTGAGCGTGGCCGCGTCCGGCCTGCCGTCCACCGAGGTCGCGGCCGAGTTGCACCTGAGCGCCGGGACCGTTCGCAACTACATCTCGGCGATTCTCCGCAAGACCGGCGCCCGCAACCGCCTGGAGGCGGTCCGCCTGGCCGAGGGCGCCGGCTGGTTCCGCTGACGGCGGCCGGCGGCCGGTGGCCGGTGGCTCGCGGGCTGGCCCGATGATGGCGGCCGTGGGCGGTGGCTCGCTTGCGTGGCCCAGCTGACGGCGGCCGGCGGGTGATGGGCCGCCGGCGGTGGGCGGTGGCCCGCCGGCGGTGGGCGGTGGCCCGCCGGCGGCAGGGCCGGTGGGCGGCGGCCCGCTGATGGCGGCGCAGCCGCACCTGGCGGGGTGCGGCTGCGCCGGACGTATGGCCAGATCTGAACCGGTCAGAGCTGGCCGAGCAGGGCCAGGATCGCGTTGAGGAGCGCGGCCAGACCACCCGCGGCCGGGTTGCCGTCGAGCAGGTGGGTGATCGCGCAGAGCAGGTTGCCGAGCAGGTTGCCGGGTGCCTGGACCGCGGTGATCAGCAGGTGCACCTGGTTCAGGTCCACCACCAGGCCGAGCAGGTCGAGGTGCAGCGGCCCGAGGACGAGGTTCAGCACCTGACACGTCGCCGCGGCGACCGTCGCGGGCATGCTGACGGTGCGGGTGACGGTACCGATGGTGGCGCCGGACGCGTTCTTGACCGTACCGGTCAGCACGCCGGTGGCCACCAGGTTGCCGTTCTGAGCCGAGAACGCCGTCGGAGTGAAGGTGCCGGCGAACGAGCCGTTGTCGGACGTGCCGGTGATCGGTGTGGCGAGGGCGGTCACCGGCGGCGCGGCCGCGGCGGCCGTCGGGGCGGCGTTCGCCACGCCGGCACCCGCGAAGCTGAGTCCCATCGCCGCGAGCACCATTGCGACGATCATCGAAAGCCGTAGCCGATGTGTCATCGTTCCTCCTGCTGATATCGATCCGTCTCACTTCTGTCGTCATCGACAAGCCTCGTTGTCTGGCCGGGCTCGTCCCAGTGAGCGCTGTCATCGATTGACGGTGAGTGGAGTCAGGGGGATCGCTGACAGTTGTCATGTTTGCCGCGCGCACCGCCTCCGAAGCTGGGTGAACGGCCATACTGCCGAGTCACTCGAAAAGGAGATGCAAAGAGATCAGTGCGCGGCGTCGCCGAGGGCCGGGCCCAGAGCGGCCAGCAGCAGGACGGCGACCAAGGCGGCCGCCAAGCCGAAGAGTGCCGCCTGGCCGCCCAGCGATGCCGAGGAGCGGGCATGCCGGGCGCCGACGCCCACCCAGACGCCCGCCACGATCAGGCAGGCGGGCAGGAAGAACAGGCCGGCCAGCACCGCCGGCCGGAGGCCGTCGGTCAGGACGCCGGTGGTGGCGGCGAACGCGGAGATGCCGGCCGCCAGCCCCGTGACGATCCAGGCCGTGGCAATGGTGAAGGCGCGCATCCGGCTCACCACGCCGGGCAGACTACACCCCATCGATAAACAAGTGTCGATCGACTAGGTGACCGGCAGCCGCTGGGTGAACGGCCGCACCGCCCACGGCACGCCCATCTCGGAGGGCAGGGCCATCGTCTCGACCACCTTGCGCAGCAGGTCGTTGACGCCGGGGATGGTGCGTTTCGGGCCCTCGGTGAGCACCGCCGAGTCGTCGAGCGGGTGCGGCATCGGCACGTCGGGGACGGTGAGCGCCTCCAGCACGGCGGTGAAGTCGGCGGTCACCTCCAGCGGTACGAGCAGCGGCGTACCGTGCTCGCGGTGCTCCACCAGGTTGGTGAGCAGGTCGGCCCGGCCCTCGACCGGCCGCGGCTCGGCGTCGCCGGGCAGGGCGAGGCGGTCGGTCGGGTACTCCAGCACCGCCCGGCCGGCCGGGCCGCGGGCCGCGATCTCGCCGGCGATGAAGTCCTCGCCGGCGAGGGTCACCGCGATCATCACGTGCAGCCCGCTCTCGAAGGTGATCCGGGCGAACGCCGTGTCCTCCACCTCGATCGGGCGCACCCGGTAGCGCTCGGCGGCCAACTGCCGCGGCCGGCCGGCCCCGACGGCCTGGGCGCTGGCAAGCGCTTGCATGACCGCGTGCGCGAGCGGGTTGACCAGCGCGCCGTCGATCACCGGCCGCCCGGCGACGACCCGCCGCCCGGCCCACGGCGAGCGGGTGTAGTAGAGGTCGTCGCGTTGCCAGGACGCGGTCGCGGTGATCCCGCCGAGCGTCCCGAGCCCCGGCAGGGCGTCGCGGAACCGCTGCCACGCGGTCGACCCGAGCGCCTGGAAGCCGACCTGGCAGGCCCGCCCCGCCGCGGTCAGCGAGGCGGTGAGCGTGAGGTGCGCGGCGAGCGACGCCACCGGCGGCTTCTCCAGGAGTAGGTCGCAGCCGGCGGCGATCGCGTCGAGCGCGATCTGCAGGTGCGTATGCGGCGGCGTGCAGATCACCACCACGTCGGGGGCGGCCTCGGCCAGCAGCTCACGGTGATCGGTGAAGACCAGGACCTCCGGCGGTACGGGTGGGTCCGGCTCGAGCGGCCGCAGATCGGCGAGGGCGACCAGCCGGAGCCGGCCCGCCGCCGCCACCTCGGCGATGCGACGGCGATGCCACCGCCCGTGCCCGTTCGCCCCGATCAACGCCACCGTCGTCGTCATACCGCACCTACTCGCATCGTCGGTCCCCCCGATCGCCGGCGCCGGGAGTCGTGCCCCAACCAACTCGCGTCGCCGGGCCTCCGGGTCGCTGGCACCGGGCCACGCCGCGCCGCCTCGCGCCGCCGCACCACGTCGCGCCGCACGACCGCGTCGCACGTCGCCCTGCCGCACCACGTCGCGCTGCCGCACCACGTCGCGCGTCGCGGTGCCGCACCACGTCGCGCCGCTGCAGCACGCCGCGCCGCCGCGCTGCCGGGACGCCGGCGCCGGGGGTCATGCCGCACCAACTCGCGTCGCCGGGTCGGCGGTGCCGGGAGTCATGACGTGCCTGCCAGGGTCGCTTCCACGCCGTGTTTGTCGAACTCGGTCAGCCACTCGATCAGCTGATCGCGGACCACCTCGTCGTCGGCCAGTTCCGGCGCGAACACCGTGTCCAGCCCGAGCAGCGCGTCCACCACCCCGGCCGGGGTCGCCGGCGCCGCCGCGCGCCGCGCCCGGATGCGGGCCGCCAGCGGGTCGTCGAGGGGGAGCGGGTGCCCATCGTCGGCCACACCGCCGGTGAAGCGCATCCACCCGGCGACCACCATGATCGCCCACCGGGGTGTGGCGCCGGCCGCGCGCCGGTCGAGGATCGTGTGCAGGACCCGCTGCGGCAGCTTCTGCGAGCCGTCCATCGCGACCTGCACGGTCCGGTAGACGAGGGCCGGGTTCGCGAACCGGTGCAGCACCTCCTCGCCGTACTCGATCCGGTCGACGCCCGGCGGCGGAGTCAGGCTGGGCGCGATGTCCTCGGCGATGAAGCGCCGCAGCATGCCGGCCATCCCGGGCAGGGTGAGCGCGTCGGCGATCGTCTCGCGCCCGGCGAGCGCCCCGAGGTAAGCGATTGCCGAGTGCACCCCGTTGAGCGTCCGCAACTTCAGCGTCTCCCACGGGCGCGGGTCGCCGGTGAGGACCGCGCCCGCCTTCTCCCAGGCCGGTCGGCCGGCCGGGAAGTCGTCCTCGATGACCCACGCCGAATAGGGCTCGCCGGAGAGCGCCGCCTCGTCGCGTACGCCCAGCTCGCCGCGGGCGATGGCCCGGGTCTCGTCGGTGCTGGCCGGCACGATCCGGTCGACCATCGTGCCGGGGAAGGTCACGTTCTCCCGCACCCAGTCGGTGTGCGACGTTGCCGTGGCCAGGTAGTCGACCAGCCCGCGCAGGCGGTGCCCGTTGGCCGGCAGGTTGTCGCAGCTGACCAGGGCGATCGGCCCGGCATCGGCCCGCCGCCGGGCGGCCAGCCCCCGGATCAGCAGGCCCGGCACGGTCCGCGGCGGCCGGGCGCTCTCCAGGTCGCCGCGCAGTTCGTCGTCGAGCAGCAGCCGACCGGTCGCCGGGTCGAGCCGGTAGCCCTTCTCGGTCACGGTCAGCGTGACGATCCGGATGGCCGGGTCGGCGAGCAGCTGGACCACCGCGTCCGGATCGCTCGCCGCGTGCCGCAGCCCGGCGAGCGAGCCGACCACCCGGGTGGAGCGGCCCTCCGCGGCGAGCGTGGTGACGCTGTAGAGCCGATCCTGCGCCCGTAGCGCCTCGAGCACGGTGACCGAGCGGGGCGCGACGCCGACGATGCCCCAGTCGCCGCCGGCGGCCGCCATCGCGTCCTCGGTGAAGACGGCCTGGTGGGCCCGGTGGAACGCGCCGAGGCCGAGGTGGACGATGCCGGCGCCGGCGGTGCCCGGGGTGATCCGCGGGCGGCAGGCGGCGGGCACCCGGGAAAGGGTGGCGAGGCCGAGGAGATCGCTCATTTCCACGCCGGCCCGTCCGGGAAGCGGAACTCGGCGATCGACTCCGGCTTGAGGTCCGAGCTGTAGCCGGGCCGCTCGGGGACCAGATAGCGCCCGTCCCTCGTGCGTACCGGATCCTGGAAATGCTCGTGCAGGTGGTCGACGTACTCGACCATCCGGCCGTCGAGGGACGTGCCCACCCGCAGGAAGTCGAAGATCGCCAGGTGCTGGACCAGTTCGCAGAGGCCGACCCCGCCGGCGTGCGGGCAGACCGGCACCCCGAACTTCGCCGCCATCAGCAGCTCGGCGAGCACCTCGGGGACGCCGGCCACCCGGCAGGCGTCGATCTGCATCACCCGGATCGCGCCGGCCTGCAGCAGCTGCTTGAAGATGACCCGGTTGGCGGCGACCTCGCCGGTGGCCACCCGTACCGGCGCCACGGCCTGCTGAATTCGGGCGTGGCCGAGCACGTCGTCCGGGTGGGTGGGCTCCTCGATCCAGTATGGGTCGGTCTCGGCCAGCAGGCGCATGTTGGCGATCGCCTCGTCGACGCCCCACACCTGGTTGGCGTCCATCATGAGCAGCGCCTCCGGCCCGATCTCGGAGCGGATGATCCGGGCCCGGCGGACGTCGTCCTCGATCGGGCCGCCGACCTTCATCTTCATCGCCCGCCAGCCCTCGGCATACGCCTGCTGGGTCAGCGCCCGCACCTTGTCGTCGGGGTACCCGAGCCAGCCGACGCTGGTGGTGTACGACGGGAAGCCGTCCCGCCGGAGCTCGGCCAGCCGGTCCTCGAGCCCGACCCGGCCCTTGTCGAGGATAGCGCTTGCCTCGGCGGGGCTGAGCGCGTCGTCGATGTGCCGGAAGTCGACGCAGGCGACCAGGTCGGCGGTGGGCATCTCGGCGAGCAGCTGCCACATCGGCTTGCCCGCGACCTTGGCCCGCAGGTCCCACACCGCGTTGACGATCGCGCCGGTGGCCATGTGCAGGGCGCCCTTCTCCGGCCCGAGCCAGCGCAGCTGCACGTCGGCGGTGAGCGACCGGAGGAACGCGAGCGGCTCGGCGACCAGATCGTCGAGGGTCCGGCCCACCACGTGGTGGGCAAGCGCTTCCACCGCCGCGCAGGTGATTTCGTTGCCCCGCCCGTTGGTGAAAGTGAACCCGCTTCCGGCCGGGCCGTCGGCGGTGGCCAGCTCCACATAGGTCGCCGAGTAGTCGCCCCGGTTGATCGCGTCCGAGCCGTCCCCGGCGGCCGCGGTCGGAAAGCGCACGTCGTGGACGGTCAGTCCCGTGATGATCATTTTGCCGCCTTGTCCAGCCGGAAGATGCGCTTCGGCAGGTGGTAGGAGAGGTCGGCCATGGTCTCCACGGCCTCGTCCATCGGGAGCCGGTCCTGCACCACGAGCGAGGCGAGGTAGCCGGCGTCGGAGCGGCGGGAGATGTCGTGCCGCACCGGGATCGAGCAGAACGCGCGGGTGTCGTCGACGAAACCGGCCGTGTTGTAGAAGCCGGCCGAGTCGGTGACCGCCTCCCGGAAGCGGCGCATCGCGTCGGGCGTGTCCAGGAACCACCACGGCGCGCCCAGGAACATCGCCGGGTAGCCGCCGGCCAGCGGAGCCAGTTCCCGGCTGAACGTGTACTCGTCCAATGTGTACACCACGAGGCGGAGACGAGGGTCCATCCCATACGTGTCGAGCAGTGGTTTCAAAGCGTGCACGTAGTCGGTGGCCTGGGGGATGTCGCCGCCCACGTCCTTGCCGTGCGCGGCGTAGAGCCGGTGGTTGTGGTCGCGCACCGCGCCCGGGTGCAGCTGCATGACCAGCCCGTCGTCGAGCGACATCCGGGCGAACTCGAGCAGCATGTGCCCGCGGAACCGCTCGGCGTCCGCGGCCGACGCCGCCCCGCGCAGGCCCCGCTCGTAGATGGCCGCCGCCTCGGCCGCGGTCAGCACCTCGGTGCGCGCCGTCGGGTGCCCGTGGTCGGAGCAGGTGGTGCCGGCCCCGATGAACGCCTCGCGCCGCCGGCGCAGCGCGGCCAGGTAGCCGGCGTAGGTCCCGGTGTCCTCGCCGGCCAGGTCGCCGAGCCGGCCGACGTTCTCGAGCCAGTCCTCGCGGTCCAGGTCGACCACGTTGTCCGGCCGGAACGTGGAGATGACCCGGCCGCCGGGCCCGCCCCAGCCGTCGGCGGCGAGCTTGGCGTGCTGCCCGAGGCCGTCGGTGGGCGACTCGGTGGTGGCGAGCACCTCGATGCCGAACCGCTCGAACAGGGCCCGCGGCCGGAAGCCGGGCTCGGCGAGTCGGGCGGCGATCCCGTCGTAGACATCGTCGGCGGTCTCCCGGCCGAGTCGTGTCTCAACCCCGAAAACCGTTGCGAGCGTACGTTCGAGCCAGAGCCGGGACGGGGTGCCGCGGAACAGGTGCCAGTTGTCGGCGAGCAGCCGCCAGATGACCCGGCCGTCGGTCTCCACCGGGCCGCCGTCCCGCCGCGGCACGCCCAGCCGGTCGGGCGGGATGCCCTGGCTCAGCAGCATCCGGGTGACGTAGTGGTCGGGCACGATGAGCAGGCGGGCCGGATCGGGGAACGGTTCGTCGTCCGCGAGCAGGCGCGGGTCGACGTGCCCGTGCGGGCTGATCAGCGGCAGGTCGCGCGCGGTGGCGTAGAGCTCGCGGGCGACCTGGGCATGGCGCGGGTCGATGGCGAACGTCGGGTCGGACACGGTCACCTCTTCGGTTCGGGGCCGTCTTCAGGCTTTGGTTTGCGCACCGGGTAAGGCTTTCCCAGGCGCTGGATGCGGGGCGCAGCAGGGAAGGCCTTTCCGCGGCGCTGCGTGCGGGGGTGCGCAGGGTAAGGCCTTTCCCAGGAACTGGGCGCGGGGCGCGGTGGGTAAGGCCTTTGCCTCCCGCCGTATGCGGGGGCCCACAAGGTAAGGCCTTTCCCGAGAACTGGGCGCAGGGCGTGGTGGGTAAGGCCTTTCCCGGGGCGGGGCGCGCAGAGCGTGGTGAGTAAGGCCTTTCCCCCGCACCAGGGGCCGGGCGCAGCGGGTAAGGGCCTTTCCCCCGGCGCCGGGTGCGGGGCGCGCAAGGTAAGGCCTTTCCGGGCGGGGGGCACCGGACACGGCGGGTAGGGCCTTCCGTGGCGCCGGCTCATGGGGTCAGGTCGAGCAGGTCGGCGACCCGCACCGGCCCGGCCGTCTCCAGCGAGCGGTTCGCCGCCAGACCGGTGAGCAGGGCCAGCGCGCCGTCCCGGGCCGTCGCCGAGCGGCGCATCGGATCCGTCTGCCCGCCGAGCAGCACCGCGGTCATCCGGTGGTCGGCCCCGCCGTGCCCCGCCCGGCTGTGCGGTTGCAGCTCCACAGCGTACGGCGGCGCCCAGTACGGCCGGATCGTCAGCGTGACCCCGCCCTGCTCCGGCGCGGCTTCGATGCCGTGCACCGCGGCCCCCTTGAGCTCGCCGGCCGCGGCCGGGCTGACGTGGTCGCTCTCCACCACCTCCAGCTCGAGCCGGCCCTTGCTGCCGTTCACCATGAGCCGGTAGCCCTCCCACGGCGCGTACGCGGTGAGGTGGTATGTCATGGTCGCCCCGGTGTCGTAGCGGACCAGCACCGACAGGTCGTCCTCGATGGTGATCCCGGGGGCGAACACGTTCTGGTCGCGGTGGTAGCCGTCCTCCGCCTCGGCGTCCAGGTAGAGCTCGCGCAGCCGCGGGTTCCCGGCCAGGTCGAGCGCGAACGGGTCGTCCTTCGCCGCCGGGCTGCCGTGCGCCCGGTCGTAGTCGCGGGCGTACCCGTGCCGACGGCCGGCCTCGCCGTAGAAGAACAGCCGGCCGGACGCGTACACCTCGGCCGGCGCCGCGCCGAGCCACCAGTTGACCAGGTCGAAGTGGTGGCCGGACTTGTGCACCAGCAGACCGCCCGAGTTGGCCTTCTCGCGGTGCCAGCGGCGGAAGTAGTCGGCGCCGTGCCGCACGTCGAGCAGCCACTCGAAGTGCACCGACCCGATCTCGCCGATCTCGCCGCCGGCCAGCAGCGTGCGGACCACCTCGTGCACCGGGTTGAACCGGTAGTTGAAGGCGACCGACACCCGGCGACCGGTACGCCGCTGTGCCTCCAGGACCCGCCGGGCGCCCTCCGCGTCCACGGTCATCGGCTTCTCGGTGAGGACGTCGCAATTCGCTTCTAGCGCGGTCACGATGTGCCCGGCGTGGGTGCGGTCGACGCTGGTGACGATCAGCTCGTCGACCTCTTCCCGCTCGAGCATGGCGGCCAGCTCGTCGGCGGGGTAGGTGGGGACCGGCTGGTGCCCGGCGGCCTTGAGCCAGCGGTTGTGCGCCTCCATCCGGGACTGGTTGACGTCCGCGAGCGCGACCAGCTCGGCGGTGTCGGCATGGTCGGCGGTGACCGCGCGGACGAACATCTCGGCGCGCGCGCCCGCTCCGACCAGCGCGTATCGACGGCGGTTGTCTCGTGGCATGGGTCCTCCCGGGCCGACGAGCGACGTGGTGACTGCAAAGGTTTGCAGCGAAGTTAGGCACGTCGATGAGGTGGAGTCAATGGCCACGCCGACGATTATCCGTTTTGTCCGAAGGAAAGCGCGTACCTCATGCCCGTTCGCAATCTTTATGCAACACAACGACATTGACAGAGGTGCAACCGCTTGCATTAATTGTGGTCGTCAGTGACCGCCGCCACACGGTCGGCAGGGGAGGTCAGAGCGTGTCCGTCACCATCCGCGATGTCGCCCGCGCATCCGGCGTGCACATCTCCACGGTGTCGCGCACCTTCTCGGCGCCCCACCTGGTCAACCCGAACACCCGCAGCCGCGTGCTGGCCTGCGCCGAGGAGCTGGGCTACCGGCCGAACCGGGCGGCCCGCGCGCTGATCACCGGCCGGACGTACAACATCGGCCTGATCGTCGCGGACATCGCCAATCCCTTCTTCCCCCCGCTGATCAAGGCGGCCGAGAGTCAGGCCCGCAAGCACGACCACCACATCTTCGTCGCCGACACCAACGAGGACCCGGCGCTCGAGGAAGAGGTGGTGCGGGCCCTGGCCAAGCAGGTCGACGGCGTGCTGATCTGCAGCCCGCGGATGAACAACGCGCTGATCGAGCAGCTCAGCCGCGAGGTTCCGCTGGTCGTGGTCAATCGCCAGATCGCCGGCATCCCGGCCGTCGTGATGGATGTGGCCCAGGGCGCGCGGCTCGCCGTCGAGCACCTGACCACCCGGGGGCACCGCAACATCGCCCTGCTCAGCGGCCCGCGCGGCTCGTGGACCAGCCGGGAGATCCGGCGTTCCGCGACCGCCACGGCCCGGGCCGGCCACGCCGAGCTCACCGTCATCGGGCCCAACCCGCCCACCGAGGTCGGCGGCCTGACCGTCGCCGAGGACGTGCTCCGGGCCGGCGCCAGCGCGGTGCTGGCCTACAACGACCTGATGGCGATCGGCCTCATCGAGGGGCTGCTCACCGCCGGGGCGCGGGTGCCGGAGGACGTCAGTGTCGTCGGAATAGACGACATCATGCTCAGCCGGCTCACCCGACCGAAGCTGACCACGGTGGCGACACCCACCGCCGCCGCGGGTCGGGCGGCCGTCGACATGCTGCTCGCGCATGGCGACGACCGTCGTTCCACCGCACACCTACACCTGCAGACCGAACTGGTCATTCGCGACTCGACGGGGCCGGGCCCGGGTCCGCACAGCCCTGCGGACCCGGGCTACGTGAGCGTCCCCGGAGGTGTCGCCTCCTAAAAAGGAGCCAACCGTCATGGATTCCTCCGCGAGGAGCGCCACGCACGATCAACCTACCCCCTCGTTCCGCCCGTCACGCCGTCAGCTGCTCGCCGCCGCCCTGGCCATGCCGGTCGCGCTCGGGACGGCCGCCTGCGGCGGGGGCGGCTCGGGCAGCGGCTCGGACAAGAAGGTCGAGCTCTCGATCTTCTGGTGGGGTGCGCAGGCCCGGGCCGACCTGACCGACAAGGCCCTGGCGCTCTACACCCAGAAGCACCCGAACGTGACGTTCAAGAAGACCTGGCAGGCCAACCAGGGCTACTACGACAAGCTCGCCACGCTCACCGCGGGCGGCAACGCGCCGGACATCTTCCAGATCGACGACAACGCGATCTCGGAGTACGCCGAGCGCGGCGTCACGCTCGACCTCACCCCGTACAGCACGAACGGCAAGCTGGACGTCAGCAAGTTCTCCAAGGGCCTCAAGGAGTACGGCGAGGTCGACGGCAAGCTGGTCGGCGTCGCCCTCGGCGAGAACACCCAGGGCCTGGTGTACGACAAGACGCTGCTCGACAAGTTCAAGCTGCCCGCGCCCACGACCGGCATGAGCTGGGCCGACTTCATCACGTGGGCGGCCAACGTCACCAGGACCAGCAAGATCCCCGGCACCCAGGACCCCAGCGCGATCTACCAGGCGCTCTGGGTCTGGCTGCGGCAGAACGGCAAGGACCTGTACAACGGCAAGCAGATCGCCTTCGACGAGTCCGACATGACCAAGTGGTTCCAGCTGTGGAAGGACGCCGGCGCGAAGGGCGCCACCCCGACTCCGGAGGTCATCCACGAGGGCAACGACTCGAGCGTCAGCAAGCAGCTGGTCGTCACCGGCAAGGCCGACACCTCGTGGGTCTGGACCAACCAGATGCCCGAGCTGAAGAAGAACACCAAGAGCGACCTCGGCCTGATGGCGTACCCGGGCGACCCCAGCGCCCAGTGGGCCCGCGCCTCGCTGTACCTGTCGGTCTTCCGCGGCAGCCCGCGCAAGGACGCCGCGGTCGACGTGGTCAACTTCCTGGCCAACGACCCCGACGCCGGCGCGATCCTCGGCACCGACCGCGGCCTGCCGCCGAACCTCGACGTCCGCAAGCAGGTCGAGGCCACGGTGACGGACCCGAACATGAAGCAGACCATCGAGGTGCAGAACGAGCTGGCCACCAAGTTCGGGCCGACCTCGCCGAGCGTGCCGCCCAAGGGCCACACCAAGGTCAAGAGCGAGCTGATCCGGATCGCCGAGGGGGTCACGTACGGCCGGCAGACCCCCGACGCGGGCGCCAAGGACTTCGTGACCGCCGCCAAGGCGGCCATCGGGCAGAGCTAGGAAACCGAATCCGTGACCATGGCGCAGATGCCGGTCCGTCCGACCGAGCCCGTGCCCCCGGTTCCCGCCGCTCATCGGCGGGGCCGGGTGGCCCGGCGCCGGCGCCGCGAGGACCTGGCCGGCTACCTCTTCCTCTCCCCGTGGCTGCTCGGGCTGCTGGGGATCACCGCTATCCCGATGCTGCTCTCGCTGTATCTCAGCTTCACCGACTACAGCCCGCTCATCCCGGTGACCGAATCGAATTGGGTCGGCCTGGAGAACTACCGGCGGATGTTCACCGCCGACCCGTCGTACTGGCACGCCGTACGGGTAACGGTGATCTTCGCGGTGATCGCCGTGCCGCTCAAGCTCGCCGCCGCGCTCGGCGTGGCGATGCTGCTGAACAAGACCATGCGCGGGATCGCGCTGTTCCGCGGCCTGTTCTACCTGCCTTCGCTGCTCGGCGGCAGCGTGGCGCTGGCCATCGTGTGGCGCGGCATGTTCTCCGGCGACGGCGCGTTCAACGCCTTCCTGTCCTTCTTCGGGCTGACCGGCAAGGCGTGGATCAACGATCCGACCTGGGCGCTGCCCACGCTGATGCTGCTGGCCATCTGGCAGTTCGGCGCGCCCATGGTGATCTTCCTGGCCGGCCTCAAGCAGGTGCCGACCGAGCTGTACGAGGCCTCCTCGGTGGACGGCGCCGGGGCGTGGCGCAAGTTCTTCCACATCACGCTGCCGCTGCTGTCCCCGGTGATCTTCTTCAACCTGGTGCTGGAGACGATCCACGGCTTCCAGGGCTTCACGTCCGCCTTCGTGATCAGCAACGGCACCGGCGGCCCGGTCGACTCCACTCTGATGTACACGCTGCACCTCTACAAAGCCGGCTTCGTCGACCTGAACATGGGCTACGCCTCCGCGATGGCGTGGGTGTTCCTGCTGGTGGTCGGCCTGATCACCGTCGTGCTGTTCAGCACCGGCCGGTTCTGGGTGCACTACTCCGACTCCGAGGTGCGGTGATGCGCTCGAAGGTGGTGCGCCTGTCGGCGCTGATCCTGATCCTGGCGATCGTGCTGTATCCGCTGTTCTGGATGCTGGGCACGTCGTTCAAGTCGCCGGCCGAGATCGCCAGCAACATCGGCCTGGTCCCGCACCAGTTCACGCCGGGCAACTTCGCCGAGGGCTGGCACAAGTTCGACGTGGCCTTCGGCCGGTTCTTCCTGAACAGCGCGATGGTGGCCACCCTGACCGTGCTCGGCAACACGATCTCCTGCCTGTTGGCCGCGTACGCCCTGGGCCGGCTGCGGTTCCGGCTGCGCGGCTTCTGGTTCGCCCTCATGATCGGCACCCTGCTGCTGCCCGGGCACGTGCTGATCATCCCGCAGTACATCCTCTTCCGGACCCTCGGCCTGGTCGGCGGCGACTTCCCGTACCTGCCGCTGATCGTGCCGCACTTCCTGGCGACCGAGGCGTTCTTCGTGTTCCTGATGGTCCAGTTCATGCGCGGCATCCCGCGCGAGTTGGACGAGGCCGCGGTGATCGACGGCGCGAACCCGTTCAGCGTCTTCCGGCACGTGATCCTGCCGCTGAGCCGCCCGGCGCTGGTCACCACGGCGATCTTCTCGTTCATCTGGACCTGGAACGACTTCTTCCGGCAGTTGGTGTACCTGTCGCAGCTCAAGGACTACACCGCGCCGGTGGCGCTGACCCTGTTCATCGACTCGACCAGCGAGAGCTCGGTCGGCCCGATGTTCGCCATGTCGCTGCTCTCGCTGGTTCCGGTGTTCCTCTTCTTCGTGGCCTTCCAGCGGCTGCTCGTCGAGGGCATCAACACCAGCGGGCTGAAGGGATGAGAACCGACCATGTCGTACGACTGGCGCAACTCGCTGCGGCTCGCGGCGGACCTGGCGTTGCTCGGCATCGTGGTGACCTTGCTGTCGCTCCCGCTGGTCACGGCGGGGGCGGCGGTGGCCACCGGCAGCACCGCGATCCACTCGGTGACGACCAAGGGCCGGTGGCCGTCGTTCGCCGACTGCTGGCAGGCCTTCCGCGCCCGCCTGGTGCCCGGCCTGGTCGCCGGGCCGGCGGTGGCGGTGGCGGTCGTGCTGATCGTGCTCGACGTCGCGGGCCTGCGCCGGGGCGCCGTCCCCGGCGGCGGGCCGGCCCTGGCCGCCGTGCTGACCGCGGCGGCCCTGGCGGCCGGGTACGCCGGCCTCGTCGCGGTGCTGGCCGGCGACCGCGAGCGCGGCGCGGCCCGCGAGGCGCTGACTCTGGCCCTGAGCCAGCCGCTCGCCGCAGTGGCGTCCGCGGCGGTACTGGCGGTGGCGGCCCTGCTGGCCACGCTGGTCCACCCCGCGTTGGTGCCGGTCCTCGCCGGTTTCGCCCTCTTCGCCCTGCACGCCGTCGCGCGCCGGATGGTCAGCCCGGCGGGGCTCGGTTCAGAAGGCTGAGATGTACGCCGTGGCGGGCCGTACGGGCGGACCCGTGCGGCACGGTTCAGAAGGCTGAGATGGAGGTGGGCGCCCGCTCGGCCCGGCTGAGCGCGCGCAGCACCGCGGTCGGGCCGTGCCGGCGGACGGACAGCCGGGTGAGCAGGTCGAGCACCGGCTCCAGCACCGCGTCGGGCAGCGGCGGCGGCTCCACCCCGACGCTGACCGCGAGGTCGTCGGCGTGCACGGCGATCTCCATCATGCGGGTGACCAGCAGGTCGTCCAGCGCCAGCGACCAGCCCGTCCAGGGCAGGCGTACCACCCGGCCGGGCGGTTCGGCGGCCAGCCGCGACCGCAGCTCCTCGACCGCCGCTCGCACCCGGGTCACCAGGGCGGCGGCACCGGCGGCGGCCTGCTCCTCGCTGCCGGCGCGGATGCCGCTGTTGGCGTCGCTGTCCACGTCGGCGCCGAGCCAGGCCACCCGGGCGTAGTGCTCGAGCAGCCCGAGCGGCGCCTCCTCCGGAACCTCCTGGTCCAGGGCCAGCGGCACGTTGACCACCTGCAGCCCCAGGTGCGCGGCGAGCCCGCCGACGCTCATCTTGTCCAGCGCGCTCGGCCGCGACCAGTCGCGGGCGACCGGCGGCGCGGCGAGCAGATCCGCGGTGGCCGAGGCCGCCTCGAGGTACGCCTGTCCGGTATCGGAGATCACCCACCGACCTTACTGGCGATGTCGAACGGGCCGGTCCCCGTTCGTGTAGAGGGTGAGGAAGGAAGGTGGCGTGATGCCCGAACGGAAAGTCTTGCTGGATGGCCTGGGGATTCCGGAGTCCCCGCGGTGGCACGACGGGCGGCTGTGGTTCTGCAACTGGATCGAGCAGCAGATCGTGGCCGTCGGCCTGGACGGTACGAAGGAGATTGCCGCGGCGCCGGTCGAGCGGCTGATGGGGTGGTCCATCGACTGGCTGCCCGACGGCCGGCAGCTGATCACCGGCGACAAACTGAGGCGCCGGGAGCCGGACGGGTCGGTGACCGTTCTGGCCGACCAGGCCGCGAACGAGATCGTCGTGGACGGGCGCGGAAACACCTATCTGAACGGTGCGGACTTCAACTTCGCCGGTGGCGAGGCGCCGCGGCCGGGCTATGTCAAGCTGGTCACGCCGGACGGCCGGATCCGGCAGGTCGCCGAGGACATCCAGTTCCCGAACGGCATGGTCGTGACGCCGGACGACCGTACGCTCATCGTCTCCGAGTCGTTCGCGGGGCGACTCACCGCGTTCGACATCGACCCGGACGGTGGGCTTTCCCACCGGCGGGTCTTCGCGGACGGCCTCGGCCCCGACGGCATCTGCCTCGACGCCGAGGGCGCCGTCTGGGTCTCGACCGGCGGTTCCGCGGTCGTCCGCGTCGCCGAGGGCGGCAAGGTCCTGCAACGCGTCGAACTGGCCGAGGACCGGGCACCGTTCGCGCTGGCCCTCGGCGGCCCCGACGGGCGGACCCTCTTCCTGTTGACGGCCGAATGGCGCTCCGCCGACAGCGTCGGCGACAACCTCGGCCGGTTGACCGCCGGGCCTCGTACGGGAGAGATCCTGACGCTTCCGGTCGCGGTGCCGGGCGCCCGGCGGATCAGCGCATGAGTTTGCCGAGGATGCGGGCCAGGTCGGTTCGTTCCCTGTCGGTGAGTGCCGCGAAGGCTTCGTCCTGGTGCGCGCTCACCACCGGATACGCCCGGGTCAGCACCTCGCGCCCGGCAGCGGTCAGCGAGAGCTGGGCCGGGCGGCCGCGTTCGACAATTCCCCGGCCGATCAGTCCGGCGTCGATCAGGCGCGTCAGGGACTCACCGAGGCTCTGCGGGGTGACCAGCACGCGGCGGGCGAGTTCGCCCTGGCTGATCCCGGGATCGTGGGCCAGCGCGGCCAGCATGCTGAACTGCCGCGGGTTGACGCCGTGCTCGCGCAGCGCCTCATGCCACGCCCGCGCCATCTGCTCCGCGCAACGGACCAGCACGTAGCCGAGTTGGGCGTTCGGATCCATCGGGACGAACGTCTCTGCCATGGCCGCATCCTCGCACCATCAGGTGCCTGATGGTACTATCAGGCACCTGATGGTGGCCGCGGTGACGGGAGCCGGCGATGACGCCACACTGGCAGCGGAGGTTGACGCTGGTCGCCGTCCTGGGGCTGGCGTACTGGTTCTTCGGCAACCTCTACGAGGCGGTCGTCTTCTCGCCGAACTGGGTGACCGACACGCCCACGCAGATGACCCGGCTGAACGAGTTCTTCGTCAACACCAGCCCCACCCTCTACTTCATTCCGCTGACGGTGATTCCGGTGGCACTCGCCTGGGCGCTGCCGGTGTTCAACCGCGACCCGGCGCTGCGCGCCGACTACCGCCGAGCCGGCCTCGTCGCCCTGCTCCTGACGGCACTCAACGCGCTCATCGTGGCCACCGTGGTGACCAGGCTCTTCGGCGCCCAGGACGTCGCCGACCCGCACCGGCTCACCGGCTACGCCTGGAGCTGGAACCTCCTCAACGTGCTGCGGATGGCGCTGACCGCCACGACCGGGGTCCTTCTCTTCGGCGCGTATCGCAAGCTGGACCGGCGCCTGGCGGGGTCAGACGCCCGCGGCCTCGGCGGCGGCGAGCAGGTTGACCGCGGCCTGGCGTAGGCCCTCGATCTGGTCGAGCTCGGTGTCCTCGTGCTCGATGTTCACCGCCATCTCGGGGTCGACCGCGTGCAGCGCGCGCAGGAACGGCGCCCAGAACTCCTCGCCGTGCCCCCGCCCGACCGCCACGAACTGCCAGGACGGCTGGGTGGGCCACTGGTTGAGGGTGTTGCGGCCGCCCAGGTTCAGCGGGTTGCGGTCGGCCGGCGTACGGGTGAATCGGTCGTCCAGGACGCCGAAGCGGCGTACGTTCTCCTCGTTGATCCGGGTGTCCTTGGCGGCGGCGTGGAAGACCAGGTCGCCCAGATACTCCACGGCCGCGACCGGGTCGATGCCCTGCCAGAACAGGTGGCTCGGGTCCATCTCGGCGCCGACGTGGGTGGCCCGGGTCTGCTCGACCAGCCGTTGCAGCGTCGGCGGGTTGAAGACCAGGTTGTGCGGGTGCATCTCGATGCAGACCTTCACGTCGGCGTAGGCGGCGCGGGCCTGGATGTCGGACCAGAACGGAACGGCCACCTCGGTCCACTGGTACTCCAGGACGTCCAGCCACTGGCTGTCCCACGGGTTGACCACCCAGTTCGCCGTGCTGCTGCCGGGGTGGCCGGCGGGCAGGCCGGACATGGTGACCACCCGCCGGACACCGAGAAGTCCCGCAAGTTCGATGGTGCGGCGCAGGTCGGCCGCGTGCTGGGGGCCGACCAGCGGGTCGGGATTGAGCGGGTTGCCGTTCACGTTGAGCCCGGTCAGGGTGATGCCGGCCTGGCTGAAGCGGCCCAGGTAGTCCTCCCGGGCGCCGGGGCTGGACAGCAGGTCATCGATCGGGATGTGCGGGGTGCCGATGAAGCCGCCGGTGTTGATCTCGGCGCTGGTCAGGCCCAGCTCACCGAGGATCTTCAGGGTCTCGTCGAGGGGACGGTCGTGCAGGCAGGCGGTGTAGGCGCCGAGTTTCACGGTGGACTCCTCAGAGCTGGACGGGCTTGTCGGTGGCGGACACGACGGCGTCGAGGACGCGCAGGTTGTGCAGGCCGTGCGCCATATCGGGGCAGGGCGGGAGGGTGACCGAGCCGGCGATCTGGTCGAGGAACGCGCGGGCCTGGTAGACGAAGAAGTCGTTCTGCCCGTGGCCGACGGTGGGGAAGTCCATCGGCAGTCCCTGCGCGAGATACGGGTGCCAGGGGCCGATGAAGACGGTGCGTACGCCGTTGACCGGTGTCGCCGGGCCCGGGTCGGCGATGGTGAACTCGGCCGGGCGGGTCAGGTCGAACGAGGCCGTCCCGTTCTCGCAGAACAGGTCGATCCGGAGCGTGTTGGCGTGGCCGAAGGCGACCCGGGACAGCGAGAACGTGCCGACCGCGCCGCTCGCGTACGACGTCGTGAAGGTGCAGACGTCCTCGTTCTCCACCGGGACGCGCTCGTCGCTGACCTGGACGCCGCCGGCGTGCCCGACCGCGACGCCGAGCGGGCGGGGCCTCTCCGGCACCAGGGTGGCCATCGTGGCACCCTGCACGCCGGCGGTCGGGCCGCAGAAGAACTCGGCGAGGTCGACCAGGTGGCTGCCGATGTCGGCGAGCACGCCGCTGCCCGGGCCGCCGAGATAGCGCCAGCTCATCGGGCGGCCCGGATCGTAGCCGTAGTCGCACCAGTAGTTGCCGACGAAGTGGCGGACCGGGCCGAGGGCGCCCTCGACCTGCTGCTTGATCGCGTTGATCGCGGGGGAGCGGCGGAAGGTGAAGCCGACCGCGCCGACCTGGCCGGGCGCGGCGGCCGCCGCCTCGACCATCGCCTGCGCGTCGGCGATCGAGGGGGCCAGCGGTTTCTCGCAGAGCACGTGCTTGCCGGCGGCCAGGGCGGCCTCGGTGATCTCCCGGTGCAGGTTGTTGGCGACGGCGACGCTGACCGCGTCGACCTCGGGGGACTCGACGACGGCGCGCCAGTCGGTCTCGGCGCGGGCGAAGCCGTAGCGGGCGGCCGCGTCGGCGGCGAACGGCTCGTGCAGGTCGGCGACCGCGACCAGCCGCGGGGCGGGCAGGTCGAGGCCGAACACGGTGGCGGCGTTGCGATAGGCGTTGGCGTGGGCGCGGCCGACCATGCCGGCCCCGATCACCGCCACGCCGATGGACGACGGCTGGGTCATGGGGGACCTCCAGGGGCGATGGATTTAAAGCGCTTTAAGCTCCTGTACTATCTGAGTCGATCTCGTTGTCTGTCAAGGCCTTCGCCGGGAGTGAATCAGTGGATCAGCGACCGCGACTGGCCGACGTCGCCGCGCGCGCCGGCGTCTCGACCGCATCGGTGTCCCTCGTTCTCCGCGGGGAGCCGGGCCCGAGCGCCGAGACCCGGGAAAGGGTCCTCGCGGCCGCCGCCGACCTGTCCTACCGTGCCGACCGCACGGCCAGCCTGCTCGCCCGCCGCCGCCGGCACCTGCTCGGCGTGCTGCTCGACGTGCGCAACCCGTTCCACGCCGAGCTGGTGGAGGAGGTGCAGATCGAGGCCGACCGGGCGGGTTACGAGGTGGTGCTGTCCACGCTCACCCGCGATCGCGACGAGCCGCGCGCGATCGAGACCCTGCTCGACTTCCGCTGCGAGGCGCTGATCCTGCTCGGGCCGGATGCGTCCGACGACGAGCTCGACAAGCTGGCCGCCCAGGTGCCCTGCGTGGTGATCGGCCGCCCGGTGGCCGGCGCCGCCGTCGACGTGGTCCGCCCGGCCGAGGACGTGGGCGTCGACGCCGCGCTGAACCACCTGATCACGCTCGGGCACGACCGGATCACGTTCGTGGACGGCGGCCGCGGCGCGGTGGCGGCCGGGCGCCGCCGCGGCTATCGCCGGGCGATGCGCCGGGCCGGGCTGGTCGCCGAGGTCCTGCCGGGCGATCACACCGAAGAAGGGGGCGTACGGGCGGGCCGGCGCATCGTCGCCGAACACGTGCTGCCGACCGCCGTGGTGGCGTCCAACGACCGGCTCGCGGTGGGCGTGATGGACGCGTTCGTGCGGGCCGGCGTCGACGTGCCGGGTCAGGTCTCGGTGGTCGGCTACGACGACAGCACGCTGGCCCGCCTCGCCCACATCGACCTGACCTCGGTCAACCAGGACGCCCCGGCCCAGGCCCGCAGCGCGGTCGAGGCGGCCGTCTCCCGTCTCGACGCCGGCCGCACCTTCCGCACGGAGACGGTGCTGGTCCCCCATCTGGTGGTGCGGGGGAGCACGGCACCACCACGGTCCGCCTGATCAGCGGCCCTGATCAGCAGCGCAGCAGGCCGGCTCGCTCCTTGGCCTGCAGGACGTGCCGGGCCGCGTCGGTCACCCGGGAACGGAAGGCGGCGTCGCGCCCGGCCCGGTCGATCAGTGCCGCCGCCATCGGCGCCGCGTCCGGCGGCCGGATGGTGAGCACCTCGTCGCCGCCGGCCGCGACGAACCGTACCGCCCGCTCGCCGACCGGCACGCCGCCCGCCGCCTTTGCCGCGCCCAGGTCGTCCGACATGATCAGCCCGTCGAAGCCCAGCCCGTCGCGCAGCAGCCCGGTCACGATCGGCTCGGAGAACGCCGCGATCGTGTCGCCGTCGAGCTTCGGATAGCGGGCCGAGGAGATCATCACCGCCGACGACCCGGCCTCGATGCCGGCCCGGAACGGCTCGAGGTAGGGATCATTCGCGGTCGTCGTGGCGTCGACGGCGTCGGCCGACGTGTCCGTGTTCGCCCGCGTCCGGCCCAGCCCCGGGAAGTGCTTGAGCGCGGTCAGCACCCCCGCGTCCTGGCTGGCCGGCACCACCGTGCGGAGGTCGGCGGCGACCAGGGCCGGGTCGGAGCCGAACTGCCGGTGCCAGAACCCGATCGGTGGGTTCGCCTCGCCGAGCGACGCGGGGACGGTGTCGGCGACCGGCGCCAGGTTCATGCTCACGCCGATCCCGGCCAGCCGGCGGGCGCTTCCCTGGGTGGTGGCGCGGATCGTCGCGGCCGGCGCGGCGCCGAGCTTCTCGGCCGTCGGCAGGGCCGGGAAGTCGGCGCCCTTCAGCGTCTGGACGTTGCCGCCCTCCTGGTCGAGCGAGACCAGCAGCGGCACCGTGGCCCGTTTCTGCAGCGCGGCGATGTCGCCCCGCAGCCCGGCCGCGTCGCGTGCGCTGCGGCCGCGCAGGAAGACGCCGCCCAGATGGTAGCGGCGCACGGTGTCGCCGAGCCCGCTCGGCGCGTCCACCTCGACGCCGACCATGAGCAGCTGGCCGGCCTGCTCGGTGAGCGACAGCCGGCCGAGCGTCGCGGTGACGCAGTCGACGCTCGGCGCCGGTGCGGGCGACGACGACTCCGCCGAAGAGGGCGAATCCGGCAAAGACGGCGACGGGGGAGCGGCCGTCGGGGACGGCGCCCCGCACCCGGCGAGGGTGAGGGCGAGCGCGGCGCTCCAGGCCATGATCCGTCTTCGCATAGCGGCCAACGCTAACGCGCCGGCGCGCCGCCGCCTTCCGCGCGCACCGGTTTGGCACAGGATCGGGAGTGCCGCCGGCCTACCCTCGCAGGTCGACGATGCGCCGCATCTTGCCCATGGAACGCTCCACGCCGTCCGGCTCGAGGATCTCCACCCGTACGGAAACTCCGATGTTGTTCTTGATCGCGGTGACCAGATCGTCGCCCGCCCGTGCTGCCACCTCCGGGTCTGTCTCGGGACGGCGCTCCACCTTGACGGTCAGCGCGTCGAGGCGGCCGGCCCGGGTCAGCACACACTGGAAATGCGGGGCGAGCGCGGGCGTACGGCAGATCAGCTCCTCGATCTGGGTCGGGAAGAGATTCACCCCACGCAGGATGATCATGTCGTCGGAGCGGCCGGTGATCTTCTCCATCCGGCGCATCGGGCGGGCGGTGCCGGGCAGCAGCCGGGTGAGATCGCGGGTGCGGTAGCGGATCACCGGCATGGCCTGCTTGGTCAGCGAGGTGAAGACCAGCTCGCCGGCCTCGCCGTCGGGCAGCACCTCGCCGGTCAGCGGATCGATGATCTCCGGGTAGAAGTGGTCCTCCCAGATGTGCGGGCCGTCCTTGCTCTCGATGCACTCGTTGGCCACGCCCGGGCCCATCACCTCGGAGAGGCCGTAGATGTCGAGCGCGTGCATGTCGAGGCGCTCCTCGATCTCGCGGCGCAGCTCCTGGGTCCACGGTTCGGCGCCGAAGATGCCGATCTGCAGGGACGTGCCGCGCGGATCGACGCCCTGGCGTTCCATCTCGTCGACGATCGCGAGCAGGTAGCTCGGCGTGACCATGATGATCTCGGGCTCGAAGTCCTTGATCAGGCGGACCTGGCGCTCGGTCATGCCGCCGGAGACCGGGATGACCGTGCAGCCCAGCCGCTCGGCGCCGTAATGCGCGCCCAGACCCCCGGTGAACAGGCCATATCCGTACGCGACGTGCACCCGATCGCCGGGCCGGCCGCCCGAGGCGCGGATCGACCGGGCCATCACCGAGGCCCAGGTGTCCAGGTCGTCGGCGGTGTAGCCGACCACGGTGGGCCGGCCGGTCGTGCCGGAGGACGCGTGGATGCGGGCTATCCGCTCGCGGGGGACGGCGAACATGCCGAATGGGTAGTTGGCGCGCAGCGCGGCCTTGTCGGTGTGCGGGAACTTCGCGAGATCGGCGAGTTCATGCAGGTCGGACGGGTGGATCTGACGCTCGTCGAACATCTTGCGGTAGTGCGGCACATTCTCGTACGCATGCCGCAGTGACCACCGCAGCCGGTCGAGCTGCAGCGCGCGCAGCTCGTCGACCGAGGCCCGCTCGATCGGGTCGAGATCCTCGGGGCGGGGGGAACGATCCTGCACGTCGGCCTCCTACAGGCGCAGTCCGTCGAAGGCGATCGCGGCGACGGCGTCGGCGATCGCGTCGGTACCGCGGCCGGGGCGCGGTTTGTACCATTCGGTCAGCGAGTTGACCATGCCGAGCAGCAGCCGGGCCGCGGTCGCCGGGTCCACGTCCTGACGTACGCTTCCTTCGATCTGAGCTTGTTTCACCAGCTTGGTGAGGAGCGCGTCGAACTCCCGCCGGCGCGCCAGGGCGTGCTGCTCCACCGCCGTGTTGCCGCGGACCCGCAGCAGCACGGTCACGAACTCGAAGCGCTCGGCCAGCACGAGCACGCTGCGCCGGATCAGCCGCTCGAGCCGGTCGAGGGCGGGCAGGTCGAGATCGCCCACCTCCTCGGCGGCCTCGAAGAGACCGTCGAGTGCCCGGTCCATCGCCATTTGCAGCAACTGCTCCTTCCCGCTGATGTGGTGATAGACGCTCGATTTGGTGATGCCGAGCGACTCGGCGATGTCGAACATGCTGGTGGCGTCGTAGCCGCGCTCGTTGAACAGCCGCACGGCCGCGGTGAGCACCGCGTCCTGATCGTGGCCGGGACGCCCGCGACGCCGGGGCGCGGTCATGCCGCACCGATCGTCCGGCTGCGCCCGCGGAACTCGGCGACCACCCCATCCTCGCAGGTCACGGTGACGTCATAGATCCCGCTGCGACCTTGGACAACCCTTTCCCTTGCGTACGCCGTGAGCACGTCACCCGCGCGTGTGGACCGCAGGAACGCCACGTCGGCGCCCGCCGCCACGGTCACCGGGCCGCGGCTGTTGCAGGCACACGCGAACGCCGTGTCGGCCACCATGAAGACGTAGCCGCCGTGGGTGATCGCGTGCCCGTTGACCATGTCGGCGGTGACGGCCATCCGCACCGTGGCCTGCCCGTTCCCGGCGTCGAGCAGCTCCATGCCGGCCGCCTTGGACGCGGGGTCGCGGTCGAACATCTCGTGGGCCGGGGTTCGTGCCACGTTCACCTCCGAGGCTTGATTACCAACCGATCGTTCGGTAGAGAATAGGGACAGCCAACCGCAATGGAGCGCAGATGACAACCCCCACCGAGTTGTACGAGACGCATCGCGATCTGCTCGACCGGGCGATCGAGGCCGCCCGCGAGCGGGACTACTGGTCCGCCTTCCCGGAATCGCCGAGCAAGTCCGTCTACGGTGAGGACGCGGCGCCCGCGGGCGAGCGCGCGTTCACCGCCCTGCTGGGCAAGCCGTTCCCGATCGAGGTGCCCGGCGCGTCCGGCTCGGTCTCCTCCGAGCGCTCGCCGTTCGGCCTCGAGCTGGGCGTGAGCTACCCCCGCGCCGACCCGCTCGCCCTGGTCGCGGCCGCCCGCGCCGCGACGCCGGCCTGGCGCGCCGCCGGGCCCGAGGGCCGGGCCGGGGTCGCCGCCGAGATCATCAAGCGGATCAACGCGCGCAGCTTCGAGCTCGCCCACGCCGTCCAGCACACCACCGGCCAGGCGTTCGTGATGGCGTTCCAGGCCGGCGGCACGCACGCGCAGGATCGCGCGCTCGAGGCGGTGGCGTATGCGCTGGCCGCCTCCACCCGCATGCCGCGCGACGCCGACTGGGCCAAGCCGCAGCGCGGTGCCGACCCGCTCCGGCTGGAGAAGACGACCACCGTGGTCGGCCGCGGCGTCGCCCTGGTGATCGGCTGCACCACGTTCCCCACCTGGAACAGCTATCCCGGCCTGTTCGCGAGCCTGGTCACCGGCAACCCGGTGATCGTCAAGCCGCACCCGGGCGCGATCCTGCCGCTGGCCATCACCGTGCAGATCTGCCGCGAGGTGCTGGCCGAGTCCGGGCAGAGCCCCGACCTGGTCACCCTCGCCGTGGAGGAGCCGGGCGACGGCATCGCCGCCACCCTCGCCACCCACCCCGACGTGCGCATCGTCGACTTCACCGGCTCCAGCGACTTCGGCAACTGGCTGGAGGCGAATGCGCGGCAGGCCGTCGTCTACACCGAGAAATCGGGCCTCAACACGGTGATCGTCGACTCCACCGACGACTACCAGGGCATGCTGCGCAACCTGGCCTTCTCGCTGTCGCTGTACAGCGGCCAGATGTGCACCACCCCGCAGAACATCCTGGTCCCGCGGGCCGGCATCGAGACCGACGCCGGGCACAAGAGCCTCGACGAGTTCGGCGCCGACCTGGCCACTTCGCTGGGCAAGCTGCTCGGCGACCCGAAACGCGCGGCCGGCACGCTCGGCGCGATCGTCAACGAGGGCGTGCTGGGCCGGTTGGCCGAGGCGAGCGAGCTGCCGAACGTCGTGCACGCCTCGACCGAGATCGCCGACGAGCAATTCCAGAACGCGACCATCCGTACGCCGGTGGTGGTCCGGCTCGACGCCGCCGACGACAAGACCTACACCCGGGAGTGGTTCGGCCCGGTGTCGTTTCTGATCGCCACCGACTCCACCCCGGCGAGCCTGCGGCTGTTCGTCGACACGGTCCGGGCGCACGGCGCGCTCACCGCCGCGGTGTATTCGAGCTCGCCCGAGGTGCTCGACGCCGCCCGCGAGGCCGCGCTCGACGCCGGCGTGCACCTGTCGGAAAACCTGACCGGCGGCGTCTTCGTCAACCAGACGGCGGCGTTCAGCGACCTGCACGGCACCGGCGCCAACCCGGCCGCCACCGCCTCGCTGACCGACGACTACTACGTCACCGGCCGGTTCTTCGCCCTGCAGTCCCGCCACCACGTCCCCGCCGCGGAGGCCTCGTGAGCCACCCGACGCTGCGCGCCGAGGAGCACGACGACCGGGTCGTGGTGACCCTGTCGCGTCCCGAGGCGCGCAACGCCATCAACGCGGCCATGGTCCGCGAGCTGCACGAGGTGTGCGCGGGCCTGGAGGAACGGCCCCGGCTGCTGCTGCTCACCGGCGACGGGGGCACGTTCGCGGCCGGGGCGGATATCGGGGAGCTCCGCGACCGCGGCCGCGAGCAGGCGCTGCAGGGCATCAACAGCCGGCTGTTCGACCGGATCGCCCGGCTGCCGATGCCCACGGTCGCCGCCGTCGACGGTTACGCGCTGGGCGGCGGGGCGGAGCTGGCGTATGCGTGCGACATCCGCCTCGCCTCCCCGGCGGCGGTCTTCGGCAACCCGGAGCCCGGCCTCGGCATCCTCGCCGCGGCCGGCGCCTGCTGGCGGCTGCGCGAGCTGGTCGGCGCGTCGGTCGCCAAGCAGGTGCTGCTGGCCGGCAAGCGGCTCGACGCCGAGGAGGCGCTGCGCCTCGGCCTGGTAGCCGAGATCGCCCCGCACGGCGAGCTGCTGGAGCGGGCGCACGCGCTGCTCGACCGGATGGCCCGGTCGGGGCCGCTCGCGCTGCGGCTGACCAAGCTGGTCGCCGACGCGCCCGGCGGCCACCCGATCACCGACGACCTGGCCCAGGCGATCCTCTTCGAGTCCGCCGACAAGCGCGCCCGGATGGACGCCTTCCTCGCCGGGGGCCGGTCATGACCGGCGACGTCTCGCCCGCGGTGCCCAAGACGGTCGGCGTGATCGGCGGCGGGCGGATGGGTGCCGGCATCGCGCAGGTCTTCGCCGCGGCCGGCGCGGTGGTCCACCTGGCCGAGCGGGATCCGGCGGCCGCCGTCGCCTCCCGCGATCGGGTGGCCATGGGCCTGCTGCGGGCGGCCGAGAAGGGCAGGCTCACCGAGTCGCCCGACGTGGTGCTCGACCGGCTCGTCCTGGTCGACGATGCGGCCGCGCTGCCGGCCGGCACCGGCCTGGTGATCGAGGCGGTGCCCGAGGACGCCGCCCTGAAGATCCGGGTGCTGGCCGCCGCCGAGGCCGCGGTCGGCGAGCAGGCGGTGCTGGCCAGCAACACCAGCTCGCTGTCGATCGCCGGGATCGCCGAGGGGCTGCGCCGGCCGGAGCGCTTCCTCGGGCTGCACTTCTTCAACCCGGTGCCGGCCAGCCGGCTCGTCGAGATCGTGGTCGGGCCGGCCACCGGCGACGACACCCGGTCGGCCGCGCGTTCCTGGGTGGCCGGGCTGGGTAAGTCCGAGGTGGTGGTCCGCGACTCGCCCGGGTTCGCCACCAGCCGGCTCGGCGTGCTGCTCGGCCTCGAGGCGATCCGGATGCTCGAGGAGGGCGTGGCCGACGCCGCCAGCATCGACCGGGCGATGGAGCTGGGCTACCGCCACCCGATGGGGCCGCTGCGCTCCACCGACCTGGTCGGGCTCGACGTCCGGCTGGCCATCGCCGAGCACCTGCGGCGCGAGCTGGGCGACCGGTTCGAGCCGCCCGCGCTGCTTCGGGCGAAGGTGGCCCGCGGCGAGCTGGGCCGCAAGACCGGGCAGGGCTTCTTCAGCTGGGAGGAATCATGAGCGACGTCGCCGTTGCGCCCGAGTCCGCCGGGGAGCGGGCGTTCGCCGAGACGATCGAGAAGGACCAGCGGGTCGAGCCGCGCGACTGGATGCCGGAGGGCTATCGCAAGACGATGATCCGGCAGATCGCCCAGCACGCGCACTCCGAGATCATCGGGATGCAGCCGGAGGGCGCGTGGATCACCCGGGCGCCGACGCTGCGGCGCAAGGCGATCCTGCTCGCCAAGGTGCAGGACGAGGCCGGGCACGGGCTCTACCTGTACTCGGCGGCCGAGACGCTCGGCGCCGACCGGGGCGACCTGACGCGGCGGCTGATCGAGGGCCGGCAGAAGTACTCGTCGATCTTCAACTATCCGACGCTGACCTTCGCCGACGTCGGCGTGATCGGCTGGCTGGTGGACGGCGCGGCGATCTGCAACCAGGTGCCGCTGTGCCGCAGTTCGTTCGGGCCGTACGCGCGCGCCATGATCCGCATCTGCAAGGAGGAGTCCTTCCACCAGCGGCAGGGCTACGAGCTGCTGATGACCATGATGAGCGGCACGCCGGAGCAGCGCGCGATGGTGCAGGACGCGACGAACCGCTGGTGGTGGCCGTCGCTGATGATGTTCGGGCCGCCCGACGCCGACTCGCCGAACAGCGCGCAGTCGATGGCCTGGAAGATCAAGCGGCACAGCAACGACGAGCTGCGGCAGCGGTTCGTGGACATGACCGTCCCGCAGGCCGAGGCGCTCGGGGTCACGCTGCCCGACCCGGAGCTGCGCTGGAACGCCGAGCGCGGGCGGCACGACTTCGGCGAGATCGACTGGGTCGAGTTCAAGAAGGTGATCGCCGGCGGCGGGCCGCTCAACGCGGAGCGCATCGCCCACCGGCGGCGCGCCGACGAGGAGGGCGCGTGGGTGCGCGAGGCGGCCGCGGCCCACGCGGCGAAGGCGACCAGGCGTAGGGAGACGGGCGCGTGAGCGAGGAGATCCGGCACGAGTGGCCGCTGTTCGAGGTGTTCGTGCGGGCCAAGCGCGGCCTCAACCACGTGCACGTCGGGTCGCTGCGGGCCGCCGACCACGAGATGGCGCTGCACCACGCGCGCGACCTCTACACCCGGCGCAACGAGGGGGTCAGCATCTGGGTGGTCCGCTCCGACGACGTGGTCTCCTCCGGGCCGGAGGACAAGGACGCGTTCTTCGCCCCGAGCGGCGACAAGGTCTACCGCCACCCGACGTATTACTCCATTCCCGACTCGGTTCCGCACATCTGAGGTTCGCCATGTCCTTCGCAGACGACGCCTACGGCGCGCTCACCGATCACGACGACGATGCCCGCTGGGCGTACGGCACGGGCTTCGCCGACCCGCTCGCCGGGGTGCCGACGACGGTCGCCGGCGACGTGGACCGGGCCGACCTGGCCGCGTACTGCCTGATGCTCGGCGACGACGCGCTGGTCATGTCGCATCGCCTGCAGCAGTGGGTGACCCGCGCGCCCGAGTTGGAGGACGAACTGGCCCTCGCCAACATCGGGCTCGACCTGCTCGGCCAGGCCCGGCTGCTGCTCGGCCGGGCCGGCGAGGTGGAGGGCGCGGGGCGGGACGAGGACGCGCTGGCCTATCTGCGCGACGCCGGCGAGTTCCGCAACGTGCGGCTGGCCGAGCGCGGGGACGCGGACTTCGCGCATCTGGTGGCCCGGCTGCTGGTCTTCTCCTGCTGGCGGCTCGCGCTGCTCGACCGGTTGACCGCCTCGCGCGACCCGGTGCTGGCGGCGATCGGCGCGAAGGGGGTCAAGGAGGTCACCTACCACCGGGAGTACGCGGCGCAGTGGGTGGTCCGGCTCGGCGACGGCACCGACCTGTCCCACGCTCGTATGCGGGCGGCGATGGAGGCTGTGCTGCCGTTGGCCGGCGAGCTGTTCTCGACGCACGAAATCGAGGCGCGGCTCGCGGCGGCCGGGGTGGCGGTCGACCCGGCGCTGCTGCGGGCGGAGTTCGACGAGGCGATGAACCAGGTGCTGGACGCCGCCACTTTGACCGGTTTGCCCGGCGCGGCGGCCGCCGCGCAGGGGCGGGACGGCGAGCACGGGCCGGAGCTGGGGGAGATCCTGGCCGAGATGCAGGAGCTCGCGCGGGCGCTGCCGGGGGGTGTGTGGTGAGCGCGGCCGAGGTGGTGGCTACGGTGACCGATCCCGAGCTGCCGATGGTCACGCTCGCCGAGTTGGGGATCGTCCGGGAGGTGCGGGAGACGGCCGACGGTGTGGTCGTGGCCATCACGCCGACCTATTCCGGTTGCCCGGCCATGGAGGCGATCCGGGACGACATCGTGAGTGCGCTGCGGGAGGCCGGGTTCGGGCGCGCCGCGGTGCGTACGCAATTGTCTCCGGCCTGGACCACCGACTGGATCAGCGAATCCGGCAAGGCCAAGCTCGCCGCCGCCGGCATCGCGCCGCCCGGCGCGGCACCGGGGCGGACGATCGGGCCGGTGCCGCTGGTGCTCGGCGCACGAGCGGAAGCGGTGGCCTGTCCGTTGTGCGGGCACGCGGAGAGCGAGCGGATCTCGGCGTTCAGTGCGACCGCCTGCCGGGAGTTGCGGCGGTGCCCGGCGTGCCGGGAGCCGTTCGAGCACATGAAGGAGATCTGACGTGGTGGTACGCGACTTCCATCCGCTGCGGGTCGCCGCGATCGAGCGGCTCTGCGACGACGCGGTGGCCGTCACCTTCGACGTGCCGGCGGAGCTCGCCGCGGCGTATGCGTTCCGGGCGGGGCAGTCGCTGACCGTGCGGCGGCCCGCCGACCCGGACGACGAGCGGCGCAGCTACTCGATCTGCGCGCCGGTCGGGGCGCGGCCGCGGATCGGGGTGCGCGAGGTGCCCGGCGGGATCGTCTCCGCCTGGCTGGTGCGCGACCTGCGGGTGGGCGACGCGGTGGAGGTGGCGCCGCCGAGCGGCTCCTTCACCCCGGATGTCGACGCCGGCGGCCGGCACGTGATGATCGCGGCGGGGTCGGGGATCACGCCGGTGCTGTCGATCGCGGCGTCGCTGCTGCGGGTGCCGGGGGCGCAGGTGAGCATCCTGTACGGGAACCGGCGCGCCGACACGGTGATGTTCGCCGAGGAGCTGGCCGACCTGAAGGACACCCACCCGTCCCGGCTCGAGCTGGTGCACCTGCTGTCCCGGGAGGCGCGCGAGGTCGACCTGCTCAGCGGCCGGCTCGACGCGGACAAGCTGCGCACGCTGTTGCCGATGCTGATCGACGTCGCCGCGGTCGACCACTGGTGGCTGTGCGGGCCGTTCGGCATGGTCACCGACGCGATCGACGTCCTGCAGGAGCGGGGTGTGCCGGCCGAGCGGATCCACCGGGAGCTGTTCTGGGTCGACGAGATGCCGCCCGAGCCGCGCCGCGAGGACCGTGGGATCGAGGGGCCGAGCAGCGAGGTCACCGTGGTACTCGACGGGCGGGCCAGCACGGTGACCGTGGCCGAGGGCGACACCGTGCTCGAGGGTGCGCAGCGGGTGCGGCCCGACCTGCCGTTCGCCTGCAAGGGCGGGGTGTGCGGGACGTGCCGGGCCCGGGTCACCGAGGGCGAGGTGACGATGCGGCGGAACTTCGCCCTGGAACCGGCCGAGCTGGCGGCCGGGTTCGTGCTGACCTGCCAGTCGCTGCCGGCGAGCCCGAAGCTGGAGGTGACCTTCGACGAGTGACGATCCCCCGGAGCAGGAGTGAGGGTGGCCGCCGGGAACGCCCCAACAACGTCCCCGGCGGCTTGGGCGGCAGGCTACCCCGGTGTTGTGGATCTCGGCTACCGCACGAAGGTCCTCAGCGGATCGGCGAACGGGGGAGGACCTGGGTCGCTCCCTCGGCGGTGGCCCGCGTCTCGGCGGTGCCGGGTGCGAGGTTGGCGCACAGGACGACCGAGGCACCCACCGACAGCGGGGCGAGCAGCCACATGAGCGGCTGAGTCGAGGCCGTCGTGAGATCGATGAGCACACGGTCGCCGCGCCGGATGCCCTGGGAGGCGGCGACTTCGAGGGCGACGGCTTCGTACTCGCCGAAGGCCGATGCTGCCCGCAGGTTCGAGGGCCAGGCCGGCGGGGCGGCGCCGAGGTGCGGGCGGACCGCCGTCAGGAAGTCGCGGTAATCCGGCGGCACGTCGGCGAGCGGCGAGCCCGGCCCGAGCGCGAACTGGTGCCGAGCCGAGGGAACCTCGTCGATCCAGCTGCCGACCCGGCGCCGTTCCACGAACGTCGCCTCGAACGGACCCGCCGGCGCCCACTCGGGGAACGACACCGCCATGCCGGCCGACCAGGCGCCGAGCAGGACGACCGCGGTCTGCCAATGCGGCGGGAGCAACACGGCGACCAGGTCGCCGGGCGCCAGCCCGCACTCCTCGGTGAGCAGCGCCGCCGTGGCCGCCGACCATTCGCCGACCTCGGCCGCGCCCAGCCCGACCCGCTCGCCGGTCGCGTCGTCGCAGTAGACGAGCAACTCGGTCATGCCGGGCCCTCGCCGGTGGCGTGGGCGGGCGACTCACGGAAGTGCCACTCGGCCATGCCGGGCACCCTATCGAGGGTCAGGCGGCCATGCCCAGGCGCAGCTCGCGGATCTCCTTGGTGTAGCGGGCCAGCAGGTGCACCGTGCGCGGGCCGGCCACGCCATCCGGCTCGAGGCCGACGCGCTCCTGGAACGTGCGCACGGCCTCCTCCAGCGACTCGCCGACGGGCACGCCGACCTCGGTGAGCAGGGGGCGCACAATTTCCGGATCGGCCGGCGGCGGCGCGTCGGACCAGCCGATCAGGCCACCGACGGCGGTACCGACCACGCTGAGCATTCCTCGTGCGGACATCTCGGCCTCCTTCGTGGGGGAGCTTCAAGCTTCCCCACGAAGGCTGTGCCGCACATCTGACCACGGTCTCGGGTTACTGAGCCGGTTCTCCGACTTTCGGCCGACCCGGGCAGGCGGTGGAGCGGGCCAGCGTCACCAGTTTCCGGGCATCGGCGGCGGTCACATCCTCCGCGCCGATCTCGCCGGCCACGGCGGTGTCGGTCTTTCCGGCCTCGAGGCCCGCGCAGGCCTGTTCGCCGAGCGCCTCCACCTCCTCGTCCCTTCGGTCGAGGGCCACGCCGGGCAGGTCCCGCTGCACCGCGGCGACGAACCGGTCGAGTCCGGCGTCCCCGCTGCCCGCATCGCCGGCCGGCGACGCTGTCCGGGGCGCGGGCGAGGCGTGGCGAGTCCTGGTTGCCGCGGCTTTCGCCGACGTCGTCGTCCTTTCCGGTACGGGGTTGAGCACCGTCACCGCCGAGGCGACCGGCACGGGCGCGGCCGTGGTCCTGCCCGGCGCCCCGCAGCCGGCCGTCGCCAACAGCGCCGCGATCCCGGCCAGCACCCCGATCCGGCCCAGCACCCCGATCCGGCCCAGCACCCCGATCCGGCCCAGCACCCCGATCCGGCCCAGCACCCCGGTCCGCCTCATCGCCCGGCCTCCGCGGAGTCGTCGCCGCAGACCGGCAGCATGGCGGTTTCCCGCCGGTCGGTCCGGCGCCCAGCGGGATAGACCGGCATGAGCGCGGTGTCGCGGCCGGTGACCGCGCCGAGCCGAGTGGGCGGCGGGGCCACACCGGCGGCGGGCGAGCCGGTCGGCCCAGCGGCAGGTGAGCCGGTCAGGCCGGCGGCGGGCGACCCGATCGGCCCGGCGGCGGGCGACCCGATCGGCCCGGCGGCGGGCGACCCGGTCGGCCCGGCGGCGGGCGACCCGATCGGCCCGGCAGTGGGCGACCCGGTCGGCCCGGCGGCGGGCGACCCGATCGGCCTGGCAGCGGGCGACCCGGTCGGCCCGGCGGAGAGCGAACCGGTCGGCCCGGGCGCGGGTGCGCGAGGCGGCAACGGCACCGCGACGGTGGCAAAACGGGCGAAAGTCACCCGGCGACCCTAGGCCCGCGCCGTCCGGCCGCGCCCCGGCTCGCCCACCGGCGGGTGGTGACGCGACCCGACCGGGTGATCCACCGCATACAGCGAACCCACAGAGCGCTCACCGGTGGCCGACAACTTCCCGGGCAACTGTTGATTCACCAGCCCACGGAAACGAGGCGTCGCCATGACCGACCTGATGACCCGGCCCACCGAGCAGAGCGACGACGCGTACTCCGGCGACCGGCACGACTGGACGATGCCCCCGCCGCCGCCCGCGCCCCCGTACGCGATCCCGCAGTCCCCCGGCGGCAACCACTGGCCGCGCCGGATAGCCGGCGGCGCCGTGGTGCTCGCGCTGGTCGCCGGTGGCGGCACGGCCGGCGGCGTGCTGGCCGAGCGGTACCTCGCCGGCCACGCCACCACGACCACCAGCAGCGTCGCCACCGACGCCAACGCGACGGTCACCGACGGCGACAGCCTGGCGAGCGTGGTGAAGGCGGTGCAGCCGAGCGTCGTCACCGTGACGGTGGACGGCGCCCGGTCCGAGTCGCTGGGCTCGGGCGTGGTCATCAGCTCGGACGGGCTGATCCTCACCAACAACCACGTGATCGACTCGGAGGGGACGGTCAGCGTGCGGTTGTCGAGCGGCCAGACCGTACCCGCGAAGGTGGTTGCCACCGACACCACCAATGACCTGGCGCTGGTGCAGGCGACCGGGTTGTCGGGCCTGACCCCGGTGACCTTCGGCACCAACTCCAGCGTGGCGATCGGCGACACCGTGCTCGCCTTCGGCGCCCCGCTCGGCCTGGAGAACACGGTCACCTCCGGCATCGTCTCGGCGGTCGACCGCAGCGTCGACACCGGCACCGAGAAGCTGTCCGGCCTGATCCAGACCGACGCCGCGATCAACGAGGGCAACTCCGGCGGCGCGCTGGTCGACACCTCCGGCCACGTGATCGGGATCAACGTCGCGATCGCCACCGCCGGCCAGAGCGACAGCGGCAGCATCGGGGTCGGCTTCGCGATCCCGTCCGACACCGTCACCAAGGTGATCAGCCAGCTGAAGAGCCAGATCCAGTGAGCCACCGGCGTGGCCGCCGTCTTCCCCCGTGGGCGGCGGCCACGCCGGTTCCCGTCAGCCGAACCATTGGGCCAGCGCGGCCCGCAGCGAGTCCTGATCCGGGTGTTCCGACGACGACGTCCACGCCACGATGCAGTCCGGCCGGACCAGCATCGCGGTCGCTCCGGGGACCGGCGCGGTCACCACGTCGACCCGGTCGCGCCACGGCGCGGCGACGGCGGCCAGGGTGCCGGTGTTGTCGACCAGCAGCGGCCGGCCGGAGTGCGTCAGTTCCCCGAGATCGGGCACGAACCGGCGGTCGGATCCGGCGATCAATTCGGCGATCCGCCGCCGCACCGCCGGCTCCTCCAGCAACTCGCCGAAGAGCGTACGCATCGCGGAGACCTCGGCCCCCGGACCGACCAGCAGGTGCTGCGCCTGGGTGTGCATGGTGACCCGCTCGCCGGCCGGCCGCCGCTCCGCCTCGTACGTGTCGAGCAGCCCCTCCGGCGCCCACCCGTGTACCGACGCGGCGAGTTTCCACGCGAGGTTCACCGCATCCTGCAGGCCCAGGTTGAGCCCGGGGCCGCCGATCGCCGAGTGCACGTGCGCGGCGTCACCGACCAGGAACACCCGGCCCGCCCGGTAGTGCTCGGCCAGTCGCGTCTGCCCGCCGCTGAGCCGGCGCAGCAGGTGCGGCCCGTCGCCGGCCGGCGGCCCGAGCGGGATGTCCACACCGAAGACGTGCGCGGACGCGGCCCGCAGGTCGGCGAGGTCGAAAGGTTCGGCACCCTCGGGCAGGTCGAACGTGTTCACGCTGAGCAGCGTCCGCCCGTCCGGGAACGGGGCGAAGGCGATGAGCCCTCGCTCGGCGCGGTGGTGCAGGAACGGCGGGATCACCCCGTAGCCGGGGACGAGCAGGCCGCCGGTGACCGGATCGCGCCAGGACGGGGGAACCGTGACGTGGGCGGTCCGGGACACCGTACGGTCGCTGGTGAAGCCCGGGAAGTCGATGCCGGCCAGTTTCCGGACGAGGCTCTTCCCGCCGTCGGCGCCGACCAGATAACGGGCCTCGATGTCGTCCGAGCCGTCGACCGAGACCACGATGGAGTCGTCTTTCTGGGTGAACCCGGTGACCGAGTGGCCGCGCCGGATTTCCACGCCGAGTTCGAGGGCCCGCTCGGCCAGCACCGCCTCGATCCGCCGCTGCGGCACCAGCACCGTGTAGACCGGATTGTCGGCCAAGTCCGCCAGCGGCAACGGAAACGCCGCGAACATGTACTGCGGCACCGGCACCGGCGGCGACGGGTCCCCGGTCAGCCGCCCATACAGCCCGCGCCGGTGGAACAGCTGGACGACCTGCCCGGCCATCCCGTTGGCCCGCTGCTCGCCGGTCGGTTCGGTCAGCTTCTCGAGCACCACGGCCCGGAGCCCGGCCAGTGCCAATTCGCTCGCCACCATGAGCCCGTTAGGGCCGCCGCCGGCGATCACCACGTCGAAATTCATCGCAGAATACCCCTTCGATGGGCGTGACTCACCCGCCGCCATTTCTCGCGGGCAGCCATTCCGATGAGGACAAAGTGTTAGTGGATGGGTGGCGGCAGGCCCGCGGAAACCTGCCGCATCGCGTCGCGGACGACGTCTTCCAGGTCGCGCCCGGTCGCCATGAACGCCGAACTCGCCACGTTCTGCGCCGCCAGCACGGTGGCGGCCACCAGGTGCGGATACATCTCGGTCTCCGAGTCGGTTCCGGTGCGCTCCGCGATCGCCGCCGCGAGCGCGTCCTGAGCCTGTGCCCCGGCCCGCAATGTCTCGGCCTGGATGGCCGGCACCTCGAGCATGAGCCGCAGACCCGCCGCCCATTCGTCCCGGTCGGGGCGTGGCTGCGCGGTCACCTCCGGACCCGGTCGGTGCTGATCGATCAGCGCCTCGGTGAGCGCCTCCCACAGCGGCTCATCGGCCGGACGCTCGCGCAGCGCCTCGGCCATCCGGTGGATCCGGTCGAGGTGGCGGGACGCTACCGCCTCGGCCTTGCTGGCGAAGTAGTTGTTGAACGTGCGGGGTGAGACGCCGGCCGCGGCGGCGATGTCCTCGACCAGAACCTTGTCGTAGCCTCGCTCGACGATCAGCCTGATCGCCGCCCAGCTCAGCGCCGCGCGAGTCGCCAGCTTCTTCTGCTCTCTCAGCCCCACGCCGCCACCGTAGCAAAAAGTGCGGGCCCCGCAAAGATGCGTGCCCCGCAGTTTTCTCAGCATGTCCTCAGGAGGACATCGGATCCGGCGGGCCAACACGGGAACTCTTCACGTCAGTCGCGCCTCCGCAGTGTTCCCATCGGGTCTGGCGGTGGCGAGGCCGGACCCTGCACTCGGTGTGGCCCCGGCCTACCACGTCGGTAGGTGGCCGTGAGCCTATGAAGATCGTAGATCTGTGGTGAGGCGTTCCCGGAGGGCGGGTGTGGTCCGATCAGAACGTTTCCCACGCCAGCGCTGGATCTAGCGTTGTCGGGTGATCGAAATCCTGGACGACCGCGGTGTGCTTGTCCGACCCGACTCGACCCGACCCGACCTGGACCTGGCGACATTGAGCCTTGCTGGTGTGCCCTTCGGAGCGGATGCCGCTGACAGTGTTCCCCGACACCAGATCACTGAGGCAAGCTCCTCGATTGTCCGCCGCTCGACCAGCCGCACCGACCAGGTTCCCGAGTACTTCGCGGCGGATGACCGAAGGCTGACCCTCGACGAAGTGATCGACAGCGCCCTCGGGGACGGCGGCATGGTGCATTCCCAGGCAACTTCAGCTACAAGATCGTAGGGTCGCTGATCGTCGGGTTCGCGTTCTACGGTGCCGACCGCGGCCATCTGGCCCACTTCGGTTATCTGCGGTCCTATGAGCAGCTCCTCCTCACGTTTGGGACAGCGGACCGGGCCGAAGAATCACGGGCCTACGGTGATCTCTTGGGACGCCGCAACTACTACTGGCATCCGCGGAAACTCATGTATTGGAGTGCCAGTGATGAAGATGGAACTGGTTGCCTCTCCTCGATCGGTCTTGGCTGACTATCCCGGCACCACTGACCCCGAATAGGCGCAGTCGCGCCGGTCCGCGAACGCCTCCGCCCTTCGGCAGCTCAGCACGAGGGCCGCGGCCTGCCGGCCGACCGTCGAGCGTGACGGGCCTCGCTGATCCTGTGCATGCTCGGCGGCAAATCCGGACACCTCCGCCTGCCTTTGCTCTGCTCACCTATACGCACCGAAATCGAACGCCCGCTCGATTTCGGTGCGTATACGTGAGCAGAGCAAAGCCGCAGGGAAAGGCAGCTGTGGTCGCGTTCGGCCGGCCAGCCGCGGTAGGCGGCCGGACGCCCGCACATCGGCATGTCCGAATGTCGGAGGTTCTCCGGTGCGGTCACGTTGCGTGGCTGATGATGGTGTCCAGGCGGGTGCGGACCACGAGGGTCGTGCAGGGCATCGATGGCGGTCGGGTCCGGGTGCTCGGGCAGGGGCGAGGTGTCGCGGGCGGTTTCCAGTTCGGCGCGCAGCCTGGGGATGTCGGTGTCCAGGTGCCGGGCGGCGCCGTCGGGTAGAGGTCGGTGTTCGGCCTCGCGTTTGGCGGCGATCAGGTCCGGCACTTACGCCAGGCCGGTGCCGAGCACGCGCAGGTCGGTCTCGATGTGTCCGGTGCGCATCAGGTGGATCCCGGTCAGCAGCACCCGCAGCGTGTACAACGCCGGTTTGAGCTGGCCGGTCGTGGCGTACAGCTTGTGCTGGCCGGTAGCGAAGCCGAGGTAGTGGTGCGCGTGGTGGCGAGTGATCAGGCCGCCGGCCAGGGCTTTGAGTTCGGCGTGGACGCCGGTGGTGACCACGATCAGTGGGGACAGCAGCTGTTCCAGGACGTAGCCGTTGCGGCTGTTCAGCAGCCGGGCGAACTTGAGCAGGTCGTGGCTGACCACGTCGAGCTCGACGCCGTCACGGATCCCGGTGTGTTGCAGGGTGTCGGGGCCGGTGCGCAGCCCGACGATTTCGGCAGCCGGTAACACGTGCGCGGCGCGCAGGTCCAGGTCCGAGTCGATGGAGGCGAAGCCGTACAGGTGCGCGCCGCTGACGGTGGCGAACGCCAGCGGGCCGGGGCCATGACCTTCTCGGAGACTGATACCGCTGTCCCGATTCGCGGGCGGGGTTCCGGATGCTGGGCCGGCCCGGCGGCGATGTCTCAAGGATTGGCGGGTGTTCCCGGCTGGTGAGAGCGGTGGCGCCGTGACGCCGTGACGCCGCTGACTGTCCTGATATTTCGCTCGAAATTGGGTCGGCGTTGGTGGGTGGTTCCGTAAGAGTGGAGCGTAGGTGTTCGGTGTGAACAGAAAGCCTTCTCGATCGGGATCGGCACCCCGATCTTGGGCAGTTTCTGTTCCTGCGACGGGCAGGTGACGGTGCCTTGGTAGGGCAGGTGTTGTCCCGGTCGGCGGCCGGCGAGCACGCGGGTCGGCCGGGGCAGAACGGGGCGAGCCGATCAAAGCTGTGCCCGCTCCGGAACCACGACCCGGCGCCGCGCCGCATCCGCATATCAAACAGATCAGGACGGCGCGGGGCGATCTCCCGCGACCCTGCGTAGCGGACAGGGTGCGAACCACGACGCCGGCGTTGGTGGCGGCCTGTGTCGTGGCGGCGAAGTGAACCGGCTGCGTGACCACGGCATCCACCTCCGCCTGGAGCTTTTGCGCCTACGTCACCAAAGCCATCTGCCACCGCGACCAGCACCGGGCCAGCCGGCGACAGCTGTCGGCGCGCAGGGGCGCACGGTCGCCGGCCGTCGTGGCTCAGGTGGTGGCGCGTTCGATGATCCGGGCGGGCGTGGGCCGGTCGCAGGCCGTTGTGGCTCAGGTGGTGGCGCGTTCGATGATCCGGGCGGGCGTGGGCCGGTCGCAGGCCGTTGTGGCTCAGGTGGTGGCGCGTTCGATGCGCGTCGATCCGGACCGTGGTGAGCGCCGGCCGCCACAGCGCCCCGTGCGCGGTGTCGTCGAAGCCGATCACCGCCAGGTCGTCCGGCGCCGTCAGCCCGAGGTCGCTGAGCGCCGCGAGGGTGGCGATCGCCGGGTCGTCGCCGAGCGCCGCGACCGCGGTGATGCCCAGGTCGAGCAGGCGCCGCAGCCGGGTCGCGGTGACCGGCGCGCCGCCCACCGGCAGCCGGGCCGGGCGGGGCAGGCCCAGATGCCGGGCGGCGCTCTCGGCATGCCGGCCCAGCAGCGCGTAGAACGGGCCGCCGCGGGCCGGCCCGGCCACCGCGAGCCGGTGGTGGCCGCGGCCCGCGAGGTGCGACACCTGGGCGAGGGTGTGCGCCGCCAGGCCGTCGACCCAGCCGCCGTCGGCCGCCTCCCGGTCGGGGCTCGCGTAGATCGCGGGCAGGTCGATCACCGCGCTCGGCGAGACGGCCGCGATGGCCTCCGGCGCCGAACCGTACGACACCAGCAAGCCGTACCCACCGGCCGAAAGCTCCTCGCCCAGGCCCGCGATGAAGCTCTCCAGGCTCGCCCCGCGGGGGAGGCCGCCCGCCTCCAGCACCACGATCCGGGCGGTGCCCTCGCGCAGGGCGCGGGCGATCGAGTGCGGCACGTAGCCGAGCTCGGCCGCCGCCCGCCGCACCCGTTCCCGGGTCGGCTCGGGGATGGTCTGCCCGGCCGCGTCGTTGAGCACGAAGCTCACCGTCGCCTGGGACACGCCGCAGGCGCGGGCCACGTCCTTCATCGTCACTCGCGCGGGGGCCGTCATGCGCGCTAGTGTACCGGTCACTTATACGAATTAGTGGAGGTGGTGGCGATGAGGTCGGTGCAGGTGACCGGTCCCGGCCGGATCGCGGTGCTCGACGTCGAGAAGCCGGTGGCCGGCCCGGGCGACGTGCTCGTCCGGATCCGGGCGTGCGGGGTGTGCGGCTCCGACGGGCTGTACATCTCGGTCGGCGGCATCCCGCCGCGGCAGGGCGCCACCCCGCTCGGCCACGAGCCGGCCGGCGAGATCGTCGAGGTCGGCGCGGGCGTCGAGGGCCTAGCGGCCGGCGACCACGTGGTGCTCAATCCGATGGCGGCCGCCGACGGCATCATCGGCAGCGGCGGCGCGCAGGGCGGCCTCTCCGAGTTCGTGCTGATCCGCGGGGCGAAGGCCGGCGTGCATCTGGTGACCGTTCCGAAGCACATCCCGTACGAGGTGGCCGCGCTCAACGAGCCGATGGCGGTCGCCACGCACGCGGTGAACCGGACCGCCCCCGTACCGGGCAGCAAGGTGGTGGTCTTCGGAGCCGGGCCGGTCGGGCTCGGTGCCGCGATCGGCTACCAGCTGCGCGGCGCGCACGTGGTGGTCGTCGACATCGTCGCGAACCGCCTCGACAAGGCGCTCAAGGTCGGCGCCCACGCGGTGATCAACTCGGCCGAGGAGGACGTGACCGCCCGGCTGATCGAGTTGCACGGCGAGGCCCCGCGCAGCTTCGTCCGCGGCGCCCGGCCGGACACCGACATCTATCTGGACGCGGCCGGCGCCCCCGCGGTGCTGGCGACCGTGCTGGCGAACGTCAAGCACGGCGCGACGCTGGGCATCGTCGCCGTGCACAAGCGGCCGGTGCCGATCGACTTCGGCGCCCTGCTCACCACCGAGCTGACCGTGGTGCTCTCGATGGGCTACCCGACCGAGATCTTCGAGGTCACCAAGGACCTGGTCGAGAACTGGCAGCGGTACGAGCTGCTGATCAGCGACCGCGTCCCGTTCGCCGAGGCCGAGCGCGCCCTCACGCTCGGCTCGACCCCGGGCGCCGCCGAGAAGGTCGTGGTGACCTTCGACTGACGGCGGCCGGGGTCAGCCGGCCAGGTGGCCCCAGCGGTCCTGCAGCTCGGCCCAGGAGCCCTGGTCCTCGACCTTGCCGCCGATCAGCACGACGACCCGGTCGGCCTGGGTGAGCGCGGCCCGCTTGGAGGTCGACCCGACCACGGTCACCCCGTGCTCGCGCAGCGCCCGCCACAGCTCAAGCTCGGTCGTCACGTCCAGCGCCGAGGACACGTCGTCGGCGATCAGCAGCTCGGTCCGCGGCGCCAGGGCCCGGGCCAGCGCCAGCCGCTGCAGCTGGCCGCCGGAGAGCCGGGTGCCCTTGTGCCCGATCAGCAGCTGCAGGCCGCCGCCGGACGCGGTCAGGTCGTGCTCCAGCTGGGCGGTGGAGACCGCGTCGGCCGCGTCCAGCTCGTGGCCGAGCTGGATGTTGTCGGCCACCGTGCCGGAGAGCACCCGCGGCAGCTGGGCCACGTAGCCGACCTGGTTGGGCCGCAGGAACAGCTCCGGCTCGTCGACCACGTGCCCGTTCCAGCGCAGCTCGCCGGTGTGGTGCACGATCCCCGCGAGGGCCCGCAGCAGCGACGACTTGCCCGCCCCGACCGGGCCGACCACCAGCACCAGCTGGCCGCGCTCGACGTCCAGCTCGACGTCCTGCGCGCCGACCGTGCCGTTCTCGTGGACGGCGCTGAAGTGGCGCAGCTCGAGCCGGTCGAGCGGGTTGCGCGGCGCGGTCGGCGGCGCGGGCGCGGTGCCGGCCGAGATGTCGACGCCGGGCACCTCCGCCGTGTACTGCGCGATGCCCGACATCGCGACCGTCCGGCGGGTCCACACCCGGGCCGACGGCAGCTGGGAGACCAGCGACGCCGTCGTCCACGCGAACCACCGGGCCGCGCCCAGCGTGGCCACCGCGATCAGCGTCGCCGCCGAGGTGAGGTGGCCGCCCAGGTAGAGCGCCCAGGCCGCGATCGGCAGCAGGCCGCTCGCGATCGACGGCGTGGAGCGGGCCCACACCTGGATCGCGATCTCCCGCCGCTGCCGGTCGCTGCGTACCGTGTCGAGCCCGGCCAGGTGGTCGAGCACCGGCTCGGTGGCCCCGGCCAGTTTGACCGTGCGGGCCGCGGACAGCGACGACACCAGCGCGGTCGCGAACGCCGCCCGGGCCGCCACCGTGCGGCGGGCCGCCTTCTCCAGCCTGGGCCCGAACAGCGTCGCGGCCAGGCCGGAGACGACCATCGTGCCGAGGAAGAACAGGCCCGGCACGATCGACTGCGCGGCCACCGTCATCACCGTGATCAGCACGAGGCTGCTCACGTTGTCGATCAGGTTGTCGGCCAGCATCACCACCCGCTCGGTGTCGCCGCCCTGGGCGACCACCTCGGCGGGGGTGTGCTTGCTGACCCGGCGCGGGCCGATCTGGCCGTGCACCAGGCGCAGGCTGATCCGCAGCATCTGCCGGACCCACCACTCGGGGAACCAGGCGCCGGTGTAGTACAGCGTCGGGATCGCCACGAGCAGGCCGGCCGCGATGCCGATCGCCGGGGGGAGCGGGTTGCCGGTGCCGTCGACCACGTCCGACCAGAGCAGCGGGAGGAGCGCGCCGTCCAGCCCGAGCACGATCAGCACGACGAACAGCGCGACCGAGGCCAGGCCGTAGCGCGGGTCGTTGGTCGCCAGCCGGACGATCTCGCGCATGGTGTGCACCGGCGGCTGGTCGGGCAGCGGCGGCGGCTCGACCGCGGGCAGCGTGTTCGCCAAGGCGTCGGCGCCCAGCTCGACCTGCATCGCGGTGTCCCAGTCTCGCTCCTCGACCAGCACGCCCGCGCCGGACGAGCCGCCGGCCGGCACCAGGTTGCTGGCGGACAGCAGCTCGGCGAACCGGCGCGACTCACGCAGCGGCCCGGCCTCGAGGACCTCGCCGTCGGCCAGCACGACCACCTCGTCACAGCGCTGCACCGAGGAGAGCCGGTGCGCCACGATCACGCCGATCCGCCCGTCGAGCAGGCGGTCGGTGGCCCGCTGCACCCAGGTCTCGGTGACCGGGTCCATCCGGGCGGTGGCCTCGTCGAGGATCACCACGTGCGGGTTGCGGACCAGGATGCGGGCGAACGCGACCAGCTGCTCCTGCCCGGCGGAGAGCTTGTAGCCGCCCTCGCCGAGCTTGGTGTCGATGCCCTCGGGCAGGCTGGCCGCCCACGCGGTCAGGCCCAGCTCCGCCAGCGCGCCGGCCGCGCGGGGCAGCAGCTGCGGGTCGAACAGCGCGATGTTCTCCGCGAGGGTGCCGGCCAGGATCTCGGTGCGCTGCGGGACGATCGCCGTCCACCGGCGCAGCGCCTCGACATCCAGGTCGTTCAGGTCGGTCCCGCCGAGGAACACCGTCCCGCGCGGCACGTCGACCGCCCGGGTCAGCACCTTGGCCAGGGTGCTCTTGCCCGATCCGGTCCGGCCGATCAGCGCGTACGACCGGCCGCGGGCGAACGTGAGGGTGACGTCGCGCAGGGCCGGCGGCCGTCCGCTGCCGGACTCGCCGTACCGGAAGGTCAGGTCTTGCACGACGAGATCGCCGTCGACCGGTTCGAGGCCGCCGGCCGGCTCCTGCGGCACGTCGCGCAGCAGCTGCACCCGGCTCCAGGCGCCGAGAGCGTTCTGCAGCTCGGGGACCATTCGGGTGACGTGCTCCAGGGTGCCGCCGAAGCCGAGGGCGAGCAGCCACACCGCGGTCAGCCGGGCGCCGTCGATGTGGCCGGTGAGCAGCGCCCACGCGCCGGCCACGACGAGGAACGCGATCAGCGAGCGGGTGATCGTGCCGGCGCCCATGGTGATCCGCGAGGAGGACCGCCAGACCAGCCGGCCGCGGCGGAGCACCTCGGCGGCGCGTTGCGCGTAGAGCCGGCGCACGTACGGCGCGGCCAGGCTCGTCCGTACGTCGTCCTGCCCGTGGATCGATTCCTCCATCACCGCGGCCAGGTCGGACCAGGACTCCTCCTCGGAGATCCGCAGCGGGGAGAGACGCCGGATCGGCTTGCGCATCGTGAAGACCAGGAGGATGGACACGACCACCATGCCGACCGCGGCCGGCCACCAGGCGAAGAACGCGGTCACGATGGACAGCGTCGCGACCGCCACCGACTGCGCTATCCGCACGCCGGCGCCGCGCATCTCGGAGCCGACCTGGTAGACGTCGGAGTCGATGCGGTCGAGCAGCTCGCCGACCGGCGTGTTCTCCAGGGTCGGCAGGTCTTGCCCGAAGGCCACCCGGTTGAGGCCGCGGCGCACCTTGGCCGCCCAGTCGGCGGTGAGCCCGGCCGCGATCAGCCCGACCGCGACGTCGCTGAGCACCGAGGCGACCAGCGCGGCGGCGAGCACCGCGAACAGCGGCGTCGACCGGTCGACCAGCACCGCGCCGGCCAGCGCGAGGGCGCCCGCCTGCCCGGCCGCGCCGAGCACGATGAGGAAGGCCACCAGCGCCGTGCGGCTGGGGGACGTGCCCCAGAGGTCACGCAGCAGACGCATGAGACACCCCTTCGGTCGGTCGGCGGATGGCGGTCTCTCCATCCTCCGGACCCGCGCGAAGGTCTTCAACGCAATTACGTCGCCGGCGACTATCACGTGTGTCACCATCGGCTCCCGTGCCAGATGTTCCGGAAACCGTTCGGGCCAAGGCTGTTGACCTGGGCGCCACCGCCTGGCTCGAAAACCTCCCCGAGCTGGTCGCGAGCTCGGCCGCGCGGTGGGGCTTGCGCCTGGGTGCTTCCTTCAAGGACCCGACCGAGGCGTACGTCGTGGAAGTCACCCGGAACGACGGCACGCCCGCCGTTCTCAAGCTGCTCATCCCGCGCCCCGGCAGCGATGCGGCCGACGAGATCACGTTTCTCCGCGAGGCGGGTGGGGAGGCGTGTGCCCGGCTCCTCGCGTACGACGAAAGCCTTGGGGTTCTGCTTTTGGAGCGCCTCGGCCCGGCCCTGTCCGACCTGGGTCTCCCGCTCTCCCGGCGGCTGCCGATCCTGTGCGATCTGGCCGTCGCGGTCTGGCGTCCGACCGCCGCGGATCTCCCGACCGGTGCCGCCCGCGCCGACCGCATGTCTCGATATATCCGGGCAAAGTGGAGGGCGCTGGGCGAGCCGTGCGGTCGCGCGGCGGTCGAGTCGGCCCTGGCGGCGGGGGAGAGCCGGCGCCGGGCCCACTCGCCGGCGCGCGCGGTGCTGGTGCACGGCGACATCCATCAGTGGAACGCGATGCGCGCGGGGGACGGGTTCAAGCTGGTCGATCCGGACGGGTACGCCGCCGAGCCGGAGTGCGATCTCGGCGTGCTGCTGCGCGAGGACCCCACCGAGGGCGATCCGCGGGAGCGCTGCGCGTGGCTGGCCGAGCGCACCGGCACCGATCCGCGGGCGATCTGGGAGTGGGGCCTGCTCGACCGGGTGGCCACCGGGCTGACGCTGACGGTGGCCGGGCTCCAGCCGGTCGCCGCCGAGATGCTGGCGGCCGCCGACGCGATCGCTTCGGCCGGGACCGAACCGTTTCGCCCCTAACGTTGGGATATGCGGATCTTTCGTAACTGCGCCTTCGCGCTGTTCGTACTGATCGTCGGGACCAACCTGCCGTCACCGCTCTACGCGGTCTACGCGCACTCGTTCGGCTTCAGCCCGGTCGTGCTGACCCTGATCTTCGCCACCTACCCCGCCGTTCTGGTGCCGTCGCTGCTGCTGGCGGGCTCGGCCGCGGACGCCTGGGGCTATCGCCGGGTGCTGCTGCCGGGCCTGGCCACCGCGGTCGCCGGGGCGCTGGTCTTCGCGTACGCCGAAGGCATGGGCTGGCTTTTCCTCGCCCGCGCGTTGCAGGGGGCCGCGGCCGGGATGAGCTCGGGGGCGCTGACCGCGGCGCTGGCCCGGACCGAGCCGCGCGGCAACGGCCGGCGGGCCTCGATGGCGGCGTCGATCGCGACCACGGCCGGCGGCGGGTTCGGGCCGGTTCTGGCCGGCGCCTGCGCGGCCTGGCTGCCGGCGCCGACCCGGCTGTGCTACCTGCTCTCGGCCGGGGCGCTGATCGTCGCCGCCACGGGCCTGCTCGGCCTGCCCGCGAGCCTCGGGCGCACCGGGCGGCCGTGGCGGGTGTCGCTGCCGCGGGTGCCGGGCGCGGCTCGGGTGCCGTTCGGGCTGGCCTGCGCGACCGGCTGCACCGGCTGGGCGGTCACCGCGGTCTTCCTGTCGATGGTGCCGTCCTACCTGCGCTCGCTGACCGGCGACCGGAACCTGTTCCTGGCCGGCTTCGCGGCCGGGCTGGTGCTGCTGGTGGCGGCAGCCGTGCAACCGCTTACCACGGGGATCGGCGCGCGCAGCCAGCAGCGTTCCGGGTTGCTGGTCCTGACCGCGGGCGCGGCCGTGCTGCTGATCGCCGGTCCGGCGCGATCGCCGGCGCTGGTGATCGCCGCGGCGGTGCTGGTCGGGGTCGGGCAAGGGCTTTCCTTCATGGGCGCCGTCCGCGCCGCGAACCTGGTCGCCCCGGCGGAGTCCCGGGCGGCGGTGGTCTCCACGTTGTACATGGCGAGCTATGTCGGAGTGGGCGTGCCGGCCGTGGGCGTGGGCCTGCTGTCGACCCTGACCTCCACCACGACGGCGGTCGCGGTCTTCGCCGTGGTCGCGCTGCTCGTGGCCCTGGCCGTCGCGGCGATGCACGCACGGTCGCGGTCGGAGCGGTGGTTGGATGTGGCCCATGAGCAACCCGTGGGATGACGAGTTCGCCCCCTCGGCCGGCGCGCTGAACACGTTGCGCTGGGCGTACGAGAACGGCGCGACGACGCTGGGCGAGGCGTACGACATGCTCGACCACTTCGAGCTCAGCAACGACGTTCCCGAGGTGCTCGGCCACGACGACTCGGTCGAGGAGGTGCGCGAGGAACTGGAGTTCGGCCTCGACACCGCCGGGCCCGACACGCCGCTGAGCTCCCTGCTGTAGCTCCACGACACCCGCGCAATCGGCGGTAGTGGCCGCCTACTGGGGCAGCCTTTCGTGCACGCCTCGCCCGCGACCTTGTCGGCGGATCGGCGGCGGCCGATGCTGGGTGCCGACCGGAAGGGACCGCGCGGTGAGGCCGAGATGACGTACGGGCTGGGCGTGGACCTCGGGACCACCTGGACCGCGGCGGCGGTGGCCCGCGGGGACGCCGTCACGGTGCTGCGGCTCGGCGGGCGGCGGCCCGAGATCCCGTCGGTGATCTTCCTGCCGGAGAGCGGGCCGGTGCTGATCGGCGAGCCGGCCGTACGCCGCGGCGAGGTGCAGCCGGGGCGGCTCGCCCGCGAGTTCAAGCGGCGGGTCGGCGACCCGGTGCCGCTGCTGGTCGGCGGCTCGCCCTACCCGGCGCACGCGCTGCTCGCCCGGCAATTGGAGCACGTGCTGGCGGTCGCGACGGCCGCCGAGCAGGGGCCGCCCGGGTCGGTGGTGCTGACCTGCCCGGCGAACTGGGGGCCGTACAAGCGGGACCTGCTGGAACAGGCGGCCCGGCTGGCCGACGCGCCGGAGGTGGTGCTGCGCAGCGAGCCGGAGGCGGCGGCGATCTCGTACGCGGCCGGCGAGCACATGGCCGAGGGCGACGTGGTGGCCGTCTACGACCTGGGCGGCGGCACCTTCGACGCGGCCGTGCTGCGCCGCACGGCGAGCGGGTTCGAGCTGCTCGGCACGCCGGAGGGGATCGAGCAGCTGGGCGGGGCGGACTTCGACGAGGCGGTCTTCGAGCACGTGACCCGGGTGCTGCCGGCTCCGTCGCTGACGGGGGACGATCCCGAGCTGGTGTCGGCGCTGGCCCGGCTGCGGCGGGACTGTGTGGACGCCAAGGAGGCGCTGTCCTTCGACACCGAGGTGATGATCCCGGTGGCATTGCCGGGGCTGCACACCCGGGTGCGGCTGACCCGGCGCGAGTTCGAGACGATGATCTCGCCGGCGCTGGAGGAGACGGTGCGGGCGCTGGGCCGTGCGCTGCGGTCGGCGTCGGTTGCGCCGGAGGGGCTGCGGGTGGTCCTGCTGGCCGGCGGGTCGGCGCGAATTCCGTTGATCGGGTCGCTGGTGGGGGAGGCGTTCGGGCGGCCGGTGGTGGTCGACCCCAACCCGGAGCACAGCATCGCGCTGGGAGCGGCCCGGCTGACCGGCGCCATCCCGGCCCCTGCCCCAGCGCCGGCGCCCGTCCCCGCGCCCGTCCCCGCGACAGCGCCCGTCGCTGCGCCTGGGCCCGCGCCCGCGCCCGGGTCCGCCCCCGTGCCCACGCCTGGGCCGGTGTCCGCGTCCGCGGCCACCCCCGGGTCCGCCCCCGCGCCCACGCCTGGGCCCGCGTCCGCCCTCGCCCCCGTGCCCGGGCCTGCGTCCGCCCCCGCGCCGGTGGCCGCCCCCATGGCCGCGGCCGCACCTCCGCCGGCGTCGCCCGAGGCGCCGCAGCTTGAGGCGCCGCAGCCCGGGGCGCCGTCCGCTTCGCCGCCGACATTGCTGGACGCGCCGCCCCCGGCCCGGCCGTTCGCGGTGGGCCGGGCCACGCCGGCCGGGGCCACCGAGCCGCTGCCCGATCCGTCCGGACGAACCCCCGGCCGGAGCCGCGCCCGGATCCTGATCGCGGCCGCCGCCGTCCTGGTGATCGCCGTCAGCGTCCCGATCGTCGTGAACCTGCTGCACGCCGACAACCGCCCGACCGGCGCCACCCAGCCGTCCGCCAGCACCGGCGCCAGCGCCAGCGCCCCGGTTTGCGGCTTCACCGAGAACTTCGCCGGATCCGCGGTGGACCCCGCCTGGCAACGCACCCGCCCCGACACGCGGCTGACCGTGAGCGACGGCGCCGCCGACCTGGACGCCCCGGACGGCACCGACATCTACGGCACCAACATGACGGCGCCGATGCTGCTCCGCCCGATCACCGGCGATTTCGTCCTGGAGGCCACGGTCGAGACCACCCCGGCCGTCTTCTACCAGGGCGCCGGGCTGGTGCTGTTCGACGACCCGGACAGTTACGTACGGATCGAGCGCGGCTTCGGCCAGGCCGGCGCGATCAGCTTCGAATACCGGAACCCCGGCGGCCCGCACACCCGGGTGCACGGCCCGCTGCCCAGCGAACACCCGATCAGGACCGAGGCCACCCGGCTGGTCCTGCGGATGGCCCGGACGGGCCGCACCGTCACCGGCTCCTGGCGCCCCGCCGACAAGATCGACTTCGCCGAGCTGGCCAGCGTCAAGATGACCCTGCCGCAGACCGTACGAGTCGGCGTCGCCGTCCTCAACCGGGCCCAGTTCGGGGCGAAACCGACCCCGTTCCACGCCCGCTTCAGCCAGCTACGCGTGACCTGCTGACGATACTGGTCCGGTGACCGGCGTCTGGCTGCTGCACGTCGACCTCGACCAGTTCTTCGCCTCGGTCGAGGTGCTGCGCCGTCCCGAGCTGCGCGGCCGGCCGGTGATCGTGGGCGGCGCCGGCGATCCCGGCCAGGCGCGGGCAGTCGTGGCGACGGCCTCCCGGGAGGCGCGGGAGTTCGGCGTGCACTCCGGGATGCCGATCCGGCTCGCCGCCCGCAAGTGCCCCGACGCCGTGTTCCTGCCCACGGACATGCCGGCCTACCAGGCGGCCTCGGCCCGGGTGATGGCGATTCTGCGGGCTTTCCCCGTACGCCTGGAGGTCTGGGGCTTGGATGAGGCGTTCGTCGGCGGTGACATCGAGGATCCGCAGCGACTGGCCCGGGAGCTCAGGTCGGCGGTTTCCGACGGCGCCGGGTTGACCTGTGCGATCGGGATCGGCCGCAACAAGAATCAGGCGAAGATCGCGGCCCGGTTCGCCAAGCGGGACCGCTCCGGCATAGCCACCCTCACCGACGAGACGTGGCTGCCGGTGATGGGCGGCCGGCCGGTGGGCGACCTGTGGGGCGTCGGACCCCGTACGGTCAGGAAGCTCGGCGAATCGGGCATCGTGACGGTTGCCGATCTCGCCGCCGCCGACCTCGACACCCTGACGCGGAGTTTCCCGCCGCGGGCCGCCAGGTGGCTGGTCGTCGTGGCCCGGGGCGGCGGCGAGACCGAGGTGGTGACCGAACCGTGGGTCGCCCGATCCCGCAGCAAGGAGGTCACGTTCGACCGCGACCTGACCGAGCGCACCGAGATCGAGGAGCAGGTGGTCGCGCTGGCCCGGGCGCTCGGCGCGGAGGTGACCGCGGCCGGCCGGCGGGTGATCCGGGTCGGCGTGAAGGTGCGGACCGCGTCGTTCTTCACCCGGACCCGCGAGGCGAAACTGCGCGGCGGCCCGACCACGGACCCCGACGTCATCGCGCGCGCCGCCCTGGCCGTCCTGGAAAAGTTCGAGTTGACGCGGCCGGTGCGGCTTCTCGGCGTACGGGCAGATCTGGAAATGGACGAATGACGGCGGCGCCGGACGGCCCGGCCGGCGCGGAAACGCCGACCGGGCCGGCACTTTCAGCCGAGCGGCACCGCGCTGAATCGCGACGCGGCGGCGTCGAACTCGACGACGCGCACGCGCAGCGTCACGCCGACCGCGGCGCTGCCACCGCGGACGAGCCCGGACACACCGGCGGCGGACTCGACGAAGAGCCCGAACGGCTTGGCCGACTTCACGACGACATCGATCTCGTCGCCTGGCTTCAGGAGGTTTCCGGTCATGCGGCTCACCCCCTCTCGATACCTCAGGGTGAGTCGGACGGCGGCGCCGGCGCCGCCCCAGGTTGCCCTTTCGTCGCGGGGTCGCGCCGCGGCGCCGGGCTCCGCCCGGACGTCACGCTCCGAGCGTACCGCCCCCCCCGGTCTCCGGAAGCGGCAGCCGTAAAACGGTGGCGGCTGAGCGCGGCCGCACCCCCGAGCTGCCGAGCGACCAGAACTGACGTTGCGCCGCACGCCGCCGGCCGAGGCTCCGATTGTGGTCGAGCTCCCCCTCCGCCGACGGCCGCGTGACGATAGCGCGGCTTGCGGCTGTTGGCTGCTCCGGTCAGCCCGCCGGCGGCGGGGCGGCTGATCGGCGGCCGCCGTGGGCGGCGATGAGGGCGTCCGCCACGCTCGCGGCGTCCGTGGCGGCGACGTCGGCGGGGTATTCCGGTAGCAGGTCGTCCCAGACGGGCAGCCAGGATCCGAAGAGCTGGGCCTGTCCCTCCGGACGGGCGAAGAACCACACGTGCAGGTGCGCCGCGCCGTCGCCGATGCGGTACACGTGGGCGCGTGAGATGTGTGGCCGGGCCTGGATGTGGCGGGCGATGCGGGTGGTCAGCAGGCCCAGTTCCGCGGCGAGGTCGTCGGGGAGGTCGGCCAGGTCGTAATGGTCGCGGGGATACAGCATGAGGACCAGCGGGACGCCCACGCCCGGGATTCTCGTCAGCCGCCAATGGTCGTTGAACCAGATGCCCTCGTCGCGCTCCCGGCAGTTGCGGCAATCCGCCGGGTCCTCGCCATGCCGGGCCGGCTCCGGCAGCACAGGCGGGCGCAGCGGCGCGACGCGCAGTCCACTGTGCTCGAACGGGCTGATGTCCCATCCGGTCATGCGGGCCAGCGGAAGCCGCCGCTCGTCGTCCGCCACCGTTACGGCGTGGTCGTAGAACTGGTCGGGAGATAGGGCCATGGCGCGAAAGACTAGTACGGCCGACGGCGGGGATCGACGGGCGTCATACTTGAGGCCATGCCTGAGCGTCCGTTCCGTTTCGGTGTGGCCCTGACCGCCGTCAGATCCCGCGCCTCCTGGCTGGAGCAGGTCCGGCGGGCGGCCGACCTCGGGTACGACGTTCTGCAGATACCCGACCACCTGGGATTGGCCGCGCCCTTCCCGGCCCTGGTGGCCGCGGCCGAGGCGACCAGCACGATGCGGCTGGGCACCTTCGTGCTCAACGCGGCGCTCTACCATCCGTGGGTGCTGGCGCGCGACGTGGCCGACACCTACCGGCTCACCGGCGGACGCTTCGAGTGGGGCCTGGGCACCGGGTATCTGGAGCACGAGTTCGCCGCGGCCGGGCTGCCGTTCGGTTCCGGGGCGGAGAGGCTGCGTCGCCTCGCGGAGACGCTGCGGGAGGTCCGCGAGCGGCTCGCCGCCGAGCCGGACCGGCCCGAACCGCCGGTGCTGCTGGCCGGGGCCGGGCGGCGGCTGCTCGAGCTGGCCGGGCGGGAGGCCGACATCGTCGGGTTCTCCATTCAGGCGGCGGTCAGTCCGGGCGTGTCGCCGGAACGGGCGCTGGGCGACCGGATCGGCGTGGTCCGGGCGGCGGCGGGGGATCGCTTCGCGGGGCTGGAACTGAACCTGATCGTCGGCGCGGTCGGTCGCGAGCGGTCCGAACTGGACCTGACCATCGCGCGGGCCGCCACCGGCCTGCCGGACGACGAACTGCTCGGCCTGCCCAGCGTGCTGTGCGGGTCGAAGGAGGAGATCGCGGACCGTTTGCGGCGGTATCGCGAACAGTTCGGCCTCACCTACTACGGCGTACTCGAACCGCATATGACGGCGTTCGCCCCGGTGATTCCGCTGCTGCGCTGACCGGCCGGAAAACGGGTCGGAAAAGAGGGGCGGTGAATGCTACGGTTCCCCGGCTGAAAGGGGACACCGTGCCGAAGCTGAACCAGATCATCGCCGTGGAGAAGGGCGTCAAGAGCAAGGCCTTCGCGGACCTGAGCGACGCGCACCACGCCGTGCAGAAGACCGGGCCGCTCGCCGGTATCTCCCGGACGTACCAGCCGAAGGACGAGGAGGGTGAGCAGCTGCCGCCCGAGTCGACGCGGGTGCAGATCAAGGCGGAGGACATTCTGCGCGAGGTCGCCGGCACGCTGACCCGGCTCTTCGACGTCACCGCGACCAAGGACTGGACGAACAGCACGGCCCGCGCCGACGTCGTGGTCGACGGCCGCACCATCGCCGCCCGGGTGCCGGTGACCTACCTGCTGTTCCTCGAGAAGCAGCTGGTCGACCTGCACACCTTCGTGAAGAAGCTGCCCGTGCTCGACGCGGCCGAGTCCTGGCTGCGCGACGACTCCACGGACAGCTGGCGGACCGAGCCGGTGCGGACCAACCGTACGAAGAAGGTGCCGCGCAACCACGTCAAGGCCGAGGCCACCGAGAAGCACCCCGCGCAGGTCGAGGTGTACTACGAGGACGTCACCGTCGGCTACTGGACCACCGTGAAGTTCTCCGGCGCGCTGCCGGCGAAGCGGGTCAACGAGATCCTCGACCGGGTGCTGGCGCTGCAGACCGCCGTCAAGTTCGCCCGCGAGGAGGCCAACAACACCGAGGTCGTCGACCAGAAGGTCGGCGCGGCCGTCTTCGGCTACCTGTTCGGGTAGCCGTCCCGGATTCCCCGTGGGAGCGCGGGGTGCGTCGGAGATCGACGCGAAGCTGACAGCTCAAGCTGAAGCTGAATCGGCCGGTGACAGTGCGGGTTCGAGTCCCGCTCCCCGCACCATCGCGCGGGGGTAGCCCAACAGGCAGAGGCAGCCGGCATAAGACTCAGATTCTCGCTCCAAAGTCAGCATTCACCACCGAGCACCAGGTCGACCGAGCAGGGACGAGGACAGCGGATGCCGGTTCAAGTCCGGTCCGCCGCGCTTCGAGCGGCGGTAGTTTAATGGCAAAACCCGATGTCGTGATGAATGATCCGGGCTCTTAAACGTGTTGGTGCGTGCAATTCGGTGGTATTTCAGAGGCCCGGGGATTGGCCATATCCCCGGGCTTCGCCATCGCTCAGGCGGCGCGCAGGGTCAGCAGGGTGATCTCGCTCGGCGCGAACACCCGGAACGGCGGCCCCCAGAAGCCGGTGCCCCGGCTCGTGTAGAGCTGCGTGCGCGTGGAATGCCGGGACAACCCCTGCAACACCGGCTGGTCGAGCCGCACCAGGTAGTGGAACGGCCACATCTGCCCGCCGTGGGTGTGCCCCGAGATCTGCAGGTCGACCCCGTGCGCGACCGCCCCGTCGATCTGCGCCGGCTGGTGCGCCAGCAGCAGGATCGGCAGATCCGGGTCCGCTCCCTCCAGCGCCGCCTCGTGGTCGGTGTGGTGGCCGGGCACCCCCGAGCCGGCCGCCGTCCGGTCGTCCACCCCCGCGATGACCAGGGAATCCCCGCCGCGGGTCACGACCAGGTGCCGGTTGTGCAGCGCCTCCCAGCCGAGCGACGCCATGTGCTCCACCCAGCGCTGCGCCCCGCTGAAGTACTCGTGGTTGCCGGTCACGTACACCCGGGCCAGCGACGCCCGCACGTCGGCCAGCGGCGCCGCCTGCTCGCGCCGCTGGGCCACCTCTCCGTCGGCGATGTCGCCGGTGTGCGCCACCACGTCCGGTTCCAGCTTGTTGATCGCCGCCGTCACGCCCCGGGACCACCGCGCCCGGTCGATCGGGCCGTAGTGGGTGTCGGTGATCAGGACCAGGCGCAGGCCGTCGAGGCCCCGGCCGAGCCGGTCCAGGGTCACCTCGACGCGGCGGATCCGGGGGACCCGCATGGCCTCGGCGTACCCCCAAAGGAGAAGGACCACCGAGACCAGGGTGACCAGGACGGTGGCGATGCGGTAGCGAGCCGGGCCGGCGACGCCGGCCGCCCACAGGACCGCGGTCAGCACCTGGCCGATGATCGACCAGACGAACAGGACCCAGACGACGCCGAGGGTGGTGTCGGCGGTCTTCGCCGGGCCGTCGCGGTGCTTGCCGCCGTGGCCGCTGAACATCAGGAGCGGGAAGAGGAGCGCGGCGAGAGCGAACAGGATGGTGCCGACGACCAGGACCGGGGTGGGCCAGTGGTTGCCGGAGGCGACGAGGGTCCACCAGGGGACGCCGAACAGCAGAAGCAGGATGGCCGCGACGATCAGCGCGAACCGGGCGGCGCGAGAGCGGCGCCGGCGCGGGCGGGCCTCGACTTCTTCACCGACAGACACCAGAGAAGCATGCCACTCACGGTGGGGGTGTGCCGATGCTGTGGATCAGGCCGGCCGGGATGACCAGGTCGGCGCGGTCCCGCGTGGCAGCGATCACAGCCGCGTTCCATTCATCGGTGCCGTTGGCCCACTCGATCGCGGCCGGCTCGGGCTTGCCGAAGCGGATGTGCCGGGCGATCAGCCGGTCCATCCTCGTGTCCCGGTCGAGGTCGGCGTACCAGACCTCGGCCAGCAGCGGCCGGACCGTACGCCAGCGCGGGGTGTCCAGGAGCAGATAGTTGCCCTCGGTGATGATCAGCCGGGCCGGGCGCTCGATCGGGATCGCTCCGGCGATCGGCTGCTCGATGACCCGTTCGAAGCCGGGCGCGTAGACGATCTCGTCCTCGTCCTCGATCAGCCGGCGCAGCAGGGCCGCGTAGCCGAGCGCGTCGAACGTGTCCGGGGCGCCCTTGCGATCGCGCAGCCCGAGCCGCTCGAGCTCGGCGTCGGCCAGGTGGAACCCGTCCATCGGCACGTGCGCGACCCCGGCACCGAGCGCCGCGACCAGTTCCTCGGCGAGCGTGGTCTTGCCCGCGGCCGGCGCCCCGGTGATGCCCAGGACGGCCCGCCTGCCGTCGGCCACCAGTCCCCGGGCCCGCGCGACAAGCCGGTCGAACGTGAGCGTCATGGACGAAACGTTAAACCCAGCCGTAAGCCGGCGACGCCGGCGGGCGAGAGCGGCCGGGCGGTGGCCTGGGCCAGCTCGTCCCGGACGCTGCCGGGCAGTTCGTCGGCGAGCGTGCGCAACCGCGGATACAGGTCGAGCACGTCCCGGTGGGTCAGCGCGCCCACCCCGATCAGCAGCCCGTTGACCGAGGCCGGGTCGGCGACCAGTTCCGCGCACAGCTCCATCCGCCAGATCGGGTCGTGCACGTGGGTGGCGAACTCGCGGGCGATCCGGTTGCCGGACGGCGAGGCCATCTCCAGCCGCGCGTGCCGGCCGGAGCGGGCGAGCACCGGGGCGAGGCGGCAGGCGATGCCCAGCAGCCGGGCGAGCTCGGGCACGGTCAGCACCTCCAGGCCGAGCGAGCAGGTCGCGCAGAGCCGCTGATAGCTGCGGGCGTGCACGACGGACGCCGGTCGCGGACAGTCGCCCAGCGGTCCGCAGAGCCGATCGAGGATGATCTCGGCGAGGGTGCCCTCGTGGTCGAAGCGGCCCACGCCGAAGTAGGCGGCCGGGCGGCTGCGGTAATGGGCGAGCGCGGTGCGGGCACTGACATATCCGTCGGATTCCACGCCGATGCGAGGCACGCCGTTCTCGGTGTGCAGCTGGATGAGTCGGAACATCCTCGTCGCTCCCGGTGGTCGAAGCGCCAACCTGATGCCCGGGGATACGGGCGCGGCGAGGGGACGGTTCACTCCTCACTCCGAGTGAATGAAATTTTCCCGCGACGGTGCTGACCAGTGAACCGAAAGCAATCGAACGTCACTGCGTGTAAGGCGTACACACCCGACGTGAGCATGATCCAGACTGCCGCGAGCACCCCCGCGAGCCCCGGCGAGAGCGCGTGCCAGGCGACCGGGAGGGTGGCCGAGCCGAGCGCGATCCCGGCGCCCACGGTGGCCTCGGCAAGCCGGAACGGATCGATGGTCATGACGGACAGCCTGCCGCTCCGGGCGGGTCCGCCGCTTCCGTCCACGGTCGGGTCCTGGATCTACCTTTCGGCAGAGGGACAAAACCCCTTCAAAATCATTATTTCGTACGGGAGCCACGCGGTGCCTCTTCTAGTGAGCGCCGGGCCTCGACCCCACTACCCACCGACCCGCCGCGTCCCACCCGACGGGGTGCGGCCCGGCCGTCGCCACACGCTCACCGCCCAGCTCCCACGGGCGCTCACCGCGCGGCTCCCACGGGCGCTCACCGCGCGGCTCCCACGGGCGCTCACCGCGCGGCTCCCACGGGCGGGTCCCTCACCGCGCGGCTCGGACGGGGGCTCACCGCGCGGCTCACACGGGCGCTGACCGCCCGCGCCCCACCCAGGCGTTCACCGCCCGGCGCTCACCGGGCGGCGAGCCGTCATCACGCCGGCGCCGGCGGCCGCCATCCCGGCGAGGGCGCCGCAGGCGCGCAGCGCGTGGTCGACCCCGCGCCCGCGCAGCGCGGCCCGCAGGTTCCCCAGCACCGCCCGGGGCATCGGCCGCAGCGCCGGCCGCCCCTCCGCGAAGCACCGCCGCAGGTAGGCCGGGAACGACGCGGCGTGCCCCGGCACCTCGTGCCGCAGCACCGCGTCCGGCACGTGCCGCCACCGGCCGCCGGCCAGCGACCGCATCCGCAGCGGCAGCTCCGCCGCCCGCCGTCCGAAGCCGCCGACCTGCCGGAAGACGCTGCGCCGCACCATCATCCCGGCCGGCCGGGCGGTCGGCACCAGGGTCCAGGTCAGTTCGTCGGCGAGCCAGCGCGGCCGCCCGTCCCGCCAGTCCGGCCGCAGCCCGCCGCCGGCGCCGACCACCGCCGGGTCGCGGAGGGCCTCGGCCAGCCGGGCCAGCCAGTCCGGGCCGGCGATCACGTCGTCGGCCAGGAAGGCGATCAGTTCGGTGACCGCGTAGTAGGCGCCGGTGTCCCGGCTGCCGCCCGGCCCCCGGTCGTTCTCCAGCACCGTGACGCCGGCGAGGTCGCGCCGGATCCGCCTGAAGTAAGCGGTTTCCTGGTCGACCACCACGATGATCTCGGCCGGCCGACGGGTCTGCGAGCGGGCGGCCGCGACGGCCCGCACCAGCGAATGCCAGTGGCTCGGCGGCCCGGCCGGGATGACGACGGTGACATCCACTGCGGCACCGCTCAGTTCTCGAGGGCGGAGACGCGGACCGGCTTGCGGTCGCCGGCAGTGGCGCGACGGCTGTTGTCCGGCAGCGCCTTGTCCAGCGGCATGGTGCTGAGCAGGCGGCGGTTCGGCATCCGCCCTAGGCCGGAGGCCGCCACCGCCGTGGCTTCCGCGTGCTGCCCGGAAGGCCGGGCGGCGCCGGCGGGCCGGGCCGCGCCGGCGGACCGGACGGCGCTGGTGGATCGGGCGGCGCTCGCGAGGCCAGCGGGCTGGGTGGGGCCCGCGGACTGGGCGGCGCTAGCGGCGCCGGCGAGCCGGGCGGCGACCGTGGATCGGGCGGCGCTGGTGGACTGGGCGCCAGCGGACTGGGCAGCGCTGGCAGCGCTGGCAGACCAGGCGGCGCCACCGGCCTGGGCGGCGGTGGCGGATCGGGCGGCCCCGGCGGACTGGGCGGCGGTGGCGGGTCGGGCGGCCCCGGCAGACCGGGACGAGACGGTGCGACGGCGGTGGGCGGGTGGGGTCGCCGCTTGGCGGGCGCGCGAACGGCCGTACTCGCTGAAGATGGTCCGCAGCACGCGGAGGCCGTCCCGGAAGGTGTTGAGGTTGCTCTCGCCGTGGATGCGCTCGTGCTCGATGCTGCCGACCTCGCCGACCTTCAGCCCCTGGGCCGCGGCGCGGATGTTGATCATCGTCTCGATCTCGAAGCCGTCGCCCCAGAGCTTTTCGCCGCCGGCCGGCTGGGGCAGGCGGGTGTCCGGCAGGTCGAGCGCCGGGACGACGCTGCGCCAGAAGGCGTTGTAGCCGTAGCAGAGGTCGGTGAACCTGGTGCCGAACAGCACGTTCACCACCAGGTTGAGGCCGTCGTTGCCGAGCTTGCGCAGCGGGGTGATGTCGTGGCTGTGCCCGCCGTGCGAGAAGCGCGAGCCCTTCACGAAGTCGGCGCCGTCGATCAGCTGCTGGACGAAGAGCGGGATCTCCCGCGGGTCGGTCGAGCCGTCCGCGTCGATCATCACGATGATGTCGCCGGTGCTGGCCGCGAAGCCGCAGGCCAGAGCATTGCCCTTGCCCTTACGGGTCTGCTGGACGACGACCACGTCGGGGCGCAGTTCGCGGGCGGCGGCGACGGTGCGGTCGACCGAGCCGCCGTCGACCAGGATCACCTCGGTGATGCCGGCGGGCAGGGCGGCGAAGACGTGCGGGAGGTTGCGCTCCTCGTTGAGCGCCGGGATGACCACGCTCACGGTCGGTGACTGAACGCCGCTACCGAGGGTGTTGTGCGAGAGCTCCATCGGTGGATGCCTTCCCGGGCCGCGACTCGACTGGGGCGGCGGATCCCGGGGTAGATCCGCACGTCGTTCGCTCTGCCGAGAACCGTAGCGCGACATTACTCAGAGTCAAGTGAGCCCGTGATCACTGGGCGAACGACTGCGCTCACCTCGGCAGACGCTCTTGCCTTCGACCGTCACCGCGGTTACCTTGAGTTACGGCCAGTCATAGGGTTCCGGGCGACGGGTGGGGCGAAATGGATGAAAGCCGCAAACCAGGAATTCCATGCCTTACACGTACAATAAAAATATGTCGGAAAAATCTGGGCCGGGATGCTATCGCACCTCGACATCACGAAGCGTCACTATCGGCCTCCAGTACCGTTAGTGCCGGCCGGGAACGGCCGGTGTCCTGTCCGTCGAGGCCGGTAACTGTCGGCCCTCCTCACCGAGGGTGATGCGATGAAAGCCGAAGATGCAGTCTGTGTCTGCGGGCACCCGCACCGGGCGCACGAGCACCACCGTCGCGGCACCGAGTGCGCGCTGTGCGGCCCGCGGGTGTGCTCGCGCTACCGGCGGGAAACCTGGTGGCGGCGGCTGGTGTCGCACGGCTGAGTGTCCCAGCAGGTGGCGACGGGTCGCGAAAACCTACTAACTCTGTAGGCTAGGTTCACTTCAACGTGCGGGCGCACGATCGGAGGGACCCCTCATGCCACTTCCAGACTTCCTGATCGCGGGCGTGCCGAAGGCGGGGACGACCGCGCTGCACGCGGCGCTGGCGCCGCACCCGGGGCTGTATCTGTCCCCCGTCAAGGAGCCCAAGTTCTTCCTCACCGACGGCCCGCCGCCGCGGCACGGTGGCCCCGGCGACGTGCAGACCTACCAGGAGCACGTCTGGCGGCGGGAGGACTACGAGGCGCTGTTCGCCCGGGCCCCGGAGGGCGCCCTGCTCGGCGAGGCCACCCCGTTCTACCTGCACGACCTCGAGTCGCATGGCCGGATCAAGGCGCTCGTCCCGCAGGCCCGGCTGATCCTGCTGCTGCGCGACCCGGTCGACCGCGCGCACTCGAACTGGACCCACCTGTGGAACGCCGGCCTCGAGCCGGAGGCCGACTTCCTCGCCGCCTGCCGCGCCGAGCCGGCCCGGATCGCCGCCGGATGGGCCGCGTTCTGGCACTACATCGGGCTCGGCCGGTACGGGCGGCAGATCGAGCACCTGTACCGGCACTTCCCGCGCGAGCAGGTGCTGGTGCTGCGCTACCGGGAACTGAAGGACAGCCCGGCCGCGACGCTGGACCGGGTATGCGCTTTCCTCGGTGTGGACACCGGCGTGCTCGCCGCGATCCCGAAGGAGAACGTGAACCGGCACGTGGTGGAGGACACCCGGGTCAACGGCGTGCTGCGGTGGCTGCTGCGTACGGGCGGAAATTTCGGCCACCGCTTCCCGGTGCCGCTGCGGCTGGCCGCCCGCGGGCCGCTGCTGACCGTGCTGCACCGCAAGACCGGCACCCGGCCGGTGACCACGCCCGAGGAGCGGGCCGCGCTGCTGCCGCTGTTCGCCGCGGACATCGCGCTCTTGCAGGAGGTCACCGGGGAGCGCTATGACGATTGGTTGTCCGTCGACCGGCACGCTAAGGTCCGATAAGTTCGATTCCAGGTAGGGGAGTCCGATTTGACCACGGGAACCGCCACGTTGCCGCTGCCGCGCTGGGAGGAGACCGCTGTGGTGGTCGAGCCGCCCGGCGACGAGCCCGGGTCCTGGGCCGGTGCGCCCAGCTCGATCGTCGCGGACGGCTGGGTCTACCTCGCGTACCGGCTGCGGCTGCCGATCGGCGAGGGGCGGGGGATCGCGAACGTCGTGGCCCGCTCCCGCGACGGCGTCGGCTTCGAGCCGGTGGCCGAGGTGACCAAGGACCGGTTCGGGGCCGAGTCCCTCGAACGGCCCGCCCTGGTCCGGACCGCGGACGGCCGGTGGCGCCTGTACGTCAGCGTCGCCACCCCCGGCACCAAGCACTGGCGGGTCGACCTGCTCGAGGCGGCGACGCCCGTCGACCTGGCCACGGCCGAGCCCCGCACGGTGCTGCCCGGCGACGAGGCGGTCGGTGTGAAGGATCCGGTGCTGCACCATGACGCGTACGGCTGGCACCTGTGGGCCTCGGTGCACCCCCTGGAGAGCTGGGACGACGCGGACCGGATGACCACCGAGTACGCGACCAGCCCCGACGGCGTGCACTGGACGTGGCGCGGCACCGCCCTCGCGCCCCGGCCGGGGGAGTGGGACGCCCGCGGCGTACGCGTCTCCTCGGTCCGGGTCGACGGCGACGAGATCACGGTCGCCTACGACGGCCGGGCCACCGCCGCCGAGAACTGGGAGGAGCGCACCGGCGTCGCCCGCGGCAAGCGCCAGGCCGACGGCACGTTCGGCGAGCTCACCGCGGCCGAGGGCCCGGTCGGCAGCCCACACCCGCCGTACGGGCTGCGCTACCTGAGCCTGGTCACGCTGCCGGGCGGCGGCGAGCGGATCTACTACGAGGCGACCCGCGCGGACGGCGCGCACGAGCTGCGGACCGAGCCGGCCTGACCGTTTGCTACCGCCCGGTAGCCCAGCGTCCGGGCCCGTGAGAGCGCGATCACGATCGGCGGGGCCGGGCCGCGTGCCGTCCGGCGGGTCCCTTACCGTCATCGATCGACGCATGGTGTGCGCGGTAAACGGCCGCACTGTCGGTGGCGGGGTCCGTCCCACAAGGATGTGGCTCCGCCTTTCCTTTTACCGCTCCCCGCGTGCAACCAAGATTCTTCTGCCTGCCGGCGTCGCCCGGCCGATCGTCAGGCCGCTGGAAGCAAGCAGGTCCGCCGTCAGGAGAACCCAAGTGGTTGCCGTAGTCTCCGAGTTCACCATGCCGTCGCTGTCGCCGGTCGCCGACTGGGCCACCCGCCTGACCGAGCCGACCATCCTGATCGCCGACGACGACGAGACGGTCCGCGACCTGGTCGCCTTCAAGCTGGCCGCGGCCGGCTACCACGCGATCACCGCCGAGGACGGCAGCTCCGCCCTCGACCTGATCCACCGCGAGCAGCCCGACATGGTCATCCTCGACGTGGTCATGCCCGGCCTGGACGGCCTGAGCGTCTGCTACGAGCTGCACTCCTCCGCCGCCACCGCCCAGATCCCCGTCTTGATGCTGAGCGGCCGCGACCGCCAGGTGGACATCGACCTGGGCCTGACCGTCGGCGCCGACGACTACCTGATCAAGCCGTTCAGCACCGCCGAGTTGATCCGCCGGGTCCGCTGGCTCCTGCTCGCCACCGGCGAGTGACCCCACCTTCGACCGTACGAGCGTCAGCCGGGTGCCCGGCGTGCTCGGGCCGCCCGCTGCCAAAGCAGCTCCGCGCCCGGCCGCCGGGCTGTTCCTTGTCTCAGGCCACCCGGTCGGCGACGGCCCGGGGCGGCCTGGCCACCACCCGGTTCCGGCCGCCCTCCTTCGCCGCGTACAGGTGGATGTCCGCCTCCCGCAGCAGCTCTCCCTGCGTGCGATGGCCCTCGGTGCGGGTGGCCACGCCGATGCTCGCCGTCACCGGCCTGCGGGCGTGCGAGGACCTGCTGGCCGCGGCGAGCTGACCATGGCCGCGATCATGAAGGCCGGCGCGCTGCGGGTCATCCGCCGCGCGTACGGACCGGACCGGGCCGAGTCCGTGGCCGGGCGGCCGCCGGAGCGGATCGACCTCGACAACGCCGCGCACACCCGGCTGCTGTCCGAGCTCGGGCTGACCCCGGACGGCCTGTTCGACGAGCTCGGCGCCGAGCTCTGACGACCGCCACCACCTCAGTTGCCGGCCGCGGCGCCGGTCGTGATCCGGATGCGGCTCAGGTGGGCGCTGACGGTGCGGCGCGAGATGACCAGGCGCTCGGCGATCGCCTCGTCGCTCAGGCCCTGCGCGGCGAGGCCGGCGATCTGCATCTCCTGGGCGGACAACCGCGAGCTCACGGACGGGCGCGCCGGCCGCTCGCCTCGCCGGCCGCACGTAGCTCGGCGCGGGCGATCTCGGCCCATGAGCGTGCGCCGAGCAGCCATGACCCTCACCAGCACGAGCCGCGCCATCACCGTCGGCGTGGACTCCGAGATCGGCGCGCTGTGCGAGGCGATCGCGCACCGCCCGGGCCGCGAACTCGACCGGCTCACCCCGGGCGCCATCGCCGATCTGCTCTTCGACGACGTGCTCCCGGCCGGCCACGTGACCGTTCACCTGGCCTTCATCGACGTCCGCGGCCTCCGGGCGTTGGCGCGTACGGCGATCCGGTCACGCCGGGGTGGCGGGTGCCTGCGGTTGCGCGGCGTCGGCACCCGTACCCGGCGCATCCTGTACCTGCTCGGCTGGGCCAAACCGTTCGAGCTCACTCCGGACGGACCGGTACCTCGATCTTCGGGGTGTCAGCGCCGGCCAGGCTGACCAGCGGTGCGGCGCCGCGCAGGTCGGCGGAGCGGTACGTGGCGGTCAGCGTCTGGGACTCGCCGGGGAACAGCGTGATGTCGTTGTCGTCCCACAGCGCCGAGGTCACCTGGTTGTCGCCGGCGGTGTCGCGGCGTACGTCCGCCCGGACGAAGAACGCGACCGCCTTCTTCGCGGTGTTGGTCACCGTGACCGTGGCGACCGTGTCGGCGCCGTCCGGGCCCGGCCGGCTCCGCGAGGTCGCGGTCGCGGTGATCGTGCCGCGCGGCATCGTGCGCAGGTCGCGCATGTCCGCGTACCGGGTGAAGGTGGCCTGCGGCTCGCCGATCGTCTTGGCCCAGTCGACCGCGTCCTGCTGGGCCGGGACCCAGTAGACGTTGCGGTCGAGCACGGCGCCGCCCTGCCGCAGGACCAGCTCGACGAACGTGGTCCCGCTCGCCGTCGGCAGCTTCGGGGTGAGGATCCGGTTGCGCACCTGCTGACCGGCGAGGGTGATGCCGCCGGCGGTCTGGTCGTCGAGCACGGCGCCGGTCCGGTCGTACACCTTCGCCTCGACGGACAGCCCCTTCTGCGTACCGCCGGTGAGGTTGTCGACCGTGACCTTCTTGCTGTCGAGCTCGAGGAAAGCGTGTACCGGCCGGTTGGCCTTGGCCGCGCCGAAGAAGCTGCCGGGCTGGTCGCCGTCGTAGTTGTAGAGGCTCCACAGCAGCGTGGGCCAGCCCTTGTTGGCCTGCCAGTAGATGGTGCCGGTGGCCGGTGCGGTGGCGTTGGTGGAGTGCGCCAGGAAGGCCTCGAACTGGGCGCGGGTGTTCTCGTAGTTCTGGATCTGCGCCTCCTGGACGTAGTCATCGAGGCTCGTCCACGCGCCGTACCGGTTGGTCAGCGCCTGGTCGAAGACGAACAGCGTGCCGAACTTGTAGCCGCCGTGACCGGTCTCGTAGTTCGCGTGGTACTGGTTGACGCTCGGCGACTGCCACAGCGCGGCCTGGTCGGCCGGGGACAGGAAGCGGTTGATCGAGTCCAGCGTCGGTACGGTGTCGCCGGCGCTCTGCTCGGTGTCCAGCGCCCAGGAGCCGCCGGCGTTGGTCTGGTCGCCGCCACCCGCGTGGCTCGTGTCGTACCAGTAGATCGGCGGCACGTAGTCGTACGGTCCCTCCTTCATGCCGGACGGGCCGAGCTTCGCGGTGCTCTTGTACTCGGCCGAGGCCATCACCGGCACGGTGAAGTCGGCCTGCGCGAACCCGTCGAGCGTGGCGGTCTCCTGCGCGGCGGTCGGCGGCTCGTCGCTCCAGCCGATGGTGAAGACGCTGGGGTGGCTGCGGGCGTTCTGGCCGATCGTGAGCGCCGAGTTCCGCAGGACGGCGGCGCCGCCGGACGGGTTCTCCCACGCGTCGCAGCATTGGAAGCCGGCGTACACCAGGAGGCCGGCCCGGTCGATCTGCTGGTAGAAGTCCTCCGGCATGAAGTGGCCCTCGAGCCGGATGGTGTTGACGCCCATGTTCTTGAGGATCGCGATCTGCCGGGCGGCGTCGGCCGAGTCGTAGCGCAGGAACAGGTCGCCGGTGAAGCCGCCGCCCCGCAGCACGATCTGCTTGCCGTTGATGCGGAAGGCACGCGAACCGTCCGGCGCCGGCCCGCCTTTTCCGATCAAGGACGAGGTGACCGTACGGATGCCGAACGTGCCGCCGGTGGAGTCGGACACCGCACCGCCCACCGAGACGGAGGTGTTCAGGGTGTAGAGCGGTTGGTCGCCCAGCTGATACGGCCACCAGATCTGCGGATGCGCGTAGGTGATCGGAGCGAAGGTGACCGTCCGGGTGGCGTTCGCCGGCACGGTCACGGACTGCGAGACGGTGACCGGGTCGGCGCCGCCCGGCCCGGCCACGGTCGCGGTGACCGTGCCGGTCGTCGCGGCCGCGGTGGTGTTGGTGACGTCCGTCTTCACGGTCAGGTCCGAGCGGCTCAGGTCGGCGGCGGTGTCCGGCACGACGTGCGCGTTGCTTTCCGCGAGCGCGCCGGAGACGTGCAACTGGACCGGGAACTGGATGCCGGTGTTGTTGTCCGGCGGCAGCTGGCTCCAGTCGACGTCGTCCAGGGTGAACATCGTGGTCGGATCGTTCGGGTAGACCTCGAGCGCCAGCGTGTTGGTCCCGGACCGCAGGACGCCCGCGAGGCCGACGGTGAAGCGGGTGTACGCGCCGGTCACGGTCGCGCGGGTGGCCAGTTCCCGGCCGTTGACCCACACGTCCGCGGCGCCCACGACCCCGTTGACGATCAGGCTCGCGCTCTGCCCGGTCGTCAGGCCCGGCGTGAAGTCGGCGCGGAACCACCACGGCACGGCGAACTGGGCGGTGGTGACCGGGCCGTTCTTCTTCTGGAAGCCGAGGCAGGTCCGCATGGTGTCGGCGTAGAAGACGTTCGGGCACTTGCCGTTCTGCAGCAGCGCGGTGATCTCGGTGCCCGGCGCGCCGGCGTCATCGGGCGCCACCGACAGCCAGCCGCCGGTGTCGAACCCGGGCGTCGAGATGGCCTGGCCGGTCTGGGTGGCCGTGGCGCTGCTGAGCACCTTCCACCCATCGGCGCCGACGGTGGAGACGGCGGACTGCCTGGCGGGGGCCGCCGGCGTCCTCCGGTCCACCGGCGCGCACGCGGCGGCGGACACGACCAGGGCGAGCACGACGAGTTTCCGGACGATCATGTTCCCTCCCGAACCGGGCGGAGATGACTGTTAAACAGCCTTCCTATTCGTCGCATGCTAACAGACACTGACGCGTTTCGATGCGCTTCGGCAGGGCGGGGCGACAATCGATCGGGCCACATGATCGAATGTGTCTTGATGGACACGGTGCAGGGGAAAAGAGCGCGGACGGCCGGCGCGGCGCTGGGCGCGGTCGTGGCGCTGGCCGCGATCGCGGTGGACTGTCTGGCGGACCTGAACGGCGATGTGCGGTACGCCCTCGGCGGCCTCGAGACGGCCGGCCGCGGTGGCGTCAGCATCTGGGACATCTTCGTGTCCCGGCCGCTCGCCTACAAACTGTTCATGGCCGCGCTCGACCAGGGCCGGATGCTGATCGTCGGGCGGTCCCCGTCGAACGCGGCGAACCTGGTCCTCCGGCTCGAGACGTACGTCCTGGTGATCGCTGTGATCGCGCTGCTGTTCGTGGGTGTCCGGCGGCTCGCCGGGCCGCGTGCGGCGGCCGGGATCGCCGGCGGCACCGGCCTGATCCTGCTCATCGCGCCGCCCTGGCACTTCCTCGAGCCGGACTGGGTCGGCGCGCTCGCCGCCGTGCTGACGGTCGCCGCCGCGTGCGCGCCCCGGCGGCGGTGGGTCGGCGCGTTGCTGGCCGGCCCGGCCGCGATGCTGGTGGTGGCGGTCAAGGCGTCCACCTTTCCGATCGCGCTGATCGCCCTGCTCGTCATCTTCGTGTTCGACCGGCGCCGCGCCGCGTGGACGGCACTGTCCGCGGTGCTCTGGGTCGCGGTCTGGTACGTGCTGACCAAGCACTACCAGCCCTGGGAGTGGACCTGGCTGAGCGACCTGGCCAACCTGGTGCACAGCAAGCCGCAGGGCATCCACATCGCCGACCTGCGCAAGCTGCGGTTCGCGATCGGCGACGCGTCGGTGCTCAGCCCCGTCCTGGTGGTGGCCCCGGCGGCGGCGGTGGCGGTGGTCCGCCGCGAGACGGGCCGCCGGCGGTGGGTGGGCCTGGCGATCGCGGTGGTCGCCGGCGGGCTGTCGCTGGCTCCCGCGTACGGGCAGGCCGAGTGGTTCAACTACCACTTCACCTCCACCGTCGTGCTCGCCGCGGCGGTGTGGGGCGCCGCCTTCGCGCTCTGCCCCGGGTTCCGGTTGCCGCTGGCCGCTGCCACGGTGCTCGTCTCCGCCGTCAGCCTCGTGCTGCTGAGCCGGCCCGCGGACTGGCGACTGGCGCACGCCGGGCCGGTGGTCTGGGCGTACCAGCTCACCGCGCTCGCCCTGGCCGTCGCCGCCTGGTTCCTCGCCGGCCGCTTTTCCGCCGGCCCCGCCTGGTTCGCCCTGCCGTGGTTCGCCGGCGTCGTCGCGCTCTGCGTCGCGCTGCTGCCGCCCGTCCTGCCGACCTTCCCGTACGCGTTCAGCAGCTACGACTACACCATCGAGGTCGGCCGGTCGTCGAACGCGGCCCTGATCGACCTCAGCAAGCGGCTCGGCCCCGACACCCCGGTGCTGTACCTGACGTACGGCACCTTCAACTACGGCATGGGCAACCCGACGACCTGCCGCTACCCGTCGCCGCTGTGGATACAGCGGGGGGCCGTCGTCCCGCGGCTGCGCTCCCGGCCGAGCTACGCCGACAACCTGCGCTGCCTGACCCAGGACCAGAACGCCAAGTACCTGATCATCCACAACGGCTGGTTCTATCTCCAGTGGTCGACCCGCCAGGTGCGGACGCTGCTCGACGAGCGGTTCGACTGCTCCCCGGCCGCCCAGATCCCGGCCCCGGCCCCGCTGACCGTCTGCCCCGCCAGGGGGTAGCCGACACCGTCGGATGAGCGCCTATAAAAGCCGCCGTCATCGCCATGAGCCGAGCCGCCGCCGCCGAATACGGCCGCGACGGTGTCCGCGTCAACGCGATCGCGCCCGGCGCCACGATGACCGAGATGATGGTCGCTTGGCAGCAACGCGACCCGGGCATCGTCGAGCACCTCAGTTCCCTCGCCGCCCTCGGCCGCCCCGGCCGGCCGGACGAGATCGCCGAGGCCGCCGCCTGGCTCCTCAGCGACCGCGCGAGCTACGTCACCGGCATGACCCTCGGCGTCGACGGCGGCACCGCCCCCTGGCCGCACTGAGCTGAGTCATACCGAGCCGACCTATCAGCCGTACTGGGAGGAACAGCTGATCGGTCGAGCTCGCCGGGGTCCATGCGGGCTTTCCATCGGCGTTCCCGCTCGTCGGCCACCGCTGCGCGCTCGGCGGCGCGGGCGGCTTGCTCGGCGGCCCGGCGCATCGCCTGCTGCTGGCGGACGTACGCCCACTGGGCCTGGTGAATCGCCTGTCGCGCGTGCTCGCGCCGGAACTCCATTGTGTAACCATCCGAATCGCTTGCGTGAGTAGAGGGAGCCGTTCGCGTGGCTGCTACTCGCCGCGGGCCGGGATCAGGGCGCGTCGCCCGGCACGCCGACCGCGTCGACCAGCAGCGTCCCGGCGACCACTTCGAGGGTGACGGTGTGCCGGCCGCGCCGCAGGCCGCGCAGCTCGTACGTCTGCTGGAAGTTGGTGGACGCCCGGGTCGGCTGGTTTGTGGCGGTCAGCTCGCCGTCCACCCGGACATCGAGCCGGGCGCTGCCGTCGTTGACGCCCATGACGTCCAGTCCGGTGCCGGTGAACGTGTAGGTCAGCGTGGCGCCGGGGCCCTGGCTGATCGACGCCGATCGCTGGTATTCGTACATGCCGCGGCCGTTGGTGTGGCGCCAGGCGCCGCCGTAGACCAGCTTGGTGGCGGGCGGGTCGGCCAGGTCGTTCATCTCCAGGTCGTCGAGCAGTTCGGCATAGTACGGGGAGTGGCCGGGCACCCGTTCGATCCGCAGGTTGTCGAACCGGGTGTAGTAGAAGCCGCTGGCCAGGTCGACCCGGCCGGACAGGAACGGGGCGTCGTCGCTCCACGCGAAGACCTGGCGGCCGTCGACGAATCCGGTCACCTGGTTGCCGGCCACCCGGACGGCGAGCCGGTGCCAGCGGGCCGCGTCGAACCCGTCCAGGGTGCCGCCGGCGATGGTGCTGCCGGTGCGGCGGAATTGCCAGGTGCCGTCGGATCCCAGCCGCAGCGCGTACGGGGTGCCGCTCAGGCTGTGCGAGTTGCCGCCACCGGTCGACCGTGCGCCGATGGCCGCGTAGTTGTCGGCGGCCGGTGCCCGGTCGAAACGCACGTCGACGCGGGCCTGGTAGTCGGTCCACCGCAGGTCGCCGACGCCGGTGATCGGGTCGGCGTTGTTCCATGCGCGGCCGACGCCGGTCGCCGTCCGGTCGATCTGCTGGCGCAGCACGTAGTTCCCGTCGTCCGCCCGGACCGCCTCGAACGCGCCGTTGCGATCCCAGGTGTAGAGCGGGTCGGCTCCGGTGTCGCCGCCGCGGGAGCCGGCGAAACTCGTCCGCCGGTTCGTGACGGCGCCGCCCGGGCCGATCACCGGCACGGTCTTGCCGCGGTAGCCGAAGTCGTCGGACCAGAGCACGCCGTGCGCCGGATCGGCGTCCAGCACCGGGCGCCGGCCCTCGACCGGCAGCGGCGTGGTCCACTCGCGGTCGCCGGTCACGTCCAGCGAGGTGACGGTGACGACGGAGTACGGCTTGACCTGGACGGTGTAGGCGCCGTCGGCGCCGGCGGTGAGATCGCCGACGTGCCGCTTGTAGTTGGCGTCGAAGGCCTGGCCCGGGTCGGCGGCCCGGGTCTCCCAGGCGGCCAGCGTGGGATGCGCGCCCAGCCGGAACCCGCTCGGCGTGATCCGGTACGTCCGCGGGTACTCCGAGTCGTTGACGAGCACCGTCGAGAAGCCCGTCGCGTCCGGCGCCGCCATGGTCAGGTAGTCGGGCAGCCCGTTGCGCCCGACGACGGGGTTGGTGCCCGTGGCGGTGGACGCGCTGGCCCGCGGGACGAGCCGCCAGATCCCGGCGGTGTTCGAGGCGTTCTCCCAGCCGGCCCGCGCGAAGCTGGTGAAGTGCTGCAGTACGGCCAGGCCGGCGTCGTAGTGCATCCAGCCGGACCACGGGTCGCGGGCCGAGACGAGCTCCTTGAACGCGTACTGGCCGCCCTCGTAGAACGAGCCGATCGCCGGCTGGTAGATGAAGTGTGTCCGCCGCGAGTTCACGAAGCCCTTGACGATCGTGTTGGCCATCTCCAGCGACCCGCCGGACCCGCCGATGCCGGTGCCGGCCACGGTCGGGTCGGGCGTGTTGTTGTTCGGCCGGAACGCGGAGTTGCTGAAGGTGGCCTGGGCCTCGCTGTTCCAGATCTCCTTGTCGTACACCTCGGCGAGCCGCTTGAAGTCGCCGGCGCTGTCGTCGTCGGTGTTGTAGTGATAGCCGGCCACCGCCACCGCGGAGCGGAGGTCGGCGTCGCCGGCCATCGCGGCGCCGAAGCTGCCGATGCCCGCCTCGTCCGAGATGACGATCTTGATCCGATGGTAGCGCTCCGCCTCGCCGGGCCGGAAGCCGGTCGTGTCCGTACGCACCAGGTCCGCGTACCGCTCGGTCCACGCGAGGTCGGGCGTGGCCTCGTTCACGCCCGGGTTGACGTAGTCCACCATGAACCCGTACGCGCGGTAGGCCGCGAGGATCGTGTCCTTGTACCACCGGTAGATCTTGTCGTTCGTGTCCGCCCAGGCCGGTGCGTTCCACCGCAGGATGCTCACCTTGAGGCCCGGGTTGACCTTCTTGGCGTCGGCGGCCAGCTGGAAGCCCGGCGCCCGCGCGACGTTGGCCGGCTCCGACTCCCAGCGCATGGTGGCCGGGTCCGGTCCGGTCGAGTTGTTGCGGTCGTTGCCCATCTCGATCTTGACGTGCGTCATGATGGGATGCTCGCCGCCGAAGAGAACCCGGAGCAGCCGCGCGTAACTCGCGGGGTGCTGGGCCTTGTAGTCGAGCAGCAGCGCGCTCGTGCTGTTCGCGCTCAGCACGCCGAATCCCTTGAAGGTCAGGCCGTTGACGTTGCCCGCGGCAATGTCGCCCGCGTTCACCGTGACATCGACGGTCTGCCCGGCGCCGGCGGCGACCGCGGCAGAAGGGCGCAACGGCGTCGTCATCCCGTAGACGACCAGACATGCGACGACCGCCATGGACACACGCCTACGTCTCATAACGGTCCATTCCGCTCCGTGATGGGGACGGCAGGAATCTATCCAGGCCGGGGAAATCCCTGAACCAAACGAACACAAACGTTCACAAGGGTTCACGAACGTGCTGCGCCGCCGCTTGCTAGAGCGTCCAGACGTGGAGGGTGTCGGCGCCGTGGGCGGCGCTGACCAGTGCCCGGCCGTCGGGAGTGAGCATGAAGCTTCCGGGGCCGGCGTCGGCACGGGTCAGGTCGTCGACATGGCGGCATCGGGTCCGGTCGGTGACGTCCCAGCGGACCGACCTGACGCTGCCGAGCACGCTGCTCAGGGTCCGGCCGTCGAGGCTGAACGCGAGCACGCTGCCGACGGTGGCGTCCGGGGCCGGGCCGACGGGGCCGTCGTCCATGCTGGACGCGACGGTGGGCGACGCGGGATCGGTCACGTTCCACAGGGTGAGGTGCCCGTGGACGGTCGCGGTGGCCAGCGTGGCGCCGTCCGGCGAGAACGCCAGATCCCCGAAGGGCGGCTCGTCGTGGCCGAAGACGACGGTGGTCAGGGACCTCGGCGCGCTACGGTCCGCGAGGCTCCAGAGGGTCACCTGGTCGGAGCCGCCGCTCTTGATCGCGAGCAGCCGTCCGTCCGGAGAGAACTGGCTGGGGCCGATGTCGTGGCTGGAATCGTCGGCGGGCTGCCGGGGCGGCGGGGTCAGCGATCGTGGCCGCGCGGGATCGGTCACGTCGTAGACGAGGACGCCGCCGTGGTAGCCGACCGCCAGGCTACGGCTGTCGGGGGCGAAGGCCATGGCGGACGCGTGGCGGGTGTACTCGGGTAGGGCGGCTGCCCGGGCCGGGCGGGTGGGGTCGGTGATGTTCCACAGCGTGACCCGTTTGCCGATGACGGCGAGTGTGTGCGCGTCCGGCGAGACCGCCAGCGTCGTCCCGGCGTCGAAGTGGGACAACAGCATCGGATGGCGCGGGTCGGTGATGTTCCACAGTCGTACCCGGGACGCGCCGCTGCTGGTGGCGACCAGCCGCCCGTCACCGGACACGGCGAGGCCGTGCGCGCCGGTCATGCCGAACTCGGTCTCCTCACCGAACGCCAGTTGCACGCCGACGAATGCGGCCGGCATGGCGGCCACGGTGGCGAGCAGGGCCGCACCGGTGCGGAGGAACCGGCGCAGGGTCGCCGAGGTGGCCGGGCGGTAGGCGGGGTCGAGCCGGGTGGCGGCGGCGTTGGCCGCGAGGTTGACCACGGTGCGTACGGAGACCTGGTGCTGGTCGAGCACTTCGAGGATCTCTTCGGCGTAGCGTTCCCGCCACCGGCGCGGATACCAGCCCACCATGCGGCGGGCGAGACGTTCGGCCCAGGTCGGGTTCATCGTGGTCACCTCACGCCGATGCCGGGCGGGCCGGTCTGGTCCGGGCCTGCCCGACTCGGGCGATCTCCCGCATCGACTGCAACTGCTGGGCCAGCACCGATCGGCCGGCGGCGGTGATCTGATACGGGCGCCGTCGCACCTCGGTGGCCATCGGCGTGATCCAGCCCTGCCGCTCGAGCCGCGCCAGGGCGCCGTAGAGCGTGCCGGGTTCCATGGCGACCCCGCTGAACTCCGCGACGTCGGTCATGATCGCGTAGCCGTGCTTCGGGCTCTCGGCGAGGCTGGTCAGGATCAACACCGAGGGGTCGGCGAACCGGCCCGACTCGTCGAACTTCGTATGCATCGCCACGCTCCGTTTACTAAGTACCGCGAAGTACGTGGTTCTTAGTAGTCGGAGCACGCCACGATGTCAACCCTCACCGGATCGCTCCTAGGCAACTTCGGGCGTGATCGGCATGCGGGTCCGGTACGGCCACGCAGCGCGGGCCGGCCGCGTGCGCCGCGGCCGACGATAGGGCCCCCGACCGCCGCCGGGAATGGCTTGGGGAAATCGTTCAGCGGTTCGTAATAGATAGCCGGGAAACAGGATCCGGGTTCTTACGAAACGATGACCGCGCCGCCGCCCGCCGATCCGCGCGCTCCTGACCTTTCGTATCGGGTGGACGAGGGCCGATGCAGAGGCCTGCGTCTCCGCGTTGAGAGGAATGACATGAGATCTCGTTACAAGCGGCCGGCCAAGGGAAATTCGGCAGTCGTGCGGGTGGTCGCCGCGGCCGCGGCACTCGCGGCGACGGGAGCGCTCGTCGTCACGTTCGTGTCCGGGGGTGGAAAGGGCAGCGCCGACGCGTCCACCAGCCTGGACGAATACGTTTCGATCAATCGCGTCAAGCCGGATGTCGTCATCCCGAGAAACGGCCGGAACGCCTCCGTCGGCCGGTTCACCGTGGATTGCGGGACCAACGGCAACGGCAAATTCAGCCCGGACAACCCGGCTGCCCAGCCCGGCATCAAGAACGGTGCGGAGCACCTGCACGACTTCGTGGGCAATCTGGCGATCACCGCGTTCTCCTCGAACGCCGACCTGGACGCGTCGGGCACGACGTGCCGCGATGGCGACAAGTCGGCGTACTTCTGGCCGGTCGTGCGGATCGACAAGTCGGTACGGGCGAGCAACGACCAGGTCCGCCAGCAGCTGGCCGGCACGTCGGCCACGGTGGTGTGCCCGCCGGTCCGGGACCGCCTACCGGCGGTGCCGGAGGGAGTCGAGGACTCGGTGAACAGCCTGCTGGCCACCATGGACCGGATGGAGAGCTCGGCCGACCGGAAGGTGCTCGCGGCCCGGGGGGTGAACGCGCAGCTGAACAACGACGTGCTGCGGCAGTTGCGGTCGGCCCGGGCACGGGCGCTGAGCCAGATCGGCGACGCGATCCGGAACGCGGGCGGCCAGTGGCCGGCCGGCATGGTCTCGATGGCCGACTGCGACGTCAGCTACGACGCCCTCCACGCCGCGCTGCACGCCGAGCACGCGGACGCGGGATCGGCGGCCAATCCCCAGGTGCAGTGCCCGAGCGTGCGCGACAAGCTCCCGGGAGTGCCGGGGCGGGCGCTGGACGAGGTCAACCGCAACCTCGCCGAGTTGGACCGGCAGATCTCGGAGGCGAACCAGCGGCTGGTCACCACCCGGGGCCAGGGCGGCCGGAACTTCGTCCAGAACGCGATCCTCGGCCCGCTGCGGGCGAAGCGGATCGCGGTCCTCGACCGGATCGCCATCGCTATCGGCCGGAACGGCGCACGGCCACCGGGGCTGGACAAACTGGCGGGCTGCACCGTCGACGGTCAGCAGCAGAACGGCCAGAACAACGGGGGCGGCCGGCCGACCGCCACTCCGTCGGCGAGCGCCGGCCCGCTGCCCGGCCCGGAGGGCCGCAACCTCGAACTGCCCAACAACACGGGCCGCATCCTGCGACCGGCGTCGGTGCTGATCGAGTACCGCGGCAACGCGGTGAGCAAGGTCGTACCCATGCCGAAGTTCCTGCGCGAGCTCACCGGTGACGCCAAGCCGACCAGCCGCGGACCGGCGAACGCCCGTTCCACCTGGACCTGCTCCGGGTTCGAGAACCGGCTGTCGGACAAATACCCGATCTGCCCCGAGGGCAGCCAGGTCAAGCGGGTTCAGGACTTCCCCGGCTGCTGGGACGGCAAGAACATCGACAGCGACAACCACCGCAGCCACGTCGCCTTCGCCGACAAGAACACCGGTGCCTGCCCGCAAGGCTTCGTCGCCATCCCGCAGCTGCGCATCACCCTCTCGTACACCATTCCGCAGGACGTGCAGATCAAGGGGCAGTACGCCCTGGACTCGTTCCCCGAGGAGAACCACAACCCGTTCTCGGATCACAACGACTACATCAACGTCAACTCGGCGCAGACCATGCAGCGCATCGCGACCTGCATCAACAAGGGCACGAACTGCAGCTGACCCCGGCCGGCCGACCCGGGTGGGAGCCCAGCGGCTCCCACCCGGATTCGGCGTCAATCAGCGTCATCCTCCCGGGCCGACGACGTGATCGTCGGGTAATCGGCGTCATCCGCGCGGGTCTGCCTCCTCGCGCTTGCCGAGTGAGTTGACTCCGTCGCGTGGGGGTGCATAGCCTGGCCGGACATCGACAGGTATCGCTGCGCGTTGGCCTACTCCCCGGCGGTTCCGCGATGTCTCGCACCCACGCCCGCGCGCGCTCCTCCGGTCCACCGTCGGCGGGGCGTCGCGCATTCGCAAAGGAGTTGGTTTTGCGTACGTCGCGAAGATCGGCCCTCGGGGTCGCGGTTCTGCTCGCCGTGCCCGCGGCTTTCCTCGGCATCACCGCCCTGTCCTCGGCGGCGGCCACCACCCTGACCGTGGCGGCGGACGGCTCCGCCACCTACCGGACCGTCCAGGCCGCGGTGAACGCGGTGCCGGCCAACAACGCGAGCCGGGTCACGATCACGATCAAGGCGGGCACGTACCGGGAGAGCGTGATCATCCCGTCGAACAAGCCCTACATCACGCTGGAGGGTCTCGGCTCGACCGCGGCCGGGACGGTGATCGTCAACAACAAGCCGGCGTCGACGGCCGGGACCACCGGGTCGGCCACGGTCTATGTGCAGGCCAAGGAGTTCTACGCCAAGAACCTGACCTTCTCCAACGACTACGACGAGGCGGCGAACGGCGCGTCGCAGGCGCTCGCCCTGGCGCTCTACGGGGACCGGGCGCGGCTTGGCAACGTGCGGGTCCTCGCCGACCAGGACACGCTGCTGATCTACAACAATGCCCGGGCGTACGTCTGGAGCTCGTACATCGAAGGCACCGTGGACTTCATCTACGGCAACGGCAGCGCGGTCTTCTACGCCTGCCAGATCTACGAGAAGCGCGGCAGCGGCGGCTACCTCACCGCGGCGAACACCCCGTCGAACCAGACGTACGGCTTCCTGATCTACAAGTCGACGATCACGGGAGCGACGGACAACGTCACCTACCTCGGCCGGCCGTGGGGCGCCGCCGCGCAGGTGACCTATCGGGAGTCGTCGCTGAGCGCCACGATCCGGGTCGCGCAGCCGTGGACCGACATGTCCGGCAACTCGTGGAAGAACGCGCGCTTCTACGAGTACAGGAACACCGGCGCCGGCGCGACCACGAACGGCAACCGCACGCAGCTCACCGACAGCCAGGCGGCCAACTACACCCCGCAGAAGTACCTGGCCGGTTCGGACGGCTGGAACCCGATCGGCTGACCCGGCTCAGGAGAAGTCGCGCAGCCAGCCGAGCAGCGCGTCCCGGTAGGGACGCAGCGTGGTCAGGTCGACGTATTCGGCCGGTCCGTGCTGACCGTCGCCACCCGGCCCGAAGATGACGGCGTCGATGCCCAGCGCGTGGTAGTAACGGGCGTCGGCGGCGCCGTGCTTGCGAAGCAACGGGGCCGGGTGGCCGGTCGCCCGGATCGCCTTGCGCAGGGCCACGACCCCTGGGCCCTCCGGGTCGGCGTGGTGCGGCGCCCCCCACGCGTCGACGGTCACCTCGGCGCCGGTGACCTCGCGCAGGTGGGCGGCGACATCCGGGCCGGTGAAATCCGGATCGGAGGGTGGGAAGCGGATGTCCAGACGAGCCTCGGCCGCGGCGGGGACCTGGTTGTACGCCTGGTTCGGGGTCTCGATGCGGGCCACGTTGACGGTGGTGGCCCACTCCTCGGCGGCGGGGACCGGGTAGCGGGCCAGCAGCCGGTCGATCGCCGCGGTCAGCGTCAGCAGCGCGTTGGAGCCGAGCCACGGATAGGCGGCGTGCGCGGCACGTCCGGTCGTCCTCAGCCGGGCCTGGCAGATGCCCTTCGACTCGGTGACCACGCGCAGGCCGCTCTGCTCGCCGATCACGACGAATTCCGCCCGCACGCCGTGCGCCATTTGGTGTGCGGTGCCGTCGGCGCCGCCGACTTCCTCGTCGGTGACCAACTGCAGACCTATGCCGTACGGGAGGGTGGCGGCGGCCTCCCGGAAGACGGCGGTCAGCACGAGCGCGGCGGCCTTCATGTCCTGGGCGCCGCGGCCGTAGAAGCGGTCGCCGTCGCGCCGCGGGACGAACTGGTCGTCGGGGGCGGGGACCACGTCGAGATGAGCGTTCAGGATCACTTTGGGATCGGTGGCTCCGGGAGCGGTCAGCAAGGCGCTCGGCTTGCCGTTCGACTCGAAGCGGCGAACGGCGAGGCCCGGTCCGGCCGCCTCGATCACCAGGTCGAGGGCGCGGCGTAGCTCGGCGGGGCGGTCGGCCGTGGAGCGGATGGTGATCAGCTCGGCGAGGCGGGGCACGAGATCCTCGACCGAGCGGTCGACCGTCGGCGCGCCGGTGCCATCGGGGTCGGTCATCGGTGCCTCGGTTCGGTCATCGGTGCCTCGGTTCGGTCATCGGTGCCTCGGTTCGGTCGGGCGGTGCCTCGGTTCGGTCGGGCGGTGCCTCGGTTCGGTCGGGCGGTGCCTCGGTTCGGTCGGGCGGTGCCTCGGCTCGGTCGGGCGGTGCCTCGGCTCGGTCGGGGTCGGTCATCGGCGCCTCGGGGCGATCAGGCCGGACTCGTACGCCCAGACCACCAGCTGGGCTCGGTCGCGGCAGTGCAGCTTCATCATCGCCCGGTTGACGTGGGTCTTCACGGTCAGCGGGCTGATCACCATGCGGTCGGCGATCTCGTCGTTGCTCAGGCCGCGGGCGACCAGTTCGGCGATTTCCTGTTCGCGGGCGGTCAGCATGTCGCGGCCGGCGGCCGGGTCGGTGGGCTGCGGAGCGGTGACGAACTCGCTGATCAGCGTGCGGGTGACGGCGGGGGCGAGCAGCGCGTCGCCGCGGGCCACCACGGCCACCGCCTGCAGCAGGTCGGCCGGGTCGGCGTCCTTGAGCAGGAAACCGCTTGCCCCGGCCCGGAGCGCGGCGAACACGTACGAGTCGAGCCCGAAGTTGGTCAGGATCAGCACGCGTACGCAGGCCAGCCCGGGATCGGCGGCGATCCGGCGGGTGGCCTCGATGCCGTCCAGGCCGGGCATCTGGATGTCCATCAGCACCACGTCCGGGCGCAGCCGGCGGGACTGGTCGACGGCGGCGGCCCCGTCGGCGGCCTCGCCGACCACCGCCAGGTCGTCCTCGGCGTCCAGCAGCGCCCGGAAGCCGGCCCGCATCAGGGCCTGGTCGTCGGCGAGCAGCACCCGGATCACGCGTCGCCGCCCAGCACCCGGTTCATGCGTCGCCGCCCAGCACCCGGTTCCGCGCCGCCGCCCAGCACCCGGTTCATGCGTCGCCGCCCAGCGGGAAGACCGCCCGTACGGCAAATCCGCCCTGGTCCCGACGGTCGGCGTGCAGCGTCCCGCCCAGCCCGGTCACCCGCTCCCGCATGCCCCGCAACCCGACCCCGGGCGTCACCGCGCCCGGGGTAAGCGCTTGCCCGTCGTCGGTCACCGAGACGGTCAGCAGCGCGGGGGAGTAGTCCAGGCGCACCTCGGCCGTGGCCGGGCCGGCATGCCGGGCCACATTGGTCAGCGCCTCCTGCACCACCCGATACCCGGCCTGGTCCACCTCGTCGGGCAGCGGCGGCGGGGAACCGGTGACGGTCACCTGCACCGGCACCCCGGCGGCCCGGGTGCGCTCGGCCAGCTCGTCCACCCGGGACAAGCCGATCCGGTCGGCGTCGGCCGGCGAGCGCAACACCTCCAGGGTCGCCCGCAACTCGCGCATCGCCTCGCCGCTCGCCTCCTGGATGGCCAGCAGCGCCGCGGACGGCTCGTCACCCTGCTTGCGGGCCAGGTGCACGGCGATGCCGGCCTGCACCTTCACCACCGAGATGCTGTGCGTCAGCGAGTCGTGCAGGTCGCGGGCGATCCGCAGCCGCTCCTCGCCGGCCCGGCGCAGCGCCATCTCCTCCCGGGTGCGCTCGGCCTCGGCCGCCCGCTGCTCGACCTGCTCCAGGTACTTGCGGCGCTGCCGGGTGACCAGCCCGGCCACGTTGGCGGCGACGAACCAGCCGAGCAGCAGCGAGGTGCGCTCGAAGATCTGCTGGCCGAGCGGGCCGGGCGCCACCGAGATGTCCTTGGCCAGGAACCCGGCGAGGAAGACGACGCTGGCGAGCCCGGCGGCCACCTTGTAGCCGCGCCAGGCCGCCACGTAGACCGTGCCGAGCACCGGGAACGCGGCGGACACCCCGGCATGGACCCGGATGTGCAGGGCGAGCATCGCGGCGGTGGTCACCAGCATGGCCGGCACCGGGAACCGCCGGCACAGCGCGACGGCCACCGCGGTGACCACGATCAGCGCGACGTCGAGCGGGCGGACCGGGCCGGCGTCGGGCGCGATCGCGGCGTCGGCGAGCAGCAGCGCGCCGATCGCGACGCCGCCGAGGGCGAAGGGAAGGTCGGGACGCATGACCGCACTGTAGGACGGCGGGCCGGGCCGGTCATCCTGCATTCGCAGTACGTGGGAGTACCGCGCCGGTTGTGCCCCGGGCCGATCAGGTGCCTGCGGCGGCACGACGCTTTCCCGGCCGCGCCCGCCGAGCATCTTCGGCATGGCATATCGATTCTTCACCCCGCCACCGGCCCGCTCGGCGACCGGCGCGGTCGCCGAGGTCTACCGGCAACTGCGCGAGGACTTCATCGGGCCGGCACCCACGTTCCAGGCCCTCTCGGTGGCGCCCGACCTGATGGCCGCCACCTGGACGCTGATGCGCGAGGCGCTGCTCGCCGGGGACACTTCGCGGATCGATCGCGAGGTCGTGGCGGCGTCGGTTTCCCGGGCCAACCGGTGCCGGTTCTGCGTCGACGCCCACGTCACGATGCTGCACGCGCTGGGCTCGCACGAGCTGGCCGAGGTCATCGCGACCGGCGGCACGCCGCCGTCCCCGCGGCACGCGGAACTCGCCGCGTGGGCCGAGGCGAGCCGGAATCCGCGGGCCGGCGCCTGGGCAAGCGCTTACCCGGCCGAGCTGACCGGGACGCTGCTCGCCTTCCACTTCATCAACCGGATCGTCTCCGCGCTGCTCGCGCCCGATCTCCTGCCCGGCGGGCTGCAGCGCTTCCCGGCGGTGCGGTCGGCCGGCGGGCGGCTTTATGCGCGAACCGCGCGGGCCTTCGTCCAGCCGGGGGACGGCACGGTGGGCGACGCCTATGCCGCCCTGCGGGAGGTCACCCGCGGCGGTGGCGAGCTGCTGAGCGCGGCCGCCCGGGAGACCGTCGCGGCGACTGTGTGGTGGGAAGACGGGCGGCACCCGGACCGGCCCGCCGACTGGGCCAACGACCTGGTCCGTGACCTACCCGCGAGCGAACGGGTGGGTGCTCGGATCGTTCTGCTCGCCGCATTCGCGCCGGGCGCGATCAGCGTCGGCGACGTCGGGCTGTGGCGACTCGGGCATCCGGACGACGCCGATCTCGTACGGCTGATCGCGTACGGGGCGTTCACAGCCACGGAGCACGTCGCCGGCGCGCCCCACGTTGCCGGCACGCCTCAGGTTGCCGGCGTGCCTCGGGTCGCGGGTGCGTCTCAGGTTGCGGGTGCCTCTCAGGTTGCCGGCGCGTCCGGAGTTGCTGGCGCGCCTCGGGTTCCTCGAGCGCAGCACGTCGCCGGCGCGCTGGAAGGGGACGGCCGCCATGCGTAAGGCCTTCGTCGTCTCCAGCGGCGTGCTGCTGGCCGCGTTCGCGTTGCAGTTCGTGTTCGCGGCCGTCGGCGCGTTCACCAAGCCGGCCGGCGGCGACCATTCGTACCGCCTGCACAGCATCACGGGGACGGCGGTGATCCCGCTGCTGACCCTGCTGACGATCTTGTTCGCCGCGCTCGCCAAGGCACCCGGCAAACTGATCGGGCTGACCGCCGTGCCGCTCGCGCTGGTGGTGCTGCAGGCCCTGTTGGCCGGGATCGCCACCGGGCTCACCGACGCCTCCGGCCAGACCACTACGGCCGGCCTGATCGTCGGCGGTCTGCACGCCGTCAACGGCATCGTCGCGGTGCACGTCGTCGTCGCCGTCATGCGCGGAGCGCGCAAGCTTCCGGATCGCGCTCCGGTCCTGGTGGAGCAGGCATGAGTACCGCTTCCGTGCTCGTCATCGATCTGCTGATCGCGGTGCTCGCGGCGGCGGGATGGCTGGCCGGCGGCGCGGCGGCGGCCACGGGGCACCGCCGCGCCGCCCTCGGGCTCGGCTTGGCGGCGCTGGTCGCCACGCTGGCCCGGGCGGTCACCGTCGTGGCGCTCGCCCGGGCCGGCTGGTGGTTCGCGGCCGAGAAGGTGGTCATCGCCGGGCCGCTGTCGCTGGCCGCGATCGTCGTCGCGGTCGCCCGGCGCACCCCGGCCGCGCTGCTGTTCGCCGGCTACGCCACGACAGCCGGGCTGCTGGTCACGGTGCTGCACGGCTACCCGGTCACGCCGGGCGTGGCGCTGCTCGCGGTCGCCGGGGTGGCCGTCGCGACCGGGATCACCCGGCGCTCCCGGCCCACGCTCGTGGTGGCCGCCCTCGCTCTGGTGGCCGCTACCGGCTTCGCCATCCGGCCGGCCCCCACCGTGCATCACCATTCCTATTCCGCCGCCGAGGTGGGCACGCCGACCAAACGCTTCACCCTGACCGCGGCGACCACCACGGTCGAAGTGGACGGTCACGACGTCGCGGCGTGGGCCTTCAACGGCCAGGTGCCCGGCCCTGCGCTGGTGGCGACCGTCGGCGACGTCCTCGAGGTGACCCTGCGCAACCAGGACATCGGCCAGGGCGTCACGCTGCACTGGCACGGCTACGACGTGCCGAACGCGATGGACGGCGTGCCCGGCGTGACCCAGGCGGCCGTGCTGCCCGGGCAGGAATTCGTTTACCGGTTCCGCGCCGATCGGCCCGGCACGTACTGGTACCACACGCACGAGGCGTCGGACGAGGGCGTGCGGATGGGCCTCTACGGCACGCTGGTCGTCCATCCCGCACCGGTCACCGGCCTCGACGTGACCGTGCCCGTCCACACCCTCTCCGGTCGTCCGCTGCCGACGTTTTCGCAGGCCAGCGCCGTGGCCGGAACGCCCGTCCGGCTGCGACTGATCAATACCGACAACACCACGCACCGGTACGCCCTGGCGGAAACCGCTTTCCTGGTGGCCGCGATCGACGGCCGTGACCTTCAAGGGCCGACGCCGCTGTCGAGGACCGCCGTCCTGGTGCCCGCCGGCGGCCGCTACGACCTCACCTTCACGGCCCCGGCCGGGCCGGTGGGGCTGTTCGTCGACGGCCGCCCGGTCTGGGCCACCGGTCATGTCGCGGCGCCGCCGAGCGGGTGGCCGGCGCTGGACCCGCTGATCTACGGCACGCCCGCACCGGCGCCGTGGTCGGGTTACGACAAGTCGTTCACGCTGGTGCTCGACCGCGGGCTCGACCTGCACGGGCTGCTCCCGCGCTACGCCCACACCGTCAACGGCGCCGCCGACCCGGACATCCCGCCCGAGATCGTGCACCTCGGCGACCGGGTCAAGTTCACCATCGTGAACCGCTCCGCCGTCGTACACCCGTGGCACCTGCACGGCCACCACGTCCTCGTCCTCTCCCGCAACGGCAAACCGTCGACCGGCAGTCCACTGTGGCTGGACTCCTTCGACGTCCGGCCCGGCGACGTCTGGGAGGTCACCTTCCTGGCCGACAACCCCGGAATGTGGGCCAACCACTGCCACAACCTGTCACACGCCGCCGCCGGAATGATGCTGCACCTGATGTACGAGTAAGAATGTCTGGTGTGGACCGTGTCGCGCTGCTGATCCCCGGAGCCGGATATTCGACCGACCGCCCGTTGCTGCACTTCGCGGCGGCGGTCCTCGAGAAGCACGGATGGAAAGCGCTTCCCGTCCGATGGACGTCACCGTTGCCGTCGCGGGGCCCGGATCTGACCGCCTGGTTCAAACAATTGCGGTCGTACGCGTTGAGCCAGGTGGGGCCGGTCCTCGACGAGCAGCAGGCCCCGAGGATCGCCTTGGTCGGCAAGTCGCTGGGCTCGTTCGCCGCCGCGCTGGCCGCCGACCGCGGGCTGCCTGGCATCTGGCTGACGCCGCCGTTGCGCGACACCGAACTGGCCCCCGACCTGCGGCGGGCCACCGCCCCGTTCCTGCTGGCCGGCGGTACCGCCGACCGCGTCTGGGATTCGGCGGTGGCCCACAGCTTCGGCGGTCCGGTCTACGAAGCCCCGGGCGCCGACCACGGCCTGGAGGTGCCCGGTGACCCACTCGCCTCCATCGACATCCTCCGCTCGCTGACCGCGGCGATGGACGACTTCGTCCGGCGCCTGTGACGCCGACCCCTTCACGTGTCCCGTACCTGATCGGATCCTTACAAACACCGAGCGCGGTGCTGATCCGGCGTGGCCACTATCTGGCCGCATGAAACGAATTCTCGTGGCCACGCTGGCCGCGGCTCTGCTACTCACCGCCGGATGCGCCCGGCAAGGGCTTTCCTCCGGCTCCGGTTCCGGCGTGGCGCGGCCGGCGGCGGTCAATGCGCCCGCCGCCACCCCGAAGACCCAGCCGGCCACCGGCTCGGTGGCCCCGAAGAAGACCGCTACGACCCACGGCACCACGGCAGCCAACGTCGGGGCCGACCTCGACGACATCGACAAACTTCTCGCCGGCGACTCGTCGCCCGCCGCGGACCAGGACTGAGGAGCAGACAATGAGGAAAAGGTTTACCGTACTCGTGACCGCTCTGTCGGTGCTGCTCGCGGCCGGGACGCCCGCGTACGCCGACTCCGCCACCTCGGGGCTGGCCGCCGGCAAGAAGCGCGTCACGAGCCGGATCGATCTGCGCCTGGCTGCCCTCCACCGGTTCAGCACGACGCTGAGCGAGGCCGGGAAGGTGCAGCCCGCGCACCGCGCCGCCCTCAACAGCCTGATCGGCGAGCAGACCGCGGGGCTCGAGGCGCTCCGCACCAAGGTCGCCGGCGAGAGCAACGCCGACGCGGTGAAGGCGGACGCCACCAGCATGGTCGACGCCTACCGGGTGTTCATCCTGACCGGCCCGAAGGTCCGCCTCACCGCGGCGATCGACACTGAACTGGCCGTCGCCGCCGCGCTGAGCGACAAGGCGGACAGCGTAAAGAAAGCGCTTTCCGGCCAGGTCGACACGCTGCTGGCCATCAAGCCCGGCCCGGACCGCAACGCCATCACGGCCGATCTCCAGCCGGTCCGGCAGGCCGCGAAGACCGCCCGTGCCCAGCTGAAAACGCTCGCCTGAGACCCAAAACTTCCGAAAGTACGGGTCGGGTCCAGTCCCCGGGCGCACGGCGATCTCGCTGCGTGGTCGCGCCCGTGCCGCCCGCGCCGGGCTGAGATCGGTGGTCGCGCTTCCCGTCGGCCGTGTCCCCACCGCCGCCCAGCGTTGGGGACGCGGCGCCCGTCCGCCGGGAACGCCCGAGTACCTCGCTGGGTGAGTATCTCGCTGGGTGAGTATCTCGCTGGGTGAGTATCTCGCTCAGTTAGTATCTCGCTCAGTGTGTATCTTGGTGAGTGAGTATCTCGCCCGGCGAGGCAAGTGGGTACGGTCGGTTCGTCTGTTGCGGCGGGGACTCGGGCATTCAGCTCGTCTTTAATGGTCGTGATAGACATGCGCGGTGAGTGACGTGATCCGCGGCAGTGGGCGGCGGGCGGCCCGGAAGCGGGCCGACGTGCTCGCGGCCGCCTGTTCGGTCGTCGCGGAGCGGGGGGCGGACGGGACGCGGTTCGCCGATGTCACCGCCGCCACTGGGGTGGGCGTGTCGACGCTGCAGTACTACTTCGGCAGCCGGGAGGACATGCTCATCGCGGTGTTCCGGTTCGCGGCGCAGAGTGACTTCGACGCGGTGGGGGAGCGGCTCGCGGCGGTGGCCGATCCGTGGGAGCGGCTGGTCGTGATCGCCGAGCATCTCACCGGGGCGGTCGGCAGCGACACCGGGTGGCGGCTCTGGGTGGAGTCGTGGCGGTGGGCGCTGCGGGACCCGGAGTTGCGGGCCGAGGTGCTGGGTGACTACACGCGCTGGCATGAGCTGCTCGCCGGGATCATCGCGGCCGGGGTGGCGGCGGGGCGGTTCGGCACCGGCGCGGCGCCGATGGACGTGGCCCGGCAGGCCCTGGCGCTGATCGACGGGCTGGCGTTGCCGGTGGCGCTGGGGGATCCGCAGGTCACCGGGGCGATGGCCGGCGACCTGTTGACCGACGCGCTGGGCCGGCTGGTCGGCTTGCGCGACGGCGGACGCTGACGCGTCACGCCGGTCGGTAGGGGCCGTGCTACGGAAGACGTGTCAGGCCGACTGATCGGGTTGCGCGACGGCCGGCCGGGTTCCCCGGCCCTCGAGCAGGGGAGTGGCACGGTTCCACCGCGGTCCGTCCCCGTCCTTACGGCGCCGGGCCATGCCTGACAGCGCCTCCAGCACCACCCGATTGCCGAGCATCGCGGTGATCTCGGCGTGGTCGAAGGGCGGGGACACCTCGACGATGTCCATCCCGACCACCGGCAGCTCGTGGCAGATCCGGGAGACCGCGTCCAGCAGCTGCCGCGCCGTCAGGCCGCCGGGCTCGGGCGTGCCGGTGCCGGGCGCGTGCCCGGGGTCGCAGACGTCGATGTCGACCGAGAGGAAGACGCCGTCGCAGTCGTCCAGGGCGATCTCGAAGGCGCGGTCGAGGATCGTGTCCAGGCCGTGTTCGACGATCTCGCTCATGTGGAACGAGTTCATCCCCTGGTCGGCCATCCAGTCGAGCACGTCCGGCCCGGGCCAGTAGCCGCGCAGCCCGACCTGCAGGAACCGGTCGCCGCGGACCGCGCCGGACTCGATCAGGCGGCGCATCGGCTGGCCGTGGCCGTAGAGGCTGCCGAACTCGATGTCGCCGGTGTCGGCGTGCGCGTCGAAGTGGATCACACTCACCCGGCCCGCGCCGTGGTGGCGGGAGACGCCGGTGACGTCCGGCCAGGTGACCGTGTGATCACCCCCGAGGACAAGCGGAATTGCACCATTTTTCGAGATGACGGCGACGGCGTCCTCGATGGTCTTGCAGGATCGCTGGATCTCCCCGGAGAACACCTCGAGATCCCCCGCGTCCATGACGGACAAATCGCCGGACAGGGCATCCACCCGCAGGGCCATGTGTGGCCGCGACCCATCGTGCGGAAGGTAGTCCGTCCCCCGGATGACCTGCGGCCCGAAACGAGCCCCCGGCCGGTGCGACGTCCCCCCGTCGAAGGGCGCCCCGATGATCACTACATCGGCTTCCGCGTACGAGGCGGGGGAGGCCCAATCGCAAGCGGGCACGCCCAGAAAGGTGTAATCCGGCCCGAACATCGGTCCATAGCGCGTCACCCGCGTGACTGTATCGCCATACAGTATTGGAGTACAGCGTTTGTGCCGGATCTCCGCCGGGTACCGCGCCGGTCATGGCGGCGCGGACCCTCGGCGGCAGGTACCAGCTGGTCCGGCGGATCGGCCGGGGCGGCATGTCCGAGGTGTGGCACGGCCACGACGCGGTCCTCGACCGGCCGGTCGCCATCAAGGTGATCGCGCCCGGCCAGGACGTGACCGTGGACCTGGTACGCGCCGAGGCCCGCTCGGCGGCCGCCTCGCCCACCCGAACGTCGCCGGCGTGCACGACTTCGGCACCTGCGCCGACCAGCCGTACATCGTGATGGAGCTGGTCGAGGGCCGTACGCTCGGCGAGCACCTGCGCACCGGCCCGCTGGACTGGCGGATCGCGGTGCGGATCTGCGCCGAGGTCTCCGCCGGGCTGGCCGCCGCACACGCCGAGCACGTCGTGCACCGCGACATCAAGCCCAGCAACGTCATGCTCACCCCGTCCGGCGCCAAGGTCCTCGACTTCGGCATCGCCGCCACCGTGGGCTCGGCCGACCCCGACCCGGACGGCCCGGTGATGGGCACGCCCGCGTTCGTGGCGCCGGAGCGCTTCGCCGGGCACCCGGCCACCCCGGCGACCGACATGTTCGCCGTCGGCACGCTGCTCTACCAGTGCCTGTCCGGCCGGCTGCCGTGGACCGCCGGGTCGCCGTCCGAGCTGGTCGAGGCCACCTGCAAGCTCGACCCGGAGCCGCTGCCGGAGATCGACGCGCTGCCGCCCGAGGTGGCCGACCTGTGCTCGCGCTGCCTGGCGAAGGACCCGGCCGACCGCCCGACCGCCCTGGTCGCCGCGCTGCTGCTGGGCGAGGCGGTGGACGCCCGGGTCTACGTGCCGCTGCGCGACCTGGCCCCGGTGGTGGTCTCGCACTGGATGGACGAGCCCACCTCCCAGGCCGGCCGGCACCGCGCCGCCGACCGCCGAACGGGATGACCGCCGATCGGGACGACGGCCGGCACCGAGCCCGCTACTCGCTGCGCGGAACGACCACCACCGGTCGCTTGGCGCGCTTGATGAGCCGGGACGAGACGCCGCCGAGCAGCACGCGGCGGGCCGGGCCGTAGCCGCGTGAGCCGCAGAACAGCACGTCCACCTCGTCCAGGCCGGCCAGCTCCTCGACCACGTCGCCGTTGACGATCCGCCAGTCCGCGTCGCACTCCGGGACCGACGCCACCGCGGCGGTCAGGGACTCCTCGTAGATCTCTCCGGCGACCCGGTACGGCACCGCGCCCCACCCGGACGTGGCCACCGTGTACAGCCGCAGCCGCGCACCGGCCCGTGCGGCTAGCCTCGCCGCCTCGGTGAGCGCGGCCCGCCCGTCCGGGGTGTCCACGTATGCCAGCCCGATCATCCCCAGCGCGCCGGGTGGTTCGGTGTAGTCGGCGGGCGCGACCGCGACCGGGCAGACGCTGCCGGCCAGCAGGCGCTCGGCGGTGCTGCCGGGCCGGCCGACCACGATCGCCGAGGCGCCCACCTCCTCGGCGAGGTCGTGCAGCCCGTGCGCGGCCGACGAGGACGCGATCGTCCGGTATTCGGCCGGCGCCGAGCCCAGAGCCGCGCGGGCCTCGTCGAGCACCTTCTGCGCGGCCCGGTGCCGGTCGGCGATCCATTCGGCGTCGACCCGGCCCGACCCGAGCGCGGACGGCGCCGGGTGCACCACCGCGACGATCAGCGGCGCGCCCAGCATCTCGGCGAGCCAGCGGCCCAGGGCGAGCGCGCCGGCCGCCCCGGCGATGACCGGCCCGGTCACGACTCGTCCTCGGGCGAGGACTTGGGCGAAGACTCGGGCGAAGGCGAAGGCGAAGGCGAAGGCGAAGGCGACGGCGAGGGCGTGGGCGAAGGTGAGGGCGAAGGCGGGGGCGAAGTATCGCGAGCCCAACCCGGCGTACCGGCGACCGGCTCGCTGCGGACCCGGGAGTTCCGGTACCCGTACACCGCGTAGATCAGCAGGCCGACCGCGAGCCAGATCCCGAACCGCAGCCAGGTCAGCGCCGGCAGGTCGGTCATCAGGTAGACGGCGAACGCGATCCCGACGATCGGCAGCACCGGCACCCACGGCATCCGGTACGGGCGCGGCATCTCCGGCCGGGTCCGGCGCAGGATGATCACCCCGATGTTGACCAGCACGAAGGCGAACAGCGTGCCGATGTTGACCAGTTCCACGATGGTGCCGAGCGGGACCAGCGCGGCCAGGATCGCGATCAGCACGCCCAGGCCGATGGTCAGCCGGGCCGGGGTGCCGTAGCGCTGGTTGACCGCGGCGAGCTGCCGCGGCATCAGGCCGTCCCGGCACATCGCGAACATGATCCGGGTCTGGCCGTAGAAGATCACGAGGACCACGCTGGTGATCGCGACGACCGCGCCGAGCGCGAGGATGCCTGCCGCCCAGCCGATGCCGGCGCCCTCGTTCAGCGCCGCGGCCAGCGGTGCGTCGCTGTTCTTCATCGTGGCGGGGGAGGCGATGCCGAGCGCGCCGACCGCGGTGAGCACGTAGAAGACCGTGCAGATCGCCAGCGAGCCGATGATCGCCCAGGGCAGGTCGCGGGCCGGGTTGCGGGCCTCCTCGCTGCCGGTGGAGACCGCGTCGAAGCCGATGTACGCGAAGAAGATGACCGCCGCGGCACTGGTCACCCCGTGGAAGCCGGCCGGGGCGAACGGCGTGAAGTGGCCGGTGCCGAAGTTCGCGAACGCGACCACCAGGAAGAACACGAGGATGGACAGCTTGATGACCACCATGGCCAGGTTGACCCGGGCCGACTCGGTCACGCCGCGGACCAGCACGAACGTGATGGCCAGGACGACGAAGACGGCCGGCAGGTTGAACGTCCCGCCGGCGGACGGCGACTTGGAGATCTCGACCGGCAGCTGGTGGTGGAACGCGGCCTGCAGGAACGCGTTCAGGTTGCCGCCCCAGCCGACCGCGACGCCGGCGACGGACACCCCGTACTCCAGAATGAGGTCCCACCCGATGATCCAGGCGACCAGTTCGCCCAGCGTCGCGTAGCTGTAGGTGTAGGCGCTGCCGCTGACCGGGATGGACGACGCCAGCTCCGCGTAGGACAGCGCGGAGAAGACGCAGGCCACCGCCGCCAGCACGAACGAGAGGATGACGGCGGGCCCGGCTATCCCGGCGCCCTGGCCGATCACCACGAAGATCCCGGTGCCGATGATGGCGCCGACGCCCATGGCGGTCAGCTGGGTCACCCCGACGGCCTTCTTCAGGCCGTGTCCCTCCTCGGTCGTCTCGGTGATCAGGGAACGCACGTCCCGTACCGCGAAGATCCCGGGCCGCTCCGATGTCGTTGACATGGTCCACCACCCTCTGGCATAGGCGACTACCGATCTCACCTTGTGCTCGAATGGTCACCGTCCGCAAGTCGTGCGGGGTGTCGAAACTGTGTGCTGGCCTGCGCGCCTGGTGACGGGCGGGGTACCTTGAGGCGATGGGAGAGGCGGTGATGACGACACGCCGGCAGGCCGACGGCGCCTTCGTCATCGAGGTCCGCGGCAGCATCGATGCCGCCACCGTGGACGCGTTGCGCACCGCCATCCTCGGCTCGCTCCAGCGGGAGCGCCCGGTCACCCTGATCGTCGACCTGACGTTCGTCGTCTTCATGGATTCGCTCGGCATCGGCGCGCTGGTCAGCGGCCATCACGCGGCCCGCGAGATGGGCACCAGGTTCCTGCTGCGCAACCCGAGCGAGTTCGTCCACCGGCAACTGCGGGTCACCGGCCTGGCCGAGATGTTCGGGCTTCCGCCGGCCTCGTCGCCCCGGTCGGCGTTCTCGCCGTCCAGCGGTGATCTCTGATCCCGCGCAAGATCGGCCGCCGCCGGTTAATGTGCGGTCATGGAGCGGGTCGCCGGGGCGAGGTGTGACGGCGCGACTGTCTGCTTCCAGCTGCACGATCAAGATCAACTGCTTGCGTCCGTACGGTTGATGTGCGGTTTCCTGGGTTCCCCCGAGTTCAAGTACCGGCCCGAGCACCGGCGCTGGGAGCTGCGGCTGCCGCGGCCGGACGCGGCCCGGATCGAGTACAAGCTGGAGCTGACCGACCGCGACGGGCACCGCGAGACGATCTGCGACCCGGGCAACCCGCGGCGGGCGCCGGGCGGTTACGGCGACTCCTCGGTCCTCTGGTGCCCCGACTACCGCGAGCCGGACTGGCTGCACCTGCCGCCGGCCGAGGGCGACTGGCACGACCTCGGCCCGCTGGCCCGGGCCTGGTCGCCGGCCTGCCCCGCCGACCGGGTGCTGATCGCCCACGACGGCCCCGACTACCAGCGGTACGCCGACCTCGGCCGGTACGCCGCCGCCTCGATCGCGGCCGGCCGGGTCAACCCGTTCCACGTCGTGCTGCTGGCCCCCGAGGACCGGTTCGAGGCCTATTCGGCGTCCTCGGCGTACACCAGAATGCTCACCACCAAGCTCCTGCCGCACGTCTCCGCGGAGCTCGGCGCGACAGCGCCGGTGATCGGCGCCGGCGCCAGCCTCGGCGCGCTCGGCATGCTGCACGCCCAGCGCGCCGCCCCCGGGCTGTTCGCCGGCTTGTTCCTGCAGTCCGGCAGCTTCTTCCAGCACCGGTTCGACGCCCAGGAGTCCGGCTTCGCCCGCTACCAGCGGATCACCCGGTTCGTCGCCCAGGTGCTCCGCGCACCCGCCGGCCCGGCCGTCCCGGCCACCCTGACCTGCGGCACCGTCGAGGAGAACCTCGCCAACAACCGCGACCTGGCGGCCACCCTGCGCCGGCAGGGTTACGAGGTGACCTTCGTGGAGAACCGCGACGCGCACAACTGGATCGGGTGGCGCGACGCCCTCGACCCGCATCTGACCCACCTGCTGCAGCGGGTGTGGCCGTAGCTTCTTCTATCCCCGGGGAGGACGACGTGGCCGACGTCGAGCACACCATCGGACTGTTGCTGGGCACCGAGGACGACTGGCCGCGCGCGTACGAGGCGCTGCTGCGCCGGCTCGGCGTGGTCACCGGCCCGGACGGCCGGACCCATCGCACCGGCTCGGTCCGGGTCACCATCGAGCCGTTCAACCTGCGCTACAAGCCCCGGCACGACCTGGTCATCGACCGCCTGGCGTACTGGTACTACCACCCCCGCGAGTGGCTCAAGAAGATCGCCCTGATGGACGACGTGTACCTGCTGAACAGCCCGTTCACGTTCCAGTCCATGGAGAAGCACGCCGCCTACTGCGCGATGATGCGGCTCGGCCTCAAGGTGCCGGAGACGGTGCTCGTCCCGTACAAGAACCCCTTGGACAATTCCCGGTACGCCTACACCGCGGCCCGCTACAACCAGGCCTTCGACCTCGACAAGACCGCCGAGCAGGTGGGCTACCCGATGTACATGAAGCCGTACGACGGCGGCGCCTGGGTCGGCGTCTCCCGCATCCGCAACCCCGACGAGCTGCACGCCGCCTACGACGCCTCCGGCGAGCGCCTGATGCACCTGCAGGCCGCCGTCGAGGGGTACGACGTCTTCGCCCGCTCGCTGACCATCGGCCCGGAGACGATGGTGATGAAGTTCCGCCCCGAGCAGCCCATGCACTCCCGCTACGAGGTCGACCACAACTTCCTCTCCGCCGAGGTCGGCCACGAGGTGGTCACCATCTCCCGGCTGGTCAACGCGTTCTTCCGCTGGGAGTTCAACTCGTGCGAGTCGCTGGTGCGCGGCACCGACGTCCACCCGATCGACTACGCGAACGCCTGCCCCGACGTGGCCATCACCTCCCTGCACTACTACTTCCCGTGGGCGATGGCGGCGCTCCTGCGCTGGACGGTCTACTGCGTGGTCACCGACCGCCGCCCGCGCCTGGACACCGACACGTCCCGCTACTTCGCCATCGGTGACGACCGGACCATGTCGTACGCCGAGAAGCTCACCGAATACCGGCGCCTCTCCGACGAGTACTTCGAGACCGACCGCTACCGCGACTTCTGCGACACCCACCTGTCCCACGTGAACGAGATCGTCTACGACTGGGTGAACTCGGACGAGTTCCGCTCCCTGCTCCGCGAGACGGTCCGCGCCACCTACCCCGTCCACGAACACGAGAAGTTCCTCGGCCACTTCGGCGGCCTGGTCGACGCCTGGGTCCGCGACAACGCCTGACGGGTAATTGTCGTACCCCCGGCCTATTGTCGGTCGGGTGCGGATGCGGATCGAGGGGCGGGACCTGCCGGGCGGCGAGGAGCTGCGCCTGCGGAACGTGCATGTCGGGGTCCAGCGCAAGGCCGAGGTCATCGAACTCGTCCCGGTGACCGCGGCGACGGCCGCGTGGGAGTTCGACGTCACGGCGCGGGAGGTCGACGAGCTCCTCGACGTCGGCGGGCCGTTCGTGCATGGCCGGCCGGGGGCCCGTTTCCTCTACTTGGCCTGGGGAAACGTCGCCGGGGACGGCTTCGACATGTTCCGCCGGGCCAAGCTGATGTTCGGCGACGTCCCGACGGCGGTGCTGCGCGACGCGTACGAGAACGGCGGTCTCCTGGTCGGGGAGCTGGGGCTGACCGACGAGCACGGCGACCCGAGATGTGCCCGCGTACGGGACGTCGTCTGGACGCGCCGGCCATGACGGTCGTGGTCCAGGCCGGCGTCCGGGTGCTGCACGGCTTCCTGCTGACCGACGGCTCTCTCTGCCTCTGGGGCGAGTCCGACATGTCCGGGGAATTCCGGCGAGGGAGCGGCCATCCCTTCGCCGTCGAGCGGGATCGCCTCCCGCCGGGTGACGATCTCGCGACCGTCCCGCTCGTGCTGCCCTCGACCAGCGCCGGCCCGGTGCCCTCGCCGCAGCTGGGCCTGGCTTCTCGGCGGGGCGCCCCGAAACCCCGGTCGTGGCAGGTGCCGGCGGTCACCGTGCCGTTCGTCGACGACGAGCTGGCCGACGAGTTCGACGGCCGGGTCGGGCCCGACGCCCATTGGCTGATCGACCTGTGCTCCTTCGCCGCCGACCTGGTCCGGCGCGGACGCGTCCTACCGGTGGTGCTGCGCGATGGCCCCACCTCGCGGTGGCGCCCGGTGCTGACCGGGTTCGACGCGATCCACCACGCCGAGCTGCTGCGCCGCATGCCGGCCGCCTGCCGGGCCGCGACCGGCGCGCTGCCGGCCGCCGACCTGCTGGCCGCCGCCCTGCACCGGCTGGTGGACGGCCTGGTCCGCACCAGGCTGGCGGTGGCCGGGGTGGAGCTCGGCGACGGCTGGCTGGCCGCGCTGAGCGGCGAGCCCACGTTCACCGCCGCGCCGGCGCTGGTCGACGAGCTCACCGAGCGCCTGGACGCGTGGCATGCGAGCGCGGCCGCCGGGTCCGCCGTCCGGTTGTGCTTCCGCCTCAGCCACCTGCACGAACTGGACGACGAGCCGGACGCCACCGACCCGCGGGCCGACGGGATCGGCCGGGACGCCTGGCTGCTCGAGTTCCTGCTGCAGGCCGTGGAGGAGCCGAGCGCCCTGGTGACCGCCGCCGACATCTGGCGGGACGAGTACGCCCCGCTGCGCCGCTGGACCAGGCACCCGCAGGAGCGCCTGCTCGGCGGCCTGGGCCGGGCCGCCCGCCTCTATCCCGACCTGCAGGCCGCCCTGCGGGTGCCGCGCCCGATCGACATGGTCCTGGAGACCGCCGAGGCGCACGCCTTCCTCGGCCAGGCCGCCGTCCTGGAGGAGGCCGGCTACGGCGTGCTGCTCCCGACCTGGTGGCGCGAGCGGCAGAGCCTGGGCCTGGCCCTCGAGGTGCGCGGCCGAGACCCGATCCCGCCGGTCCTGCGGGACGAGACGGCCGACCTCGCCCACCTGGTCGACTACCGGTGGGGGCTGGCGATCGGCGGGGAGCCGCTCACCGAGTCCGAGCTGACCGACCTGGCCCAGGCCAAGGTGCCGCTGGTCCGGCTGCGCGGGCGCTGGGTGCACCTCGACCCCGATCATCTCGCGGCGGGACTGCGGTTCCTGGAACGCGGGGGCGGGTCGATGACCGCGGGCATGGCGTTGCGGACGGTCAAGCTGCTGCCGCCGGAGGAGCTGCCGCTGCCGGTGACCGCGGTCGGCGGCGAGGGGTGGCTGGCCGACCTGCTCTCCGGGGAGCTCGACCAGCGGCTGGAGCTGCTCGATCCGCCGGAGGGCTTGGCGGGCGTGCTCCGCCCGTACCAAATCCGTGGTTTTTCGTGGTTGGCCTTTCTCGACGGCCTCGGGCTGGGGGCCTGTCTCGCCGACGACATGGGCCTCGGGAAGACGATTCAGCTGCTCGCGCTGTTGCTGCATCGGCGCTCGGGGCCGGCCCTGCTGATCTGCCCGCTCTCGGTGCTCGGCAACTGGCAGCGGGAGGCCGAGCGGTTCGCGCCCTCGCTGGTGGTCAAGGTGCTGCACGGCGCCGAGCGGCCCGCGCCGGCCACGCTCGCCGGGGCCGACATCGTGCTGACCACCTACGCCACCGCCACCCGCGCCGCCGGCGACCTGGCCGCCGTCGCCTGGGACCGGGTCGTGCTCGACGAGGCGCAGCACATCAAGAACAGCGGCAGCGCGGTGGCCAAGGCCGTCCGTAAGCTTCCGGCCCGGGTGCGCATCGCCTTGACCGGTACGCCGGTGGAGAACCGCCTGGCCGAGTTGTGGTCGATCCTCGACTTCCTCAACCCCGGCGTGCTCGCCTCGGCCCACACCTTCCGCGCCCGGTTCGCCGTGCCGGTCGAGCGGTTCGGCGACGAGGAGGCGGCGGCCCGGCTGCGGCACGCCACCCGGCCGTTCCTGCTGCGCCGGGCGAAATCCGACGCCGCCGTGATCAACGACCTGCCGGCGAAACGCGCGGTGCGGCACCTGTGCGGCCTTACGCCGGAGCAGGCGACGCTCTACCGGGCGGTGCTCGACGACATGTCCACCCGCCTCGACGAGAGCAGCGACAAGTGGAACAAGGGCATCGTGCTGGCCGCGATGACCAAGCTGAAACAGGCGTGCGTGCACCCGGCGCTGCTGCTCGGCGACGGCTCGCCGCTGCCCGGCCGGTCCGGCAAGCTGGAGCGGCTCGAGGAGATCCTGGACGGCGCGCTCGCCGAGGGGGAGAGCGCGCTGTGTTTCACCCAGTTCGCGAAGTTCGGCGGGATGCTCACCCCGCACCTGGCCGCCCGGTTCGGCGTGCCGGTGCGGTTCCTGCACGGCGGCACGTCCCGGGCCGACCGGGACGCGCTGGTCGCCGCGTTCCAGGAGGATCCGCGGCCGGGCATCTTCGTGCTCTCCCTGAAGGCCGGCGGCACCGGGCTCAACCTGACCGCGGCCAGCCATGTGGTGCACGTCGACCGCTGGTGGAACCCGGCGACCGAGGCGCAGGCCACCGACCGCGCGTTCCGGATCGGGCAGCGGCGCGACGTGCGGGTGCACACGCTGGTCTGCCTCGGCACCCTCGAGGAGCGGATCGACCGGCTGCTCGTGGACAAGGGCGTGCTCGCGTCCCGGGTGGTGGGCAACGGCGAGGGCTGGCTCACCGCGCTCGACACCGCCGAACTGCGCGAACTCATGCTTCTGGCGCCGGAGGCCATCGTTGACTGACGACAGGCTTGCGCTTGCGTTCCTCGGGACCTTCGAGTCGCTGCGGATGGGGCCGACGTTTGCCCGTGGCAGGCGCGACGAGCGGAACGGGTATGTGCGGCAGCTGACCATCTCGGGGAGTCTCGTGGTGGCGCTGGTGCGCGGGCCGGACGACCCCAAGGCATTTCGGGCGCGGATCGCGGTGCGGTCCTTCGGCGCCTCCGAGTGGGCCCGGGTCGAGCAGGACCTGGTGGCCGAGGCGCGGTTCGCGGCCGACCTGCTCGCCGGGCGGATGCCCGCCGGGATCGGCGAGGTCTTCGCCGGGGCCGGGCTCAGCCTGGTGCCGCTCTCGCTGGACGAGGTGGCGATGGACTGCTCCTGCGAGCGGTGGCCGATGCCGTGCGTGCACCTCGCGGCGACCTGTTATGCGCTCGCCCGCTCGTTCGAGGAGGATCCGTTCGGGGTCTTCGCCTGGCGCGGCCGGCACCGGGACGAACTGCTGCTGCACCTGCGCGAGCTGCGCGGCTCGGGCGCCCCGCCGCCCCCGCCGGAAAAACCCGTCCTTTCGGTGGTTTCGGATATGCCGGATTCCGGGAAAGACTGGGGGGACGCGTTCTGGGGCGGCGAGGTGGCGCCCGCGGCGGTTACCGGTCGGCCGGGGAACGTCGCGCGACCGGACGCGCTGCTCGATCAGCTCGATCCGCCGCCGCTGGCGCACGAGGGCCGCCCGATTGCCGACCTCCTGCGGCCCGCGTACCTCGCCATGCCCGAAGAGTAGGGGGAGTCTCTTCTCCCACGATCGGCGTACTCCCTGGGAAACGATCCGGTCACATTCCGCACCCATGGTTCCCTGGTCAAGGCATAACGCTTTGTCAAGAGAAGGTGTGAAATGAACCGATTTACCCGGATGTTTCTGATGTCGGGCCTCGGCCTGGTAACGAGCGTCTCGTCGGTCGGTGGGCCGGCTCAGGCCGCGTCGAGCACTGACCAGGGGGCGTCGCGATCGGATTCCATCATCAGCGCCCAGTGGCGTGGTGACCGGCTCGTCGGGTTCTTCCGTAACTACCGCACCTGTGTCCGCGCCGGCGAATGGGGCGAGGACGAGGGCTGGTGGGACGACTACACCTGCTATCGCGCGGGCGGCGGCTGGAACAGCCGGGTCGCGCTGGTCGTCGACGACAACGACTGGGGCCACGGCTGGCCCGGTCACTGGCCGGGCAACTGGGTCGGCCAGTGGTGGCCGGGCCACGGCAGCTGGGACCCGCACCACCCGTGGTGGCCGGGCGGCCCCGGCGGTGGCGGCAACGGCCCCGGCGGCGGCGGCAACGGTCCCGGCGGCGGTAACGGTGGCGGAGGCGGTAACGGCGGTGGCGGCGGCAATGGTGGCGGCGGCGGTAACGGCGGCGGCATGAATGGCGGCGGCAACGGCGGTGGCGGCGGCAACGGTGGCGGCGGCGGCAACGGCGGCGGTGGCGGCAACGGCGGCGGCAATGGCGGCGTGATCGGCGCCATCGGCGGCGGTGGCGGCAACGGCGGCGGTGGCGGCAACGGCGGCGGCGGGGGCAACGGCGGCGGTGGTGGCGGCGGCCACCACTGGACCACCGTGAACTTCTGAACCGGCCGGCCCACCGGAACAGGCGAGCCACACCCCGCGCGGGGTGTGGCTCGCTCCGTCACCAGGCGCCGGGCGCGTAGTCCTTCAGGAAGCAGCCGTACAGGTCCTCGCCGCGCTCGCCGCGGACGATCGGGTCGTACACCCGGGCCGCGCCGTCGACCAGGTCGAGCGGCGCGTGGAAGCCCTCGCCGGCCAGCCGGGTCTTGGTCGGGTGCGGCCGCTCGTCGGTGATCCAGCCGGTGTCCACGCTGGTCATCAGGATCCCGTCGGCGAACAGGTCGTCCGCGCTGGTGCGGGTCAGCATGTTCAGCGAGGCCTTCGCCATGTTCGTGTGCGGGTGTCCGGCGCCCTTGTAGCCGCGGGCGAAGACGCCCTCCATCGCCGACACGTTCACCACGTACCGGCGCTGGAAGGTCGACTTCGTCATTGCCGTACGCAGGCGGCTGACCAGGACGAACGGCGCCGTCACGTTGCACAGCTGGACCTCGAGCAGCTCGAGCGGGTCGACCTCGTGCACCCGGTCGCTCCAGCTGTTGGTCGGCGTCACATCGGGGACCAGGCCGCCCGCGTCGATCTCGGCCGAGCGGGCCACCAGCGCGAGCTCGGTCACCTGCCGCGGGCTCAGCGTCGCGCCGGACCCGGCGGTGAGCGCCGCCGCGGGGGAGGCGCCGGCCGTGCCGAAGTACTCCAGCTCGGGCAGCGGCCCGTCGGGCAACGGCTCGCCCTCGGCCGCCGCGATCGCCGCGTAGGCACCGGCCGTCCGGCGTACGGTCTGGGCGGCGTTGTTGATCAGAATGTCCAGCGGGCCGCGCTGGGCGACCGAGTCGGCGAGACCGACCACCTGGGCCGGGTCGCGCAGGTCGAGGCCGACCACCCGGAGCCGGTGCAGCCAGTCGGCGCTGTCCGGCATCGCCGAGTAGCGGCGGACCGCGTCGTGCGGGAAACGGGTGGTGATGGTGAGGTCGGCGCCGTCGCGCAGCAGCCGCAGCGCGATGTACATGCCGATCTTGGCGCGGCCGCCGGTGAGCAGCGCCCGGCGCCCGGTCAGGTCGGTGCGGGCGTCGCGTTTCGCGTGGTTGAGCGCCGCGCAGCCGGGGCAGAGCTGGTGGTAGAACGCGTCGACCACGGTGTACCGCTGCTTGCAGGTGTAGCAGCCGCGGGGCTGGCGCAGCACCCCGGCCGTGCCGCCGGTGACGCTCGTCCGCAGCGGGATGCCGGCCGTCTCGTCGTCGATCCGGCCCGGCGCGCCGGTCGCGGTCGCCTCGGTGACCTCGCGGTCGGCGGCGAGGATCGCCTCCCGCCGCTCCCGCCGGCGCTGCAGCTTCACGGTCTTGAACAGGCCGCCCGTCGCCCGCCGGACGGCCACCGCGTCGGGGTGCTCGGGCGGGAGAGCCTCGGCCTCGGCCAGCACGGCCAGGCAGATCGCCAGCCGCTCGGGGTCGATGTCGCCCGCCATGTCCGTACGTCTCCTTCGCTTGCCCGCCTGCCGTACGAACTGTAGCCAGTCGCCCCGGCGGGCCGCGCAGAACCTCGGATCAGGTGAGCGTCGCCATGCGCGCCACCGGGCGGGTGGCCGGGCGGCGCCGGTTGAGCCGCTTGGGCACGATCTCCACCCGGGACTCGCCGCGCGGCGCCGCCCCCTGCGCCTGCTCCAGGTGGGCGGGCGTGGACACGATGATCACGGAGGCCAGGCCGTCGTCGAGCATCTGCAGGGCCGCCGGCCAGTCGCCGCTGATCAGGCCGGCCACCGCATACCGCCGGACAGCGCAGTAGTCGAGGCAGCGCGCGGCGTTCACCTCGAACCTGTCCTGTTGCACGAAAACCACCGCGTTCGTCACCGTGACCATCTCCTCCACCCCGGGTCGCTGTGCGAGCGAGAACCACCTAATCGCGCCGAGTGGCCCCTTGCATATCGGCTTGTCGGTTAGCCGACCGAACCAAACGGTGTTTGCCTCTTTCGTCATCAATCGAATCGACGAATGTCACACTCACGAAGGGTGGCGTTCATGTTGCTGAGCGTGTAAGCGCGGGCCCGCTTCCGCGTCCGGCCAAAGCCAACTACAGTCATCGATATGTCTGGGAGCGCTCCCAACACCTCCGTCCCCCGGGAGAACCTCATGCGTCGAAGAACACTCGCCCTGGCCACGGCCGCCGTCGTGGCCGGCGCCGGGATGGTCGTCGCGGCCGCCTCCGCGGCGACCGCGGCCGCCGCCTGCGCCGTGGTCTACACCCCGAACTCGTGGTCCAGCGGCTTCACCGCGGACGTGAAGGTGACCAACTACGGGACGGCGGTGAGCTCCTGGACGGTGTCCTGGGCGTTCGCCGGCGACCAGAAGGTCACCAATGCCTGGAACGCGACAGTGAGCCAGACCGGCACCGCGGTCACCGCCACCAACGTCGCCTGGAACGGCAGCCTCGCCAGCGGCGCCACCACCAGCTTCGGCTTCCAGGGCACGTACTCCGGCACCAACGCCACGCCGGCCGCCTTCACCTTCAACGGCGTCGCCTGCGGACCCGACGTGACACCGACGACCACCCCGCCCACCACTGCCCCCACGACGACCCCGCCCACTACGCCCCCCACCACCCCACCAACCTCCGCGCCGCCCCAGAATTGCGGGGCCGCCGAGGTCTGTGACGGCTTCGAGGGCCAGACCGGCACGACGCCGAGCGGGAACTGGGCGGTCACCTACCCCGACTGCTCCGGCGCCGGCACCGCGACGATCGACAAGACCGTGGCGCACAGCGGCACCACCTCGCTGCGGATCAACGGCGCTGAGGGCTACTGCAACCACGTCTTCGTCCGCAGCACGCAGATCCTCGCCGCCACCAGCAACGTGTGGTACGTCCGCTACTGGGTGCGGCACACCACCGCGCTGCCCGCCGCGCACGTCGCCGCGGTCGCCATGGCCGACGCCAACGACGGCGGCAAGGACCTGCGCTTCGGCGGCCAGAACGGCGCCCTGCAGTTCAACCGGGCCTCGGACGACGCCACCCTGCCCGAGCAGAGCCCGGCCGGCGTCGCCCTCTCCGCGCCGCTGCCGGTGAACACCTGGAACTGCGTCGAGTTCAAGGTGGACGGCACCAACGGCACCATCCAGACGTGGCTCAACGGCACCTCGGTGCCCGGCCTGCTCGAGGACGGCGTGCCGACCCACGACATCGACAGCCAGTGGCTCAACCGCACCTGGCGGCCGGCGCTGACCGACCTCAAGCTCGGCTGGGAGAGCTACGGCTCGGGCGCGGACACCCTCTGGTACGACGACGTGGCGGTGAGCGCGATGCGCAACGGGTGCTGAGACTCGGTTGCACGGCCCTGCGGCGGTAACCAGGATGGAGCCATGCGGATCGTCCATCTGGGCCTCGGTAACTTCTTCCGGGCGCACCAGGCGTGGTACACGTCGGTGGCGCCGGACGCCGGGCAGTGGCCGATCGCGGCGTTCACCGGGCGGTCACCGGGCGCGGCGGCCGCGCTCAACGCCCAGCACGGGCGGTACACGTTGCTGGTGCGCGGCCCCGAGCACGACGACGCCTCGATCGTCTCGGCGCTGGATGCCGCGTACGCCTCGGATGATCTGCAAGCGTGGCGTACGCACCTGGCCGCACCCCGCACGACCGTCGTCACGCTGACGGTGACCGAGGCCGGCTACCTGCGCGGCGCCGGCGGCGGCCTGGACGAGAGCCGGGCCGCCGCCGACGTGACCGCCTGGCTGCGCGGCGAGCCGGTGCGGAGCGTGCCCGGCCGGCTGATGGCCGGGCTCGCCGAGCGGCGCATCCACGGCGGCGGCCCGATCGCGATCGTGCCCTGCGACAACCTGCCGGAGAACGGCGCGGCGGCGGCCCGGGTGCTGCTCGATTTCACCACGCTCGCTGAGCCGGCGCTGGTGCCCTGGATCCGCGACAACGTCTCGTTCGTGACCACCATGGTCGACCGGATCACCCCGCGCACCACCGAGGAGGACGTGCGCGCCGCGGTCGCGCTGACCGGTTTCGCCGACGCCGTCCCCGTGGTGACCGAGCCGTTCACCGAGTGGGTGCTCAGCGGCGTCTTCCCCGGCGGACGACCGTCCTGGGAGGCCGGGGGAGCGCGGTTCGTCTCCGACGTCACCGCGCACGAGCAGCGGAAACTCCTGCTGCTCAACGGTGGTCATTCCCTGCTTGCGTACGCCGGGAGCGCCCGCGGTCAGGTCACCGTCGCCGACGCGGTGGCCGATCCGGAGTGCCGTGCCTGGCTGGGGCAATGGTGGGACGAGGCGAGCCGGCACGTCCCCCTGCCGCCCGGCGAGCTGGCCGCCTACCGGGAGGCGCTGCTGACCCGCTTCGGCAACCGGCGGATCCGGCACACCCTGGCCCAGATCGCCGCCGACGGCTCGCAGAAGCTGCCGGTGCGCGTCCTGCCCGTGCTGCGCGCCGAGGTGGCCGACGGGCGGCTGCCGGCCGGCGCGATCCGGATCGTCGCGGCCTGGATCGACCACCTGCGCGGCTTCGGCGCGCCGGTGGCCGACGCGGGCGCCGAGCCGTTCCAGGCCCGGGCCGGCAGCGTGCGCGACGTGCTGACCCTGCTGGCGCCCGATCTGGCCGGCGACGAGGCCCTGGTGACCGCGATCGACCAGGCGACGCTCAAGCCCGCCGGCTGAGCCGTACCTCCCGACAGGCCCGCAGCACGAAGGTCGGCCGGTTGACCGGCTCGGCGGCGAGCGTCATCCCCGGCGCGTGGTCGAGCAGCGCGCTCAGGCCGGCCCGCAGCTCGATCCGGGCGAGGGGAGCGCCCAGGCAGAAGTGCAGCCCGGCGCCGAAACCCAGGTGCGGGTTGGGATCGCGGGCGGCGTCGAAGACGTCCGGCTCGGCGAACACGGCCGGGTCCCGGTTGGCCGCGCCGAGCAGGGCGGCGATCCGCTCGCCCGCGCCGATCGGGACGCCGGCGATGGTGACCGGGGCGGCCGCGGTACGGACGAACATGTGCAGCGGCGGGTCGTACCGGATCATCTCCTCGGCCGCGGTGGGGACCAGCGAGCGGTCGTCGGCGAGGCGGTCCAGCTGCGCCGGGTGCCGGAGGAGGGCGACCACGCCGCCGCCGAGCGCGTTGACCGAGGCCTCGTGGCCGGCGTTCAGCAGCAGGATGGCCGAGGCGACCAGCTCGTCGGCGGTCAGGCGGTCGGAGCCGTCCCGGACCGCGACCAGGTGGCTGATCAGGTCGTCCCGGGGATCGGCCGCGCGGCGGGCGGCCAGGTCGCGCAGGTAGCCGGCGAACTCGCGGCAGGCGGCGAGGGCGGCGGCCTCGGCCTCGGGCGTACGGGAGACCTCGTACATCCGGACGATCGCCGCCGACCAGGGCCGCAGGCGGTGCCGGTCGGGCGCCGGTACGCCCAGCAGCTCGGCGATCACGGTGACGGCGAGAGGCTCGGCCACCGCGGTCAGCAGGTCGAACTCGTCGCCGGCGGCGCGGACCAGGCGGGCGGCCTCGGCGTCGACCGCCGGCCGCAGGCGCTCCACGTGGCCGCGGGCGAACGCCTTGGCCACCAGCGCGCGCAGCCGGGTGTGGGCGGGCGGCTCGTTCTCCATCATCTGGTTGCGGTGCAGCAGGTTGAACGGCTCCCACACCGCGGCCGGCTCGCGATCGACCCAGAACCGGCCCAGGCGGCGATCGCGCAGCACCGCATCGGCGGCGGCGTGCGAGGCGGCCAGCCAGGTGCCGGTCGGCTCGTGCCAGCTCACCGCGGCCCGCTCCCGCAGCCGGGCGAGCGCCGGATACGGGTCGCGGATGACCTCCGGGTCGGTGAAGTCGATCGTCATGCCCCGCACCGTAGCCCGCGCGAGCTTCTGATCAGCCCCGGACGATGCCCAGGATCGTGTCCATGGCCGCCAGCCTGGCCTTCCCCACGCCCAGCAACTCGTCCGGAACGATCAGCTCGTCCAGCCCGATCTCGCGGTACCGCGCGACCGCGTCGGCGAATTCCGCCGGCGACCCACCGATCACCGGCCTCCCGCCGCCCTCGTCCGGGATCGGCTCACCCACCGACACCAGGGCCTGGGCCGTACGGTCGATCGCCCGCGGATCGCGCCCGAGCTCCGCGCAGAACCGATCGAGCACCGACGACTTGTGCGCGATGACCTCCGGCAGGCCCCACGCGTTCCACTGGTCAGCATATTTCGCGACAATGCGGAGCATGCGCCGCTCGCCCTTGGCCCCGATCATCACCGGCAGCGGATCCTGCACCGGCTCCGGCTCACAGACCGCGTCGGTCACTTGGTAATACTTGCCCTCGAACGTGGTCCGCGGCTCCCGCAGCAGCCCAAGCGTGATCTGCACCGCCTCCTCGAACCGATCGATCCGCTCCTTCACCGGCGGCAAACTGATCCCGTACTGCCGATGCTCGTTGACCTGCCACCCGGCGCCGACCCCCAGCACGAACCGCCCACCACTGATCCGGTCGACGGTAGCCGCCATGTTGGCGACCACGGCCGGATGTCGATACGTGTTGCCGTAGACCAGCGTGCCGATCCGCACCCGCGGCACGACCGCTGCCAGCGCCGCCACCACCGACGCCGCCTCCAGAATCGGCCCGCCGTCGTCCTCGTCGTCCGGCATGAAGTGATCGGCGAACCAGACCCCGTCCCACCCCGTCTCCGCGGCATGAAGCGCCATCGACAGAACTTCCGGCCAGGGGTGCTCCGCACCCGGCCAGATCGAGATCCGCATGCCCCGGAGCCTACGGCGAACCGCCACGCGCCACCGACGCCAACGCGCCGCCCCTATGTTCACGACCACCAGTCGCAGACCTCGAAGCCCAAGCGCGAGCACAGAACCCAAGCCCCGCAGTGTGGTGGCAGCTAGTATCTCGCCCGGCTAGCATCTCGCTCGGCTAGTATCTCGCTCGGCTAGTATCTCGCCCGGCTAGTATCTCGCCCGGCTAGTATCTCGCCCGGCTAGTATCTCGCCCGGCTAGTATCTCGCCCGGCTAGTATCTCGCCCGGCTAGTATCTTGCTCGCTCGGGCGTGTCACTGTTGGTGCATGTCAGACGCGAGCTTCGCGCGACGGCGCGGCGAGACCTTCGAATACGCAGGCGCGACGGTCGAGATGGTCGACGCCGCCACCCTCCTGGCCGCGGCCCGGGTCAACCCCGTGGACCTCCTCCGCCAGGCCACCTGGCCGCCCCCCGTGAGCCGGGTCGACCTCACCGTTTCCAGTGCCGACCGCCCGTCCGGGCCCGTCCACGCCTTCTCCGCGGCCATCTCGACCGCCGACGAGCCCTACTCCAAGGAGCGGATCCGCAAACTCGTCCTCGGCCAGGACCCGGTAGGACTCCTGCTGGCCAAGCGGATCGAGCAGGGCGACCCGATCGCCACCCGGATCGTCGACACCGTCGGATCGGCGGCGATCACGGCGTACCGCAAGCTCGGTCTCGACCGCCCCACCCAGCCGGCGGCGAACCGCAAGCCCGCCACCCTCGCCGATGCCGTCGTCGGTCTGCAGGCGAGCGTGACGTACGACGAGAGCGGGACCGTCGTGCGGCTGTTCGCCGAGGTGCCGCGCGACGACGTGACGCCCGCGCACCTGCAGGCCTTCGTCGGGCTCACGCTGCAGGCCGTGATGGAGCTGGCCGGCGAGGAGTCGTTGCGCGGCCGGAAGTTCGTGATCAGCCGGGAGGCGGTCCAGCGCACGCCGGCCACCACGCAGACCGTCACGCTGGACATGGTGGGCGGGCTCGCCGAGGTGGTCGCCGAGCTGCGCGAGATCGCGGTGTCGTTCCGGCACCCGGAGGCGATGGCCCGCTGGGGTGCGCGGCGGCCGCAGGGCATTCTGATGTACGGGCCGCCGGGCACCGGCAAGACGATGCTGTCCCGGGCGCTGGCCAACGAGATCGGGGCGGACTTCCGGGAGATCCGCACCCCGGAGATCCTCGACAAGTGGCTGGGCGGCTCGGAGCGCAACATCAAGCAGATCTTCCGGGACGCGCGCCGCTACCGGGTGCCGACGCTGATGCTGTTCGACGAGTTCGACTCGATCGTCAGCTACGCGGGGGCGGGCGGCGACGCGGCCAGCCAGGCGCTCAACGCGGTCGCCGGGATCTTCAAGCAGGAGATGAACGACCTGATCGAGGAGAACCCGAACGTGCTGGTGGTGGCGACCACGAACTTCCCGCACCGGGTGGACGACTCGCTGATCCGCTCCGGCCGCTTCGACGTGAAGCTCAGCGTGCCGAAACCGGACGAGGCGAGCCGGGCCGAGATCTTCCGCAAGATGATCCAGGGGCTGATCACCGTGCACGAGCAGCCGGGCTTCGAGATGTTCGCCGACGACCTCGACCTGGCCGCGCTCGCGCACGCCAGCCACGGCATGACCGGCGCCGACATCAAGGAGGTGCTGCGCCGCGTGCAGCTGGCCAAGGCCATGCAGGACGCCCGCACCGGCGGCCACGTCGCGCCGATCTCCCAGGAAGAACTGCTTGCTAGCGTACGGGAACTGCTCGGTTCCCGGTGATCGCCCGAGCCTTCACCTCGCGGGCCAGGAAGCGGAAGAACCGGTCGGGCAGGAACACCGCGTCGCCGAGGATCATCACGGCGGAGAACATCGGCAGTCCGACCAGGACGGCGATGCCGAGGTGCATGCCGATCAGGATGACCAGCAGGACGTACTTCAGCTTGCTGAACAGGCTGAACGGGAAGGCGACCTGGACCAGCACGGTCACGTAGCCGGCGATCGCGAGCAGGACGTGGTGGCCGTCCATGAAGTCGGAGAGCGCGGGCCACGGCCGGAACAGGTCCGAGTTGAGTACGTAGTGCAGGGCGGTCCCGTTCTCCCACAGCCCGCCCTGCACCTTGTACAGGCCGGCGGCGCCGTACAGGATGCACATCTGCGCCATGATGATCAGCATCGCGCAGTTGTGCACCGCCGTGACGGCGAACTGGCGGGTGCCGGTCTGCTCGGGGCGCCCGCGCGTCCGGCGGGCGTCGAGCGACCAGCGCCGGCCGCAGGCGGTGCCGCACAGGTAGATGGCCATCAGCACGGTCAGGTTGTCGCCGCCGTCGGTGATCAGCACGTTCCGGCCGTAGAAGGCGACCACGACCAGCGCGAACAGGATGGACACCGCCCGGGTCCGCCAGCCGAGCAGGAACAGGACGGCGATCACGAGCGCGAGGGCGTAACAGATCTCGAAGTACGCCCGGCCGTCGGAGAGGGTGAGGAACGTGAACCAGCCGCTGTCGGCGGACATCTGGCGGGCCAGGTCCGGCGTCCACGGCGACTGCGGGCCCCAGATCTCGTGGCGGTGCGGGAACTCGCGCGCGAGCATGACGAAGTAGAGCAGTCCATAGCCGATCCGCAACACGGCCGCGGCGTAGAGGGACAGCGGTCGCTCGGTCAGCAGCCGGTAGGCCGCTTTCAGCTCAGTTGCCATCGGTGGTCACCGTCCACCAGGGCAGAACCCGCGTGTAGGGCTCGTTCGACGGGGACTGGCCGGGGGGCGCGATCGGCTCGGTCACGACCTTCACCTGGACCACCTCGAACGCGTGTGGACTGTGCGGGGTGACCCGCTGGACGGCGAGGTTGCGCAGGTATTTGGCCCGCAGCAGCGCCCCGTCGGAGGTCGACTCGTCGCCGTCGGGGTGCGAGGACTGGTAGGCGGACCAGGCGCGCCGGAGCATGTTCTGGGTGGTGTGGCTCGGGTACGGGTTGTGCCTGGTGCCGGCCTTGTCGACCGCGCTGATGTCGAACCAGTCGCTGGTGGCGTGGTCGCCGGTGGCGGTGGTCCATCCCGTACGGGCAAGGATCTGGGTCTTGTTGCTTTCCGGGTTGGGCGCGAACAGCAGCCAGTTCTGTTCGAAGTAGGGGGAGACCCAGGCCTGGATGGGCCCGTTCAGGCGCTGGGAGATCGGGTTGGCCGGGGCCACGAAGAAGAACACCAGCACCAGGTGGACCAGCGTCACGGCCAGGCAGATGACCACGAAGGCCGGCCTGGCGACCTGTGGTGGCCGGGGTGGTTCCGGGGCCGCCGCGTCGTCGGCCACCTCTGGCTCGATGTGGTCGACGTCGCCAATTGGTTGCCGCACCCCGGGCTCCTCGATCGTGCCAACTGAGCGCGTTGATCATCCCAGATTGGTCACAAAATAGGGCTTAACGGTCCATCCCGGTGTGTCACCGTGCGCTTCGGGTCCTATTGGGGCGCTGCGCGCTCCACGATCGCGGCCGTGTCGATGCCGGCGGGCAGGGTGCCGAAGGTGTGCCCCCAATCCCCGGCCAGGCGGGTCGCGCAGAAGGCGTCGGCGACCTCCGCGGGGGAGTGCCGTACGAGCAGCGACGCCTGCAGGACCACGGCCATTCGCTCGACCACCCGGCGGGCCTGGCCCTCCTCCATGACCATCGTGCGCAGGCCGGCCACCGCCTCGTCGATGCGCCGGTCGACGCCGGTCACCTCGGCCAGCAGCGCGTCGAGGCTGTCCGGCTCGCGGCTCAGGGTGCGCAGCACGTCGAGGGCCTGGACGTTGCCGGAGCCCTCCCAGATCGAGTTGAGCGGGGCGTCCCGGTAAAGGCGGGGCAGCCCGGACTCCTCGACGTAGCCGTTGCCGCCCAGGCACTCCACGGCCTCGCCGACGACGGCGGGCTGCCGCTTGCACACCCAGAACTTGCCGACCGCGATGGCGAGGCGGCGGAAGGCGTGCTCGTCGCGGTCGACGGCGCCGGCCAGGCGCATGGCGAGCACGGTGGCGGCCTCGGACTCGATCGCGAGGTCGGCCAGGACGTTGCGCATGGCGGGCTGGTCGGCGAGCAGCCGGCCGAAGGCGGACCGGTGCCGGGCGTGGTGGACGGCCTGGTTGAGGGCGGCCCGCATGCCGGCGGCGGAGCCGGTCACGCAGTCGAGGCGGGTCATCGCGACCATTTCGATGATCGTGCGTACGCCGCGGCCCTCCTCGCCGACCAGCCACGCCACGGCGTCCTCGAATTCGGGCTCGCTGGACGCGTTGCTGCGGTTGCCGAGTTTGTCCTTGAGGCGCTGGATGCGGAACGTGTTCTTCTCGCCGTTCGGCAACACCCTTGGCATCATGAAACACGACAATCCGGATTCGGTCTGCGCGAGCACGAGGAACAGGTCGCACATCGGCGCGCTGGTGAACCACTTGTGCCCGGTCAGCCGCCAGGCGCCATCATCCTGCGATTTAACGGCATATGTCGTATTCGCCCGTACGTCCGAGCCGCCCTGCTTCTCCGTCATCCCCATGCCGGCCAGCAACCCGCGCTTGGTCGCCGGCGTGCGCAGCCCCGGGTCGTACTCCCGGCTGGTGAGCAACGGCTCGTACATTCCGGAAATGTCGGCATTGTTCCGCAGGGCGGGTATGACGGCGTACGTCATCGAGATCGGGCACGAGTGACCGGCCTCGACCTGCGACCAGACAAAGAGCCCGCCAGCCCGCGCCACATGCGCCCCCACCCGATCATCCGCCCACGCCGCGCCCGCCAGCCCCGCACCGACCGCGACCCCCATCAGCCGATGCCACGAGGGATGGAACTCCACCTCGTCGACCCGATGCCCGTACCGATCGTGCGTGATCAGCCGAGGCTCGTACCGGTTCGCCTCCTCGGCCCACCGCTGCGGCTCCGCCGTCCCGGCCAGCTTCCCGAGCCGGTGCAGATCACCGACCGCCCACGGCGCCCCCTCCCGCGCCACCCCGGCCAGCAGGGCGGCATCGGCCGAGACGTCATAGTCGACAAGCGGCGGCGGCTGATTGAAAACCTCGTGGGTCGTCACCCGGCTCAATCTACCCGCGGGTAGCTTCCGCCGGCTGCATCACTTCCGGTTCTCCGGATGTACGCGAAAGACGAGCACCGTGCCACTGACAGAGCGGATTGCACCCGCACGGCCGTTGGCGGGCTGCGGCCGAAGCGTTCCCCAGCGCTACCCCAGCCCGACGCCGAGCTCGGCGACGCCGTCCCCGGCGAGCTCGGCGAGGGCGGTAGTCCGGCCGCAGTCGCAGAGGTGTCGGGGAAGGTTTTCTAGCGGGACGCCGCCATCGCGTGCACGCGACGCACGACGTCGGCGCAGAACGGCTCGAGGTCGCGTACGTCGTCGATGAACTGCGACGGCTTCACGCAGAAGGTCGTGTAGCCGGCGGCCAGCTGCTCCCGGACGGGCTCCAGGGCCCGCCCGAGATCGGCCGGGGAGTCGTCGTCGGGGAACACCGCCCGGGTGCCGCCGATCCGTTCCAGCTCGGCGAGGTCCCGGCCGGCGGCGCGCAGCCCGGCGGCGAGCCGGTCCAGATCCGCCGCGCTCGCCTCGCCGAGCGGGTGGAAGCCGTGTCCCCACCGGACCAGCCGGCGCAGCAGCGGCGCGGTCATCCGCTGCCCGCCGAACCAGAGCCGCGGCCCGTCGCTGCGGTAGGCGCGCGGCTCCAGCCGTACGTCCTGGAAGGAGAAGAATTCGCCCGAGTACGTGAGCGGACCGCCCCGCCAGGCCAGCTCGAGAATCTCCAGCTGCTCGTCCAGAATCCGGCCGCGCCGGTGGAACGGCACCGCCAGGGCGTCGTACTCGTCCTTGCTCCAGCTCACGGTGGGCTGCACGACCAGCCGGCCCTCGCTGATCAGATCCAGCGTCCCGAGCTCCCGGGCGAGCAGCAGCGGGTGCCGCAGCGGCGCGATGACGGCGCCCGCGACCAGCCGCAGCCGGGTCGTGACCGAGGCCATCGCCGCCAGCAGCAGCAGCGAGTTGGGCCACGGCATGGCCGGATCCTGGTTTCCCGGCATCGCGTAGTCGCGCGGGTTGCCCATCACCCCGCCGGCGCTCGCGTCCGGGCCGAGCACGACATGCTCGCTGATCATGACCGCGTCGAAGCCGGCGTCCTCGGCGACCCGGGCCCACCGGACGAGCTCGGGAAGGTCACGCCCCGGCGTCAGGGTCCAGTTCTCGCTCAGGATCATCAGCAGCCGTGGCTGTGTCACGCCGGCTCCTCCCGGCCGGCTGGGCGTGACGTCATCGTGGGCGACGGTCCGGAGCCGGCAGATCGTTCGGGACCGTACGATACGGCCTGACCGGCGAAGGGGGAAGCGACGCCCCCGAAAAGGCTCCGCACGCACCTCGCGGGGTGCCGTGCCGCGAGGTACGTGCGGAGGGTCTGCGGGCCCCGAAGACGAGGGGCTCAAGCATCGTAGTGGTCGGTGGCTGCGCGCGCCCAGCCCCGCGGTCTGCCAAAACGCCGGGATCGAGCGACAGAGTCATAAGGTCGCACATCCGGGGTGGCATGTGGGTGTCGGATTTCTGTCCGGCGCCGGGACCATCCGGATCGGGGCTTGATCCGAATCGGGCGGGGATTCAGGCTGATACGTCGCGGGGGGGTCGGGGAGCGCCGGGCGGGGGCGGTGGCCGGTGGGTGGAGAATGGCCGGGGACGCGCGATGAAAGTGCAGAGAGGGCGGTCGGTGACCTCGACATCCGCACGGGCGGGCCGGCCCGGGGGCGATGTGCTGGACGGGCTGGCGGATGCGCGTGCCCTGGCGCAGGCGTCCGGCCGCGGTGACCTGGTCGAGCGGCTGGACGCCGCGGTGCGGCGGCTGCGGTCCGAGGAGGCGACCGTCGCCGTCGTGGGGGAGTTCAAGCAGGGCAAGAGCACCCTGGTCAACGCCCTGTTGCGGACCGACATCTGCCCGGTCGACGCGGACATCGTGACCGCCGTCCCGACGATCCTGCGGTTCGGCCGGCCGCCGGCGGCGTTCCTGCGGCTGGAGGGGGTGGACGAGCCGGTGCCGATCGGGTTCGACGACCTGCGGCAGTACATCACCGAGGGCGCCGTGCCGCGGGCCGCGGACCAGCCGGCCACCCGGGGTGTCGAGGTGCGGCTCGACCGGCGGCTGCTCGGGGCCGGACTGTCGATCATCGACACTCCGGGCGTCGGCGGGCTCGACTCGGCGCAGGGCAATCTCACGCTGGCCGCGCTCGGCCTGGCCGGCGCGGCGCTGTTCGTCACCGACGCCGCCCAGGAGCTGACCGCCCCCGAGGTCGACTTCCTGCGCCGCGCCCTGGAACGCTGCCCGCGGGCGTTCCTCGTGCTCACCAAGACCGACCTGTACGGCGAGTGGCGCCGGATCGCCGAGATCAACCAGGGGCACCTGGAGCGGGCCGGCCTGTCCGTGCCGGTCGTCGCGGTCTCCTCGTTCCTGCGGATGCGCGCCCAGGCCCGCGACTCCACCCCGCTCAACGAGGAGTCCGGCTTCCCGCGGCTGGTCGACCTGCTGCGCCGGGAGGTGCTCGGCGCGGCGGCGGCCACCAGGGCGGCGGCCGCCCGGGCCGAGCTGAATTTCGTGGTGTCGCAGCTGCGCGAGCGGGTCGACGCCGAGCAGGCCGTCGCCGCCGCGCCGGCGAAGACCCCGGAGGTCGTACGCCGCTATGCCGAGAAGACCCGGCGCAGCGCCTGGCTGGCCGGCGGCTCGTGGCAGACCGTCCTCGGCGACGGCGTGCAGGATCTCAGCTCCGATGTCGAGCACGACCTGAGGGAGCGGCTGCGGCTGATGGTGCGCCGTGGCGAGGACCTGATCGACGAGTCCGATCCGAAGGAGACCTGGCGCGACTTCCAGGCCTGGGCCCAGCGGGAGGCGGCGTCGGCGGCGGTGGACAACCTGATGCTGCTGGTCACCCGCACCGAGCAGCTGGCGCACGACGTGGCCGAGCGGTTCGGCCTGGAGTACGACAGCCTCGACGTGGACCTGCCCGCGCCCGAGCTGGCCCTGCAGAAGGTGGACGAGCTGGACGTGAGCTTCCAGAAGTCGGGCGTGCAGCAGTTCCTCGGGGCGTTCACCGCGGCCCGGGTCACGTACGGCGGCATCTACATGATCGGCGCGGTCGGGGCGTTCTTCAGCCTGGCCCTCGCGCCGATCGGCCTGCTGGCCGGCATGACGCTCGGCCGCCGGATGATCAAGAGCGAACGGGAGCGGCAGGTGCTGCAGCGGCGGATGCAGGCCAAGGCCGAACTTCGGCGGTACGTGGACGACGTCGGCTTCCACGTCGGGCGCGACTGCCGGGAGGCGATCCGGCGTACCCAGCGTTTCCTGCGCGACGAGTTCGCCACCCGGGCGCAGGCCGTGGAGCGCTCGGCCGCGGCGACCGAGGCCGCGGTCCGCGAGATCGCCGAGCTGCCGCCCGACCAGCGCCAGGCCAAGGTGGCGCAGCTCGCCGAGGCCCGTCGGCGGTTGGATCGGCTGGCCGCGTGAACCTTCTCGATCAGGTACGGGTGCTGCTGGACCGGGCGGTGGGGGAGACCCGCGACCCGCGGCTGGTGCAGGCCCGCCGGCGGATCGACGAGCCGCTGCGGGTGGCCATCGCCGGCAAGGTCAAGGCCGGCAAGTCCACCCTGCTCAACGCGCTGGTCGGCGAGGAGCTCGCGGCCACCGACGCGGGTGAGTGCACGCGGATCGTGACCTGGTACGCCGATGGGCCCACGTACGCGGTCACCGCGCATCTGACCGACGGCAGCGCCGAGCAGCGCCCGTTCACCCGGCGGGACGGCGCCGTGCAGATCAACCTGGGCCGCCCGGCCGAGCAGGTCGACCACCTCGAGGTGCGGGTGCCGAGCAGCCGGCTGCGGCGGCACACGCTGATCGACACGCCGGGCATCGCCTCGCTCTCCACCGACGTCTCGCTGCGCACGATGGCGTTCCTGGAGGCCGAGGGGGAGCGGGCCGCGCAGACCGACGCGGTCATCTACCTGCTGCGCCACATGCACGGCAGCGACGTGCGGTTCCTCGAGTCGTTCCACGGCGACGGCCTGTCCCAGGGCACCCCGGTCAACGCGGTCGGCGTGCTGTCGCGGGCGGACGAGATCGGCGGCTGCCGGCTGGACGCGATGGCCTCGGCCGCCCGGGTCGCGGCCCGCTACGCGACGGACGAGCGGCTGCGCCGCCTCTGCCCGGTCGTCGTCCCGGTGGCCGGGCTGCTCGGCGCGGCCGGCGCGACCCTGCGCGAGGAGGAGTACCGGGTCCTGGCCGCGGTCGCCGCCGAGCCGATGGACCGGGTGGTCGAGCTGCTGTTGACCGCCGACCGGTTCGCGGCCTCCGGCGACGATCGCGCCCGGGTCCTCGGCCGGCTGGGGCTGTTCGGCGTACGGCTGTCGGTGCGCCTGATCCGGGAGAAGTCGGTCGCCGACTCCGGGGCCCTGGCCCGGGCGCTGACCGAGCACAGCGGCATCGACAAGCTGCGCGAGGTGTTCGCCGCCCAGTTCGTCGGCCGCAGCGAGGTGCTCAAGGCACGCTCGGCGCTGGCGGTGCTCGACGAGTGTCTCCCGCCGGGCACGGCGCTCGCGGCCGAGGCCGAGCGGATCCGGGCCAGCGCGCACGAGTTCGTGGAGCTGCGGCTGCTGCACCAGGTGCGCTCGGGCCGGCTGCCGGCCACCGACGCGCAACTGGCCGAGATGGACGTCCTGCTCGGCGGGGCGGGCGGCGCCCCGTACGCACGAATGGGTCTTCCCTCGGACGCGGCCAGCGGACGGATCGCCGCGGCCGCGCGGGAAGCCCTGGCCCGCTGGCAGGCGATCGCCGAGCACCCGTTCTCGGCGCGGGAGCTCAAGACGGCCGCCCGCGCGGTCGCCCGCACCTGCGAGGGGATCCTGGCCGAGCAGTACCGGGATCAGAACCAGCAGGGATGACCCTCGCGGTCGCCCGGCTTGGTCAGCGTCACTTCCTTACCGCCGTCGGCCGGCTCGATCACCACGGTCGGCTGGCCGTAGTCGCCGCGCACGAACGCGAACCAGGTGCCGTCCGGCGACCAGGTCGGGTCCATCTCGCGGGCCGGGTTCGAGGTGACCGGGTGCGGGTCGGAGCCGTCGATGTTGACCATCCAGATGTCCGAGGTGGCGTTGTTGTCCAGCTCGCGGGTGAACAGGATCTTCTGCCCGTTCGGCGAGTAGACCGGGTCGTTGGCCGGCCCGACGTCCGGCCCGGTGATCTGCCGGCCCGGCTCCTTGGGGTTCGCCACCTGCAGCTCGTAGATCTGCTTGACGCCGCCCGCGTTCAGCCAGTAGATGATCGTCTTGCCGTCCGGTGACCACATCGCGTCGTCCTTGTCGGTCGACGAGAAGGTCAGCTGGCGCAGCTGGCCGGTCGCCAGGGTGCGCACCACGATCTGGGGGATCCCGTTGATCTTCTTCATGTATGCGATCTTCTTGTCGTCGGCCGACCAGGCCACCCGGCCGCGGCCGGTGCTGTCCACCAGCTGCCGGTCGCTGCCGTCCGCGTTCATGATGTAGATCGAGCTGGATTTGCCGTCCGGTGCGGCGTGGGTGAGCGCGATCTGCTTGCGCGAGTGCGACCACTTCGGCAGTACGTCGCCGACCTGGGTGTTCGGCAGCGGCGTGCGGGTCGCGCTGCCGGGCGTGAAGAAGTACACCTTCGACTTGCGGTCCGGGCCGGTGTCGGCGCCGGTGTCCACCCGGATCAGCATCGTGTTGGTCGGGTACGCCTGCGCCTGCGTCGGGCCGGCCGACGCCGACGGGAGCGGCGCCGTAGTGGTAACCGGCGGCGTGCTGCTGGTCGTGTTGTTCTTCTTGTTCAGCAGGATGAGCGCGGCCGTGGTGCCGCCGGCCAGCAGGGCGACGACGAGGGCGCCGATGCCGACGAACTTCACCAGGTTGCGCTTCTCGCCGCCGGGCGCGGCCGGCAGCGGGGGCGGCGGCCAGGGGATCGCGCCGTTCCCGGGTACGCCGGAGGTCGGCCGCGGCGGGATCGGCGGCTGCGGGATCAGCGGAGTCCGGCCCGGGGTCGGCGGCGGCGTGGTGCCGGGGATCGCGACCGCCCCGCGGGAGTAGGTGACCGGCTGCGGTGCCACATACGGCCCCGCCGTCGCGGGCGCCGCCCCACCACGCTGCGGCGACACCGCCGGGGCGAGCCCGCCGACCGGCACGTCGACCAGCGTCGTCGTCTCCTCCCGCCGCTGCGCCGGCGACGTGCCCGGAGGCGGCATCCCGCCCGTGGATGGCATCCCGCCCGAAGGCGGCATCCCGCCCGAGGATGGCATCCCGCCCGAAGGCGGCATCCCGCCCGAGGGTGGCGTCGCGTCCGAGAACAGGGAGCCGCCGCCGAGCACCGCCGCCGTCGACACCGCCGCGCCCATCGCGATGCTGTGTTCCGGGTGCGGGTCGGCCACCACCGGCCGCTGGAACTCGGTCGACAGCAGCTGCGACACCAGCGGGATCCGCGACGACCCGCCGGCGAGCAGGATCGCGCTCAGCTGCCCGGCCTCGACACCGGCGGCCCGCAGCGCCCGCTGGGTGGCGGTGATCGTGTCGTCCAGCGACGGCGAGATCATCCCTTCGAGTTCGGACCGATTCAGCCGTACGCGCGTGTGCAGCCCGGGCAGCGCCACCGGGATCATCGTCTCGGTGTCGAAGGAGAGCGCCTCCTTGGCCTCCACGCAGTCGCGCCGCAGCCGGGACAGCGACGCCATCGCCTCGGCGTCGTTCGGGTCCATTCCGTCGGCCATGCCGCCCAGCACGCCGAGCACGTGCCCGAAGACCGCCTCGTCGAAGTCGATCCCGCCGAGCTGCTCGATGCCCTCGGGCTCGCCGAGCACCACGAACCCGTCGCCCTCGCGGCGCAGCACGGCCACGTCGAAGGTGCCGCCGCCCAGGTCGTACACCGCCACGGTCTCGCCGTTCGCGATCCGGCGGGCGGTCGCGTGCTGCAGCGCCGCCGCCTCGGGCTCGCTGCGCAGCCGGACCTGCCCGGCGTCGGCCAGCCTGATCGCCTGCTCGAGCTGCTCCTTCTTGTACGGCCCCCAGTTCGCCGGGTGGGTCACCGTGATCGCGGCGGGCGGCCCGTCCTGCTGCTGGGTCACCGTGTCGAGCACGTGCCGCAGCAGCTTCGCGGTCAGCGCGTGCGCGGAGAACGGCGCCCCGCCGACCAGGATCGGCACCGGGTCACCCATCCGGCGCTTGAACTCGCGGGCCAGCCGGCCCGGCTCGGACTGCCCGCGCCGCTCGGCGGCCTCGCCGATCAGCAGCCCGCCGTCCGGCTTGACGAACACCAGCGACGGGATCTCGGCGCGCCGGCTGCCCAGCCGCACGACCTCGACGCGGCCCTCCGCGAGCACCGCCGCCGCGGTGTGCGTGGTGCCGAGGTCGATCCCCAACCCGTACCGCATCGCCATCTCCCGAGCCTACGACGTGACCTGGCATTTGGGCGCGAGCGTCCGCCACTGGGCGCAGTACGCCGCCGCCTGATCGGTGCTGCGGAAGCCGTCCTGCAGCAGCACCCAGAACCCGCCGTTCTCATCGGACAGCACGTCCGAGGCGAGACTGTCGACCAACCGCACCGGCATCCGGGCGGCGGTGAGCTTGACCAGCTCGGCCTGCGCCGCGGCCGGTCCGCCGGCACGCGGGAAAACATCGATCAGGGCGTACGGCCGGGTCACGGTCACCTGCGTCACCGGCTGCTGCTGAGGCGCCGCCGCGGCGGTGGCGCGTCCCTTGAACAGCCGGCCGGTGAACAGGCCGCGCCCGCCGGTGTGCACGTAGATCAGGGCGGTGGCGGCGACCAGCAGCACGATCGCGACAGTGCCCAGCACGAACGCGCGGACCAGCGGCTTGCTCTTGCCGGTGGCGACCTCGGTCAGGTACGGGGGACGTTCCGCGTCGTACACGTCGGAGACCTTGACCAGCACGGCGAAGGGGCGGGCCTGCCCGGTGAGCGGCCGGCCCGGCTTCGCCCGCACCGCGACGGTGGCCCGGGTGCCCGGCTCGAGCAGCACCGCGTCCGGGTCGACCCGCACCGACCCGGACGGCGGGTCGAGCTGGGCGGTGATCCGCAGCGGGGCCGGGCGCAGGGTGTCGTTGGCCAGCCACAGGTCGTACGCGTGCTTCTCCCGCCGGGCGACCAGCGACCCGGTGACCGGGATCGGCAGCGCCACCTTGAGCAGGGCGGTCGCGAACCCGGCCGGCTCCCCGGTGTCCGCCTCCTCGGCGTGCACGGTGAACGGCACCAGGGACGAGCTGGGCGGCTGCTCGGGCGGGGTGGTCAGCACGACGGCCACCTCGGCGCTCTCGCCGGGGCGCAGGCTCAGCCGCTCCGGCTCGACCGTCGCCCACCGCTCGGCCCGCCCCCGCGCCAGGTAGAGGCGCAGGTCGATGGGCTGCGCGTACGGGTTGCGCAGCCGCACGGGCACGCGCGTGGGCACGCCGGGCGCGAGGGCAACCGGCTCGTCGGGCAGGGTCAGCTCCACGTCCACGATCGTCGCATCAACCCGGTCAGTGAAGATCGGTCAGGTCGGTAAGCTGACCGCCCGGTATCTGGTCGGCGGGGTGCGTCCCCAGCGGGTCCTCCTGCTGTGCGCCGAACGGCTCCTGCGCGGTCGGCTGCGCGCTGCCGTAGACGGTTCCGCCGTACAGGGGCTGCTGCGCCCCGAACATCTGCTGCTGGGCGCCGAACATCTGCTGCTGGACCCCGAACCCCTGCTGCTGGGCGCCGAACAGCTGCTGGCCGCCGTTCGTCGCGCCGGCCGGATGGTGCAGCATGGGGTTGTCGGTCGGGTCCAGCGGGTTCGAGCCGTCGTGGTACTCGAGGGCGTCGCTGAAGCCGTCGTTGTCCGAGTCGGCCTGCAGCGGGTTGGTGCCGAGCACCTGCTCGAGGTTGTCGTCGAGGCCGTCGCCGTCCGAGTCGGTCCGGGAGAGCGGGGTCAGCGAGCCGTCCAGGTGGCCGTCGTGGTCCGAGTCGGGCGAGCGTGGGTCGAGGCCCTGGGCCAGCTCGAACGCGTCGTTGAGGCCGTCGCCGTCGGTGTCCGCCTTGCGGGCGTCCGTCCCGTACTTGATGAGCTCGTCCGCGTCGGAGAGCCCGTCGCCGTCGGTGTCGGCGCGCAGCGGGTCGAGGCCCAGCCGGCGCTCGAGGGCGTCGCTGAGCCCGTCGTGGTCGGAGTCGGGGCCGCCGAGATCGGGCGGCGGGGTGGGCTGCACCGGCAGCGTGTCGGCGAACGGCGTCTGCGGCATCAGCGTCGACAGCGGCTGCGTCACCGGGTTGGCGATCGGGGTGGCGGTGCCGTCCGAGATGCCCGGGATGACCGCCGCGAACTCGAACCGGTTGCCGGCGTTGGCCTCGCGGACCCCGGCCCGCGGGTTGGCCGCCTCGACCACCTTGCCGTCGCCGAGGCTGATCGCCACGTGCGCGCCGGGGGTGCGGCCGTCGCCGGGCTGCGGCTCGCGGTCGAAATGGAACAGCAGCGCACCCGGCGTGTCCTTGGCTTTCGCCGGGTCGATCAGCATTCCTTTGTTCTTGAAGAACAGGTATTGCTCGGTGGCGGTCCGCGGAATCTTCGTCCCGGCCTGGAATGCCGCCCATTCGGTGAAATCGGAGCAGTCGAAGACCGACGGATTCGGATTGTGGAGATCCTCTTGCGCGCCGAACACATAGCGGTCGCCGATCTGCGCCTTGGCGACCCGCAGGAAGGTGTCGAGCGCGGCGTTGTCGCCGGCCGGCGCGGCCGCGGGGGCGGTGAAGCCGGCCAGGTCGGCCATCGGCGTACCGGCCACGTCGTGCACCGCGGTGCCGGGCGCGTCGGTCAGCCCGTGGGCCGGCTCGTGATCGCCGTAGCCGCGGGTGCCGTTCCACATGCCGCGGCCGGGCCCGTCCCCATAGGCGACGGCGGCGGCCTGAGCGTCCTCTTTGAACCGGACATAACGCGAGCTGAGACCGCCGTGCGTCGTCGTCCACGGGGAGATGTCCTCGCCGCGGTGCGAGATCTCGAACGCCGCCTTCGCGTTGTCCAGCGGGTCGTACAGGTTGTACTTGGTGAGGAAGTCCGGGTGGGCCTTGCCGTTGATCTGCCAGAGGCCGCGCGAGTCCTCGCCCACCGGGTTGTGCGACTTGGAGTTGCCGCCCGACTCGGCCAGCGCGATCGCGGTCATGGTCGCCGACTCGTCGGGCGTGAAGCCCGCGCGTCGGGCGAAACCGTAGATCTGTTCGGCGGAGTACCTCGGCATGCCCCCGAGGGTAGACACGGTAATCCACTCTGTATACGGGCCGTCCGTCCTGCCCGAAAGGGCAGCGAAAGGGGCAACAGAGTTGGATCAACGACAGAGCCGATCGAGCTATTGTCCTGATCGACTTTTCCGGGACATCATGTCTGGGCGGTCGCTCGCTCATCGGGTGCTGACCAGGGGGAATGCATGATCTCAACACGGCCGCCCACGGTCTGGATCGATGACAGCCATGCCATCGTCCGCCGTGGCATGGCGGCCTGCCTGCAACAGGCCGACTTCGTCGTGCGTGGCGAGAGCGCGGTGCTGTCCCCCGAGCCGGTGATCAACGATCTTGACGTGCTGGTGTTCGAGTACGCCGGGACCACCCTGCGCCGCGCGGTCCGGCTGGTCGAGGACCGCGGCACCCGGCTGGTCGTCACCGTCCGCGACGTCACCGAGCAGGCCGTGCGGGAGATGGTCGACGCCGGGGTCAGCGCGATCCTGCCGCACCGCACGCTGACCGCCGACAACCTGATCACCAGCCTGCGCTCGGTGGTCGCCGGGAACGTGGCGCTGCCCGCCGACATGCTCTCCCGCCTGCTGCTGCACGTCACCCAGACCTCGCACCTCGGACCGGCCGGGCTCAACACCCGGGAGCGGTCGGTGCTGCGCCTGCTGGCGGACGGGATGGACACCCGGGGCATCGCCGAGGACCTGTGCTTCTCCGAGCGTACGGTCAAGAACGTGGTGCACGACGTGCTGACCAAGCTGAACTGCCGCACCCGGGCGCACGCCGTCGCGGTGGCGACGCGCGAGGGCGTGATCTGATCCGGTGGCCGAGGCCTGGACGGTGCTGGCCGACGCGCTGCTGCAGCGCGAGGCCCTGATCTGCCGGCTGGCCGAGGGGCGGCCGCCGCGCGACTTCGCCGGGCTGTACGTCACGGACGACGAGGTGGAACGGCTCCTGGCCACCCTGCCCGGCCTGGACGGGCCCGGCGCCGAGCGGGTCGCCGCCGTGCGAGCCGGCGCCGCCGCCCCGGTCGTCAAGGCGCGGGCGGCGTTCGACCTAAAGGGACAGTTCGGAAATGTCGTGCGAAACGCCGGGTTGACCGAGGGCGAGGCCGAGGTTCTGGCGCTGCTGCTGGCGGTGGAGATCTCGCCGGCCCGGCAGCGTCTGGTCGGGTACATCCAGGACTCGGTGCAATTACCCCGGCTCACCCTGGCCACCCTCAACCGCATCTTCTTCGAGGACGACCACCTCGGCGCCCGCGCTCTGGCCCCGGCCGGCGGCCTGATCCGCTCGGGCCTGGCCCGGGTCACCGGCGACGGCCCATGGGCGACCCTCGTCGCCGAACCGGCCGCGCGTCTTGTCTGGCATCTGACCGGCGACGACTCGCCCGACCCGCACCTTCCGCCGGGCACCAGTGCTCGTTTGGGGGAAATTCCCGACAAATCGGAGCTTGTTCTGGTTCATGGCGGTGACCGGGAAAGTCGGCTCCACGCCCTCGGCAGTCAAAAGCTGCTGGTCGTCCCCCTGCCGGAGAGCGACGTCGCGTGGCAGGCGGTCGTCCGGGAGGCGACGATCACCCGGTCCGCCGTGGTCGTCGATCTGACCGCCGCGCTGACCGCCGTGGGGCGCGACGTGATCCAGCGAGCCGGCCACGTCACCTGGGTGCTGTCGTCGCCGGGGGAGCAGCCCCTCGAGTCGATCCCCGACCGGCCGTGGCGCGAGATCGCGGTGCACGACGGCGTGGCGGGCCCCGCGGACTGGCAACGGGAGATGGGCCGCGACCCCGACCCGGCGTACCGGCTGAGCCGCGAGCAGCTCCGGCTCGTCGCGGCGGCCGCCCAGGCGGACGGCGGGCTGGTGGCCCCGGCCGTACGCCGCCTGGCCGGCGGCCATCTCGACGGGGTGGCCGTGCGGATCCGGCCGCGCCGCGGCTGGACCGACCTGATCCTGCCGGCCGAGGAGTCGACGCAGCTGCGCGAGCTGGCCGCCCGGCACCGCGAGCGGGACACCGTCTACGGCAACTGGCACTTCCGGTCGGCGCCGAGCACCGGGGTGGTCGCCCTGTTCGCCGGCCCGTCCGGCACCGGCAAGACCCTCGCCGCCGAGGTCGTCGCGGGGGAGCTGGGCCTCGACCTGTACAAGGTGGACCTGTCCGCGGTGGTCAGCAAGTACATCGGGGAGACCGAGAAGAACCTCGAACGGATCTTCGGGGCGGCCGCGGCCGGCGACCTGGTGCTGTTCTTCGACGAGGCGGACGCGCTGTTCGGCAAGCGGTCCGAGGTCAGCGACGCGCACGACCGGTACGCCAACATCGAGGTCGCCTACCTGTTGCAGCGGCTCGAGACGTACGACGGCCTGGTGGTTCTCGCCACCAACCTGCAGCGCAACATCGACGCCGCGTTCTCCCGCCGGATCTCGGTGGCGATCGACTTCGTGGCGCCCGAGGAACCGGAACGCCGGCTGATCTGGCGGCAGGCGTTCCCGGCCACCGCGCCGATCGCCGGCGATGTGGACCTCGACTTCCTCGCCCGCCAGTTCAAGATCACCGGTGGCGTGATCAGCAACGCCGCGCTGGGGGCCGCGTTCCTGGCCGCCGCCGAGGACAGCCCGATCACCATGCGGCACGCGGTGCTGAGCGTGAAACGGGAGTTCCAGAAGCTGGGCCGGCTGCGTACGGAAAAGGAATTCGATCGTTACTGGAACCTAGTTAGCAAGGACGCCGCCGATGCTGCACCTGCTGGATGAAACGCTCGAGGCGTTCCTGCGCGACGTGGTGCCGCTGCCGGCCCGCGACGTCGACATCGCGTTCGACGCGCCCGACGGCGAATGGTCGGCGTCGCTGTCCACCCGGCCCACGGTCGACCTCTACCTCTGGGACATCCGGCCCAATCTGGCCGAGCGCGACTACGGCGAGATGGTCATCGAGGAGGTGGACGGCCGGCGGTACCGGCGCGACCCGTTGCCGCGGGTCGACTGCCGGTACCTGGTCACCGCTTGGACCAGCGAGGTCCGCGACGAGCACTCGCTGCTCGGCGACGTGCTCAACGCCCTGCTGCTGCACCCGGTGATCGGCACCGAGCACCTGCGCGGCGGCTTCACCGAGGTGCGCCCGCTGCCGACGCTGCGGCTGCGCAGCGGCGACGGCAGCGAGAACTCGGACTTCTGGTCGGCGCTGGGCGGCCAGCTGAAACCGGGTCTCGACCTGGTCGTCACGGTCACCGTCGACGCCGCGCTGCGCGCCGTCGCCGGGCCGCCCACCGAGACGATCACGGTCCGGACCGCTGGGCGCTGAGGTGGCCGACGCCCTCCATCACGAGGCGACCTGGATCGGCCGGCGGGCCGGGCGGGCACCGGCCAGGCCGGCCACGCCGAGGACCACCCAGGCGATGAACATGGGCGCGGGGATCACGCCGCCGAACGCGACCAGCTGAGCGAGCACGACCCCGCCGGCCACGACCGGGACCCAGCCGGCCCAGGCCGGCAGCGCCCGGGTGCGGACGATCACCAGGCCGAAGAGCAGCTGTGCCACGGGCCAGAACAGGCCGAGGACGGTGGTGTCCAGGCCGTCGAGCCACTTGTCGATCGGCAGGTACCAGTCGGGGATCGGCTTGCCGATCAGGTCCGCGTGCGCGGTGACGCCGAAGACCGTGGTGACCGTGAGCAGGCCGGCGCCGATCAGATGGACGGCGGCGGCGACTCGGACCGCCACGCCGTCGAGCAGCCCGGCGAGGGCCACGACGGCGGGGATGCTCGCCCCGAAGCCGGCCGCCAGCACCCAGGTCGTGAACAGCCAGGCGCCGTGGTGCGCGGCCTCGATGCCGAGCGCCTGGGCGGGTTCCGCGGTCCACACGTCGAACAGCGCCGGGTTCGCCACCGCGATCAGCGGCAGCACCCCCGCGGCCAGGCAGCACAGCCCGGTGACGCGGCGGCCGGGGTGCGCGGTCACGACGCACGCGCCGCGGAGCGCAGGGCGATGCCGAGGAGGGCGAAGCACGTGTACCAGCCGGCGATGCCCCAGAACAGCAGCGACGGCGCGGCGGCCATCACCGGCAGCATGACCACGAAGACGTACGCCCCGGCCAGCAGCGGCGTCCAGCGCCCGTAGCCGGGCCAGCGCCGGGCGCGCAGCGCGGCGACGCCGGCCAGGACGAAGCCCAGCCCGGCGATCGTGACGGACAGGCCCATCGCGGCGCCGAGGACGACCCCGGTGGTGGACTGGTTCCCGGCGCTGGGGAACAGCGCGAAGCCGAGCTCGGCCGGGACGATCAGCGCCATGCCGAGGACGGCGAGGGCCGACCCGGCCCGGGCGAGCCGGCCGGGGCCGAGCAGGCCGGACCGGATCAGCGCGAGCGGACCGAGCGCGGTCAGGACGTGCGTGACGATGACCAGCGTCTCGGTGATCCGGAAGACGCCGGGGGAGTACGGATAGCTGATCACGGTGGGCGACACGGACGTGTGAATCGCCGACGTGAGGACGGCGCCGGCCGCGGCGACCACGGCGCCGGCGACGCAGGCCGTCGCCATGGTCCGGACCGGCGAGGCGACCGGCCGATGCGTTGTCGTGCTTGATGTGTCGGACATGAGCCGATCGTCGCGGGGGCCCCGTCCCGAGTGCACGGGACGATGTCCCGGGCGGCCCGGGAGGTTCGGTCTCCCCGTCTTCCGCGCGGTGCGGCCGGACCCGATGATGAGGGTGGTGACCACCACGACGCAGCACCGGGCGCGCCGGGCTCCGGCGCTGCTGGCGCTCGCCCTGGTCGTGCTCGGCGTGCTGGGGGCGGCGGCCCGGCTGGACGGCCCCGGCGACGGCAGCGACGTCGGCCCGGTGTGGCCGGGTGACGGCCGCGGCATCGTGGTCGCGTCGGCGCCCGGACCGGGGAGCGGCCTGCGCGCCGGCGACCGCGTGACCGGGGTGGACGGCCGCCGGGCCGCGGTCGGCACCGTCGTCACCTTTTCCCTGGTACGCGACGGCGCCCCGATCGCGGTGCCGGTGCGCCTCGCCCGTCCCGCCGTCGCACCGCTGCTGCGACTGGGCTGGGGCGACCTCGTCTTCGTGGTCGCGCTGGCCGGGCTCGCCGTCGCCCTGTACCTGCGGCGTCCCGAGCAGCCGTCGACCGGGCCGCTGCTCGTCTTCGCCGCGGCCCTGCTCGGCAGCACCCTCACCACGGTCGCCGGGCTGCCGGTGATCGCCGTCGTCACCGGCGGTCCCCAGCTGTGGCTGTACGAGCTCAACACCGTCGTCGCGTACTCGGTGGCGTGGGGCGCCATGCTGGCGTTCGCGCTGACCCTGGCACCGGATCATCCCTGGTTGCGGCGGGGGCGGGTGGTGCTGGCCGTCGCGTACGCCGCGCCGCTGGCCGCGATGCTGCTGTGGGCCGGGGTGGCGGCGCCGCTGTCCGCGGGCCGGGCGGACTGGCTGCGGCTGGTGGCGACCGGGCAGACCGCCGTCGTCGCGGTGTCGCTGCTGGCCGGGCTCGCCGCCGGTGCGGTCGCCTACCGGGCCGGCTCCGCGCCGACGCGGGCCCGGTTGCGGTGGCTGGTGGCCGGCGGCCTCGCCACGGTCGTGCTGGGCATCGCCGGCTGGCACCTGCCGGTCCTGATCGGCGGGCGCCCGCTGCTGCCGGCGGGCGCGCTGGGGCTCTCCGCGCTGCCGTTCGTGGCCGGCGTCGGGGTGGCGCTGCGCCGCCACCGGCTGTTCGACATCGAGCGGCTGGCCAACCGGTCCCTGGTCTACGCGGCCACCGTGACGGTCCTGGTCGCCGGGTACGCGGTCACGGTGGCGATCCTGGTCAGCGCCCTGCGGCTGTCCGACCGGGTGGCGGCCGCGCTGGCCGCCGCCGGCGCCGCCCTGGCCCTCGCCCCGCTGCGGCACCTCGCCCAGTCCACGGTCAACCGGGTCATGTACGGCGACCGGCACGACCCGGCCGGCGCGCTCGACCGGCTCGGCGCCCGGCTGCGGTCGGTGCTGCTGCCCGACGACGTGCTGCCGGCCATCGTGGCCACGGTCGCCCGCTCGCTGCGGGTGCCGTACGCGGCCATCGAGCTCGCCGCCGGGGACGGGTTCCAGTCGGATGCTCTCGCCGCCGGGGACGGGTTCCAGCCGGGCGCTCTCGCCGCCGGCGACGGGTTTCTGCCGGCCGCTCAGCACGGCACGCCGGTCGGCGCGGTGCACACCGAGCCGCTGCGGTACCAGGGCACGGTGGTCGGGCGGCTCTTGGTGAGCGCGCGGGGCACCGACGATCCGCTCGACCCGGTCGACCTGGAGCTGCTCGCGGTCCTGGCCGGGCAGATCGGCACCGCGGTGCAGGCGGTCCGGCTGCACGAGGACCTCACCCGCTCCCGGGCCCAGGTGGTCGCCTCGCGCGAGGACGAGCGGCGCCGCCTGCGCCGGGACCTGCACGACGGTCTCGGCCCGGCGCTGGCCGCGATCGGGCTGAAGGCGGAGCTGGCCGCGCGGGGTCTGGCCGGCGAGTCGGCCGCCCGTGAGCTGGTCGAGCAGATCTCCCGGGAGTCGGCGCTGGCCGTCGCGGACGTGCGGCGGCTCGTCGAGGCGCTGCGGCCGCCGGCGCTGGACGAACTCGGCCTCGTCGGGGCGGTCCGGTCGCGGGCCGCCACGCTCGGCGGCGCGATGGCCATCGACGTCAGCGCCGCCTCGGACGGGTGGCAGCTGCCCGCCGCGGTCGAGACCGCGGCGTACCGGATCGCGGTGGAGGCGGTGACCAACGCGGTACGGCACAGCGGCGCCCGTACCTGCCGGGTGGTGTTCGCGCACGACCCGCGCGGCCTCGAGGTCACCGTGACCGACGACGGCGCCGGCCTGGACGCGAGCCGGCCGGCCGGCGTCGGCCTGCGCTCCATGCGCGAACGGGCCGCCGAGGTCGGCGGCGAGTGCTCCGTGCAGGCGGGACCGCGGGCCGGTACGGTCGTCCGCGCCTGGCTGCCCACCGCCATGGAGGCCGCGTGACGACCGAGATCCGTATTGTGCTCGCCGACGACCATCCGATGTTCGTCGCCGGCCTGCGCGCCTGGCTGGACGCGGAGGCCGACCTGACGGTCCTCGCGGTCGCGGCGACCGGGGCGGAGGCGTTCGACGCGGTGGCGGAGCACCGGCCGGACGTGGCGGTGCTGGACGTGAACATGCCCGACGGGGACGGCTTGACCGTGACGACCCGGATGCGCGCCGCCGGCCTGCCCACCCGGACGCTGATCCTGACGATGTACGACGATGACGACAACGTGCTGGCCGCGCTGCGCGCCGGGGCGTACGGCTACACGCTCAAGGGGGCCGGCGGCGACGAGATCGCGGCGGCCGTCCGGGCGGTGGCCCGGGGCGAGGCGATCTTCGGCGCCGGCATCGCGGTGCGGCTGCTCACGCACTTCGCGCACACCGCCGCGGCGGCACCGTTCCCGCAGCTCACCGAGCGGGAACACGAGGTTCTCACGCTGGTGGCCCGCGGGCTGGACAACACCGCGATCGGGCGGCGGCTCGGCGTCAGCGGGAAGACGGTCCGTAACCACGTCTCCAACGTGCTGACCAAGTTGCAGGTCGCGGACCGGTCGGCGGCCATCCTGCGCGCCCGGGAGGCCGGCCTGGGCGGCAACTCATAGCGGGTGCCCGGTGGTGACGTCGACGTGCGCGGGGACGGGGTCGTGGCGCTCGCCCACGGTGGAGGTGCCGGTCGGCTCGAACATCAGGATCTCGGCGCCGTCCGGGGCGGCCGGGCGGTGCTCGACGCCGGCCGGGACCACGAAGATCTCGCCCGGTGCCAGGTCGACGGCGCGTTCGCCCTGGTCATCGCGTACGGCAAGCCGGAATTTGCCCTTCAGGACGAGGAAGAACTCGTCGGTGTGGGCGTGGGCGTGCCAGACGTGCTCGCCGGCCACCTTGGCGACGCGCACGTCGTAGTCGTTCACCCGGGCGACGATGCGCGGGCTCCACAGCTCGTCGAAGCGGGCCAGCGCGGCGGTCAGGTCGATCGGTTGCTCGGTCACCCGACGATCCTGACCGGAGCCGGGCGTACGCGGGAAGTGCTATGAATCGCGTATGCCGCAAGGATCGCCGGACGTGTTGTTCGTCGACGACGGCGACGTGCTGACCGCCGCGGGCAGCGCGGCCGCCCTCGACCTGGGCCTGCACCTGATCCGGCGGGACCGGGGCGCCGAGATCGCCACCGCGGTCAGCCGTCGGCTGGTCTTCGCCGCGCACCGCGACGGCGGGCAGCGCCAGTTCGTCGACCGGCCGCTCCCCGTCGTCCCGGACACGTCCCTGGCGCCGGTGCTGGCCTGGGCGCAGCAGCACCTCGACGAGCCGCTGACCGTCGCCCGCCTGGCGGCCCGCGCGGCGGTCAGTCCCGCTACGCTGCACCGGCGCTTCCGGGCCGAGCGGGGTACTACGCCGCTCGCGTGGCTGGCGGCCGAACGGGTGGCGCTCGCGTGCCGCCTCCTCGAACGGGGCGAGCAACGCCTCGAGCGGGTGGCGCGGGCGGCCGGCCTGGGCACGACCGCCAACCTGCGCGTTCAGCTGCGCCGGCAGACGGGGCTGAGCCCGAGCGCCTACCGTGCCCGGTTCGGGCCGGGATAACCTCGCCGGCATGGCGGACGACACCCGGCGCGCGGTGACCCTGCGGCGCACGAGCCTTGGCCGGTACGAGGTAAGCAATGCCCGCGGCGGCACGATGACCATCGGAACCGGGGAGGGCGCCGACTTCACCCCGGTCGAGCTGCTGCTCGCCGCGCTCGGCGGCTGCACGGGCGCCGACGTCGACCACATCACCAGCAAGCGGGCGGAGCCGTCGAGCTTCGTCGTCGAGGTGACCGGCTCGAAGATCCGGGACGAGACCGGCGGCAACCGGCTGGCCGACCTGGCCGTCGAGCTGAGCGTGACGTTCCCGGAGGGCCCGGCCGGCGACGCGGCCCGGGAGATGCTGCCACGCGCGGCGCGGATGTCACACGACCGGCTCTGCACCGTCTCGCGCACGGTGGAGCTCGGCACCCCGGTCGACACCCGCACCACACCGCCGGCCGCCTAGGAGTGGTCGATCCCCGACAGAACCGGCCGGGCGAGCGCGGCTCTGCCACGCTGGAGGCAGCGTCCGACACCGGAGGTTCCCATGGCGCTCGCGCCGCAGCCGTCCCCCGAGCCGAGACCCCGCCCCGCCCACGGGCCGGGCGGAGGGCAGCCGGCCTTCGGCCAGGTCGGCCCCGCCCACGGGCCGGGCGGAGGGCAGCCGGCCTTCGGCCAGCCCGGCCCCGCCCACGGGCCGGGCGGGGTGCAGCCGGTGATCCGGGAGCGTCCCGCCGAGGACCCGGCCGCGGTCCTCGCCGCGCTGGTGAAGCGGGTCGACTGGGGCGCCCTGGCCGTCCGGCACGCGTCCCCGGAACAGTTGCTGCGGGAGCTGGAGGTGATCGACGACCGGCTCGTCCGGGTCGGTGACCTCGCCGACCGGGTCGTGCGCCTGCCGCTGGTCGCCGACCCCGAGAAGCTCGCCGCCCGGCTGGCCGAGCTGGGACGCCGGGACGTCCGGGAGTGCCTGCGCGAGATCACCAGGACCTGCGAGGGTCTCGGGGCATCGCCGGTGACCGGGGAGGACGACCCGGACGGCTGGATCGCGCGGCTGGAAGCCACGATCACGGTCCTCGACCGGCGCGGCGCGCCCCAGATCAGCGTTGTCCCAGGCCCGGACGGCGAGGTCGAGGGGCGCCGGCCACGCCGCCCGGTCACCGACCTCACCGTGCGCGACAGCCGCGCCATCATGTACGGCACCGGCAACACGCTGCACATCGTCCACGACTGCGCGGTCGAGCAGCCGGTGATCGAGGTCGCGTCGCTGCTCGACTACGACGCGGCCGGCGACACCGAGGCCTGGTTCCACAGTGTCGAGCCGGTGCGCAGCGCCGCCACCGAGGACCTGCGGACCACGATCACCCGCTCCAGCGGCATCTCGATCGGCACCGGGAACCACCAGCAGAGCGTCTTCGTGCACCGGATCGGATCCTGCCCGGTCAACCTCGGCCGCCTGATCGCCGTCCCGCAGGTGCGGCAGGCGATCGTCGCCTGCCGGGAGACGGCCGGCGACCCGGCGGAGGCCATGGCCGCCCTGCACCAAGCCGTGGAACAGGCAGCCGGCGCGGCCGACGTCAGCGCCCTGGTTCCGGACTGCATGGTGGCCCGCCTGGCGGCCGCCGGCGAGGACGCCCCGAGGATGAGCGGCCGCGGCCCGCGGCTGACCATCCGGCATGGCGCCGGCGTCGCCGTCGGGTGGGACACCACGGTCACCGGTGAGACCCGGGTCCGGATCGGCAAGCCCCAGGTGCGATGAGGGAGGTGGACATGTCGGAGCTCGACGTCATCGTGGCGGCACTGGCCGCGGGCGCGGCCGCCGGGACGACGAACACGGCGACGGTCGCGGTCCAGGAGGCCTACGAGGGGTTGAAGAAGCTCCTGCGGGTCCGGTTGGGTGCTCGCCGGGAAGGGGAGGCGCTGTCCGCCGGGGCCGGCCGGACGGGCGAACAGTGGTGGCGGGAGCGGCTCGGCGAGGCACTGACCGAATCGGGCGCCCTCGACGACGAGGAGATCACCCGCAGCGCCCGAGCCGTCCTCGAGGCCGCCCGGCGGCCGCTCCCGGGCGTCCGCGTCGACCGCAGCCAGGGAGTCCAGGTCGGCGACAACAATGAGCAGACCAACCACTTCGGCGCGGCGCCGGGACCACGATATCTTTAGGCCGGTGGCTGATCACCCTTCACGAGGTGCGCAGGACTGTCGAGATGGTCGCGCCGGCCTGGATGCATGAGCAGGTCACGGCCGAGCAGTACGCCTCGAGGTGGTCTCTCCCGGGTCGGAGACGACCGGCCGGATCGTCAAGGCCGACCAGTACGCGCGGGCCGGCATCCAGTTCTACTGGCGGGTGGAGCAGGCCGCCACCGGTGCGCCTCTCGTCTACACATACGTTCTCGACCCCGCGACCGGACGCTACCGCGACGGCGAAGTCTTCACCGGCGTCGTGAAGCTGACCGCGCCCTTCCCGATCGAGGTCGATCTCGGCCAGGTCTGATCGCCCCCGTCCGCGCGGCGGCTCAGTCCGGCCGGGGACGCGGTCCGGGAGGCGCTGCCGCGTGCGGCGCGGATGTCACCATCACCGTCGGGACCGCCGTGCGCCTACGGCGCCGGCGATCGTCACGATGGGGGCCGCCGCGCACACGCCGTAGAGCAGCAGGAGCGGGACACCGGGGTGGGCGTCGGGGGCGATGTCCGAGTTGAACGCCAGCGACGGCTTCACGTGGTGCCAGTGCGTGATCTCCCGGTACATCATGAACCACGAGCCGGCCCAGGCCGCCGCGCCGAGGCACGCCGCCATGGTGCGCTGGGCCGTCGGTTGCCGGGCCCGCATCTCAGCCGACCGCCAGGCGGACCGGGTAGCGGGTGAGCCACTCGTTCAGGGCCAGGACCAGTTCGATGCCGCGCCGGGTGGGGGAGAAGGCGTTGCCCTCGTAGCCGTCCTCGAGCAGGGCGCGGGCCTGCTTGAGATCCATCAGCGGGAGGACCGGCGAGCCGGAGTCGTCGAGCAGGTCGCGGAGGCTCTCCCGGAGCATCCGCTCGTAGGCCGGGTCCTGGGTGGACGGGTAGGGGCTCTTCTTCCGGGCCACCACCGAAGCCGGCAGGACGTCGGCCGTCGCGGCCCGCAGCAGGCTCTTCTCCCGGCCGTCGAAGGTCTTCATCGCCCACGACGTGTTGTAGACGTAGTCGACCAGGCGGTGGTCGCAGAACGGCACCCGCACCTCCAGGCCGTGCGCCATGCTCATCCGGTCCTTGCGGTCGAGGAGGATCTGGACGAAACGGGTCAGGTTCAGGTAGAAGATCTCGCGCATCCGGTGCTCGACCGGGGACTCGTCCGGCAGGTGCTCCACCTCGGAGAGGGCTTGGCGGTAGGCCGCGTCCCGGTAGCCGTCCAGGTCGAGGGCGGCCGTCAGCTCGGGGGTGAACAGGCTCGGCGGCGGGTTGTCCGCATCCGCGGCGAGGGCCCGGATCGTCGCCAGCCACGGGAACGTGTCGGCCGCGACCGTGGCCGGGTCGTGGAACCACGCGTACCCGCCGAACACCTCGTCCGCCGACTCGCCGGAGAGCGCCACCGTCGATCTTTCCCGTACGGCCCGGAACAGCAGGTACAGCGACGTGTTCATGTCGCCCATCGAGGACGGCAGGTCGAACGCGTGCAGCACCTGGGTGCGGTACAGCGATTCCATCAGCGCCGGCGAGTCGAGCACGATGTCGGTGTGGTCGGCCGAAACGTGCTCGGCCACGTCATGCACGTACGGGCCGTCGGGGGTCTCGCGTACCTCGTCCGGCTTGAAGTTCTCGGTCTGGCCGACGAAGTCCACCGCGAACGAGCGGACCGGCCCGGCGCCCTCCGCGCGCAGCGCCGCGGCGGCCAGCGCGGTGATCGCCGAGGAGTCCAGGCCGCCGGAGAGCAGCGAGCACAGCGGCACGTCGGCGATCAGCTGCCGGGCCACGATGTCGTCGAGCAGTCCGCGTACGGTCCGGATCGTGGTCTGCCGGTCGTCGGTGTGCTCGCGGGCCTCGAGCCGCCAGTAGCGCCGCGCGTGCCGGCCGGAGACGTCGACCCGGATGATCTCGCCGGGCCGGACCTCGCGCAGGCCACGGTAGATGCCGTGCCCGGGGGTCTTGGTGAAGCCGATCAGCTCGCACAGGCCCTCGTTGTCGACCACTGCGGTCACCGACGGGTGGGCCAGTACGCCCTTGGGCTCCGAGGCGAAGACCACCCCGTCCGGGGTCGGGTGGTAGTAGAGCGGCTTGATGCCCATCCGGTCGCGGACCAGCAGCAGGGCCCGCTCGTGGGGATCCCAGAGGCCGAACGCGTACATCCCGTTGAGCCGGTCCACGAACGACTCGCCCCACTGCAGATACGCCCGCAGCAGCACCTCGGTGTCGCTCGTGGTGCGGAATTCGTGCCCCAGCCCGCGCAGCTCCTCGCGCAGTTCCCGGAAGTTGTAGATCTCGCCGCTGTAGGTGACCACGGCGGCCTCCGCACCGTCGCGGTGCACGGACATCGGCTGCGCGCCGGTCCGCAGGTCGATCACCGAGAGCCGGCGATGCCCGAGCCCGGCGTGCGGGCCGAGCCACACCCCCTCCGCGTCCGGCCCGCGCAGAGCCATCGTGGCGGTCATGGCGCGCAGCACGGCGCCCTCCTGCCGCAGATCCCGCTCAAAACTGACCCATCCGACGATTCCGCACACACCGGCCTCCCCGCAAAAGCAGCAACTCCCCACATTTAGCCTCGCCGTAACAAACCCGCAACGTTTAGTGACATTAGAGTCAATCAATCGATCGGGGTTGTGATGAGCGCCGTCGAGGGGGGAGGGCTCCGCGCGGGGGCAAACCCTAGGCCAGCACCGAGATCTTCTCGTAGTGGGCGAAGGCCTCCTTGCGCTGCTTCTCCTTCTCGGCGTTGGTCAAGGCCACGGGCGCGGACGCGCCGAGCTTCCACGCCGCGCTCACCGACGCCACGTCCTCGACCGTGGTGCAGTTGGCCAGCAGTTGCTTGGTCTCGCGGTCGTAGCCGAAGAACGCCTTGTCCCACGAGATGACGCGCTCGAACTCGCCGGCCACCGCGGCCAGGGACGCGGCGCAGTGGCTGCACGGGCTCAGGTTGATCGCCAGCTCGACCTTGACCAGGCCGTCCGGGCGTTCGGTGGCGAACCAGTCGAGGAACTGGCGCTCGGCGTGGCTGTCGTTGGTGTCCGGCACCGGGGTGCCGGTGTTCCAGCTGGCCAGTTTCACCTTGGTGGCGTCCGCCGGGGGTTTCAGCAGGACCAGGCCGCGGCCGCCGCCGCCCAGCTTGCCGCGGCCGGGCAGGAGGTTCGACGGGGGCGGGGCGACCAGCGACGTCTTGGTGCGGCCGAACTCGTCCTCGGACTCGCTGCCGCCGCGGCCCTTCGGCACGTTGTCGTCGTAGAAGTTCCGGTCGCCGGTGAAGCCGGAGGTCGCGTCCGCGTCGGCGAAGTGCAGGGTGACCCGTAGCCGGCAGGTGGCCATCGGGGTCTTCGCGGCCGGCGGGCCGGTCTTCTTGCCGACCTTCACCGGCGGGCTGGCCGCCGCGATCAGGTAGGAGACGCCGGCCTCGTCGTACGGCGTGAACGCGAGCTGGGACAGGCCCTGCGGGGCGAGCTCCGCCCGGATCGCGGCGAGCGCCGCCTCCATCTGGGCCTCGTCGTCGAGACCGGACAGCGCAGCGGACGCCTTCTCGCCGGCGATCGCCCGTACGTCATGGGGGTCTGTGGGTTTTTCCTCCGGCGCGGCCGGACCGCCCAGGCCGAGCGCCGCCAGGGCCGACTTGCCCAGCTGGACGGCCTTGGCGAAGAGCCAGTCGAGCGCCTTGTCGATCAGTTCGCGCAGCTTGCCGATCAGCTCGACCAGCTTCTCCGGCACGTCGCCCAGCCCCACCTGGTTGGCGAGGAAGCCGATCGCCACCGGCACCGCCGCGGCCAGGCCCTTCTCCACCTTCTGCGCGCCGGCCGGGACGTTGCCGGCGGCCACCGCGGCAAGCGTGGTCACGTAGTCGTTGACGATCATCAGGATCTCGCGGACGTACTCGATCACCGACTGGACGGCCTTGAAGAACGCGATCGAGCTGTTGACCACCGCCATGATCCCGGTGGGGTCGAGCATGGACAGCAGCTTGACCGTGGCCTTCTCGACGATCTCGCCGACGATCCAGTCCTTGACCATCCCGAGCAGCATGTCCCACAGGTTGCCGAGCTGGCTCTCGACGTGCTTCCCGATCGCGCCGACGCCGTTCTCCTCGACGTCGGAGATGAAGTCGAACGCGCCCTCGGCCACCGCCAGGCCCTTGCGCAGCTTGTCGACGACGTCCTGGCCGATGTGGTCGCCCAGCTTCTTCCACAACCGCTCGGCGGTGACGTCGAGGACCTGCAGCACCAGCGTGAGGATCGAGCCGAAGGACAGGTCGGCCGGTTTCCGGATGCCGAGCGCCCCGAGCCCGCGGAAGATCCAGTCGGCGAGCCCGCCGAGCAGGTAGCCGACCGCGCGGTCGACGAAGCCGAGGAAGCCCTGCTTGAGCGCCTCCAGCATGTTGACCAGGAAGGCGACCGGGTCACGCTTGATGTCCTCGATCGCGGCCATCGCGTGGTCGATGATGCTGCCGAGCAGGTCGGGCGGGAAGTTCATCAGCCGCAGGATCAGCGTGACGACGACCTTGAGCACCTCGCCGGCGAACTCGACGATCCGCCCTAATGGTTCCTCAAATCTCCCTAATATACGGACAAATGCGCCCAGCGGATTGATCAAGTCCTCAAGGGAGAGCGAGTCCCAGACCGCCCGAAATGTCCCCAGAATCATGTCAAGGCTGATGCCGAGCCGGGACATGGCGCCCTCGATCTTGGCCGCCGCCTCGGCGATAACCCCGGCCTCGGCGAGCTTCTGATAGGTCGCCTCCCCGCCCGGCAACAAGGCGACAAAACCCCCAATCAAGGTCTCGGCCGTACGCGATACCGCCTTACCGGTAAAGGGATCCTCCCCGAGCATGACGGTCAGAAGGCGGAAGCCGCGCATCGTGTGCGCCTCCCGGCTGAGCCACTCCAGCAGCGCCTCCTTGATCAGCTTGACGACCTCGGTGAGCACGTCGGAGGCGAAGGTCCCCACCCGTACGATCAAGGATTTGGCCTGGGTCGCCAGCTTTTCCAGGTTGGACCCGAGGTCGGCGATGTTCTGCGGCTGGATCGCCGCCCAGCCGGCCTTGAACAGCGCCGACAACTCGCCGAGGATCCCGAGGAACTGGGCGATCCGGGCGTCCAGCCAGTCCGCCGTCTTCTGCAGCGTGCCCCGCTCGCGCATCTGGGCGAGCGCCTCCTGCTTCCCGATCAGCGTCAGGAAGTCGCTCAGGATCTCCACCGTGGTCGCCTCGACCGGCGTCCCGCGCAGCGGATCGTGGTGCAGCACCTTCTTGGTCAGCTCCCACACCGGGGTGCCGGCCAGGTACTTCTCGGCGAGCCCGACGGCCGCGTCCCGGATCAGCTGAACGATCGCGTCGATGATCCCCCGCACGAAGCCGAGCGCGTCCGCGTAGAGGCCGCTCACGTGCCGGCGCACTATGGTCAGGGCGCCCTCGGGATCGGTGAGATCGATCTCCTTCCAGGCCTGGTCGACCTCGGCCTGGATGCGTTGCAGGGTCAGGTTGTGCGCGCGCAGCCCCTCGTCGATCAGCCGATACGCGCCCTGCACGACGCCCAGCTCGATCAGCTTGTTCGCCACCACGTTCCCGAACGGCACCAGCCCCAGCACGCCGCGGGTCAGGTTCTCCGGGCTGCGATCGACGTTCCGGTTGGCGATCGGGTCGTAGCCGGCGACCACGGTCAGCATGTCGTAGCCGGGGATCGTCCGCACCAGATCGGAGATCACTCCGGAGAGGAATCCGCCGGAGTCGCGCTGCACCGGCATCCGGTAGATGCCCACCTGGGTCTGCTGCACCACGTGGGTGGCCTCGTGGGCCATCAGCGGCAGGTCGCTCGCCGACTCGCCGGTGCCCAGGAAGATGTCGCCGCCGGCGGTGAACGCGCGCGCCCCCAGCTGCGCCGCGGCCAGCTGCGCCCGCTGGTCGCTGTGCACTCGGACGTTGCCGAGCGGCACCTTCAGGTACTGCTCGATCCGGGCGCGGACCTCCCCCGGGATGGCCGCGCCCGCGCCCGGCGAGGCGAGCGTGCGTTCCAGGCCGGGCGGCGTCTCGGGCGGTTCGCCGGCGTCGGCGGCCGGGGTGGCCAGGCGCGAGATCGTGGGCGCGGGCGCGAGGGACTCCTGGGTTATCCCGTCCGCGACGGCGTCGGCCTGCCGCTCGTACCCACCCTGTGGTTTGCCGACGGTGAGCTTGGGCTGGGTGAACAGCGCACCCACCGCGCGGTTTCCGCCCTTCAGGGCGGGGCTCAGGAACAATTCCCCATTGCTTGCCGTACGCGTGGGCGGCGCGGCAACCGCGGGAGCGGGGCCGGGCCGCTCGTCCGGGATCATCGCGTGCCGTTCGGACAGCTTCACCCGCCACCTCCCGATGCCAGGATCCTGGGCGGGACGAACGCGGGACAAGTACCCGACAGGTGGGGTGCACCTAAGGCTGCACCGGCGCACCTTATGACCACACGCATACGCGAGGCAGGCTCATCCCGGCGGCGAATGGCGGCTTCCAGGCGGGGGTGAGGCGATGACGCGGGTCCTCATGGGGGATTTCGAGGCACTGCACCGCCTCGGGCTCGAGCAGATCCTCCGGGTCGACGGCATCGAGCTCGTCGACAGCAAGGGGGAGAACGTGCTCGATCGGATCTGCGAGGCCCTGCCCGACGTCATCGTCCTCGATCTCGACAAGCGGTCGACCGGCGATCTGGTCCACGCGATCGTGCACCGGTTCCCGCGGGTCAAGGTGGTGGCCTGCTCGTCGCAGCATCCGATGATGCGCGTGTTCCCGCCGCTGCACTACGGGGAGTTCTACGAATCCGACCTTGACCCCGCGCTGCTGACCAGCGCGGTGCAGGCCTGACTAGGGGGAAGACTTCATGGCCGCGTCGTACGGAGCACCGGGCGTCTACATCGAGGAGCAACCCAGCGGCTCCATGCCCATCGAGGGGGTGGGCACCGCCGTCGCCGCGTTCGTGGGCTTCACCGAGCGCTACGACGCCGAGCAGGGCGACCCGACCGACCCCGCCGGTGTCAAACCGCAGCTGGTGACGAGCTGGCCGCAGTTCGAGCGGATCTACGGCGGGTTCGTGCGGGGCGCGATGCTGCCGCACGCCGTCCGCGGCTTCTTCGAGAACGGCGGCGGCAAGGCGTACATCTGCCGGATCCCCACCACCGAGGGCGACAGCCCGAACGGCGGCCGGCCCACGCTGACCCTGCCCTCCGCCGACCGGCCCGACACGCCCAGCATCCAGCTGTCCGCGATCGAGCCGGGCCGAAACCTCGAGGTCGAAGTGATCCCGCCGGCGCCACCGGCCCCGCCGCAGGAGGGCGAGGGCGGCGACGGCGGCTCCGGCAGCAACGGCTCCGGGGAATACACCCTGCGCGTGTACGAGGGCGGTGCCCTCCGCGAGGAGCTGGGCGGCCTGCAGTTCAGCGGCCGCAGCACCCGGACCGTGGAGAAGACGGTCAACGACCGCTCCAAGTTCGTCCGCATCGAGGTGCAGCCGCTGCAGGGCGCGTCGCTCGCCGAGCGCACGCCGGCCGCCGGCCGCTACACCCTCGAGGTGCCGCCGGTGTCGAGCAAGTCGGTCACCCCCGCCGACCTGGTCGGCAGCGAGAGCGACCGGACCGGCTACCAGGGCCTCGCGATCGCCGAGAACGTCACCATGGTCGCCATCCCCGACCTGGTCACGGTGGCCACCCGGGACGACGGCAGCATCGACGAGGAGACGTTCCTCGGCGCGCAGAAGCAGCTGATCGACTTCTGCGAGGCCAGCCACAACAAGATGGCCATCCTGGACACCCCGCCCGGGCTGAACGCGACCCGCGCCCTGGAGTGGCGCGCCCGGCTGGCCCGCGACTCGGCGTTCGGCACGCTCTACTACCCGAACGTGGTGGTCAGCAACCCGCTCGCCCGGCCCGGCGCCACCAACGGCGAGCTCTCCCTGGTGGTCCCCGCGGCCGGCCACGTGGCCGGCGTGTGGGCCCGCACCGACGCGGCCCGCGGCGTGTGGAAGGCCCCGGCCAACGAGGCGCTGCGCGGCATCGTCCGGCTCGAGTCCGACATCACCAGCGGCGAGCAGGACCTGCTGAACCCCGAGGGGGTCAACTGCATCCGCTCGTTCGGCAGCTACGGCACCAAGATCTGGGGCGCCCGCACGCTGGCCAAGACCGACCCGAGCTGGCGCTACATCAACGTGCGGCGGCTGTTCAACTTCGTCGAGGAATCGATCCAGCGCGGCACCCAGTGGGCCGTCTTCGAGCCCAACGACTACGACCTGTGGCAGCGGGTCAAGCGGAACATCACCTCGTTCCTGCGCGGCCTGTGGATGCAGGGGGCGCTGGTCGGCGCGACCCCCGAGCAGGCGTTCTACGTGCTGTGCGACGAGAGCAACAACCCGGCGTCCTCGGTGGACGAGGGCAAGCTCATCGTCGAGATCGGCATCGCGCCGGTGAAACCGGCCGAGTTCGTGATCTTCCGGATCAGTCAGTGGCAGGGCGGCGGCGCCGCTTCCGAGTAGTTCCGTCGTCGACTAGAGAGAGGCTGCTATGCCTGATTTGATGGCTACCTTCAACTTCGTCCTGGAGATCGGCGGAGTGGAGATGGCGAGCTTCCGCAAGTGCTCGGGCGTCGAGTCGGAGACCGAGACGATCGAGTACAAGGAGGCCACCAAGGACGGAAAGATGATCATCCGGAAGATGCCCGGGGCGATGAAGTGGAGCGACATCACCCTGGAGCGCCGGATCGACGAGTCCAAGGCCCTCTGGGAGTGGCGCAAGCAGGTCGAGGACGGCGACATCGACTCGGCCCGCCGGGACGGCTCGATCGTCATCAAGGACTCGATGAAGGCCGAGGTCGCCCGCTGGAACTTCGAGCGGGGCTGGGTCTCCAAGTGGACCGGTGCCGAGCTCGACGCGGGGGCCAACGAGGTCGCCACGGAAAAGGTCGTCATCACGCACGAGGGGCTCCACCGGGCATGAGCGGTTTGCAGACCGAGTTCCCCTTCACGCTGCCGAAGGGCTACGTCGACGACGACGGCACCCTGCACAAGACCGGCATCATGCGGCTGGCCTGCGCGCGCGACGAGATCGAGCCGCTGCGCGACGGCCGCGTGAAGGAGAACGAGGCGTACGCGACCGTGATCGTCCTCGCCCGGGTGGTGACCCAGCTCGGCACGGTCGGCCGGGTCACCACGAAGACGATCGAGTCGCTGTTCGTCTCCGACTTCAGTTACCTGCAGGACCTGTACCGGATCGTCAACTTCCAGGACCCGAGCATCCTCGACACGCTGGAGCCCGGCACCCCTTTCCCGCCGGCGTCGGTGGAGGTGGGCTAGGGCACTACGCGCACGACGAGCTCTGGCAGGAGATCGCCTTCCTGGCGTACCACCTGCACTGGGACTTCGATCGGCTGCTCGACCTGGAACACGGCGACCGGATCCGCCTCCTGCGGGAGGTGGGCGGCCTGAACGAACGCGCATGGCAAGGAGTGACGGGTGGCTGAGGCGCACACGATCGATCCGCCCTTCGTCGGCAAGTTCATCTTCAAGATCGGCACGCTGCAGATCGGCGCCTTCACGGAGGTGACCGGCCTGGGGGTCTCGATCGACGTGGAGGAGCTGCCCGAGGGCGGGCAGAACGCGTTCACGCACAAGCTGCTCGGCCGGATGCGCTGGCCGAACATCGTGCTCAAACGCGGCCTGACCGACTCGGACGCGCTGTTCACCTGGCTGATGCAGTTCTCCGGCAACGGCTTCAGCAAGACGAACACGATCACCGCGGAGACCGGCTCGATCAGCGTCCTGAAGGCCAACGGCAAGCCGTTCCGCACCTGGTCGCTGATCGAGGTGAAGCCGGTGAAGTGGACCGGGCCGAGGCTGGCGGCGTCCTCCCGCGACCTGGCGATCGAGGAGCTGGAGGTGTGCCACAGTGGCTTCACGGTCGCATCGTGAGCGCCCGCTGCGGCGAGCGCTCCGCTTCGTCGCCCGCCTGCTGCCCCGGCCCCTGAGGCCGGGGCTGCCCGGTTCCGGCGGGCGGCGAATGGGTGGCTCGCCGGGTGCCATGAGCTCTGCCGCCGGGCGGGGAGCCGGCCCATCGGCCGGCGCCGGGATAGCGGACGGGCTTCCCGTGCGGGCGCCCTGGTCGATCCTCCGGTGGTACAGGTCTTCTCGACAGCGCGCCGCGTTCTCCGGTGCGTCGCCGGGCGGGGAGACAGCACGGAGGGCCCGGGGACCGGCGCCGGGCTCGATCGGGCGGCGCTCGTTGCTGGGCGGTCCCGGGTCGTCACACACCAGCGGCGCCATTCCGGGTGGGCCGGCCGGGAACGTCCGAGCCGGGATGCCGGTCGTCGGAGGCTCGGCGCGACGGCTGTCCGTGGCCCGGACGCCGCTGGTGGCCGGGGCGTCGCTGATCGGCGAGCCGGCGCTCGGTCCGGATGTGCGGCCCGGGCACGAGCTGGCGATGGGACCGGGCCTCGGGTCGTTGCGCGGGCCGGCGGGCTCGGCCGGTGTCGACGTCCTGGGTGGCGGGCGAGCGTCGTCCGCTGTCGCGGGTGTCCCGGCTGCCCGGACCGGCCTCGGCCCGGCGGGTGGCTCCGCAACGAGGAGCGGGCCGGGTTCCATGGATGGCTCGGCGGCGAGGGGCGGCTCGGGCCCCACGCGCGGTTCCGCGGGTCACTCGGGTTCCGCCGGCGGCGAGGGCATCGCGGGCGGCGGGACCATGCGCCTGCCGGGTGACGCATCCCGGCGCAACCTCGCCTCGCTCACGACCGGCGATCCCGCGCCGGTGGTCGGCGCCGGGCTGGCCGACGGCCTGCCGGTGCGCGGAGGGATCTCGATATCCGTCGAACCCGCGGCGGGATCGGCTCCGGCCATGCCGGGCGACCGGGGCTCCGCGACGGGACATTCCGGGCCGCGGGGGAGCGGCAACGCCTCGACGAGCCGCGAGCGTGACGCTGCCGTCGGGCGCGGTCCGGCGGGCACCGGCCCCATGCGCGGCTCGGCGGGCAGCGCCTTGAAAGGCGTCGGCTCTCCGGCCATCGGCTCGGTGGGCAGCGGTTCGAAGGGCGTCGGAGGCGGCGGCGCGGGCGGATGGGGGCCGGGCGTCGTCGGGCGGGCGGGCTTCCGGGGCGTTGCCGGTCCGGGTGGCGTTGCCGGCCGTGGTTCCGGTGACGGCCCTGGCGGGTCGCTCGGCGCCGGAGTGTCCGGCGGGGCGGGCCTGCTCGCCGGTCCGGGTGGAGTGGGGCCATCGCTCGTCAGGCGACCCGTGGACGGGCCGACGGTGAGCGATCCGGAAGGCGCCGAAGGTATGCGGGTGCTCGGGGCGGCCACGTTGCCGCCCGGGAACGTGCCGGATCCGACCGGGGCCGTCACCGTCGGCCCGGCGGTCGGGCACCACATCGGAGCGGGCACCCAGGGGCGCACTTCGGGCGTAGGCGCACCCGAAAAGGTAGCCACCGTCCCGAGCGCCATGGGCGCCACGCCGGGCCAGCGTTGGGAGACCGCCGTTGCGGCTCGGCCGTTGGAGGCGCCTCGTCCGTTGCCGGCCGCCTTCCACGCGATGGCGTCGGCGATCACCGGGCGGGCGCGGCCGCCACTGTTCACGACGGGACCCAACACCCGTCATGCGCTCGCGGCTGCCGGGGCCCTCGGAGCCACCACCGGGACGGTCGTGCACCTGCCGGCCGTGCCGACGGACGGGCCCGCGGTGTCGGCCGTGCTCGCGCACGAGTTGACGCACACCAAGAGTCCCGTTCGGCGGCCGCGGTTCCTCCTGGGCGGGGCCTCGGGGCTGCTCGACGACGACGAACGGCAGGCGCTCGCGGCGGGCCGGGAGCGGCTCGGCCAGGCGGCGACCACGGGTGCGGGGATCGTCGACTCGCTGCCGGTGGGCGGGGGCGGCATGGGTGCGGTCAGCGAGGTCGCCACGCGCGCGGCCCGGGCGGCCGTGATCGAGGCGTCCGGGAGCCCGATGGGCAGCGCCTTCTCGGGGGCGCAGGGCGCGGCGGCGGACGCGTTCTCCGGGTTGCAGGGCATGGCGGGCGGCGCGATGTCGGGGTTGCAGGGCATGGCGGGCGGCGCGATGTCCGGGCTGCAGGGCATGGCGGGCGGCGCGATGTCGGGGTTGCCGGGTGCCGTGGGCCAGGCGGCCGAGGGCGCGGAGTCGGCGGCGAGCGATGCCGCCGGCGGAGCCACCAACGCCGTCGGCGGCGCCCTCCGCTCGGCGACAGCGGCAGTGGGCGCGGCGGCGGGGGCCGCAAAACCGCTAGACCCCGATCAGGTCGTCGAGATCGTCGAGCGCCGCCTGCTCCGCGAGATCGAACGCCGTGGCGGCAGATGGGCGGGGATCTTCTGATGGGCCGGACAACGACGAGGGTGGGGGCGTTCTGATGGCTGGGGTTCCGACGGCGCCGGTCAAGGCCGAGCTCCGGACCGAGACGAAAGAGGTCATTCCGCTGCTGTTCAACCCGGCGGAGCTGACCATCACCAAGTCTGCCTCGTGGAACGCGGCCGAGAGCAAGGGCAACAACGCGCCGCTGCTGAAGTTCTCCGCCGGGCAGCCGGGGACGCTCGCGTTGAGCATCACGCTGGACACCACCGACACCGGGGAGCCGGTCACCGTACACACCGACAAGCTTTTGAAGTTGGTCAGTGTCGATCCGAAGCTCCCGTCCACGGACAAGAGCCGGAACAAGGCGCGGCCGCCGTGGGTGACCTTCAACTGGGGGACGCTGCAGTCGTTCAAGGCGGTCGTCGAGCGGCTGTCGCTGAAGTTCACCTACTTCGCCGCCAACGGGACGCCGTTGCGGGCCAAGGCCGACCTCTCCATGAAGCAGTACGAGGACGAGGCCGTCAAGCCGCTGCAGAACCCGACCTCGCACACCCCGTCGCTGCAGACCGTGCACCGGCTGAGTCACGGCGAGACGCTCGACCGGCTCGCCGCCAAGCACTACGCCGACTCGACCCGGTGGCGGCTGATCGCCGAGGCCAACAACGTCGTCGATCCGCTCGCGCTGGAACCGGGCACCCTGATGATCATCCCCGAGCTGCCGGTGCGCCGCCGTGGCTGAGGAGAAGCGCCGGCTCGACGGGGTGGTGATCTCGCTGGACGGGCGGCCGCTCGAGCCGGCGATGTACCCCCAGGTCGCGCTGGTCCGGGTGGAGGAGTCGGTGCTGCTGCCGGACTACTTCTCGATCCACTTCGACGATCCGCACTTCGAGCTGTTCGACAAGGGGCAGTGGACGATCGGGACGCGGGTCGAGATCGCCTTCCGCGCCGAGGCCGACCCGGTCGTGGTGACCACGGGGGAGGTGACCGCGATCAGCGTCGAGCCGGGCGCCTCCGGCCGGCACGAGCTGATCCTCACCGGCTTCGACCTCACCCACCGGCTGGCCCGGGTGGCGAAGTCGCGCAGCTTCCAGAAGGTCACCGACGCCGACATCGCCTCCCGGATCGCCGGCGAGTACGGCCTGGACGCCGACGTCGACGCGACCGGCGGCACCCACGACTACGTGCTGCAGGCCGGCGAGACCGACTACGCCTTCCTGCGCCGCCGCGCCGCCCGGATCGGCTTCGACGTCTGGGTAAGCGAGAAGAAGTTCTACTTCAAGAAGACCCCAAGATCAACGGCAACCCCGCCCAAGCTGGTGTACGGCAAGAACCTGTCCCGGTTCAGCACCCGGTTCAGCGCGGCCGAACGCAGCGACGAGGTGGAGATCCGTGGCTGGGACAACCTGGGCAAGGAGGCGATCACCGGCCGCTCCGACAAGACCGACCCGGGCACCGACGCGCCCGCCGCCCAGGAGTTGTCGGATGCGGCCAAGCGCGCGTTCGGCCGGGTCAAGCGCAACGCCGGCCAGTTCCCGATCAAGGACCAGGCCGAGGCGGACGCGCTCGCCGGCTCGCTGATGCTGCGGGCCTCCGGCGAGGAGGCGGTGCTGCACGGCGAGGCGGCCGGCGACCCGCTGATCGGCGCCGGCGCCAAGGTGCACCTCGAGGGCATCGGCTCCCGGCTGACCGGCGCGTACCGGGTCACCGGCGTCGAGCACTCGTGGGGCGCGGCCCATCCGTACCTGACCCGGTTCGTCTGCGGCGGCAAGGAGCCGGCCGGCCTCGCCGACCTGACCGGCGGTGGCGGTGGCGGTAGCACCCCCTCGGAGAAGCGCGGCTGGTCCGGCCTGGTCGTCGGGATCGTCACCAACAACGACGACCCGGAGAAGCTCGGCCGGGTCCGGGTGAAGTTCCCGACCCTCTCCCAGGACGACGAGAGCGCCTGGTCCCGGGTCGCCACCCCGGGCGGCGGCAAGCAGCGCGGCCTGCAGTGGATCCCCGAGGTCGACGACGAGGTGCTGGTCGGCTTCGAGCTCGACGACACCGCCCGCCCGGTGATCCTCGGCGGCCTGTGGAACCGCAAGGACGCCCCGCCCGACCCGGGCGCCGTCGGCGGCGGCCAGGTCAAGCAGCGGATGCTGGTGTCCCGCAAGGACTCCCGGCTGGTCCTCGACGACGACAAGCCCTTCGTGGAGGTGAGCCTGGGCGGCTCGCCCTGCCTGCTGCGTCTGGAGCAGTCGGAATCAAAAGTCACTGGCGACCAGAAGCTCGTCATCACCGCCACCAACGTCGAGATCAAGGCGACCTCGAAGCTGTCGCTCTCCGGCAGCCAGGTCGAGATCACCGCGTCCGGGCCGCTCACCACGTCCGGCAAGCCGATCAAGCTCAACTGAACTGACCGAACCGAAGGAGAGGAGGGGCCATGCCGCAACCCGCCGCACGCCAGAACGACCCGGTCACCGGGACCGACATCCACATCCTCATGGTCCCGTCGCCCGGCGGGCCGGTGCCGACCCCCACCCCGCTGCCGTACGCCGGGCAGCTCGCCCTCTCCCTCTCCACCGACGTGCTGATCAACGGGCGGCCCGCCGCGACCCAGGGCAGCAAGTCCCAGCAGACCCCGCACATCCCGCCGTTCCCGTTCCAGCGGCCGCCGTCCAACCAGGGCACGGTGCTCATCGGGTCGCCGACCGTGCTGGTCAACGGCAAGCCCCTCGCCCGGCTCGGCGATCAGGTCGCCACCTGCAACGACCCGGTCGACGCGCCGACCAGCGTGATCAGCGGCGGCTCGCCCGACGTGCTGGTGGCCTGAACCATGGCGAGCGACGACTTCATCGGCAACGGCTGGGCGTTCCCGGCCTCGATCAGCCGCAACGGCAGCGTCCGCCTGGTCACCGGCACCGAGGAGGTGGACGCGGCGATCCGGATGATCCTGTCGACCGTGCCGGGGGAGCGGGTCATGCGGCCCGAGTTCGGCTGCTCGATGTGGGAGCAGCTGTTCGCCCCGCTGACCGCGAGCACGCTCGGCCTGATCGAGCAGGCCGTCCGGGAGGCGCTCGAGCGGTGGGAGCCGCGGATCGAGCTGGAATCGGTGGCGGCGGTCGGGGAGCAGACCACCGGGACCGTGCACATCACCGTCGCCTACCGCGTGAAGTCGACGAACGACGTACGCAATCTGGTGTTTCCGTTCTATACGATCCCGACCGAGGAGCCGGTGTCATGAGCCTCCCCGCACCCGATCTCGACGATCGCCGGTTCCAGGACATCGTCGACGAGGCGAAACGGCGCATCAACCGGCTCTGCCCGGAGTGGACCGACCACAACGTCTCCGACCCCGGCGTGGCGCTGATCGAGCTGTTCGCCTGGATGACCGAGATGACGCTGTACCGGCTCAACCAGGTGCCCGACCGGCTGTACGTGAAGTTCCTCGAGCTGGTCGGCGTCGAGCTGTTCTCGGCCGTGCCGGCCCGCGCCGACCTGCTGTTCCGGCTGACCGCCGCCCGCGAGGAGGTGGTCCGCGTCCCGCCCGGCACCCAGGTCAGCACCGAGCGCCGCGAGGAGGAGGCGCCGATCGTCTTCCTGACCGACTCCGAGCTGCTGGTCACCCCGCCCACGCTGGTCGCCTGCCTCACCCACACCGGCGACCGGTACGCCGACCACTGGGAGGAACTGCGCCGCGAGGCCGCCACCGTGCAGCTGTTCCCGACCCTGCAACCGGACGAGGCCGTCTACTTCGGACTGCAGGACTCGGCCGCCGGGAACCTGCTGCGCCTCGACGTGACGACCGGGCCGGAGGGCGCCGGCGTCGACCCGCGCCGGCCGCCCCGGGTGTGGGAGGCATGGGACGGGCACACCTGGAAGGACGTGCGGATCCTCGAGGACACCAGCGCCGGCTTCAACAGCACCGGCGAGGTGACCCTGCTGCTGCCGATGCGGCACGAGGCGCTCGCGATCGGCTCCCGCCGGGCCTACTGGCTGCGCTGCCGGCTGGTCCGGGCGGTCGAGGGGCAGCCCGAGTACACCAACCCGCCAGTCCTCGAGCAGCTCTCCGCGGTCGCGCTCGGCGGCGCGGTCTCCGCGCACCACGCCGAGCCGGCCCCGGCCGAACTGCTCGGTGCCAGCAACGGCCGGCCCGGCCAGGTGTTCCAGGTGCGCCGGGTCCCGGTGCTGCCGCGCCGCTTCGACGAGACCGTCCGGGTGGTGCTGCCCCGGCACGAGCGCACCGGCGAGCCCGAGGAGCAGGAGTGGACCGAGGTGGCCGACCTGGCCGACGCCGAGGACGACGACCGGGTCTTCACCTGGTCCGGCGCGACCGGCGAGATCCGCTTCGGGCCGCGGGTGCTCGACCGGGAGGGCCGGGTGCGCCAGCACGGCGCGATCCCGCCGATCGACGCGCAGATCTACGTGACCGGGTACCGGTTCGGCGGCGGCCGGCGCGGCAACGTCCCGGCCGAGCGGCTCACCATCCTGCACACGTCCATCCCGTTCGTGGCGAGCGTGACCAATCTCGACCCGAGCACCGGCGGCGTGGACGCCGAGACGGTGGAGAACGCCAAGGTGCGCGGGCCGATGCTGCTGCGCGGCGGGCGGCGCGCGGTGACCGCCGAGGACGTGGAGCGGCTCACCCTGGACGCGGCGCCGAGCGTGGCGCGGGCCCGCTGCCTGCCGCCGAGCAGCCCGTCCGAACCGGCCCGCCTGCTGGTGGTGCCGCGCGTCGACGTGGCGCCGGAGAACCTCGTACTCGATGATCTTGCGCTGTCCGAGGAGCTGGAGGAGCAGATCAAGGCCTACCTGGAACCGCGGCGGCTGCTGACCATGCGCCTGCGCATCGACGCTCCGCGCTACCAGGGGGTCAAGGTGGTCGCGGAGGTGCGGGCCGCTCCGGGCGTACGCACGGAGACCGTGCGGGAGCGGGCCGAGCGGGCGCTGTACGAGTACCTGAATCCGCTCACCGGCGGGCCCAGCGGTCAGGGCTGGCCGTTCGACACCGACCTGAAGCTCGGCGACGTCTACGGCGTGCTGCACGGCTCGTTCGGCGTGCAGGGCGTCGAGGCGGTGCACTTCTTCTCCGCCGACCTGCGCCGGCAACGCACCCTCGACCAGGTCGAGCAGCGGTTGCGGCTGCTGCCCGAGGCGCTGTTCATGTCGTACGAGCACCGGGTGGTGGTGCAACAATGACCGGGCGCGCGGGCTGGCTCGTCGAGCAACTGCCCCGGGTGATGGGCGAGGACCCGGTGCTGCACGACTTCGTGACCGCCTTCGAGCAGGTGCACGACACCGTACGGGAACGGATCGACGCGATCGAGTACCAGGTGGACACCGGGCTCGCCAGTCCCGAGATGCTGGCGTACCTGGGTTCCTGGCTCGGCGTCATGCTGGAGCCCACCGACCCGGCCGAGTACCGCCGCACCCTGGTCCGCGAGGTCGGCAAGCTGCTCGGCTGGCGCGGCACCCGGTACGGCGTCGAGGCGCTGCTGCAGGCCGCGACCGGCGCCCGGGTCACGGTGATCGACGCCGGCGGGGTGTACGGCAGCAACGACCAGCCGGCGCCGTACGACGCGACGGTGGTCGTGCAGATGGACCACACCGGCCATCTCACCGAGAAGCAGGTCCTCGGGTTCCTGCAGAGCGAGCTGCCGCTCGGCGCCCGGGTCCAGCTGGACGTCCGCTTCCAGGCGCAGCCCGCTCGCGGCCGCGCCCGCCCGCCCGCCACCGCCTCCGGGGACGAAAATGCCTGAGATTTACGGACAAGTTCGGCAGATGCCGTGCCCCGACTGCGGCAACCCGGTCCACCCGGACCGCGACCAGCTCTGCCCGAACTGCGGCTACCCGCTGATGTTCCTGCGCAAGGGCGGCGGCGAGAGCGACGCGCAGGCCCAGTCGATCCCGCGCAGCCCCAACGCCGGCGACGACGCCACCAACCTGCGCGTGATGCCGCAGCCGGTGCCGGCCCCGCGGCGCACCGACACCCGCCAGTTCCAGCCGGGCAACTACGGCGCGCCCCGCGGCCAGCTGCAGTGCCGCAACTGCGGTTACCCCAACGAGCCGGCCCGCATCCGCTGCGAACGCTGCGGCTTCGAGCTGAAACCGGCCCGCCCCCAGGCCCGCCAGCTCGGCCCGGCCCAGTACCAGCAGCAGCCGGCCCGCGGTGGCGGCAACTGGTGGTGGCTGATCGCGCTGATCGTGCTGGCCGCGGTCGCGCTGCTGGTGCTGCTCGGCACCCTGCTGTGGCTTTACCTCACGTAGCTGGGGTACCTCCCTCGCATGTTCGAGGGATTCGTCGACGAGCGCGTCGATGTCGGCGAGGTGGAGCTGCGCGTCCGGCACGCCGGGCAGGGCTGCTACGTCGCGCTCCGCCTGGCCCTCGACCACCCCCGGGCGGTGAACCGGCTGGTGGTTATGGACGGCGTGCCGATCAGCGAGGCGCTCGCCCGCTGCGACGCGAAGTTCGCCCGGGACTGGTACCACTGGTTCTTCTTCGCCCAGCCGGACAAGCCGGAGCGGGCCATCCTGGCCGACCCCGACGCGTGGTACAGCGGGGCCCGGCCGGAGCGGATGGGCGACGAGAACTACCGGGAGTTCCGGGCCGCCGTCCACGATCCGGGCACGGTCCGGGCGATGCTGGAGGACTACCGCGCGGGCCTCGGCGTCGACCGCGAACACGAGGAGGCCGACCGGCGGGCCGGACGCGCCGTCGCCTGCCCGACGCTGTTCCTGTGGTCCGCCCGCGACGACATGGCAGACCTCTACGGCGACCCGCTGGCGGTCTGGCGGCCGTGGGCGGCCGACCTGCGCGGCGGGCCGATCGACTCCGGACGCCACACCGCCGAGGAGAACCCCGGCGATCTGGCGGCCGCACTGCACCGGTTCCTGACGCCGTCGTAGGCTCGGGCGGTGCTACGAAAGCGTGTGCTGATCTCCGGCGTGGTGCAGGGCGTCTTCTTCCGCGACACGTGCCGGCGGGTGGCGGGTCAGCAGGGCGTGGCCGGCTGGGTCCGCAACCTGCCCGACGGCCGCGTCGAGGCGGTCTTCGAGGGCGCTCCCGAGAGCGTCGAGCGCCTGGTCGAGTGGTCCCGCCGGGGCCCGGCCGAGGCCTCGGTCACCGGGGTGGACGCTCGGGAGGAGCCGGTCGAGGGGCTCAGTGGCTTCCAGATCCGGCATTCTTGAGGCGCTCGCCGCGCAGGCCCACGCAGTCGAAGTCCCAGAAGACGTCGGAGTAGACGAAGGTGCCGGTCATCCACTCCTCGTACGAGGACAGCCGGGCGACCTGGAAGGCACCGGGCGGGTAACGCAGCGAGGGCGGCCGGAAACCGTGCTCGGCGGCGTCGGCGAAGCCCCGCTTGCCGTAGTAGACCGGTGAGCCCTCCAGGAACACCAGCGGAACACCCTGGCGGTCGGCGGCGGCGAGGGCGTCGGCGACCAGCCGGGTGCCGATGCCCCGGCCCTGAAACTCGGGCAGCACCCCCAGCGGCGACAGCGTGCACACGTCGACCAGGCGGGGCAGCGCGTCCAGGCGGCAGCCACTGAGCATCACGTGCCCGACGACCCGCTCGTCCACGGTGGCCACCAGCGACGTCGTTCGCGGACCGGCGCGCAGGGCGTCGACGAGCGCGGGAACCGGCTCGTCATCCCCGAAGGCCAGCCGGTGCAGCTCGCGCACGGCCTCGTGATCCCCGGCCCGTTCCGGCCGGACTCCCAGCTCCGAACTCACCGCGCCAGGCTAGCCCCGCGGCGATCGGCGCGCGACGCCATTCAGCGGGCGATCAGCACCACGGTGTCGAGGATCCGTCCCCCCTCCGATGCCGGACATCAGCACTGAGTACGCCGACTCACGTGGCCGGGGCCGGCTGCCGCATACGTTGATCCCCATGACTTCGATGACGGAGCTCGACCGTCCGATCCCGGCTCCCCACGCCCGTCGCTGGCCCCTCGTCCTGGCCGTCGTGGCCGGTGCCGCCGCCCTGGCCCTCGCCGCGGCCGCCGAATACGTGCTCACCCACGACGGCAACAAGCCCCTCCCGTCCGGCGTGCACACCGTGCAGGTCTACACCGTCGACGACGCCGGCGGCACCGTCGCCGGCAGCGTCATCCACTGATTCAGTACTTCAGGTACTGCCGGGTCAGCTTGGCGACCTTCTCCACCAGCGACACGCCCGCCGACATCGAGCGGTTGTCGTGCGACAGCACCGCCACCGAGACGTTCGTGTCCTCCGAGGTGACCCGGCCGATCGTGTTGATCGCCCACAGCCCGCCGTCCGCCGAGCGGGTGTCCCAGCCGTTCTTCACCGTCGTGGTCTCGCCCGAGTGGGCGATCGACGGGATGCCCCACCGTTGCCCCGCGGACACCGTGTTCATCAGGGTGAACGCCGTCTTGCGCGACTCCGTGTCCAGCGGGCCCTTCGTGTCGACCAGCTTCGACAACAGCCTCACCTGGTCGTCGGCCGTCGTCCGGGTCAGGCCCCAGGAGCCGTTCACGACCGTCTGGGTCAGGCCCAGCCGCTTGTTGCATGCGGTCACGCCGCTGCGCGCGCCGACGTGGTTGAACAGCGACGTGGCGGCATTGTTGTCGCTCAACCGGATCATCGGCTTGGCCCAGGCCATCTCGGCCGCCGTCGGGTCGTGGCCGGCGTCCTGGTCGTGCAGCAGCATGCAGGCGAGGATCTGCGCCTTGACGATGCTGGCGGTGTCGTACTTGACGGTGCCGCGGTAGTCGTACCGCTCGCCAGTCCGCTTGTCGAGCACGGCCACCGAGAACTCGGGGGACGTGTTGTCCAGCTTCTTCAGCGCCGCCGTCAGCTGGTTGACCCGGTCGTCGCGGTCCGAGTCCGAGTGTTCCGTGGACGCGGTCGCACTGGCCGAGGGCGAGGGCGAGGGCGCGGCCGACGGCGAGAACGACGCCGCGGGCGACGGCGTGTCGCCCGCCATCACCGAGCTCGGGGAGAGCGTGGCCGTGCCGGTTTTGACCCGCGCATGGGCCCAGACCAGGCCGCCACCGCCCAGGATCACCACCGCCGCCACCGCGAGGATCACGATCAGGTTCCGACGCACCCGTGCATACTGCCGTCTCCGGGCCCCATTATCAAACAAGTTGCCGACGCATAACTACGCGTCTGGGTGACGGGCGGGCGAGCTCGTGGAATCCGCAGGCGGCGAAAAGTCCCTCGGTGCCCAGATAGCGATCATCCCGGTGCGGGCCCGGGCCGGCCAGCGGGAAGCCCTCGACCGCCGTCGCGCCGTGCGAGGCGGCGGCGTCGACGGCGGCGGTCAGCAGCCGCTGGGTGGTGCCGGCCTTGCGGGCGCCGACCCGGACGAAGAAGCACGGCACCATCCAGACCCGCTCGTCCTCGGCCGGGTCGCGGCCGGTCATCAACGGCGAGCGCAGGATCCGGCCGTACCTTGCGCGCGGCCCGACCGCCGCCCAGCCGAACGGCCTGCCGTCGTCGTCGTAGGCGAGCACGCCGAACGGCTCGCCCGACTCGCGGACCGCCGCCTCGAAGCGCAGCCGGTTGCCGCCGGTCCAGCCCGCGTCCATCTCCTTGGCGGCGAGCAGGAACCACATGCAGTAGCAGCCGCGGGTCGTCGCATTCCCGTCGAACAACTCGCCGACATCGGGCAGCAGCCCGGCGCCGACCTGCCGGATCTCCACGTCGCGCAGCCTAGCGTTCACGCAGGCGCGCGGCCGCCTCCCGGACCTCCGCCTCGCCGATCGCGCTGTTCTCGGCCGAGCCCGCACACGCCTCGTCCAGCAGGTCGATGGCCGATGCGGGCAGCGTCCCAAGATCAACAGCAAGGGCAACAACCACCTTCAAAAGCTCAGGATCGATACGTACGTGATGATGCTCTGCCAACCGCAATCGGGTCGACTCCAGCATCGCCACGGCGCTCGCCTGGTCCGGGGCCTCCACGGTCACGCGTTGCACGACGGCGGCAAGTCGCGGGTCCCGGGCCAGCTGCTCCCGCAGGGCCGACGGCGTGGCGGTCGAGATCAGCTGGAGCTCCTGCCGTTCCATCGCCGACCGCACGAAGGCCCCGAACAGCCCGCCGTGATCGCCCGGCATGCCCGCGAACGGCGCCAGTTCCTCGGTCACCACGATCGTCCGGCCGCGCTCCCGGATCGAGGTCAGCAGCGCGATGACCCGCCGCTCCGCCTCGGCGTGGTCGGCGGCCCCCGCGGCGATCAGCCCGAATTCCACCACGTACAGCCGCTTGTCCTTGAGGTTCTGCGGCGCCTCGCCGCGCGCGATCAGCTGGGCCAGCCCCTCGGCCACCGCAAGCCGCCCGGACCCGGGCTCGCCGGTCAGGATCGCGTTGTTGCGGGTGTGCCGGCTGAGCACCCGGGCCAGGCCGGCGATCTCCTCGTCCCGCCCGGTCACCGGGTTGAGCCGGCCCTGCCGGGCGGCCTCGTCGAGGTTGCGCGCATACCGGTCCAGCGCCGGCATCGGCCGGGCCAGCCCCATCGCCGGGGCGAGCGAAGACCCGGACAGCCGGGCCGGGGGCGGCGGGGGCGCCGGCTCGGGCGTGCTCAGCTCGACCACCCGCGCCCGCAACCGCTGCGGGTCCTGCCCCATCTTGGTGATCAGCCGGACTGCCGCGCAGTCGCCCTGCCGCAGGAGACCCAGCAGCAGGTGGGTTGGGGTGATCATGTCGTCGTACTTCATCGCCTCGCGCATGGCGAGCTCGAGCGACTTCTTGGCCCGCGGGGTGAACGGGACGTGCCCGCTCGCCGGCGCCTGCCCGCGGCCGATGGTCGTCTCGATCTCGGCGCGGAGCGCCTCGCGGGTCAGCCCGGCGTCGGCGAGCACCGACGCCCCCACGTCGTCGCTCTGGTCGGCTACCGCGAGCAGCACGTGCTCGGTGCCGATGTAGTTGTGCGACAGGAGGCGTGCCTCCTCCTGCGCCAGGACCACGACCTGGCGCGCCCGATCGGTGAACTTCTCGAACATCGGCGGCTCCTGACGCCGGAGGGCAGTCTCGACGGTACTCGAAGGCAGGGCTCTTCCGCCGCCCCTCATAGATCGATATCTTTCCGTCGTGAAGCACATGACGAGAGCCGCCGCCGTCCTTCTGCTGACCGCGGCAGTGCTCGCCGCCACCACTCCCGCCGCCGCCGAAGCCGCCGACTCCTCCTACCGCACGCTGTCCGGCGCCACCAACCCCGACTGGATGCGCGGCCTGGCCGACTCCCGCAGCCTGGCCAGTCTCTCCGTCCCCGGCACGCACGAGACCATGTCGATCCACGGCGGGGCGTGGACGCAGACCCAGGAGGACTTCGGCGACAGCGGGGGCACCCTGGCCGCCCAGCTCACCGCCGGGATCCGCATGATCGACATCCGGGCGCGGGTGAACGACGGCAACACCTTCACGATCCACCACGGTTCCACGTACCAGAACGCGAATTTCGACGACGTCCTCGGCAAGCTGTCCGCGTTCCTGGCCGCGCACCCGGGGGAGACCGTGCTGATGCGGCTCAAGCAGGAGTGCACCGGCGAGGTCGGCTCCTGCACCGACGCCTCCGGACAGAACAGCTTCACCCAGATCTTCGACTCATATGTCGCGGAAAACCGGGCGTTGTGGTGGACGCCGAGTGTCTCCGGCGACGCCGCCATGCCGACCCTGGGCGACGTACGTGGCAAAGTTGTTCTTGTGGTGATGAACGGGGCGCACGGCGGGCGCTTCGCCGGTTACGGGCTCGGCCAGTTCGGCGACTGGAACGACGGCAGCTCCACCTACGTCCAGGACAACTACAACGTCCCCAACGTCGGCGCCATCGCCACCAAACGCGACCAGGTGCGCCGCTTCCTCGACGCGACCAGCGCCGGCGACCCCGCCAGGATGTACGTGAACTTCGGCAGCGGCGCCAGCGTCTTCGCCCAGCCCCAATCCGTGGCCGGCGGCGCCCTCGGCGTACAGGGCGTGGATCCGTTTCTGTTGATCTACCTGAACCAAGGCGCGGACGTGCACACCCCGGTGACCCGGACCGGCGTGCTGATGCTCGACTTCCCCGGCGGCGGCCTGATCAACAAGATCATCTCGCTTGACTGACAAAAAGCTCCCGAGCCCGCCCCTCCTGCCGATAGAAGCCCGCGGGAGGGGCCGATGAGCGACATCGCGCGACAGGTGGCACGGCTGCTCGAACGGGCGCAGAGCGGGCATGCCCGCGAGGCGCTGGCCGAGGCCGAGGCCGCGCTGGACGAGGGCGACCGGGCCGGCATGCACTTCGTCCGGGCCGTCGCCCTGGAAACCCTCGGCCAGGACCCGATCCCGGCGCTCGGCCTGATGGTCCGGGCCGCCGCGCGCGAGGGCAGCCCCGGCTGGCGCGCCTGCGCGCTGGCCTCGCGCGCCTCGCACATGCTGCGCACCGGCGGCGCCGACGACCCGGACGCGGTCCTGCACGACCTGGTCACCGCCGAGATCATCGCCGTCGAGGAGACCGAGCCGATCGCCGCCGTCAACGCCCGGGTCGCGGTCGCCATCGGCTACTTCGAGCTGCGCCTCTACGAGCTGGTCGGCCCGCAGTACGACATCACGTACGAGATGAGCCCGCCGGGCAGCGGCAACCGCGCGATGTGGCTGTACAACCAGGCCGAGGTGCACCTGTTCTGGGCGCTGGAGCTCTACCAGATCGGCGAGGTGGCCGCGGCCGAGTCGCACACCGCCGAGGCCGAGCGGTACGCGCTGCGCGCCGCCGAGGAGGCCGACGGCCCGGACGCCGAGGCCTGGCGCGAGCACGCCCTGCTCGCCGCCGCCTGCGCGAAGGCCGACCGGCACAACCCGTCCGGCGCCGCCGCCGAGATCGCCCACTGGCTCACCAGACTCGAGGAGCGCGGCGTCGGCTCGACCGCGCTCGCCTTCTCCCGCCCGTTCCACGGGGTCGCGCTCCGCCGGTCGGGCCGCTCCGACGAGGCCCTGCAGGTCATGGAGCGCGCGGTCGCCGCCCTGCCGCCGGACGCCGGCTGGCTGATCGAGGCGGCCACCCACCGTACCCGGGCCGTGCTGCTGGCCGCCCGCGGCTCGGCGGACGCGGCGGTCGGCCTGACCTACGGCGACACCCTCGCCCGCGAGCTGTGGCGGCAGCGGCTGCGCAACCTGCAGACGGTCGCCGCGATGAAGTCCCTGGAGCTGCTGCGCATCCAGCACGACCAGGCCGCCCGCGCCGCCAACCTGGACGCGCTCACCGGGGTGGCCAACCGCGGCGCCTTCGACCTCGCCGTCCGGAAGGCCCAGCAGCGCCCGGACGACCTGGTGACCGTTCTGCTGATCGACACCGACAAGTTCAAACAGATCAACGACACCGGCGGGCACGCGGCCGGCGACGCCGCGCTGCGGGACATCGCCACCGCGCTGGCCGGCCAGCTGCGCGACGCCGACCTGCTGGCCCGGGTCGGCGGCGACGAGTTCGCGGCGCTGCTGCCCGGCGTCGACGCGGCCGAGGCGATCGTGATCGCGCGCCGGATGGCCGAGGCGGTCCGGCACCTCCCGGACTGCCCGGCGACGGTGAGCATCGGCGTGGCCGCCGCGCACGCCGCCGACCTGCCCGAGGCGCTGCGCCGCGCCGACCAGGCCATGTACCGGGTGAAGCGGCGCGGCGGCGACGGCGTCGAGGAGTGCGCCGAGCGGATCCGCGCCGCGTAGCCGGGGTGTAGCCGCGGCCCGGATCGGGTAGAGCGCGACGCATGTCCGAGATCGCCTTCTACGCCAAGCGCATCCTGCCGTCGCTGGTAGCCCTGCAACTGGGCATGATCGGGCTCGGGCTGCTGATCACCAAGGTGCTGAGCGACGTCTGGCCGTTCACCGTGGAGGACGGCGTCAACCGCTACTTCGCCGCGCACCGCACCGGCCCGCTCGATGTGGTCACCGAGATCTTCAGCCTGGTCGGCAGCACCCCGGTGATCATCGGGGTGACCGCGATCGCCGCGTTCGTCCTGCTCCGCACGCTGCACAGCTGGCGCGAGCCGATCTTCCTGTGCGCCGTGGTGAGCGCCCAGGCGATCGTCTTCTTCTTCGCCACCCTGGTCATCGACCGGCAGCGCCCCCAGGTGCACCGCCTCGACGCCTCGCCGCCGACCTCGAGCTTCCCCTCCGGCCACACCTCGGCCGCGTTCGCCCTCTACGCCGGCCTGGCCCTCATCCTGGCCCGCCTGGTCCGGCAGACCTGGGCAAAGTGGCTCTGCTGGCTGCTCGTGCTGGTCCCGGTCTGCGTCGCGACCTCCCGCCTCTACCGCGGCATGCACCACCCGAGCGACGTCACCGCGTCGTTCCTCAACGGCGCCCTGTGCATCACGATCATGGCGGCCGCCATCCTCAGCCCAAGGGCGCAAACTGAATCTTCGTCAGGGCCACGGGTGTATTCGGAGCAGCGGCGACGGCCGGCTTGATCAGGATCTGGGAGATCCCGCCGTGCTGCGCCGCCACGTCGGCCGCCACGGTCAGCGTCGGCGCCGACGGGATCCGCTTCAGGTCCCGGAAGGTGACCTCCATGTCCAGCGTGTTCGGCGACTGCGGCGTGACCTGCACGGCGCCGGCCGGCTTGTCCGCCAGGAAGGCGATCAGCAGCGGCACGTTGTGACACTTGGCCGGGTCGTCCGGCAGGCTCGAGGTGAGGAACTTCTGCCCGGTCGCCGGGTCGGCGACCTCCGCGGCGCTGGTCGCGCTCGCGCAGCCGGCCACCGCGATCGTGCCCGGGTCGGCGCTCACCAGGAAGCCGGAATTCCGGAACGCGTCGCTCGGCACGACCCCCGGGTTCTGCGTGGTCAGGTCCACGATCTGCGCGCCGCCGCCGTTGTTCGCCGGCGGGGCCGAGCTGACCGGCGGCGCCGAGGAGGGCGGGGCCGCCGCCGACGACTGGGCCGGCGGCGCGGAGCTGGGCGCCGCCGACTGCACCGGCGGCGCAGCGCTGGCCTGCTGCGTCGGCGCGGCCGTGGTCGGAGCCACGGTCGCCGCCTGGGTGGCGGCCGCGTTGGTGGCCTTCTCGGTGGTCTTCTTGATCAGCGCCGGCACCGCGATCGCCGCGGCCAGCACCACCACGCCGGCCGCTATCCCGGCGAACTTCGCGAACTTGGTGGCCAGCCGGGGCTGCTGCACGAACGACGCCGTGCTGGTCACCGGCACCGCGCCCATCATCTCCGGGCTGGCCGCGATGGTGAGCTGCCGCTGCTTCTCCTTGTTCCACGGGATCGGCGCCGAGACCGACAACAGCGCCCGGCCCGCGGCGCTCGGCGGCAGGTCCAGATAGGGCGGTTGGAAGACGGCGCTGACCCGCCGCTCCGGGTCGGTCGCGGTCAGGTAGAGCCGCACCGGGGCGTTCCCGCCGTTCGCCACCTCGATCGTGAACTGCCCGGTCCGCCCGCCGTTGACCACCTCGGGCGTGGTGCGCAGCGTGATCTGCTCGACGCTGGCCAGCTGGATCGGCACCTCGACGCAGCGCGACACGTCATGCCGGTACGGCGAGCGCACGAGCGCGCCGACCACATAGGTGCCGGCCGGCGGCGGGGGCTGCACCGGCAGCGTCACCCGCACGGTCAGCGTCGCGCTCTCCGCCGGGCGCAGCTTGGCCACCTCGGGCTCGGCCCGCACGGTGGCGCCGTCGGGCAGGCCGACCATCTCCACGCCGTAGTGCTCCACGATGTCGCTCGCGTTGCGCACGGTGACATCGAACTGGAGGTTGTCGCCGGGGGAGGCCTCGGCCCGTTCCGGCGCGACGTTGACACGCAGCGGCAGAGTCACCCGCTCATGCTGTCATCCCGGCACAACCTGCGACTATAAGCTTCCCGACACGAGATCTTCGAGGGTCGCCCGCGCTCCCTTGTGGTGCAGGCTGGACAACACGGAGGTGTACGCCGAGACGAAGCGCTCGTGGTCCGCGAGATCGCCGAAGACGTCCCGGTCCTCGATGAACGCCGTCGGGTGCTCCCGCTGCCGGGCCGCCGACGCCATCAGCCGGTCCCTGAGCTGGTCGACGATCTCGATCGGTTGACCCTGTTCGTCGACGCCCTCGTCGTACCGGGCCCAGGAGGCCACGATCGCGGTGGACAGCAGGATGTCGCCGCCGGTCTCCAGGTTCCGCCGGATCACCGGCAGCAGCCACTTCGGGATCCGGTCCGAGCTCTCCGCGCACAGCCGGGCCACGGTGTCGCGTACCTGGGCATTGGAGAACCGCTCGATCAGCTGGTGCCGATACTCGCGCAGGTCGACCCCGGGGACCTCGGCCAGCGTCGGGGTGGCTTCCCGTTCCATGTACGCGAGAAGGAAGCGGGCGAACAGCGGATCCTGCGCGGCGTCGTGCACCAGGCGGTAGCCGGCCAGCCAGGCGAAGTAGCACAGCCCCTGGTGGCTGGCGTTCAACAGACGCAACTTCATCAGCTCGTACCGGATGACGTCCGGCACCACCTGCACGCCCACGTCCTCGAACGGCGGCCGCCCCGCCCCGAAGCTGTCCTCGAGCGCCCACTGGGTGAACGGCTCGCACACCACCGGCCAGCCGTCGTCGACACCGAACCGCTCGCGCACCTGCGCCCGATCGTCGTCGGTGGTCACCGGCGTGATCCGGTCGACCATGCTGTTCGGGAAACGCACCTCGCCGGCCACGAAGGACGCCAGGCCCGGGTCGCGCAGCCGGGCGTACGCCACAAAGCTCTTTCTCGCGGCCTCGCCGTTGCCCTGGATGTTGTCGCAGCTCATGATGGTGAACGGCGGAAGGCCGCGGGCACGCCGCCGCGCCAGGGCGGCGGTGATCAGCCCAAAGGTGGTCCGAGGTCGGGCACCCGGCCGCAGGTCGTGCTGAACGTCCGGGTTGTCGGCCATGAACTCCCCGGTGACGGCGTTGAAGTTGTAGCCACCCTCGGTGACGGTCAGCGACACGATCCGGATCTCCGGCGAGGCCATCTTCTCGATCACGGCGTCGGGGTCGTCCGGCGCGTAGAGATACTCGACGATCGACCCGATCACCCGCGCCTCGAGCCCGCCGTCCGGCGCCTTGACGACCAGCGTGTAGAGCCCGTCCTGCGCCCGCAGCACGTCCCGCATCCGCTGGTCGGCGGGCATCACCCCGACCCCGCAGATGGCCCAGTCGTGGGCCTTGCCCTCGGTCATCAGCCGGTCCAGGTACATGGCTTCGTGGGCGCGATGGAAACCACCCACCCCGAAGTGCACGATCCCGGCCGTCAGCCGCGACCGGTCATAGGACGGAACGGTGAGATCCTTCAGGTCGGACAGGGTGGCGTTGCTGAGGGGCAGCATCTTCGGTGACCTCCCGGCGGTGAATCGGGGTTACCCTCAGCATCCCACCGGAGCCGCTAGGTCACCGGCGCCCGAACCCGGCGATCTTGTGACCGGTCCCGGGCACGCTCGTGATGGCAGGGGACTTACCCGGAACGCCCACCCCGTTCGGACGATGGCGGTCGCACGGGACGATTGGGCAGGATCGGTGCCCGCGGCGCTACCCAGCGCCGACGCGGAAGCCGGGCGGGTCGAAGGGGTCGGGTCTTTGAAGGCGAACGAGACCACCGTCCGTAACCTTCTGCAAGGAGAAAAGCAGTACGTGGTGCCGCTTTACCAGCGGCGCTACAGCTGGAAACGCCGAGACCTCGCCCAGCTGTGGGCGGACTTGATGCGGGTCGCCGCCGTCGGCGACACGGTCACGCACTTCCTCGGGTCGGTCGTGCTGGCGCCGAGCCCGACCAACACGCCGGCCGGCGTGCAGAGCTGGCTTGTCGTGGACGGTCAGCAACGATTGACTACCTTGAGCATCCTGCTCTGCGCTGTGCGCGACCACGTTCGCGACGTCGATCCCCAGCTCGCCGCGAAGATCGATGACATGTACCTGCTCAACAAGTACGCCACCGGAATGGAGCGGTACACGCTGCTGCCCACCAAGGCCGACCGGGCGGCGTGGCTGGCGTTGGTCGAGCGCGACCCGGACGCCGGCGGCGAGGACCGCATCGGCGAGGCCTACCGTTTCTTCCGCTCGGCGTTGATCCAGGCCGACGACCCCGACGACGACTACGACGTGGTGCGGATCGAACAGGCCGTGGCCGCCCGGCTCAGCCTCGTGGAGATCGCGGCTCACCCCGAGGACAATGTCCACCGCATCTTCGAGTCCCTGAACTACACCGGTCAGCCACTGACCCAGGCCGACCTTCTGCGCAACTACCTGTTCATGCGCCTACCGCACCGTGGCGATCACGTCTATGAGTGGCAGTGGCTCCCTCTGCAGGAACTGCTCACCGACCGCCAGCTGGAGGAGCTCGTCTGGCTGGACCTGGTGCTCCGCGGCGACGACCGGGCCACCCAGGAGGCGATCTACCAAGCCCAGCAGCAGCGTCTCAAGCAGCTCCCGGACGAAGCCGCCATCGAGCAGTGGATCATCGAGCTGCATCAGAAGGCCCGGCTGTTCCGCATGATCCTGTCTCCCGGGCACATCCAGGACGTCACGCTGCGCCGTGCCCTCGACCGGCTGGATCGATGGGGCGCCGCCGTTGTGCATCCCATCGCGTTGCACGTCCTCCTGGCGCATGAGGCCGGACGGCTCAACTCCGCCGAGGCGGCCGGCGCGCTCCGGGTCGTCGAGAGCTACCTGGTCCGCCGCATGCTCGCCGGCATCTCGAGCGCGAACAACAACCGGCTTCTGATGACCTTGGTCAAGGACCTCGGCGACCAGACTCCGTCCGCCAAGGCCATCACCCGCATCCTGTCCGGCCCGCGTAAGCGGTTCCCCACCGACCAGCTCGTACGCGATGCGGTGCTGGTCAACAGCTTCTACTGGCTGGGGCGCGGCCCGCAGCGAAGCTTTGTGCTGCGGTGCATCGAGGAGGACTACCGCCACGAAGAGCCGGTGGACTTCGACCACGCCAAGCTCACCATCGAACACGTCCTCCCGCAGTCTCCCACCGAAGAATGGTGGGAGATGCTCCGCGGCGACCTGGACGAGGGCGAAACGGTGGAGGAGCTGCACAGCTCGCTGGTGCACACGCTGGGGAACCTCAGCCTCACGGCCTACAACGCCAAACTGGCCAATGACGGTTTCGAGGCGAAGAAGAAGATCCTCGGGGACAGCGGCCTGGCCATGAACCGCGAGATCGCCCGGGCTCCGCGCTGGGCCAAAGTCGAGATCATGTCCCGTGGCCGCGCCCTGGCGGATCGCATCACCAGAATTTGGCCCGGCCCCGACGAATCCGCCAGCGTCCCACCGCCCAGCCCGCGCTGGTCGCTGATGAACCAGGCCCTGACGTGCATCCCGGCCGGCCGGTGGACCAGCTATTCCGACATCGCCGAGGTGATCGGCGTCTTCCATCGCAGTGTCGCCGGCCGCCTCGCGAGCGTGCAGGTACCCAACGGCCATCGCGTCCTCAAGATCGACGGCACCGTCTCGGCGGACTTTCGCTGGCCCGACCCGACCCGGCAGGACGATCCCCGCCTCGTCCTCGAAGCCGAAGGCGTCCGCTTCGACGAGTGGGGCAGAGCCGCGGCCGACCAGCGGATGACCGCCAGCGACCTGGCACGGGAGTTGGGCCTGGACGCCAACGGAGACGACGGCGACAACACCGAACCGGTCTGACGGGCCGGTCGAAGCGTGGAAACGCCGTCGACCAGCACTCGTAATTCGAACCGAGCAAGTATCGGCACGACGGGCCCATTCACGATGTCTGTTTCCTCGCGGGCGCCGGCGAGCGGACGATCGCCACGGCGGGCAGCGATCGCAAAATCCTGCTCTGGAACCTCGACGCGATCTCCCGGGAAGCCCGCGCGCTGACCGGGCACTCCGGCGCCGCGCGCTGTCTGCACGCTTTCTCCCTCGACGGCGTGAGCCTGCTGGCCAGCGGCGGACAGGACAAGACCATCCGGCTCTGGGACGTGGAATCGAGGGCAACCTTCGCCACGCTCTCCGGTCACGAAGGACCGGTGCGTGCCTTGTGCAGTTTCCCGGTCGGCGATGACCGGGTCGTCGTATCCGGGAGCGAGGACGCGACCATTCGCGTGTGGGGAGAGCAGCAGTCCGCTATGTCGGCGCACACCGGAGCAGTCACCGCCCTTTGTCCGTTCCCGCTTGGCGACACCTTGGCGCCGGCGAGCGCGAGCTCGGATCGTCCGCATCTGGGATCTGAACCGGAAAGCGCTCCTGGCGACGATCCCCGTCCACCATCACGCGCATTGCTGTGAATTCATCGACGGCGCCCTGATCGTCGGCCTGTCGCATGGCCTCATCGCGATCGACCAACTCAATCTGCCCGGCTGAACCCAAGCCGCGTCCGAGCGAGGTCTCGGACCCTCGCCGGTGTGCTCGGCCACGATCGGGTCGTAGTCACGACGCCACCCCTTTGCGGCGCCTTCGACGAAAGCCAGGACCGGGACACACTCTTCTTCTGACCGCCCTGGTCACGCCGGTGCCCTCTGGTCACGCCGGTGCCCTCTGGTCACGCCGGTGCCCTCTGGTCACGCCGGTGCCCTCTGGTCACGCCGGTGTCCCCTGGTCACGCCGTGGTTCCCGGATTACGCTGCCGTCCAGGGTCACGCCTCCGGCGCCCCGCACCTCTGCCCACCGCGCCGGCCTCCGGCCCGCCGCGCCGGTCCGAGTCCGCCGTGCCGGCCTCCGGCCCGCCGCGCCGGTCCGAGTCCGCCGTGCCGGTCCGAGTCCGCCGTGCCGGTCCGAGCCCGCCGACGAGAACACCGACGCCCCACCCGACGACGAGACCCGCCGCACCGTGCCCGGCCGAGACGTGCCCGGCGCCGCCGCCGACAGCCCGGCCGCCCAAGGCAGCCCCGTCGGCCCACCCGATTGACTTTCCCTTTGCGGCGCCTTTGACGAACGGGCGCGGCCGAGACACACTCGGACGATCGACGGAATCAACGTGGTCCGGCGGCGCGCGCTGCCGTCCGGGCTCGCAACCGGGCTGTGGTTCGGCGGCACACTCCTTGCCGTGTCCGGGGTCGACCTGACCCTTCCGGCCGGCACGCGAGCGGCATTGCGGGCCTGGGCCAGCACCAACCTCGACAACCTGCAGCACCACCCGATGCTCGCGATGGCGGCCTCGCCGTTCCTGCCCGACGGGTACGCCTGGTTGTGGATCGCGTTGTCGCTGATCGGGCTCGGCGCGGCCGGCCGGGTGCTCGGCACCGGCCGCACCGCGATACTCGCCCTGGCGACCCATGTGCTGGCAACGCTGGCGAGCGAGGGGCTCCTGGCGGCCCGGATCGCGGCCGGCGCCGTGACCCCGCAGGCCCGCCACGTCGTCGACGTCGGCCCGTCGTACATCGTGGTCGGCGCGCTGGTCGCGGCCATCGCCTACGGCACCTGGCCCGGCCGGCTGGTCAGCGCCGCCGGGTTCGCGGTGATCGCGCCCTATCTGTTCTCCGGGCTGAACGATTGGGGCGTCGCCGAGACGGGTCACGTCTGCTCCGTCGTCTCCGGGCTGGCGCTGGGTTTCGTGCTGCGCAGGAACCGCCGCCGGGCCGCGCCGGACTCCTCCACCCGAACCAGAACGCTATCGACTCGGCGTAACTGAGCCGGTCGGCGTCACACCGGCACGCCGCACGGTCGTGTTCAGTGAGCGCGCATCGTGTCCAGTGAGCGCGCATCGTGTCCAGTGAGCGCGCATCGTGTCCAGTGAGCGCGCATCGTGTCCAGCGAGCGCGATGCCGCGTCATGCCAGGGGAGCCCCGGCCTCCGGCGACTGCACCGCAAGCACGGAGATGCGCCGCCCCACCGGCCCGTCGGTCACCAGATAGCAGACGGTCACCCGGTGAAACTCGGTGCCGTCCGGCCGCTGCCACGAGAAACTCCCGCGAACGAGCGCCGATACCGCATTCAGCCCGGTCACCTCGACCCCAAGCACTTCGCTACGGTCGAACCCGGCCCGCCGCATCGCCTCGACCTGCGGCCGCACACCGGCGACAACCTGCTCCCCGCCCGCCAGCGAGTGCACACCACCGTCGGTCGTGATCAGGAGCGGCACCCCGTAGTACTCCAGCAGCGACTCCGTCTCACGTTCGCCCCGCCCACAGGCCGCGTATGCCGCGAGATACTCGCGGAACCACCCCTCGACGTCCCTCTCGTCCACAGACGACGACCCTACTACCGCCCCGCCCCGCCCCGTCCCGTGCCGCCCGGCCGCGTTCCGCTGGCCCCCCGTTCCGCCCGGCCCCGCGCCGTGCCGCGCGGTTCCGATCCGCCCCGCGCCAGCCGCGCCGGGCGGCCCCTTTGCGCTCGGCCGCCGCCGCGGCGGGCGGCCCTGTTCCGCCCCGTCCCGCGCCAGCCGCGCCCGGCGGCCCCTTTTCGCTTGGCCGCCGCTGCGGCGGGCGGCCCTGTTCCGCCCCGTCCCGCGCCGCCCGGTCTGCCCCGTCCCGCGCCGCCCGGTCTGCCCCGTCCCGCGCCGCCCGGTCCGCCCCGTCCCGGGCCGCCCGGTCCGCGCCGTCCCGCGCCGCGCCGTCCCGCGCCGCGCCGCGCTGTCCCGCGCCGCGCCGCGCTGTCCCGCGCCGTGCTGTCCCGTGTCGCGCTGTCCCGCGCCGAGTCGTCCGCGTCGCCCGGCCCCGGTTGCGCCCCGCGCCTCGCCGCCCGGGCCGTGCCGCCCGGCTGGCTCAGCTGTTGGCCCGTCGCTCCAGGAACTCGTACACGTCCTGGGCGTCGACGCCGGGGAAGGTCCCCGGCGGGAGCGCGGCCAGCAGATGCGAGTGCACCCGCGCGCTCGGCCACGCGTTCCCCGCCCACCGCCGCACCAGATCCGCGGGCGGCCGCCGGCAGCAGTCCGGGTCCGGGCAGCGCGACACCGTCCGCCGCGTCGTGTCGCCCCCGCGGAACCAGCGCGCGTGCTCATACGGCGTCCCGACGGTCACCGAGAACTCGCCCGACCGCGTCGACTCGATGTGAACGGTGCACCAGTAGGTCCCCGCCGACGTGTCGGTGAACTGGTAGAACGACGAATACGGGTCCTCCGACTGGAAGATGGTCCGCGACGCCCACTTGCGGCAGATGGGCTGCCCCTCGATCGCCCCGGTCACGTCCGCCGGGAAGCGCACCCCGTCGTTCTCGTACGCCTTGTAGACGATCCCGTTCTCGTGCACCCGGGTGAAGTGCACCGGGATCCCGAAGTGGTGGGTCGCCAGGTTGGTGAACCGGTGCGCCGCCGTCTCGTAGGAAACGCCGAACGCGTCCCGGAAGTCATCGATCGCCAGCGCCCGGTCGGCCTTCGCCTCGCGCAGGAACTCGACCGCGAACTTCTCCGGCATCAGCAGCGCTGCCGCGAAGTAGTTGGCCTCGACCCGCTGCCGCAGGAAGTCCCCGTAGTCGGCCGGGTCGTTGTGCCCGAGCACGAAGTGCCCGAGCGTCTGCAGCACGACGGCCCGCGGGTCGTGTCCCTTGCCGCTGGCCACCTGCGGCAGGTAGATCAGCCGGTTCTTCAGGTCGGTCACCGAGCGGGTCGAGCCGGGCAGGTCGCTCACGTAGTGCAGCGAGAACCCGAGCGACGCCGCGATGTCGAGGATGCCCCGCTGCGACAGCGGCCCGGTCGTGTACCGCACGGACTGCAGCACCTTCGCAGCCGCCGCCTCGATCTCGGCGAAGTAGTTGTTCCGCTCGCGCATGTTGACCCGCAGCTGCGCGTTCGCCTTCCGCGCCACCTCGGGGGTCGCGCTCTGCTCGGCGAGCACCCGGGACAGCTCCCGGTGCAGGCCCACGAGCGCTTCGAGCGCGTCCGCCGGCAGCCTGCGGCCGCCCCGGACCACGGGCAGACCCAGCGCCGCGTACGCCGTCTCCTGCTGCGCATGGGCCAACTCGATCTCGAGTCCGGCCCGTCGGCTCGGCGCCTCCGGTCGCAACAGGTCCTGCAACGAGACCCCCAGGGCCGCCGCGACGGCCTGCAGGACCGAGAGCTTGGGCTCGCGCTTGCCGTTCTCGATGACGGAGAGCTGCGACGGCGCCCGCCCGACGGCCTCGCTCAGCTGTTCCAGGGTCATGCCCTTGGATTTGCGCAGGTGCCGGAGGCGCTGGCCGAGGGTCACCAGGTCAACGGTGCCGTCGGAAAGTGAAGCGGTCACGGGTTTCACGATATCAGAAATTCTGCGTTTCTTCTGTTCACAAACGCCTCCCAGACCCCTTGCGCGATGAGCGACAGTCGAATTCTTCCGCCGAGAAGCAACGCGACAGGGTAGGAAAGGGATATTTCGATGACTGATCAGCTGACCGAAACCAGGGGCGGTACCGCTGCGGACCTCACTTTGGCGTGGGCCGGCGATCCCCGGTGGCTCGGCATCAAGCGCAGCTACACCGCGCAGGACGTCGTCAAGCTCCGTGGCACCGTCCAGGAGCGGCACACGCTCGCCGAGCGGGGCGCACAGCGGCTGTGGGAGCTGCTGAACAGCGAGGACTACATCAACGCGCTCGGCGCGTTGACCGGTGGCCAGGCGGTCCAGCAGGTGCGGGCGGGTCTCAAGGCCATCTACCTGTCCGGCTGGCAGGTCGCCGCCGACGCCAACCTCTCCGGGAACACCTACCCGGACCAGTCCCTCTACCCGGCCAACTCGGTGCCGGCTGTGGTCCGCCGGATCAACAACGCGCTGATGCGCGCCGACCAGATCGACACCGCGGCCGGCCGTTACGACCGCGACTGGTTCGCCCCGATCGTCGCCGACGCGGAGGCCGGGTTCGGTGGCCCGCTCAACGCGTTCGAGCTGATGAAGGCCATGATCGCGGCCGGCGCTGCGGGCGTGCACTGGGAAGACCAGCTGGCCAGCGAGAAGAAGTGCGGCCACCTCGGCGGCAAGGTGCTCATCCCGACCGGCCAGCACATCCGGACGCTGAACGCGGCCCGGCTCGCGGCCGACGTGCTCGGCGTGCCCAGCCTGGTCATCGCCCGGACCGACGCGCTCGCAGCCGACCTGCTCACCACCGACGTGGACGAGCGGGACAAGCCGTTCATCACCGGCGAGCGCACCGCCGAGGGCTTCTTCCGGGTCAAGAGCGGCCCGGCGCCAGCGATCGCCCGTGGCGTCGCCTACGCCGACTACGCCGACCTGCTCTGGGTCGAGACCGGCAAGCCCGACCTCGAGTTCGCCCGCGACTTCGCCGAGGCCGTGCACAAGCAGCACCCCGGCAAGATGCTGGCGTACAACTGCTCGCCGTCGTTCAACTGGAAGAAGAACCTGGACGACGCCGACATCGCCCGCTTCCAGAAGGAGCTGGGCGCGATGGGGTACAAGTTCCAGTTCGTCACGCTGGCCGGCTTCCACGCGCTCAACCACTCGATGTTCGAGCTGGCCCGGGGCTACGCCGAGACCGGCATGACCGCCTACGTGAAGCTGCAGGAGGCGGAGTTCGCGGCGGAGGCGGACGGCTACACCGCGACCAAGCACCAGGCCGAGGTCGGCACCGGCTACTTCGACGCCGTGTCGACGGCCCTCAACCCGGACAGCTCGACCACCGCCCTCAAGGGCTCGACGGAGACGGAGCAGTTCTAAATGGGCAACGAAGAGGTCACCATCACCGGTACGACCGAAGGCCGGTACGGCGAGATCCTGACCCCCGAGGCCGTCGCATTCGTCGTGGCGCTGGACCGCGAGTTCGGCGCCCGGCGGGTGCAGCTCCTGGAGCGCCGCCGGCGCCGCCGGGCGACTCGCACCGAGGAGCTGGACTTCCTTCCGTCCACCGCTGCCATCCGCGACGACGCGTCCTGGTCGGTGGCGCCGCCGGCGCAGGACCTGCTCGACCGCCGTGTGGAGATCACCGGCCCGCCGGAGCGCAAGATGACCATCAACGCGCTCAACTCCGGCGCGAAGGTCTGGATGGCCGACTTCGAGGACGCCACGGCCCCCACCTGGGAGAACGTGGTCCTCGGCCAGCTCAACCTGCGCGACGCGCTGGACGGCACGCTCGACTTCACCGCGCCCGACGGCAAGGAATACAAGGTCAACGGCTGGACCCCGACGATCATGGTGCGCCCGCGGGGCTGGCACCTGCCGGAGTGCCACCTGCGGATCGGCGGCCGGGCGGTGTCGGCGGCGCTGTTCGACTTCGGGCTGTACATGTTCCACTGCGCGCAGCGCCAGATCGACCACGGCAGCGGACCCTACTTCTACCTCCCGAAGCTGGAGTCGCACCTGGAGGCGCGCCTCTGGAACGACGTCTTCATCTTCGCCCAGGAGCAGCTCGGAATCCCGCGCGGCACCATCCGCGCCACGGTACTGATCGAGACGATCACCGCGGCGTTCGAGATGGACGAGATCCTGTACGAGCTGCGCGAGCACTCGGCCGGCCTGAACGCGGGCCGCTGGGACTACCTGTTCAGCATGATCAAGAACCGGCCGGACGCGGTGCTGCCCGAGCGGTCCCAGGTCACGATGACGGCGCCGTTCATGCGGGCGTACACGGAGCTGCTTGTGCGCACCTGCCACCGGCGCGGCGCCCACGCGATCGGCGGTATGGCCGCCGTCGTGCCCAGCCGGGACCCGGTCGCCGCGAAGCGCGCCCTCAACCAGGTGCGTCAGGACAAGCGCCGCGAGGTCGGCGACGGCTTCGACGGCTCCTGGGTGGCGCACCCGGGCCTGGTGGCGACCTGCCGCGACGTCTTCGACCAGTGGCTGGGCGACGAGCCGCACCAGATCGTGCGCAAGCGCGACGACGTGCGGGTCACTGCCGAGGACCTCCTCGACCTGAAGGTGGTCGGCGTCCAGGTCACCGAGGTCGCGCTGCGCAACAACGTCAGTGTCGCGCTCCGGTACATCGCCGCTTGGCTGGGCGGAAGCGGCGCTGTCGCCCTCAACGGGCTCATGGAGGACGCGGCCACCGCCGAGATCTGCCGGGCGCAGCTCTGGCAGTGGATCCACGCGAGCACCCCCACCGACTACGGCGTCCCGGTCTCGGCCGCCCTGGTCACCCGGATGCTTCGCGAAGAACTGGACGTGCTCAGCGAGACCGGCGCCCTCGACGAGGACGCGGCCCGCCGGTTCGGCCAGGCCCGCACCCTGCTGACGGTGCTTCTGACCGAGCGCACCTGCCCCGAGTTCCTGACCCTGCCGGCCTACCTGCGGCACATGTCCGGCGGCTCGGCGGCTCCCGCAACGACCGAGCAGGCTCCTGTCGCGGCCTGACCGGACGAAAGGAACGGCGCGGTCCCGGCACTGGGCCGCGCCGTTTCGCTTCATCGGCGGTATCCCTTCACGATCAACCAGCCCGCGAAGACCATCTCCTGAACCCCGATCGGCACCGCGCACACGGCCTGCACGGCGCCCGGCCGCGGTCCGTACAGCTCGAGCACGCCCCGCAGCAGCAGAAGACAACCGCCGGCCAGGCCCCACCAGGCCAGCCAGCGCGGCACCCGGCCGCCGCGCAGCAGCAAGGCGTTCAGCACGATCGCGCTCGCGGCGAAGACCAGCACCGTGCCGAGGTGATAGGCCCACTCCCGGGTTTGCAACACCGCGGCGCCGAGCGTGGCCGGGCCGCCGGAGCCGATCAGCGACGTCATGACCAGCGCGCTCGTTGCGCCTGTCAGAACCAGAAGACCTTCGATCGTACGGATCGCCGTATAAAGCACGGCCCAGCCCTCGCCCGCGTCTCGCAGCGTGGGGAGCAGCAAGGCCGCGATGGCGACGACGGCGAGCGCCAGGGCCACCTCCAGCAGGGCGCCGGTGACGAGCTGGGCGTGCGACCCGCCCGTAGTAAGGAAGCCTCGCCGCCGCATGGGCAGCAGCAACGAGCCACCGGCGACGGCCGTGGCCGACGCCGCGATGAACAGCACACCCACCAGGCGTGCGGATGTCTTCGAAGCAGGCATGCCACGAGATTCCTCGCCCGGCGGGCCGCCGGCATCGGCCGGATTGCGGCGCTGTTCCTCCTTCTCCCGACCGGCAAAGTCGTAGTTCTTTCGGCCGATGTGTCTTTCCCGCCGCTGCCTAGGCTGTTGGCGTGTTCCGAGACGAGCTGCGCACGCTATGGACCGAGCCGAGGGCGCCCGAGGCGCCGGCCCGGGTCCTCGGCGACTGGCTGCTGCTCGGGGCCGGCCTTGTCGCGACGGCGCTGGAGGCCTCGCTCCGGGCGCAGGTCACCTGGCGCCCGGTCTCCACTGTCCTCACTGCCGGCCTGTGCCTGCTGGTGCTGTGGCGCCGCAGCCACCCGCTGGCGATGGTCGTTCTCGCCTTCGGCGGCGGGATTCTGCTGACCCTGATCGACGTGCTGACCGGGCACACGCCGCCGATCGGCCTGCGCTCCGGCATCGTCGTCCTCGTCCTGTTCTATGCCCTGACCAGATGGGGCTCCGGTCGCGAGATCGTGCTCGGCTCGGCGGTCGTGCTGGCCTCGTTCACGTTCTCCTCGTTCGACCAGGGCGGCCCGGCGGGCGACATCCTCAGCGGCCTGTCGCTTCTGATGTTCCCGGCGGCGCTCGGCGGGTTCGTGCGCCTCCGCACCATGTCCCGCCGCCGCGAGCTGGAGCAGATGCGCGCTCGCGAGCGGGAAAGCATCGCCCGCGAGTTGCACGACACCGTCGCCCACCACGTCTCCGCCATCGTCGTGCGCGCTCAGGCCGGCCGGGTGCTCGCCGACCTCGACCCGTCGACCGCCGCCGAGACTCTGGCCGGCGTCGAGGAGGAGGGCGCCCGCACCCTCGAGGCGATGCGTGCCATGGTCAAGGCCCTGCGCGCCGCCGACCCGGATGTGGGGCTGACCCCACTGCCCGGCGCGGCCGACCTGAGACGCCTGGCCGGCGACCGCCCCGGCGGCATCCCGATCGACCTGCGGGTCGACGGCCCGGCCGCAACGCTGCCATCGGCCGTGGACACCGCCGTCTACCGCATAGTGCAGGAGTCCGTGACGAACGCGACCCGCCACGCGACCGGCGCCACCACGATCGAGGCCAGGGTGACCATCGAACCCGGCCAGGTCCGGATCGCCGTCCGGGACGACGGCGCCGTCACGGCCCACGGTCAACCCCGCGACGGCTACGGCCTGACCGGTCTGCGCGAGCGCGCGGCCATGCTGGGCGGAGTCCTGCGTGCCGGCCCGCACCCCGGTGGCGGCTGGCAGGTCGTGGCCGCACTCCCGCTGACGGGCGACCACGAAGCATCGATCGAGAGGAGCACGGGCGATGTCCATCCGCGTGCTCATCGCTGACGACCAGCAGGTCATCCGGGACGGACTTCGGGTGATGCTGCGCACGGCGCCCGAGATCGAGGTGGTCGCGGAGGCGGCGGACGGGCGGGAGGCGGTGCGGCTGGCGCGGGAGCTGCGGCCGGATGTGTGCCTGCTCGACATCCGGATGCCGGAGATGGATGGCCTCGAGGCGACCCGCGAGCTTGCCGGTCGCCGGGCGGCCGACCCGATGGCGGTCATTGTGATCACCACGTTCGATCTGGACGAGTATGTCCATCGGGCGCTGCGCGACGGCGCCCGCGGGTTCCTGCTCAAGGATGCCGGGCCCGAACTGCTCGTCCAAGCGGTTCGGGCGGCCGCCGACGGCGGGGCACTCATCGCTCCGACCGTGACGGCGCGGTTGCTGGAGACGTTCGCGAGCATGGCGACCGCCCGTCGCGCCATCCAACCCCTTGAACCGCTCACGCCGCGAGAGGAGGACGTGCTTCTGGCGGTCACCCGTGGCCGCACCAACGCCGAGATCGCCGACGACCTGCGGATCAGCCTCAGCACCACGAAGACCCACCTGGCGCGCCTGATGGCCAAGCTCAACGCCCGTAACCGCGTCGAGCTGGCCATGTGGACCTACGAAACCCACCGGATCACCCCGAGCACCCAACCCGAGGCAGCCGCCGGTCGACCGCCCTAGCGCTGCTCGGGCGGGCGACGCCAACTGTCAGGAGCTCCGAGGGGCAGGCCGTCCCGATGACCCGCGGTCATAGGTTTTGGCTATGACCGCGCGTGGGAGGTAAGCGGTACCGGGAGGCCGGCGCCGGGCAGAGCCTGGAGAGGTGCTGCTGCTCCTGCTTGCGCTGGGTCTCGCCGCTTTCACGGCCGGCTCCTTGGTGCCGTCCGTCGGCGCGCCGATCTTCGCGGTCGTCGGGGGAGTGCTGCTGAGCCCGCTAGCCCGCTACCTAGCGAGCCGGCCGCTACGCCGAGCTTCCTTCTGCTGTGAAGAGGAAGCGGGGCAGGAAGGCGCGGTCGGGCGTGACAGCTCGGACCTGAGCGACGGCGCGGCGGGGCGTGACGGCGCGGCGGGGCGTGGCGGCGCGGCGGGGCGTGGCCGCGCGGCGGGGTGTGGCCGCGCGGCGGGGTGTGGCCGCGCGGCGGGGTGTGGCGGCGCGGCGGGGTGTGGCGGCGCGGCGGAGCGTGGCGGCGCGGCGGGGCGTAGCGGCGCGGCGGGGTGGGAAGAGCGGGGGCGGCTCGGAAGCCTCGTAGGCCGCTCCGGGTTGGTGTCGTGGGCGGAGCCTGTCGTGGGCGGGGTGCGTGCCATGCGGCGGGAGTCGGTGCTCGCGGTCGCGAAGGGGCCGGTTCTGCGGTTCTCGATCGTGCTGTTGGGTGCGCAACTCTCGCTCGGTGAGGTGGCCTCGGTCGGCGTCGGTTCCTTGCCGGTCATGCTGGGGACTCTTGGCGTCTGTCTGCTGCTCGCCTGGCTGGTCGGGCGCCAGCTGGGGATATCGGGGGATCTCCGGACGCTCATCGGAGTTGGGACCGGGATCTGTGGCGCCTCCGCGATCGCGGCAGTCACGCCCGCGCTGCGCGCGAGGAGCAGCGATGTCGCGTACGCCGTCTCGACGATTTTCTTCTTCAATGTGGCGGCGGTGCTGGTCTTTCCGGGGCTCGGGCATCTTCTCGGGCTCGATCAGCGGGCCTTCGGGCTCTTCGCGGGCACCGCCGTCAACGACACCAGCGCCGTCGTCGCGGCCGCCGCCAGTTACGGGCCGGTCGCCGCTCAGCACGCCGTGGTGGTCAAGCTGGTGCGGACGCTGATGATCGTCCCGGTGACCTTGGTGCTGTCGAAGGGGACCAACGCGCCCAAGCCGTGGTTCCTCGGGGCGTTCCTGCTGGTCGCGGCGGCGCACACGCTCGGGCTCGTACCGGATGGCCTGCAACCGTTCCTGCACCGGCTCGCTCTGCTCTGCGTCGCGGTCGCCCTGGCCGCCGTCGGCCTCTCGACCGACGTCGCGGGCCTGCGGCGGGCGGGTGCGCGCCCGCTCCTGCTCGGGCTGATCCTCTGGATCGCGGTCGGCGCTGCCAGCCTTGGCCTGCAGCGGCTCACCGGCGTGTGACAGACTGCGCGCGATGCCCCTGCCGCCCTGGATCAGCGATCTGCCCGCCCTTGACCTGCTGCTCTCGGTGGCCGAGACCGGCAGTGTCGGGCGTGCCGCCCAGGCGCACGGGATCAGTCAGCCCAGCGCCAGCGCCCGCCTCGCCCGGCTCGAACGGCGGCTCGGCGTTCCGCTTCTCGTCCGCTCCCGGCGCGGCAGCCTGCTCACCCCGGCCGGCCAGGCCGTTGCGGTCTGGACGCAGCAGGTGGTCGGGGCCGCGCACACCCTCGCCGACGGCGTGCTCACCCTGCGCGCCGACCGGGCCGCCCGGCTGCGCGTCGCCGCCAGCCTCACCGTCGCCGAATACATGCTGCCCGCCTGGCTTCTCGGGTTGCGCCGCACCCACCCGGACACCGAGATCTCCGCCGAGGTCTCCAACAGTCACGGCGTCTGCTCGATGGTCCGCTCCGGCACGGCCGACCTGGGTTTCGTCGAGTCCCCGGACATCCCGGCCGACCTGAGCCGCCGCCGCGTCGGCGAGGACCGGGTCGCGCTGGTCGTGTCGGCCGGCTATCCGCTCGCCGCGCGGGCCGGTCAGGCCCTGGCGATCGCCGACCTCCTGGAACAGCCGCTGCTGCTGCGCGAGCCGGGCTCCGGCACCCGCGACACCTTCCTCGGTGCCGTCGAGAAGGCCCTCGGAACGATGCCGCCACTGCCGCACGCCACCAGCCTCGGCTCGACCACCACGATTCTGGCCACCGCCCGGGCCGGCGGCGGCATCGGCGTGGTGAGTGCCCGCGCGGCCGAAGAAAAAGGGGAGCTGGTCGAACTGCGCGTGCCCGGCCTCGACCTGCGTCGCCCGCTGCACGCCGTTTGGCTCGGCAAGCGGCCGTCGCCGCTGGCGGAGGACCTGATGCGGCAGGTCAGCGACCCGACGTCACCCGCTTGACGAACCCGTTGAGGTTGGTCAGCGCCCGATCCACCCGCTCGTCGAGGGTGAGCGTCTCCTCCTGGCGTACCAGCCGGCCGCGCGGCTGCTTCTTTCCCCGCAGGTAGAGCGAGCAGGCCAGGTCGCTGCAGATGTACTCGCCGACCGTGTTCCCGTTCCGGCCCGCCGCCCCGGCCAGCGGTGCCACGAAAAGTGTCACCCCGTCGGACGTGTGCCCGGTGTTGCAGATCCGGCACATGCTGGACCGCATCGCGGTGCCGGGCCGCGCGGTGGGCCTCCGCATCACGATCCCGACATGTCCGGATGTGACGAGAAGTGCTCGCTGCGGCGCTCCGGGGTCGGTCCAGCCCAGGAAGTCGAGATCTCCCCACGGCACGGCGGCCAGCTCCGGCACCTTGATCCGCCCCGCCTCGCCCCGGCTGCAGTTGGCGAAACTCGCGCGGATCTCCGGCTCGGTCAGTGGTTCCATCCGGCGAACGCTAACCGATGACCCCGGTCCGGGCACCCCATTAACGAGCCATCGAAAAACTTCACTGGATCTGTTTACTGTTAACACTCTTTAGACTTATGTTGGCGGCATGCGACGTAGGTTCACACTCCCCGCACTGATCGTCGGCGTGACCGTCGCCTCGCTCCTGGTGGCGGTCTCACCGGCCTCGGCCCACGGCTACATCTCCTCGCCACCCAGCCGGCAGGCCAACTGCGCCAGCGGCGCGGTTCCCCATTGCGGCGACATCATCTACGAGCCGCAAAGCGTGGAGGCGCCCAAGGGCTCGACGCTCTGCAACGGCGGCGGCTCCCGCTTCGCCGTGCTCAACGACAACAGCCAACCTTGGCCGTACGCCGCGGTGGGCAGGACGGTGACCTTCAGCTGGGTCATCACGGCCCGGCACTCCACCGCCACCTGGGAGTACTTCATCGGCGGCACGCTGCTCGCGTCCTTCGACGACGGCGGCGCCCAGCCCGGCGCCACCAAGCAGCACACGGTCGGCATGGGCAACTTCACCGGCCGGCAGACGATCCTCGCCCGGTGGAACATCGCCGACACGGCGAACGCCTTCTACTCCTGTGTGGACGTGAACATCGGCGGCGGCACCACCCCGCCACCCACTCCGCCGCCGACCACCGCACCCACCACCGCCCCGACGCCGACGCCGACCGCCACTCCCGGCGGAACCTGGAAGGCCGGCGCCGCGTACCAGGTCGGGGACGTCGTCACCGACAACGGCATCTCGTACCGTTGCCGGCAGGCGCACACCGCCATCGCCGGCTGGGAGCCGCCCAACGTGCCGGCGCTGTGGCTCGCCATCTGATCCGGCCCGGGACCGGGCTGGTCCCGATCGCGGTGCCGGTCGCCGGCTGCGCCCCGGCACGCCGACCCGCCGGCGGGCGAGCACGCCGGCCGTGGCGCGCCGCGAAGACCTCAAACAACTTCCCGGACCGATTTCGACCGTACGGCGGTGAGCCTGCTCCGGGGAGACTGCCAACTGCGTGGAGGCGTCCCGGAGGGAGGAGTCGGGCGGCGCCTGTCCACCCACCCGCGCCCTGACGGCGACCCGGACCTGGCGCCGGCAGTCCCCGATCAAGCGCCTGCTCACCCTGGCGACGACCCGGTGGCCCGGTTCCGCGTACGGTGTCAGGCATGCCGGAGTTGATCGCGCCCACCACCCGCCTGCATGCCGCCTGGATCGCGTCGCGCGACGAGTGGGGGCGCGGCGTCCACCAGGACGGCGCGGGCATGCGGCCGCAGGACGAGTACGACACGCCCGCAGGGTTCGCCCGCTGGGTGGCGAGGCTGATCACCGAGGAGGACACCAGCATCCCGCCTGCCCCGGACTGGGTTCACTGCACGTATCGCTGGATGGTCGAGGGGGATCGGGTGCTCGGCGCGATCTCGCTGCGGCACGGCCTCAACGACTGGCTGATCAATGTGGGCGGGCACATCGGCTACGGGGTGCGGCCGTCGGAGCGGCGGAAGGGGCTCGCGAGCTGGGCGCTCGGGCTGACTCTGGACGAGGCGCGCAAGCTGGGACTCGAGCAGGTGCTGATCACCTGCCGGGTCATGAACGTCGCGTCGGCGCGGACGATCGAGAAGGCCGGCGGGGTGTTCGAGGACATTCGCGGCGCGGGCGACGACCGGGTCCGTCGATACTGGATCCCGCTCTGAGGAGACCTAGGAAGCGGCCGGCGGGCGTCGCTGCCGCTGCGGTCGGTTCTGCGCGGCCGGCCGCGCGCCCGGGCGTCGTCCAGGAGGGAACTGCCGCACGTTGCGCGGCGACGATTGTTCTCCTACGGGGGACTCGTCCGTTTCGTCTGGAGGAGCCGGGTTGTCAGTGGCCGGGTCGGCGTCGGCCGCGCCGGCCGCGGGTGAGGCGAGGCCGGATGAGGCTGGATCGGCGGCCGCCGGACCTGCCTGCCGCGGCATGCGGGGCCCCCGCCGGCCGGGCCAGAACCGCATCTCGACACCACCTGCCCGCGGCCGGGCCCACAATAGCGGCACCCCAAGCGGCACCACGACCACAGCAACGATCAGCGCCGGCAACCAATAGCGGACCCCGCCCGTGACCACCAGCCCGGCGAGCAGCCCCAGCGAGACCAGCGCCATCCACACCAGAACCCGCTGACCACTGCGTGCGGCGGCCGGCACCACGAAGAGCACATGCATTGCCAACAGGGCGACCAGCAGCGCCCGCACCGGCAGGTGATCGCCGAAGCCGACGACGGCGAGCAGGACGACGAAGGCGGCGGTCCAGTACCGCAGCGAACCGGCCCGCAGCAGGAGGAATCCGATGATCACCCAGATCGAGATGATCACCGACGTGGTCGCTTCGAATCCGCTGATCATCCAAGCGTAATCGGGATCTTCGCGACTCTCATTCGCTGAGAAGGGTAAATTGTGTGCCACGTTCGGCAACTACCCGGCTCCGCTCCGTGAAATTCGGTGAATATCCCCTCAGAAGGCGCGGCCGCGGCCCCGGTACCCGTTCGTGGGGATAGTGCGACGGCCGGCCCGGCAGCGCGGACCGCCTGAGTACCATGTCGCGACACGCCCCGGAATCTCCGGCTAGATGATCGGAACGCTGCATCGAAATGATGTCTTTGGATGAGGCTCTCGAGGAAGCCCGGCGAACCGGCAGATTCGAAGTCGAGAACCTACAGATGCGGGAAATTCCCACGGAACTTGCTGAAATCCGCGATCTTCGCGAGGTGCGGGTGGCTTCCTGCGGCCTCGCGACGCTGCCTGATTGGTTTGCTGATCGGCCGGTGGAATCGCTGGATCTTATCGGAAACGGTTTGTCGCAGCTCCCCCCGGTGATCCTGGAGATGTCGACTCTTCGGCACCTGGGGATGTCCAACAATCAGATTTCATATCTTAGCCCGGAAATTGATCGCCTCGCGCGGCTGGAAGCGCTGGCGCTGTCGTTCTGCGGCCTCAGGTCATTACCTTCCTCGGTCCGTAATATGTCGCGTCTCGTCATGCTCGATCTGGGTTTCAACAGCCTCGGTGACCCGGACGCCCTCATTCTTTCCGAGAATATCGAGCAACTCGTCCTCTCCGGTAACGGTTTCCATGAAATTCCGCATGCCGTCCGCCGGCTGTCGAAGATCAGGGTCCTTGAGTGCAGTGCCGCCGGAACCCACAGTCGCGGTTACAACCTAGAGGTCAGGAGTCGTGGTCCGGTAATTCGGGGCCACTTGCGACGGGTCATCGGATCGAGCCCGGCGGGCCAGGGAAAAATCGAGGTGTGGCCGTCGTGGTTGTCCGGCGTGTCCACGCTGGAATGGATCGACCTCTCGGGTCAGCGGATCAAAAGCGTCCCTGAGTCGATCGGCCGACTCCGGAATCTCGAAGGCTTGCTGTTGCCCGGGAATCTGTTGCAGCGCCTTCCGGATTCGCTTTGCGAACTCAGCGCCCTGAAGGTGCTCAGCGTCGAGCAGAATCAAATCTCCGCACTGCCGGAAAACCTCCACACTTTGTCCGGGCTGTCCTTCCTCGGAGTCGAGGGTAACGATCTTCCTCTCCCGCCGGAGGTGCTGTCGCAACCGGCCAAGCCGGACCGGATCTGGGACTATCTGGCCCGCACCGGGGAGGATCACCGCCATCTGGACGAAGCGAAAGTGCTGGTCGTCGGGGAGGGGTCGGTGGGCAAGAGCTCACTTGTTCGGCGCCTCACCCGGGGTGACTTCGACCCGGACGAGCGGAAGACCGAGGGGATCGACGTCACGCGATGGAGTCTGACCGCCGGCGGCGCGGAGATCGCCGTGAATCTGTGGGACTTCGGCGGCCAGGAGATCATGCATGCCACCCACCAGTTCTTCCTTACCCGCCGCAGCGTCTATCTGCTCGTCGTGGATGCCCGGCAGAGCGAGGAACAGAACCGCATCGAGTATTGGCTGAAGCTGGTCCAGGGATTCTCCGCCGGTTCCCCGGTCATCCTGATCGGCAACAAATGCGACAAGTTCGGGCTCGACATCGACCAGCGCGGACTGCGGGAGAAGTATCCGGACATCGTCGACATCCTGGAGACGTCCTGCTTCGGCAACCTGGGAATCGACGACGTCCGGGGTTCGCTGAGCCGTACGGTAGGGAGTCTGCCGCATGTCCGGGACTTGTTGCCCACCTCGTTCTTCATGGTGAAGAGTATTTGGAGGAGCTGGACGCCGACTACCTGCCTTTCGCCGACTACGAGCGATTGTGTTCGGAGCGGGGCGTGCGCACCGCCGCGTCGCAGGAGCTGCTGGTGAGTTTTCTGCACGATCTCGGCACGGTGCTGTGTTTCCGGTCGGACCCACGGCTGCGGGACACCAATATCCTGAATCCGAGCTGGGTGACCGGCGGCGTGTACCGGCTGCTCAACTCGCACGTGGCCGCCCAGGCGAAGGGCCTGCTCACCTGGCCGGATATCGACCTGATCCTGGATGGGCGGCAGTATCCGCCGGGCAAACGGCAATTCATCATCGAGATGATGAAGAAGTTCGAACTCTGCTATGAGTCGGACGAGATTTTCCTGGTTCCCGACCTGCTGACGAAGGAAGAACCGGATACCGGCCGCTGGGACGACTCGCTTCACTTCGTCGTGCGGTACGGCGTGCTGCCCTCGAGCATCATCGGGCGGCTCGTGGTCCGTCTGCACCGGCTGATCAGCCGGGGAACGGTTTGGCGTACCGGGGTGGTTTTCGTCATGGACGACACTCGTGCGCTGGTCAAGGCCGATCGCGAGGACGCCGTCCTCACCATCAGAGTGTCCGGGCCGGCCCGGAGCCGCCGTGGGCTGCTCACCGCGATCCGGGCCGAGCTGCGAGCGATCGAGCGCACCATTCCGGGCCTGGCGGGCGAGGAGCAGGTGCCGGTGCCCGGCCATCCGAACGTGTGGGTGCCCTACCGGCATCTGCTCAATCTGGAGTCGGCGGGAAGGGACGTCGTCGTCCCGCAGGGACTGGTCGACGAGTTCCCGATCGGTCAGCTGCTCGACGGTGTCGAGACCAGGACGGATCGCCTGCTGACCGGCCCGGCGCGGGACACCCGGCCGCCGGTGCGCGAGCCGGAGGCGCCGGAGCCGAGCGGCGAGGCGGACGGGAAGGCCTGGGGCCAGCGCCATACCTTCCTCCTGGGCGGCTTCCTCATCGGCGCGATGGTGGTGGTACTCGCCGCCTACATCGTCGCCAGCAAGGTGATCGGCCAAGCCGCCGGCGCCGGCGCCGCGGTGCTCGCGCTGATCGTCGTGGTGGTGGTCGCGTTGGTCATGTTGCGCACGGCGGGCCGCGTCGGCGAACAGACCATGCTGGACGGGATCAAGGAAGCGCTGAGCCATACCGGTACGGCCAAGGCCGACGAACCCTAGCCGACCAGGCGGCGTTCCCAGGCCCAGGCGGCGATCTCGACCCGGCCGCGCGCGCTCAGCTTGGTCTGCACGCTGCCCAGGTGGGTCTTGACCGTCCCGATCGAGATGAAGAGCTCGGTGGCGATCTCGGCGTTGGTCAGCCCCCGCGCCACCAGCTTCACCACGTCCAACTCGCGCGGGGAGAGACCGCCGTCGTCGGTGACCGGCTTGGGCAGGGACAAGTGCTCCAGCAGGCGTACGGTGATCTTCGGGCTGATCAGGGCGTCGCCGGAGACCGCGGCGCGCACCGCCTCGACCAGCAGGGCCGGACCGGAGTCTTTCAGCAGGAAGCCGGCCGCGCCGTTGCGCAGCGCCTGGTGCACGTACTCGTCGAGGTCGAAAGTGGTCACCACGACCACCTTGACCGGGTCGGCCACGCCGGGGCCGGCCAGCAGGCGCAGCGCCTCGAGGCCGTCCATCTTGGGCATCCGGATGTCGAACAGGGCCACGTCCGGCCGGAGCTTGCGGGCCAGCGCGACCGCCTCGACGCCGTCGGCCGCCTCGCCGACGACCTCCATGTCCGGCTGGGCGCCGATGATCATGCCGAAGCCGGTGCGGACCATCGCCTGGTCGTCCGCGATCAGAACCTTGATCACTGCGCTCCGCCGATCACTGGACCACCTTCACGTTCAGGGGAAACGCGGCGTCGACCACCCAGCCGCCCTCGATGCCGGGGCCGGCCGAAAGGCGGCCACCGACCGCGCGGACCCGTTCGGTCAGGCCCACGAGACCGTACCCCGACCGCTCCCGGGGACCGGACGGCCGGGTCGTGCCGTCGTTCGCCACCCGCACCAGCAGCCACTCGGGGGTCCGCCGGATCCACACGTCGGCCACCCGGACGGCGACCGCGTGCTGCCGGATGTTGGTCAGTGCCTCCATCACCACCCGGTACGCCGAGGTCGACACCTCCACCGGCAGGCCGTCGATCGACCCGTCCAGGTGCAGCCGGCCCAGCGGCCCGCCGGCCGCGGTGAACTGCTCGATCAACGGCCCCAGATCGGGCACCCCGGCCACCGGGGCGAGCGGCGCGTCCGGCCGGGACTGGGGATCGCGCAGTACCCCGACCATCCGGCGCATCGACGCCATCGTCTCGGCGCCGGCCCGTTCGATCTGGTCGAGCGCCTGCACCACACGTTTCGGATCCTGCTCGGCGATGAACTTCGCGCCCTGCGCCTGCACCACGATCCCGGTGACGTGGTGCGCGATGAAGTCGTGCAGGTCACGCGCGAACTCGGCGCGCTGCTCCGCCCGTACGGCCGCAAATGCCCGCTGGCGGGAGCTTTCCACCATGCGCAAGTAGACGCCCAGGCCGGTGGCCGCCGTGGCGGCCAGCGCCTGGATCAGGCCGAAGATGATGAACTCGGAGGACTGGCCGCCACGCAGCGGCAGGAAGCTCACCGCTGCGCCCGCCGCGATCACCCCGGCCACCGCCCAGCCGGCATGGGCCCGGCGGGACACCACGAACAGCACACCGAGCAGCGCGAGCGACTCGGCCAGGCCCCAGCTGCCGTATTCCGGATGGGAGAACGCCACCGCGAAGGTGACCACGATCGAGGTCAGGCTCAGCCCGACCGCGGCCTTGGCCAGGCCCACCGAATCCTGTTTGTGGGCCGGCAGCCAGATCGCCGCGGCGGCCATCGCCAGCAGGATCCGGATCAGCCCCAGCACCTCGGTGCTGGTCTGGCTGAGCAGGTTGCCCTGGGCCACGTCGAACAGGCCGAGCACCGCCAGCACGAGCAGCGCCCCCACCTGGCCGAGGCGCAGCAGGATCTTCCGGTTCGGGTTGTTCTCCATCGCGATACCAGCGTAATGGCAGGTCAGGTGCTCCCCATCGGCCGAAAGTAAGAGAGCCGCCCAAAACGGAAGCCCATAATTCGGCCGATGTGCGGGCCGGATGGCTGCACCAAACTCCTCGGCGTCGGAAACGATCCCTGCGAGTGGAGTGACCATGCAGACCCAGTTCCCCCCGGCCGCGCAGGACGCGCTGGCCGCCGTCGCGGCCGTCGACCTGGTCAAGGTCTACGGGAGTGGCGACACGGCCGTTCGTGCGCTGGACGGGGTGACCGTCGGCTTCACCCGCGCGCAGTTCACCGCGATCATGGGCCCGTCCGGTTCCGGCAAGTCCACGCTCATGCACTGCCTGGCCGGCCTCGATACGGCCACCGCCGGGCAGGCGCTGCTCGGCGGCACCGACCTCACCCGGCAGAGCGACCGGGTGCTCACCAGGGTGCGCCGCGAGCGGATCGGCTTCATCTTCCAGTCGTTCAACCTGCTACCGCAGCTGACCGCCGAGCAGAACATCCTGCTCCCGCTCGAGCTGGCCGGCCGCAAGCCCGACCGGCACCTGTTCAACCACCTCACCGAGGCGCTCGGGATCACCGCGCGGCTCAGTCACCGGCCCGGCGAGCTCTCCGGCGGCCAGCAGCAGCGGGTCGCGGTGGCCCGCGCGCTGATCTCCCGGCCCGAGGTGGTCTTCGCCGACGAGCCGACCGGCAACCTGGATTCCCGCTCCGGCGCCGAGGTCCTGCTGTTCCTGCGCAACTCGGTGCGCGAGCTGGGCCAGACCGTGGTCATGGTGACCCACGACCCGGGCGCCGCCGCGTATGCGGACCGGGTCGTGCTGCTCGCCGACGGCAAGGTGGCCGGCGAGATCGACCGGCCCGACCACGGGTCGGTCACCGAGGCGCTGCGCTCGCTGGCGGTGCAGAGGTGAGCGCGGTCCTGCGGACCCAGCTGCGCGGCGTGGCGCGGCGGCCGGCCCGGCTGCTGCTCACCGGCCTCGCCGTGCTGGTCGTCTCGTTCGTCGTCTACGCCACCGTGCTCGCCCAGGAGATCACCAAGCGCAGCGTGCTCGACGGGCTCAGCGGCACGCCGGCGGCGGTCGACCTCGTCGCCCGCAAGGGCACCCTCACGACGGCCGAGCTGGCCGCGATCGGCAAGCTCCCCGGGGTCGCCGAGGCGGCCGGCCGGATGGATGCGGGCGGCCAGATCGGCAACGAGTACCTGCAGATCGTCGCCGACCCGTCGACCGGGCCGCTCGCGGTCAGCCACCTGGTCTCCGGCCGGCTGGCCACCGGGCCGGCCGAGATCGCGGTCAGCCCGCGCACGGTCGAGCGGCTCGGCCTCAAGCCCGGCACGACGGCCAAGGTCTCGCTGCGCTTCGACAAGGACGGAAAACCCGAGGCGCCGACCTCCCTCACGGTGGTCGGTGTCGTGACGGGCCGCGACGACTACGGATTCCAGGCGTACGCGTCGGAGCCGGCCGTGGCGCGGATGAGCGGTTCGGATGCGCTCAACCAGATCGACGTCCGGCTCGCACCCGGCGCCGACGCGGACGGCGTACGGCAGCAGATCGATGCCCTCGTGGCAGCTGGCGTGAGCAAGGTGAAGGACGGTGAGCGGCCGGAGGTCGCCACCGGCAGCCAGGTCCGCCTGGAGGAGGCCCGGGCGAAGGCCAAGGACGTGGACAGCCTGTTCGCGGTGATCGGCCTGTTCGTCGCGATCGCCGTGGTCGCCGCCGGGCTGGTCGCCGCCTCCACCTTCCGGATCGTCTTCGCCCAGCGGATGCGCCAGCTCGCCCTGCTCCGCGCGGTCGGCGCCGGCCGCGGCGGGATCACCTGGTCGCTCGCCGCCGAGGGGGCGCTGACCGGCCTCGTCACCGGGCTGGCCGGGGTGCTGCTCGCGCTCGGCGCCGGCCAGCTCGTGCCGCGGGTCGTCGCCGCCTTCGGGCCGCATGTCGCCTCGCCGGGCCTGCCGATCGCGCCCGCGCTGCTCACCGTGCTGCTCGCGGTCGTGCTGACGGTGGTCGCGGTGGTCGCCCCGGCCTTCACCGCCGGCAAGGTGTCCCCGCTGGAGGCGCTACGCGGAGCCGGCGTCACCGCGGGCCGCCGTGACATCGGCAAGGCGCGCTGGGTGTTCGGGCTGCTGCTCGTGGTCGCGGCCGGCCTGGTCGCCGCGTATGTGTTCCAGGGCCTGCCCGGCCCGAACCCGAAGGACTACAACCCCTCGATCAACCTGCTGGCGATCGTCGCCTCCGGCGGGCTTGCCTTCCTCGCGCTGATCGCACTCGGACCGGTGCTGGTGCGGCCGGTGCTGGCCGTGCTGGGCACGCCGGTCCGCCGTTCCGGGCCGGTCGGGCGGCTCGCCGCCGGGGGAGTGGGCGGCGCCCCGCGCCGGGCCGCCGCGGTGTCGGTGGTGGTCGCGCTCGGCGTCACGCTGATCTCCGGCTGCCTGGTCGGCGGCGAGTCGATCCGGGTCCTCGCCGACCGGCAGAGCTCGCTGTCCGCCCCGGCCGACTACGAGCTGACCACCAACGACGACCCGATCCCGGCCACCGCGGTCGGCCAGCTGCAGGGCCGCTCCGAGCTCACGCACGTCGTGCCCTACCGGCGGCTCGCGGTGACGGCCGGCAACGGCACCGACCTGCAGGCGGTCGACGTCCAGCTCGCCGCCGTGCCCCGGCTGGCCGGCCTCGACGTGGCGGCCGGCCGGATCGCCGACCTCGGGCCGGGCAAGGTGGTCATCTCGGCGTTCATGGCCGACAACCAGGGCCTGCACGTCGGTGACAAGGTCACCGTGGTGGCCGGCAAGCGGTCGATGCCGCTGACCGTCGCCGCCGAGTTGAGCGACGTCGCGCCGCTCGCCTCCTCCATGATCATCTACCCGGCCGACATGACCCGGCTGGGGGCGCCGGCCGGCTACTCCGGCCTGCTGGCCGACCAGGCGGTGGCCGGGGAGAAGGGCCGCAGCGACGGAAGGCGGGCGCTGACCGACGCCGTCGGCAACCACCCGTGGGCGATCAACGTGCTCGCCGACCAGCGCGACCAGATCAACAGCGAGCTCACCATCCTGCTCGCCATCGCGCTCGGCCTGATCGGGCTCACCGTGCTGATCGCGGTGGTCGGCGTCGGCACCACCACGGCGCTGTCGGTGGTCGAGCGGGTGCGCGAGTCGGGCCTGCTGCGGGCGGTCGGGCTGTCCCGGGGCGCGCTGCGGGCGATGCTCACCACCGAGTCCGCGCTGTACGGCGTGATCGGCGCCGGGCTCGGCCTGGTGCTGGGCGTCCCGTACGCGTGGCTGGCGGTCCAGGCGCTCGGCGTGAACGCGCCGCTCACCCTGCCGGTCGGCCAGCTCGCGGTGGTCTTCGTGATCCTGGTGCTGCTCACCGCGGCCGCCGGGGTGCTGCCCGCCCGCCGGGCCGCGAAGGTCAGCCCGGTGGTGGCGCTGGGCGCCGAGTAGACCCCGGTCGCCGGCCGCCCTCTTGCCCCCGGCGGCCGGCGACCGGCTACCCATCGACCGGCGGATCCGCCATCTCGACGTCCTGCTCCGGCCGGTGCGAGAGGCGGCGCGTCGCGGTGGGCCGGCGCGTCGGCTGAACGGGCGATGTCGCGCCCGATTTACGCGGATATTGTCAAATAATCTTCGTAAAACCGCGACTCATTGAGGGTGAATATGTCCCGTGCTGCCCTGCTGGTGGCCACCGCATCCCTTGCTACCGGCTTGGTGGCCGGCCCGGGCGTGGCGTATGCCGCCGACACGTCGACGGAGCTGACCGCCGCCGAGATGACCGCCGAGCTGAAGGTGGTGAGCGACGCCTCCGCGAAGGCGGCCGCGGAGGGCTGGAAGGCCACGATGAAACCGCTCGGCTCGTCGTCGGGCTCCATGTTCATCGCCGCCGACCCGATCGCGGGGCGGTCCTATGTGCGGATCGACCTCGGCGGCCTGATCGTGGCGCAGTATTTCGCCAAGGGAAAGGGTAGCTACAGCTCGCTGAACGACTCGGAGTCCCGGGCGGCGTTGCGGATGATGGGCCGCCCTTCGATCCGGTACGCCTTCATCCCGGACAAATCGGGCGATGGCCCGATGGGCGGCTTCTCGCCGGACACCGTGCTGAGCGACGGCAACCACGCCGGCACCAAGACGGTCCACGACGACGGATCCGTCGACTACCGGCTGACCGAGGACGGCTCCACCATGACGGCGCACGTCACCGCGGCCGGCACGCTGGCGTCCCTCGACGCGGTCGACTCCGACGGCCACACGAAGCTCACGTACGGCTATGGCCCGCAGCAGGTGACGTTGCCGTCGGCGAGTGTGACGATCGGTTACGAGGCGCTGGCCCGTGGGCTGGCGTACCTGCACATGGAGTCCTCGGTCAAGCAGGTCGCGGGCGAGGCCGCCACCGACACGCTGCAGGCCGCGCACCGGCACCCGATCTCGGTGTCCTTGCTGCGCGAGGTGACGAAGGATGACGTCGCGAGTTTCAACGACGACATCGGGGTCCGGGTCAAGACCAAGAATGTCGGCGGGGGCATCCGGGTGTACGCCACGAACCCGTGGACGCACCGCACCGTCGCCTACACGCTGAAGGCGTCCGGCCGGAAGGTCGTCATCGCCAGGAACTGACGCCTGCGGGGGCGGGGTCGGCGGGTCTCTCGGTTGTGGACGGTCGCGCCCGGTGGGACCCACCGAGACGATCGTCCGCAGGCCGCACAGCGGATCCGCGCCAGGCCCCCGACCCGAAAAGTCTCTAGATCGTGGCCCTTCCGGTTGGCGACTCGCCGGCGAGGGTGAGTTGTGGGGCCGGGGTGGGAGCTGTGCTCGGGCCGCGGAGGGTTCCGGTGGCGATCAGGCAGCGCAGCGGCGGGCCGAGGGGGCGTTCGACCAGGCGGTGGACCGACCAGGCGGCACCGAGCAGCGTCAGGATGGTGGCCGCCATGAGCAGGGGCACCGGAAGGCCGGTGCGGTCGTAGGCGTACCGGATCATGGTGAAGCCGATGCGCGGGTGCAGCAGATAGAACGGATACGACACGGCGCCGCCGACCGCGAGCCGGCGCCAGGTCCAGCGGTCCGTCGCGCCGAGTGCGATGACCAACAGCGTTGCGTACGCGGCGGTGATGATGATCAGCGCCGGCCAGATCGGGACGGGGAAGCCGGGATTGGCGGAGAGCACGCGTTCACGAACGCGGACGAGGCTGACCACCCACGCGGCGGCGAGCAGCATCCATGGCGCCGGCGACGGGCAGTGGCGGCGGATCAGGTAGAGCGTCATGCCGGCGATGAAGTAGGGCGCGTACTGGGGCATGACCAGCTGTGCCAGCGGCACGGTGGTGGGGACGACGACGGAGGCGGCCAGCCAGGCGGCGCCGAGGGTGAGGATCCGGGCCCGGGTGAGGCCGAACTGGATGACGACGGCGAACAGCAGGTAGAAGCGCAGCTCGTACCAGAGGGTCCAGTAGACGGTGTCGACGTTGGGCACCGTCAAGGGATCGGCGAGCATGGTGAGGTTGATGCCGATGTCGGCGACGGTCAGGCGGTGGGGCAGGGGAATGCCGTCGGTGAGCGGGAAGAGCGTCATGACCGCCGTGGTGATCAGGACGCAGGCCCAGAAAGCGGGGTACAGGCGACCGGCGCGGGAGGCGAGGAAGGCGCGCGCGGTACGTCCCCAGCCGCTCATGCAGATCACGAAGCCGCTGATCATGAAGAACACCTCGACGCCGAGGAAGCCGTAGATCAGCACCGAGTCCACCCGCGGCGGCAGGTAGCTGCTGGTCGGGTGCACGCCGTCGATCGACCAGGCCAGGCCGAGGTGGTACGCGGACACCGCCAGCGCGCACAGCAGCCGCAGGCCGTCCAGGGCGAGCAGGCGATCCTTCTTCGCAGCCACGGTGGCCGCCTCCTGTCGGGAGATGGGCAGGGGTCATCGCCGCGAGCGGCCGGAGCCGCTGACGGTGCGGGAAAAGGGAGGGTCAGGCCACGGCGGGCAGGCGGATGGTGAAGGTGCTGCCGCGGCCGGGGCGGCTGGTCGCCGAGACCGTGCCGCCGTGGGCCTCGACGAGGTTGCGGACGATGGCGAGCCCGAGGCCGCTGCCGCCGGTGTGCCGGCTGCGGGACCGGTCCGCCCGCCAGAAGCGCTCGAACACGTGCGGCAGGTCGGCCTCTTCGATGCCGCTGCCCGCGTCGGCGACCTCGATCACCACGTCGTCGCCGTCGGCGTGCGAGCGTACGGTGACGGTCGCGCCCGCCGGGGAGTGCCGCACGGCGTTGGAGAGCAGGTTGCCCACCGCCTGGCGTACGCGAAGGGGGTCGAGAATGACCTCCGGGTCGCCGGACAGATCGGTGATGATCGTGACGCCCCCGGCATCGCTCCGGTGCGCGGCGACGGCCTGGTCGAGCAGCTCGTTGAGAAAGACCGGCTCCGGATGCAGGCGCAGCCGGCCGGCGTCGGCGGCGGCGAGATCGCGCAGGTCGTCGATGACGTGCTGGAGCAGTTCCGCCTCGTCGGCGAGCAGGTCGAGCAGCTGGGGGCCGGCGTCGGTGACGCCGTCGCGGGCGGCCTGCACCCAGGCGCGGATGGTGGTCAGCGGGGTGCCCAGCTCGTGCGCGATGTCGCTGACCATCGCCTGCCGCTGTCGTTCCACGGCCTCGCGGCGTTGGGAGAGCTCGTTGAACGCGGCGGTGAGCCGGCCGATCTCGTCCCGCCCGCGGACCGGCAGCCGGCCCGTGCCGTGCTCGGTGGCCCGGATGAGGGCGCGCAGCGGCCGCGCCATCCGCAGCCCGACCAGCAGGGTGATCGCGAACGCGACCACCAGGACCAGCACCGAGACGCCGGTGATCCGCAGGGCGTTGGCCCGCGACAGGTCGAAGACCGGTCCGGATGCCGACGGCGGGTCGCTGATGTAGAGGTACGCGGGCGGCGCCACATACGGGCGCAGCTGCTCGCGGCGGGAGGCATCGACGCAGTCCTGCGGCGCGCCGGTCTCGCCGGGTGGGCTCCAGGTGAAACCGAGCCGCACGGTGACCGGCGGCCGCCCGCTCCCGAGACAGGCGTTGGTGAGCTCGGTGAGCTGTTCCAGGGCTTTCCGCTCGGTCGGGGTGGGGACGTCGGCGCCGGAGCGGTGGTAGCAGTCGGCCAGCTGCGCGACGGCCACGTCCGATTCGCCGACGGGCGGAACGAGCGTGGGCCGGCCGGCGGTGTCGCTGTCCACCTCGGTGTCGACGCCCTTGCCGGTCATGCAGGCCCGAGCCGCCAGGACCTGTGCGGAGACGGTCGTGCGCTCGGCGTCGGTGAGCCGGTACGGGCCGACCGCGCGCCGGTCGATGCCGCTGCCGTCGACCTGGCCCGAGGAGAGATAGCCCTCGAGGTAGAGCGGGTCGACCAGCGCCGACCGCCGGGCGGGCAGCACCGGCGGCGGCGCCTGCGAGCTGGCGAGGACCGTGCCGTTCTCGCCATCGGTGAGGGTGATCTGGCGGCTGGTGATCGCCGCCAGCTGGATCAGCAGCGGCCGCACGCCCGCCCAGGTGGTGTGCGTCGCGGCGTAGCCCATCACCCCGTCGTAGATGCGGGCGTCGTAGCTGAGCCCATGGCCCTGCTCCCGCTGGATCGCCTGCCGGGTGCTCTTGACCGCGAGCCAGGCGCTGGCCGCCACCGCGCACACCATGACCAGCAGGGACAGCGCCAGCAGCCGCGCGACCAGGCTGCGGTGCAGCGGGGTGCGCGTCACCGCGACCCGTCCGTGAGCTGGTAGCCGACGCCGTAGACGGTGACCAGGTAGACCGGGCGGCGGGGATTCGGCTCGATCTTGCGGCGCAGCTTCATGACGTGCATGTCGACGGTCCGGTCGGTGGCCGCGGCCTCGAAGCCCCGGGTGCGTTCCAGCAGCTGGGCCCGGGTGAACACGCGGTTCGGCGCGGCGGCCAGCGCGGCCAGGATCTCGAACTCGCCCGGCGTGCAGTCCACCCGGTGGCCGTCGCTCGTCACGTGGTGACAGCGGACGTCGACCGCGATCTCACCGACCCGCAGCGCGGCGTCCGGCTCGGCGGGCGTCCATCGGGTGCGGCGCAGCATCGTACGGACGCGGGCCATCAGCTCGCGCGGGTTGTACGGCTTCATCAAGTAGTCGTCCGCGCCGGCGTCGAGGCCGAGCAGCAGGTCGTCCTCGTCGCGCCGGGCGGTCAGCATCAGCACCGGCACGTTGCTCTCCCGGCGCAGCACGCGGCAGACGTCGAGCCCGTTGAGCTGGGGCATCATCACGTCGAGCACGAGCAGATCCGGCCGGAGCCGCCGGACCTGCTCGATCGCGTCCCGGCCGCCGTGGACGACCGAGGCGCGGTAGCCGCTCGCCTCCAGATAACGCCTGATCACGTCGGCCTGCCGGACGTCGTCCTCGGCGATCATCACATGCGCATGCACGGCAGCGACTATAGAGACGCTCGGCCGCGCCAAGGTCGATGTTGACATTGCCGATACAAGCCCGCGGCGAAGAACCGGCGCAAACGCTCCGGGACTGCCGGAGCGTGGAGGGGAAGCTCTGTCCATCAGGGCGGAGCGGATGTCAATGTGGACGGATGAGGGCAGCGGGGCGGTACTGGGTTGCGGGGGTGGTCGCCGGTTGCCTGGCGCTGGGCGCCGTGGCGCTGGCCCGGTCCGGCACGAGATCCCCGGCTTCGGCGGCGCCGTCGGCGTCCGCGCGGGCGGCGGCGCCGATCCTCGCCGCCACCGACGTCACGGCCATGTTCCAGCGGTACGCCGGCGCCGGCGGCGGGTGGACCGGCGGGGACAACACGGCTTCCGTGGCGCTGCCCGACGGCCGGGTCGCGTGGCTGTTCTCCGACACTTACCTGGGACATGTCGCGGCCGACCACACCCGGCCCCGCGACACGCCCTTCGTGCACAACACGATCGTGGTGCAGGACGGCGCAACCGCGCGGGGGACGCTGCACGGTGGCTCGGACGCCGCACCGCTGCCGCTGGTCGGCCCGGCCGGCGACGACTACTACTGGGCGCAGGACGGCCTCGTCGCCGGCGGAGCGCTGCGCGTCTTCTACAACCGCTACCACCGCTTCGGCAGCGGGCTGTGGGACTTCACGCTCACCGGGTCGGCGCTGGCCACCTTCGCCCTGCCCGGCCTGCGGCTGACCACCGTCACCGACCTGCCGCTGGGCGACACGGTCGCGTGGGGCGCCGCCGTGTTGCAGGACGGCGGATTCACGTACGTGTACGGCTCCGAGCGCACCGGCGACGCGCTCCGCTTCGCCCACCTGGCCCGTGCCCGCGACCCGGCCGGCGCCTGGGAGTTCTGGGACGGCACCGGCTGGACCACCCGGGCCGAGCGGTCCGCGCGGCTGCTCAGCGGGGTCGGCACCGGCTTCTCGGTGCAGCGCGCCGGCGATCGCTACGTGCTGGTGACGACCGAGGGCAACCTGCCGTTCGACCCGTCCATCGTGGCCTACACGTCCGCCTCGCCGGCCGGTCCGTGGGCGGGCCCGGTGCAGCTCTACACGCCGGCGGAGGCGCTGGCGTACGACGCGCGGCTGCACCCGGAGCTGGCCCGCCCCGGCCGGCTGCTGATCTCGTACAACGTGAACAGCGCGGACCCGGGGACCGCGTACCTCGATGCCCGGGTCTACCGGCCCCGCTTCGTCGAGGTCGCCTGGCCGCCCGGGGCGCCCACCGGCCCGGCCCCGGCCGGCCTGGTCGCGGCCGTCAACGACGTACGTCCGATGCTGCGCTGGAAGGCGGTCGCCGGGGCCGGCCGCTACTGGGTCTACGAGCGCGACCTCACCGCCGGGCAGACCCACCCGGCGCGCCGGCCCGATCCGGTCACCGGCACCGAGGCCGACGCCGGGCTGCTCAAGGAGGGCCATACCTACGAGTTCCGGGTCGCGGCCGGCGACGGGGTGCTCTCCGCCGCGGTGACCGCCACCCGCACCAAGCCGCTGGTGCCTTCCGGCCTGCGGGCGCGGGCGCTGCCCTCCGGGCGGATAGCGCTGAGCTGGGACGATCCCGGCGCGCACCTCTGGTACTGGCTGTATCAGCGGGACGCGACGGCGGGCGCGCCGTGGCGGCGGGCCGACTACCCGATCGACGACACGGGCGGCTTCACCACCGTGCCGCTGCTGCACGGCCACGCGTACGAGTTCCGGATCACCGCGATCGGCGCGGCGGGGGAGTCCGGGCCGTCCCGGACGGTACGGGTCACCGCCCGGTACGCGGTGCCGCCCGCGCCCACCGGCCTGCGGGTCGTCCCCGGCGACGGCAAGGCCGATCTCACCTGGACCGAGAGCGCCCCCTACTACCGCATCTACTACCGGGATGTGACGGCCGGCGCGACCACGTACACCCAAGGTGTTTTCCTGCTCGACGAGCCGAAGGCGACCGTGGGGCTGCTGATCGACGGGCACACCTACGACTTCCGGGTGACCGCGGTCCGCAACGGCGCCGAGGGGCCGCCCGGCACGCCGGTCCGCGCCACGCTGCCGGCCCCGACGCCCGGGCCGTCGGTCACACCGTCTCGCTGACCCGGGCGCGCTCGCCGAGCAGCAGGGCGAGCAGGGCGCCGAGCACACACACCACGGCGGTCGCCTGGAAGATCTCGCGGTACTCCGTCTGGAGGGCGACCTTCAAGGCGATCTCGTACGCGGCCAGCCGCTGCTGGTAGACGGCCGGGTCGACGCCGAACGGCAGCGGGGTGTCCAGCCGGGCGGTCAGCTCCTGGAACCGGTGCAGCCCCCAGGCGGTCAGCGCGGCGACGCCGAGCAGCATGCCCACCATCCGGGCGACCACCACACCGGCCGAGGCGACCCCGTGCTGTGCCGGCGCGGTGCCGCGCAGCGCCGCGCCGGCCAGCGGGGCGATCACCAGGCCCAGGCCGAGACCGGCCACCACCAGGTCGGTGTCGAGCCGGGGCAGCACGCCGGCGTAGCGGGTGGCCAGCACGTCGAGGGGCCAACGGGCGATCAGCGCGTACCCGGCCGCGGCGATCAGCAGACCGCCCATCGTGACCCACCGGTCGCCGAGCCGGGCGGCGAGCAGGCCGCCGGCGACCGCGCCCACCGGCAGCGCGATCAGGAAGCGGGAGAGCAGCAGGGTGCCGCCGAACGCGTCCCGGCCGAGCAGCGTCTGCGCCACCAGCTGCACGTCGACCAGCGTCACCATGAGCGCGGCCCCGGCACAGAAGCTGACCGCCAGCGCGACCAGGAAGACCCGGCCCGGCCGGTCGATGAGCCGGGTACGGGCGCGTCGTTCCCACACCCCGAACAGCACGAGCAGCACGGCGGCCGCGCCGAGCGTGACCGGGCCCCACGACGGCAGCACCGCGTGCTGCGGGTCGGGGTTGTAGAGGCCCACCACCAGCAGCCCCAGGCCCGCCGTGAGCAGCAGGCCGCCGGCGACATCGACCCGCGGCCGGGGCTGCGGCGGCGCCGTCCGGGGCAGTGCGACCAGCACCGCGACCGCCGCCAGCGCGGCCAGCGGCACGTTGATCCAGAAGATGCCCCGCCAGCCGACCAGGGCGGCGACGGCCGCGCCGTACAGCGGCCCGAGAACGCTGCCCAGCTCCTGCGCGGCACCCACCGCGCCCAGCGCCGACGATCGCGCCCGCCCGCTCGCCCAGAGGTCGCCGGCCAGCGCCATGGTGACCGGCAGCAGCGCGCCCCCGGCCAGTCCCTGCACCGCGCGGCCGGCGACCAGCAGCGACAGCGACTCGCCGGAGGCGGCGGTGAGCGCCGAGCCGGCCGCGAAGCCGGCCAGGCAGCCGGCGATGACCGCGCGGCGGCCGAGCCGGTCGGAGAGCGAGCCGAGCAGCGGCATGCCGGCCACGTACCCCAGCAGGTATCCGGTCACGATCGGGGTGGCCCGCTCGAGCCGGTTCAGCGGGATGTGCACGTCGCGCATGATGTCGGTGAGGATCGTGACCACGAGGTACGCGTCGAGGGCCGCGAGCAGCACGGCGGCGCCCCCGGCGCCGATCGCCAGGCGGCGCCGGGCGGTCACGGTGCCTTGATGGTGGCCGGCGTGTCGAACTCCTGGAAGGTCACGGTCACCGTGCCGGTCGCGCCGCCCTCCGCCGGCAGCGTGAAGACGGCCTTGTGCAGCCGCTTGTCCTGCTTGCCGAGCCACACCTTGCCGGGCGTGTTGCCCTTGACCCCGGGGATGATCGTGGCCAGGTCGGCGCCGTTCGCGGTCAGCGCCACCCGCCACGCGTCCGTGCCGTCGACCGCCTCGCTCGCCTCGGTCTTCGGCTCGGTGGCGCTGGTCAGCACCTTGGCGACGCCCTTGTCCGGGTTGAGGATGGCGGACGGGTCGTAGACGCTGGCGGCCAGGCTGAGCGGCAGCGCCTGGTAGCCGCCGGTCGGGCCCTTGATATAGATCTTGTCGCCGACGATGACGAAGGTCAGGTCGACGGTCGAGCCGGCCTGCTCGATCTGCGCGGTGCCCTGGGCGTCGCCCTCCTTGGTGAGCGTGCCCTCGGCCCGGCGCAGGCTGAGCCCGGAGATCGCGCCGTCCGCCGTGATCAGGAACTTCGCGGTCTTGATGTCGCGCATCGCGGTCGCGGAGTCTTTCAGCAGGGTGGCGGCGTCGGGCAGGCTGCCGGTCGATTCGTCTTTCTTGCCGCCGGAGCTGGTGCACGACGACACCGCGACGAGCGCGGCGAGCAGGGCCAGGACGGGCCGGATGCGGAACATAGTGCGGATGCTAAGGCCCCACCACGGCACCACGGAAGGCGCCCCTTGGTCTACGCTGCGGCCTTACGAGTCCACAGGGGAGGGATCCGCCGCCGTGGTGAATGAGGAATGGGCCCCGCCGGGCATCGACACCACGACGCCGAGCGTCGCCCGTGTCTATGACTTCATGGTGGGCGGCAAGGACAACTACGCCGTCGACCGGATGGTCGCCCAGCGCGCGCTGGAGATCATGCCGGACGCCCAGGAAGCCGGCCGCGCCTGCCGCGCCTTCCTGCGCCGGGCGGTGCGCTACCTGGCCGCCGAGGCCGGCATCCGGCAGTTCCTCGACCTCGGCTCGGGCCTGCCCACCGACACCAACGTGCATCAGGTCGCGCAGACCGTGGACCCGGCGGCCCGGGTCGTCTACGTGGACAACGACCCGATGGTGCTCGTGCACGGCCGCGCGCTGCTCGCCAGCAACGACTCCACCGCCGTGGTCCAGGCGGACGTCCGCGAACCCCGGCAGATTCTCGACGACGAGGTCGTACGCGGCCTGCTCGACTTCAAGAAGCCGATCGGCCTGCTGATGCTGTCGATCCTGCACCACCTGCACGACGAGGAGAACCCGGGCGCCGTCGCGGCGACCCTGCGTGACGCGCTGGCCGCCGGCAGCCACCTGGCGATCATCCACTTCTGGGACCCGGCCGACGAGCAGCCGGCGGTCTCGGTGAAGGTGGCCGACGCCGAGCGGGTCTTCAACGAGACCCTCGGCACGGGCCGCTGGCGGACCCGGGCCGAGGTCCAGGCGTACTTCGGCGACTTCGAGCTGGTCGAGCCGGGCCTGGTGCCGCTGGCGGAGTGGCGCCCGGACGGGGAGGACAAGGCCGAGCAGACGGACAGCTACTACACGATGATCGGCGGTGTGGCCCGCAAGTCCTAGCCGCCCGGCTCGGCGACCCGCGCGGCGAGGAACTTCGGGGCCATCTCGCGGTAGCTGTCGGTGACCAGTTCGTCGATCTCGGTCCAGTCCGTGTGGTCGCCGAGGACGGCCGCGGCGACGTTGCCGCCCCAGGGCGCCCGGAAGTAGGGGAAGCCCGCGGCGGTCAGGCCGAGCAGGTCCTCGGCGGGCACCCGGAACGTCATCACGGCCGGCGGCTCGCCGTCGACCAGGTAGCGGGCATAGACCGGATAACGCTCCGGGTCCGGCGTGTAGACGTGCGCGACGGTCCGCGCGCGGATCCGCCAGCGGACGCCGATCCAAGCCGGTTCCTCGTACGCCTCGGGCAGTCGCCGGCAGATCGGCCGCAGCCGCTCCAGGATCTCGGGCGGCACGTCTCCAGGACCGGACATGGCCCGACTGTAACGCCGTAGGATGTCGCCGGTGGGGTGGGAGGCGCTGGAGCGGTGGGGTGCCGACGCCACCCGCCTCGAACCGCTCACCGGCGGCGTGGCCAACGACGTCTGGAGCGTACGCGTCGGCGGGCGCCTCGCCGTCGCCCGTCTCGGCGCCCGCAGCGACGCCGACCTCGCGTGGGAGACCGGCCTCCTGCGCCACCTCGACCGCGCGGGCCTGACCGTGCCGGTGCCGATCCCGGCCGCGGACGGCCGGCTGTTCGCCGGCGGTCTGGTGGTGATGACCTACCTGGAGGGCGGCCCGCCCGAGACGCCGGCGGACTGGCGTCGGGTGGCCGGCACGCTCCGCGAGCTGCACCGGCTGACCCGGAACTGGCCGCAGCGCCCGGGCTGGCGCTCGTCGGCCGACCTCCTGCACGCCGAGACCGGCACGAAGGTCGACCTCGGCGCGATGCCCCCGGAGGGCGTCGCCCGCTGCCGCGCGGCGTGGGCGCGCCTGGCCGGCCGCCCGACGTGCGTCGTGCACGGCGACCCCAACCCGCGCAACGTCCGGATCACCGCGGGCCGGGTCGCGCTGATCGACTGGGACGAGTCGCACGTCGACGTCCCCGACCTCGACCTCGTGCTGCCCGGCAACGCCGCCGGCCTCGAGGAGGGCGCACACGACATCGCCGCCCAGGCGTCGGCGGCCTGGGAGGCCGCGGTCTGCTGGGACGACGAGTACGCGGTCAAACGCCTCGCCGAGGTCCGGGGGATCTAGCCGGCGCGAGGATGGGGGCGAGTCGGCCGGCGAGGGCCCGGTCGACGAGTTCGAGCTCCGCGAGCAGCGCGCTCGTGGCGGCGTCGAGCGCGCGGCCGAGTTCGGCTTCGTCGAGAGCGCGGACGAGCGTGGCGTTCAGCGGCGCGGTCACGTCGGCGGGCAGCAGGTGCGCTCCCTTGGCGTAGGCCGTGGGAAAGCCGAGGCGCAGGCACGCCAGCGCCAGGATGTGGCCGCGCAAGGCGCCGATCCACTGCTCGGCCTGCCACCAGCGGCGGCGGTGGAGGCACACGCGGGCGTGCCGGGCGTGATGCCAGGCGAGCCCGGTCAGCTCCCGCCGGCTCGGTGCCGTCACGTCCCTCGCGGGCACGGGATCGCCGAAGACGGTACGCCAGGTCGCGCCGTGCGGCCCGAACTCGGCGGCGGCCGCGAAGCCGATGTCCACCTCGAGCCCGCTGGGCAGGAGGAACACCCGGTACACCGCCGAGCCGGCCGGCAGGTCCCAGTGGTGGATCGCGGCGAAGTCCCGATGGATCAGGTCGGTCCAGCGGCGCATGGCCGGCTCGAGCGGGCCCTCGACGCCGAACATCAGATCGACGTCCGACCACCGGTCGCTGCCACCGACCGCCTCGGATCCGGTGATGGCGGCGCCGGCAACGGCGGGGTCACCCTCGGCCAGACCCAGCAGCCGGTCGCGCAGGGCATCACGTTCCTCGACGGAGAACACCGCGCCACCGTAGTGCAACCGCGGCGAGCTCAGCCCGTACGGCGGGCCTGACCGCGCCGTTCGGCGGTGGGGGAGGGCTGAGCGGGCGGGAGGGTGAACCAGAACGTGGCGCCCTGGCCGTTCTCGCCCTCCGCCCAGATCTCGCCGCCGTGCCGCTCGACCGCCCGGTGCACGGTGGTCAGCCCGATGCCCGTGCCGGGGAACTCGTCGGCGCTGTGCAGCCGCGCGAACGGGCGGAACAGCTCGCCCGCCTGCCCGGCCGGGAAGCCGGCGCCGTTGTCGCGGACGTAGAAGCTGTCGCCGTCGCAGCCGATCTCGACCGTCGGCGACGCCACCTTGCCGCTGAACTTGACCGCGTTGTTGACCAGGTTCTCCAGGACGACCCGGACCAGGCCCTCGTCGCCGTCCGCGGACATCCCCTCGCGTACGTGGAAAGTGGTTTTGCGGTGCGGGTCGCGGGCCTGGACCTCGCCGACCACCTGCCAGGCCATCGCGCTCAGGTCGAACTCGCTGCGGCGCAGCTGGCCGCGGCTGGCCCGGGCCAGGATCAGCAGCGACTCGACCAGATCGGCCATCCGGTTCGCGGCGGCCTGGATCCGGCCCAGCCGGCGGCGGGATTCGGGGCTCAGCGGGTCGGCGTCGTCGTCCAGCATGTGCTCGGCGAAGCTGCTGATCACCTGCAGCGGCCCGCGCAGGTCGTGCGACACCGAGCCGGAGAAGGCCTCCAGCTCGCGGTTGCGCCACTCCAGCTCCTCGACCAGGGCGGCCCGGGTCTCGGCCAGCTGGCGGGCCGAGCGCTCCTCGGCCGCGTCCAGCTCCCGGCGCATCAGCTCCTCGCGGATGCGGCGGCTCTCGTCGTGCGATTGCTTACGGCGGATCTGCGTACGCACATGGGCGCGCAGCGCCTCGGAACCCGCGCCGGAGCGCACGTAGTCGTCCGCGCCCGCCTCCAGGCAGGCCAGCATGTCGTCGTCGTTCTCGCCGGTCATCACCACCGGCGTCTCGCCGATCACCGGCACTTCCTTGATCCGCCGGCAGGCGTCCCGGCCAAGGTCGCCGGCGAGGCCCAGGCCCAGCACGATGCAGTCGACCGGCCGCTCGGCGAGCAGGTCGAGCGCCTCCCCGGTGTTCGCGACCGGCACCACGTCGTACCCGTCGGCGCGCAGCGACTCGGCCAGCTCGGCCAGCCGGTCCCGGTCGGGGGTGAGTGCGAGGACCTTGCTGGGCCCGTGCAGGCTGCCGGTCACCTCGATCGGCAGTTGCTCGGCGCTCTGCCGCAGCACCGCGTTGAGCTTGGCCGGGACGATCGCCAGGTTCTGCTGCTTGCGCAGGAACGCGTCGGCGCCCGCGTCGAGCATCTGCAGCTCGGTGGCGTAGTCGTCGGCCGCGGTCATCAGGATGCACGGGGTGTCGCGCAGCGCCGGGTCGAGCCGGACCCGGCGGATCACAGTGGCGCCGTCGATGCCGGGCATCACGCCGTCCACGATGATCGCCTGGGGGCGGCGGTCGGCGGCCAGCCGCAGGCCATCCTCGCCGGAGGGGGCGGTCAGCACCGCGTACCCCTCGGTTTCGAGGAGGTCGCGCAGTTGCTCGCGGAAGGTCATGCTGTCGTCGATGATCAACACGGTGATCCGGTCGTCGGCGGGGGTGGGTGACTCGGTGAGCAGCTGCCGTACCCGGGCGACCACGTAGCCGGCGTCGTACGGCTTGCCCACGTACTCGTCGGCGCCGGTGCGCAGCCCGGCCAGCCGGTCGGCCACCTCGTCCTCGGTGGACAGCAGCACGGTCACCACGCCGGTGCGGCCGGGCAGCTTGCGCAGCTCGGTCAGCAGCTCCAGGCCGTCGGTGTCGGGCAGCAGCACGTCCAGCACGGCCGCGTCGAAGCCGCCGTCGGCGAACGCGGCGCGCGCCTCGCCGCCGGTGGCGCACAGCAGCGTCGCGAAGCCGGCCGCGGTGAACGCGTCGTGCAGGTCCATCCGTACGGTCAGGCTGTCGTCGACGATCAGCACCCGGTGGCTCATGGGCGGCTCCCGGCCGGCTGGAGCTCGGCGAGCCGGGCGGCGATCAGGGCCGGGGGCAGCACGTGTGCCGCCGCGCCGAGCAGCGCCGCCTCCTTCGGCATGCCGTACACCACGCAGCTCGCCTCGTTCTGGGCGAAGGTGACCGCGCCGCCGGAGCGCATCCGTAGCAGCCCCTCGGCGCCGTCCCGGCCCATGCCGGTGAGCAGGCAGCCGGCCGCGGCGGGGCCGAACTCGGCGGCCACCGACTCGAACAGCACGTCCACCGACGGGCGGCAGGAGTGCCGGGGCGGCGCGTCGCTGAGCCGCAGGACGCCGTCGCGGACCTGCAGGTGGCGGTCGGGCGGCGCGAGCACGACCCGGCCGCCGATCGACTCGACCGGGGTCCAGTCCCGGGCGTAGCTGACGTCCCGCCCGGTCTGCCCGGCCAGCCAGTCGGAGAACGCCACCGCGAACGGCTCGCTGGCCGCGATGTGCTGCACGCACAGCACCGGCGGCCGGAACCCGAGCGGCAGCGAGCGCAGCAGGTCGGTCAGCGCCCGCGGCCCCCCGGTGGAGGCGCCGATCGCGACCAGGCGCAGGATGTCACCGCTCGACCGGACCGGCGGGAGATCGGGGGTGGCCAGGCGGCCGTCCAGCCGGGCCCGCGGATGGGTGATCACCCGGATCCGGGAGACCAGCCGGACGGCCGAGCGCAGCCGCCGTCCCCAGTCCACGTCGGTGTCGTCGCCGCGCGGCTTCTCCAGCACGTCGACCGCGCCGGCGGCCAGCGCGTTGTAGGTGCTGAACAGCTCCTGCCGGTCGGCCGAGGAGACCACCAGGATCGGGGTGGGGTGCTCGGCCATGATGTGCTCGGTGGCGACCAGCCCGCTCATCGTGGGCAGCATCATGTCCATCGTCACCACATCGGGCCGCAGCCGGCCGACCAGCTCGACGGCCTGGTCCCCGTCGGCCGCCTCGCCCACGATCTGCAGCTCCGGGTCCTCGGCGAGCGACTCGCGCAGGTGATAGCGCATGGTCGCGGAGTCCTCCACGAGCAGGACGCGGATCATCGGAGGATCAGCCGCCGGATGTGCGCCAGCAGCTCCTCCTGGTTGAACTCGCCCTTGACCACGTACGCGGCGGCGCCCGCCTCCTCGCCGCGGCGGCGGTCCTCGGCCGAGGCGCGGGAGCTGACCAGGATCGCCGGGACCGCGGCCAGCTCGGGGTCGGCCCGGGCCCGGGCGACGAAGGTGAAGCCGTCCATCCCGGGCATGTCGATGTCGGTGAGGAACAGCCCGTAGTCCCGGCCGTGCGCCATCTCCAGCGCCTCCTCGGCCGAGGCGGCCAGGTCGACCTCGTAGCCGGCCGACTCGAGGATGCTGCGCTCGAGCATCCGGGTGGTGAGCGAGTCGTCGACCACCAGGATCGGCCGGTGCGGCTTCTCCGGCTCGCGGGCGGTCTCGATCCGGCCCGGGTCGGCGTGGACGGCGGCGACCAGCCCGTGCGCGTCGAGCACCAGCCGCGGGTTGCCGTTCAGGTCGATCGCGACGCCGCCGATCACCGGGGCGGCCGGGGCCAGGTCGGGCAGCGGGCGGGCGACCAGCGTGGTGGTGCCGGCCAGCCGGTCGACGCCCACCGCGACGGTCTGCTCGTCGGCGGTCAGCACCACGGCCACCGCCCCGGCCGGCCGGCCCGCGGGCGGGTTGTCGCCGGCCGGGCCGATCGTGCGGGACAGCGGCAGGAACGGGACCACCTGGCCGTCGTGCGCGAGCCGGCCGGCGGCGGTGGCGGTCGCCGCGTCCTCGCCGGGCAGCCGTACGCAGCGGCGCACGGCGTCCAGCGGCATCGTCGCCACGGTGCCGCCGGCCTCCACGACCAGGCCGTTCATGCTCAGCAGGGTCAGCGGCACCACGATCTCCACGGTGGCGCCCTGGCCGGGCCGGTTCCGGATGGCGACCGAGCCGCCCAGCTGGGCGGCCACGTCCCGGGCCACGTCCATGCCGATGCCGCGGCCGGCCACCTCGGTGACCGAGCCCGAGGTGCTGACGCCGCCGTGCAGCACCAGGTCGATCAGCTCCTGCGGCTCCGGTTCCCGGCCGGGGGCGAGCAGGCCGCGCGCCTCGGCGACCCGGCGCAGGGCGGTCAGGTCGAAGCCGCGGCCGTCGTCCGTACACCGGAAATGCGCCCACCGGCCGCGGCGCTCCACCTCCACCGTGATGGTTCCCTCGGCCGGCTTGCCGGCCGCCCGGCGCTGCGCCTCCGCCTCGATGCCGTGCACCACCGCGTTGCGGACGACGTGCAGGAACGCCCCGCTCACCTGGTTGAGCAGGTGCGGCCCCATCCGGGTCTGCGCGCCGCTCGCGACGAACCGGACGTGCTTGCCCTCGGCCTCGGCGGCGTCGTGCACCGCCCGGTGCAGGGCGGTGAAGATGGTGCCGGCGGCGGACAGGCGCAGCCCCTCGGCCCGGCCGCGTACCTCGTCGAGCTGGTGTTCCACCTGGTCGACCGCGTCGGTGATGCGGCGGCCGAGCGCGGCCAGGTCGCCGGCCAGCCGCTGCACGGCGCCGCGGCTGCCGGCCGGGTCGCGTCCGGTGCGCAGCCGGTCGCCGAGCGCCTCCGCCGACCGGTGCATCCGGGCCAGCTCGCGGCTGCCGTCGCGGAGCGGGGCGATCCGGGCGTTGGCCTCGCCGATGGCGTCCAGCAGCTCGTCCAGATCGGCGGTCACCGCCCGCGGCGGCGGCTCCTCCACGGCCGGCGTCTCGATCGATGCCGGCTTTTCCAGCGCTCCGACAAATCGGGCGATCTCATCGTTCAACCGCAGCAGCTCGCGCATCTCGCCGGCCGGCAGGGCGGCGTCCTCGCCCCGGTGCGGGACCAGTACCTCCTCCAGCGTGTGCGCCCGGTCGGCGATCTCGGTCTGCTTCACCACCCGGGCCGCGCCCTTGAGCGTGTGCGCGTACCGCAGCAGCCGTGCCACCAGGTCCGGGCCGGGCTGCTGGTCCAGGTCGAGCACGGCCGCGCTGATCTGGTCGACCAGTTCGCGCGCCTCGATCCGGAAGTAGCGCAGCGGGTCCCGGGCCTCGGCCATGGTCAGTGTCCCCGGGTTCCGACCAGGTCGAGCAGATCGCCGGAGAGCGTGCTCAGGTGGGCCGCGGTCTGCTTGGTCTGCACCGCGCTGGCCTCGGTCTCCCGGCTGGCCCGGGCGGTGTCCGAGGCGGCCGAGTTGACCTGCTCCACGGCGGTGGTCTGCTGCTTGGTGGACAGCTCGATCTCCCGGGTGGCGTCGCTGGTCGTCGCCACCAGCTGGACGATGCGGCGGAACGAGTTGGTCGCGTCGTCGAACTGCCGGGAGCCGGCGTCGACCGCCTTCGCGCCGATCTCGGTGGCCATCACGGTGGTGTTCACCGCGCCGCGGACGTCCTCGATCAGCGCCCGGATCTCCTTGGCCGACCCGGCGGTCCGGTCGGCCAGCTTGCGGATCTCCTCGGCCACCACCGCGAACCGGCGGCCCCACTCGCCGGCCCCGCTGGCCTCGATGGTGGCGTTGATGGCCAGGATGTTGGTCTGCTCGGCCAGCTCGGACACCAGGTCGACGACGGTCCCGATCTGCTGCGATTTCTCGCCCAGCGACAGCATGTGCTGCACGATCTGGTCGACCTGGGCGCGGATCGCGTTGATCGAGGCCCGGGTCTGGTCGATGGTGGCGTCCCCGGTGCGGGCCGCGTCGGCGGTGTCCTCGGCGATCTTCGAGACCCGCTGGGCGCTGTCCGCGATCTGCCGCGAGGTGATCAGCAGCTCGCTGATCGTGGTGGTGATCTCGCTCATCGCGCTGGCCTGGTCGCGGCCGCCGGAGGCCTGCTGCGCGGCGGCCGCCTCCAGCTCCGAGGACGAACTCTGGATGTGCCCCACCGCGGCGCCCACCTCGCGGCGGAGGTCCCGGCTGAGCCGCCAGGCCACCCCGGCGGACGAGACGATCAGCACCGCGCCGATGCCGAGGAGACAGAGGATCGCCCAGGTGGCCCGGTCGGCCGACTCCTTGCGGGAGTCCGCGACGACCTTCTGGATCCGTTTGATCAGGCTGTCGATCGTGGCCTGCAACGCCTCCCGGGCCGGCTTCATCCCATCGACCCTTATCTGCGCCACGTCGGACAGCGCCTTGATCTTCTGGCGCCGCGCGAGCACCTGACCGATCAGCGTGTTGAACTGGCCCTCGGCGGTGGTCACGGTGTTCAGCAGCTTCTCCGCGGCGGCGTCGTCGAGCGTGTCGCGCACCCGGGCCAGCTGGGCCAGGAACGTGCCGCGGTCCTGGTTGACCGTGTTCAGCCACTCGGGCGTGCCGGAGATCAGGTAGGCGCGGAAGTCCGCGAGCCGCCGGTCCATCAGCCCGCTCAGCGTCTGTGCCTCGACCAGGCTGGACGAGGCGGTCTTGACCACCTTTTCGTTGGTGGCCGACACGTAGTGCAGGGCCAGCGCCGAGGTCGCCGTCATCAACAGGGTCAGCGCCAGGGTCAGGCCGAAACCGGCGGCCAGTTTGGCGCCGAACGTGCGTCCCGCCATCATCGCTGGGCCTCCTCGGTGACTTGGACATGTCCGGCCAGGGCGTGCACCAGGGCCCGGGTGGCCGGGACGTCGATGATCGGGCGGGCCGCGCCGTCCAGCCCGGCGATGCCGCGCAGGCAGCCGCGCGGGCCCTCGTGCGTCTGTTCGCGGACGATCGCGTCGGCCGTGACCCGGACGTGCCCGTCCAGCTCGTGGAAGGCGAGCCCGAGCGGCGGCTGCCCGGCGGCGAGCACCAGCCAGCGGGGGTGGCCGCCGGCCGGGTGGCCGAGCAGCGCGGCCAGGTCGTAGACCGGGACCACCGTCCCGGCGAAGCCGGCCAGCCCGAGCAGGGCCGGCAGCGGGCCGGGCAGCGGGGTCACCGGGCGGTCCGGGTGCAGGCCGGCGGTCTGGGCCAGGCGCAGCGCGTACGGGCGGCCGCCGGCCCGGACCGCGAGCAGCTCGACGTGCTCCTCGTCGTGCCGGCGCACCGGCTCGGCGAACGACCGGTCGAACTCCTGCCGGAGCTCGTCGATCCGGCCGGCGACGCCCGGGGTCATCGCCGCACCCCGCACGCGTCCAGCTCGGACCGGCACAGCACGGTCAGCGCGATCCGGCCGAATCCTCCGCCGAACAGCAGGATCCGCCGGTCGTTCTCGGCCGCGAGCAGCGCCAGCGCCTGTTCCAGCTCGCCGGCCGCGGCCCGCTCGTCGCCGTGCCGCCGGGCCAGCTGGCCGAGCCGCAGCCGGGGCAGGGCGAAATCCGTGTCCAGGTACGCCGCGAGCCGGTACTGCCCGACCGCCGCCTCCGTCGCGCCGTCCCCCTCGAGGCAGACCGCGTACAGCTGGTGGGCGTCCGGGTCGAGCCCGTCGTCGTCGATCATCCGGCGGGCCGTCTCGATCGCCTCGTCGATCCGTCCCGACTGCGCGAGCAGCACCCCGCGCAGCAGCCGGTGCCGCGCCTGCTCGGCTCTGCCGCTGCCGGCGCCTGGTCCTTCGGACGGCGCGGAGAACCCGGGCCCCTGCGGGGCCGGCGAGTGCTCGTCGATGAGCGCCAGCGCGTCGGCGAACCGCTCCTCGCCGAGCAGCACGACCGCCTTGGTGTACACCTCGTCGGCCGGGTGGACCGGCTCGGCCCGGGCGACCGCGGGCCGCTGCGCCGGGGGAGCGACGGTCGCGACCGTACGCTGGTAGTAGAACGCGTGGTGGTTGTGCCGCAGCTCCAGCCCGGCCGGGCTGGAGCCGAGCGAGTCGGTGTGCCCGAGGAAGAGGTAGCCGCGCGGGGCGAGCGCCGCCGCCATCCGGGCGATCAGCGCGGCGGCCACCGCCGGGGTCAGGTACATCAGCAGGTTCCGGCAGAAGATCACGTCGTACCGGTCCGGGCGCCACACCTCGTCGTCCGGGTCGGCGACGTTGTGCCGGCGGAACTGGGTGATCCGGGCGGCGTCCTCGGCGACCCGGTAGCCGGCCCCGTCCGGGCGGAACCACCGCTCGCGTACGTCATCGGGGGTCTCGCGCAGCGACCACGGCGAGTAGTGATTCGCCTCGGCCTGCCGCAGCACCGCCGGGTTCGCGTCGACCCCGAGCACGTCGATCAGCCAATTGCCGCCCGGCAGCGCCTCCCGCGCGACGATCGCCAGGCTGTACGCCTCCTCGCCGGACGAGCAGGCCACCGACAGCATCCGCAGCACGCGCTGCCCGGCCCGGGCCGCGAGCCGCTCGGGCAGCGCCTCCTCGCGCAGCGCCCGGAACTGCTCGCCGTGCCGGAAGAAGTAGGTCTCGGTGATGCTCAGCCGCTCGATCAGCGCGGTCAGCTCCTCCTCCCACGGGCGGGCCGCCAGCCGGTGCAGGTAGTCGTCGCGGCTCAGCCGCCGGTGCCGGGCCCGCTCGTCGAGCAGCGGCGCCAGCTGTCCCGCGTCCCGGTCGGTGTAGGCCCAGCCCAGCCGCCGGCCGAGCAGCTCGCGGAACCGGGTGATCTCGGCGTCGCCGCTCACGGCACGCCCGCGGCCGCCGCCGCTTCCCATACCTCGTCCGGCACCGCCCGCATGCTCTGCAGCAGCAGGAGCGGCTCGGCGCCGACCGTGTCCACGCCCGCGACCAGCCGGCTCGACGCGCCGCCGAGCAGCGCCGGATGGCCGCCGGCCGGCTCCGGATGCACCGGCCGGATGCCGATCACCTCGCCGCTGGCCATCGCGACCGCACCCCGCTCGGTGCCCACGGTGATGTACCGCCGTAACTCGCCCGGCCCGCCGCCGAGCAGCCGGCACACGTCGAGGACCGGCGCCGGCACGCCGCGCAGCACGCTGATCCCCAGCACGAACGCCGGGGTCCCGGCCAGCGGCAGGGTCGGCATCGGCCGCATGGTCTCCAGGACCTCGTCCAGCCGCAGCGCACACAGCAGCGGCCCGGCACGGAAGACGAGGGCCGTCATGACGGCCTCCACCTCCGGCGCATGTCCGTATTGCGGCACAAGCTCAGATTATCCGTATAAGGCAAGGTTCTCTCATTTTCCAAACCTTCTTGCCGTACGGATCGACCACAGCGCTTCCGGCCCGTCCGGGTCGGCGTGGGCCAGCCCGGCGCATGCTGTCACGCCGCCTGCGCCGCCAGGGTCAGCAGCTGCCGGCTGCGCCGTTCCGCCCCGAGGGCCGCCGGGGCCGCGGTCCCCGGCGGCGCGATCTCCGTGACGGTTCCGCCGCTGAGGCAGTACTGCGCGGCCACGGCGGCCGTCGAGCCGCGCCGGAGGGCGCCGTCGACGAGCACCGACCGCTGCCGGAGGAGCTCGATGGTGTGCAGCGAGTGCCAGCCGGCGACCTCGTCGGCGGTCCGCGCCCCGTCGGCGCGGGCCCGCAGGACGTTCGGGGCGATCCGCTCGGCCACGTCGCGGATGTAGCCGGGCGGGACCATCGCCTGGTCGACGATGCGGGTCGCCGCCGCGACCGCGCCGCACTCGTCGTGGCCGAGCACCACGATCAGGGAGACGCCGAGGATCTCCACGGCGTACTCCACCGAGCCGAGCACGCCCGTGTCGACGACGTGCCCGGCCGTCCGGACCACGAACAGGTCGCCGAGTCCCTGGTCGAACAGGATCTCGGCCGGTACCCGGGAGTCGGAGCAGCCCAGGATCAGCGCGAACGGGTTCTGCGAGGTGCTGAGCTCGGCCCGGCGGGCCACGCCCCGGGCGACCTCGGCGGTGCTGCGTCCCTCGACGAAGCGGGCGTTGCCCTCCCGCAGCCGTGCCCACTCGAGGCCGGCCACGACGGGGTTCGAAGTCGGTCTGCTGGTCACTTGGCTGCTCTCCGGTTTCTGCTCAGGCACGGAAGTCAGTTGAGGATGCCGTCGGTGACGGCGACCTGCTCCTTGAGCACGCCGCTGATCAGCTCCTGCGTCTCGTTGATCTGTTCCACCGCCGTGTGGATCTCCGCCAGCGAGGCGGTGACGGCGTCGACCCGCGACTGGATGGCGTTGACCCTCGTGCTGACCTCGGTGGTCGCCCGCTCGGTCTCGGTGGACAGCTCCTTCACCTCGCCGGCGACGACCGCGAAGCCCTTGCCCGACTCGCCGGCGCGCGCCGCCTCGATCGTCGCGTTCAGGGCGAGCAGCTTGGTCTGCGCCGCGATCGACTGGATGGCCTCGACCACCTTGTTGATCTCCGCGCTGGCCTGGCCGAGGGCCGCCACCTGCTCGTTCGCCTCGACCGTCAGCCGCTCGCTCTGCGCCGCCACCGCCGAGGCCGAGCCGACGTTCCGCTCGACCTCGGCGATCGAGGCGAGCAGCTCCCGGCCGGCGTTCTGCAGCTCCTGCTTCGAGGTGAACCGCTCCATCGCCTGGCCGACGAGGAACGCCGTGTTGCGCAGGGCGGCCTCCCGGCTGGCCGACATGATCAGGGTCCGGGTGGCGAAGAAGTCCATCGTGCCGACGATCCGGCCGCCGATCTGGATCGGCAGGCAGACCCCCGACTTGACGCCCGCGGCCTGCGCGGCGGGCCGCCGGACGCAGTCGGTCAGCTCGCCGAGGTCCTCGACGAAGACCAGGTCACCGGCCGCCCAGGCGCGCCCGGACAGCCCGACGCCCTTGGCGAACGAGGCCGACATCGTCACCCGGCGGAACTCCGGGCCCGCGTCGCCCGACTCGATCGCGAAGCGGAGGACCTGCTCCTGTTCGTCGAGCCGCCAGAACGAGCCGTACTGCCAGTCGAAATCCTTGCGGATGGTCTCCAGCGCCGAGCGCAGGGCCTCGTCCTGGGTCTTCGCCTGGGTCATCTTGCGGATCACGGTGGAGACGGCCTCCACGTCCTGGGCGGCCTTTTCCTGCCGGACCTGCTCGTGCAGCCGGGCCAGCGCGCCGGAGACCTGCATGCCGATGGCCCGCAGGACGGCCAGGCGCCCCTCGGACGGGTCGAGCTCCTCGGTGGCGAAGAAGTCCATCGTGCCGACGACCTGGCCCTCCTCGAACAGCGGGAAGCACACGCCGCTGCGGACACCCGCCCGGGTCGCCGCGGGGGCGCGCACGCAGTCGGTCACGTCGGCGAGGTTGCGGACGAAGACCAGCTCCCGGGCCCGCCAGGCCCGGCCGGACAGCCCGACCCCCTCGGCGAAGGCCGCCTCCAGGGTGACCCGGCGGAACTCGTCGCCGGCGCTGCCGCTCTCCTGGGCGAACCGCAGTACCTTGGCCGCGGTGTCGAGCTGCCAGTACGAGCCGTACGCCCAGCCGAACCGCTGGCGCACCAGGGTGAGCGCGGCGCCGATCGCCTTCTCCGGAGACGGCGCGGTCTCCATGGCCTTCATGATCGCGGTGACGGCCTCGACGTCCGCCCGCGCCTCGGCGAGCTCCGCCTCGAGCTCAGCGGACGCCGAGCGCTTCCTGGTTCCCAAAACATACGCCCCTTTTGTCGGACTTGACACGGTATGCCCGCTCAACCGGAGAATCGGCGGCGACCGCCCCGGGTTGAGAAGAAGCACCGGTGTCCCGAAGGAGCGTCATTCGGTACGCAGGGCCACCACCGGGTCGAGGCGGCCGGCCCGCTGGGCGGGGAGCACGCCGAAGACGATGCCCACCGCCGCCGAGACGCCGAACGCCAGCGCGAGGGACCACCACGTGATCGCCGCGGGTACCGGGGAGAGGCGGTCCACCAGGACGGCGGCGGTGATGCCCAGGGCCATGCCGAGGACGCCGCCGATCGTGGTCAGCAGGACCGCCTCCAGCAGGAACTGCACGCCGATGTCCCGGGGCCGGGCACCCACCGCCTTGCGGAGGCCGATCTCCCTGGTGCGCTCCCGGACCGAGACCAGCATGATGTTGGAGACCCCGACGCCGCCGACCAGCAGGCTGATCCCGGCGATCGCGGCCAGCACCCCGGTCAGCACGCCGAGGATGGAGCCGAGCACGCCGAGGATCTGCTCCTGGGTCACGGCGCTGAAGTCGGTGTCGGGGTGGCGCTTGACCAGGGTGGCCACCACCGAGGCGCCCAGTTGGTCGATGGTGTCCCGGTCGGGGGCCCGGATCGCGATGCCGTCGATCCGGTCGGTGCCCAGCAACCGTTGCGCGGCGGTGACCGGCACGTGGATCTCGCCGTCCCGGTCGACGCCCAGGCTCTGGCCCAGCGGCTCGAAGGTGCCGATCACCCGGAACCGGACGCCGCCGATGGTGATCTGCCGGCCGATCGGGTCCCGGTCGCCGAACAGCTGCTTGGCGATGCCGGCGCCGAGCACCGCCACCCGGCGGCCGGTGGTGACGTCGGTACGGGTCAGGTAGGCGCCGCGGTCGAGGTGCCGGACGAAGACCCCGGGCGTGGTCTCGAGGACGCCCTGCATGCTGGCGAAGGCCGACCGGTCGCCGGCCCGGACCGTCTCGCCGGAGCTGATCGTGACGGCCACCCGGGAGCGGTCGCCGACCACCCGGGTCACCGCTTCCACGTCGTCGAGGCTCATCGGGGACGAGGTCGGGGCGGCGCCCGGGGTCAGCCGGCCGGGGACGACGATCAGCAGGTTGGAGCCGAGGCCCTCGACCTGGCTCTCGATCAGGTGCTTGGTGCCGGTGCCGATCGAGACCAGGGCCACCACCGCGCCGACGCCGATGATGACGCCGAGCATGGTCAGAACGCTGCGGAGCCGGTTGGCCCGCAGCGCGTCGATGGCCACCCGCCACGCTTCCGCGAGTCTCACGTGACTATCAGCCCGTCCTTCATCACGATCTGGCGGCGGGCGCGGGCGGCCACGTCCCGGTCGTGGGTGACCAGGACGACCGCCACCCCGTCGGCGTTGAGCGACTCCAGCAGTCGCAGGACCGATTCGCCGGTGGCCGAGTCGAGGTTGCCGGTGGGCTCGTCGGCCAGCAGCACCGAGGGGCCGGTGACCAGGGCCCGGGCGATCGCCACCCGCTGCTGCTCGCCGCCCGACATCTGGTTGGGCCGGTGGGTCAGGCGGTGCGCCAGGCCGACCCGCTCCAGCATCGCGGCGGCGCGCTCGCGGCGCTCGCGCCGGCCGACACCGCGGTAGACCAGCGGCAGCGCGACGTTGTCCCGGGCCGTGGTGCGGGCCAGCAGATGGAACGACTGGAAGACGAAGCCGATCGTCTCGTTGCGCAGCCGGGCCATCTCGGCCGGCGACAGGGTGGCGACGTCGCGGCCGCCGATCAGCAGCCGGCCGCTGGTCGGCCGATCCAGGGCGCCGAGCAGGTGCATCAGCGTCGACTTGCCGGAGCCGGAGGTGCCCACGATCGCCACGTAGTCGTCCGGCTCGACGGTCAGCGAGACGCCCCGCAGCGCTTCGACCGAAACACCATCCATTTCGTACGTACGAGCGACGTCCACCGCGACGATCGCCCCCGCAGTGGTGGTGGTCATGACGCTTTGTCGCCGGCGTGCACCTGGTCGGCGCCGGCCACCACGATCCGCTGGCCGGCGGTCACGCCCGAGGTCACCTGCACCACGTCCTCGCCCTGCACGCCGAGCTCGACCGGCACCCGCCGATAGCGGCCGTCCTGCACGGCCCAGACCGTGTCCTGGCCGTCGGCGTTGACGATCGCCGAGGCCGGCACGGTCACCGCGCCGGTGGCCTGCCGCACGTGCAGGCGGACCACGGCGCTCATGCCGGGGCGCGGGGTGGGGGAGCCGGCGGTCAGGTCGAGCCGCACCCGGTAGGAGACGCCGCCGCGCGCGGAGGTGGTCGGCAGCAGGTCGATCGCCCGTACGGCCGCGTGGTAGGTCACCCCGGAGGCCGCGTCGAGCTCGACGGTCGCGGCGACGCCCGGCTTGACCAGCAGCACGTCGGTCTCGTCGACCTCGGCGACCAGGCCCAGCCGGCTCACGTCGACGATGGTGACGATCGGGGTGCCGGCCGTGACGTAGGCGCCCTGCGGGACCGCCTCGTCGACGCCGGGCAGGGCGGTGGTCGGCCCGGCAGCGGCGGTGGGGGCGGCGCCCCCGGCCGAGGCCGAGGAGAGCAGGTCGCTCAGCGAGGCACCGCCGCCCGACGCGGCGCCGCCCAGCTGGACGACGCCGGCGACCGGGGCGCGCAGGGTGAGCGCCTCGACGGCGGCCTGGGCCAGGTCGTACGCCTGCTGGGCTTGAAGTTTCTGGGCCGCGGAGAGCGCGCCGACCGCCTGGCCCAGCGACGCCACGCCGCGCTGCACCGAGCGCAGGGCCGCGGCGGCGGTCGCCGAGGCGGCCTGGTACTGCTTCTCGGCCGCGTCGACCTGCTGGAGCAGCACGGCCTTGGTCTGCGGGTCGGCGACCCGGCCGGCGGCGGCACGGGCGTCGTCGAACGACGAGGCGGCCTGCCGGTCGGTGCGCTTGCGGACGGTGGTGTAGCCGGCCAGGCTCACCGACGGCGCGCCGCCGCCGCGGGAGGCCTGGTCGAGAGCCTTGGCTGCGGCGTCGCGCCGGGCCACCAGCTCGGGCGAGTCGATGATCGCCACCACGTCGCCCTTGCGGACCCGGTCGCCGGCCTCGACCCGCAGGTCGGTCAGGGTGCCGGCGGCGGGTGAGCTGAGCGTGGCGGCGGCCCGGGCGGTCACCGAGCCGGGCGCCTCGACGATCTCGTCGACCGTGCCGGTGGTGGCCGAGCCGACGGTCACGCCCTTGTCGTCGTGGTCGCAGGAGGCCGCCGAGAGCGAGACCACGGTGACGATGCCGAGCGCGAGAACGCCCGGCCGTAGCCGGGCGGGCCGTCGAGCGCGAGAAGACGAGGGGGCTTCACGAAGCACGGACGCCACTCTATGCCGCCCGGGTCGGCGGCCCCGCTCGCAGCCGTCGGACGTCCGACATCGCGGGAGACAAATCGGTCGATGACGTATTTCCGCCTTGACCGGTCGCCTCACTCTGGGTGAACCGTCCCCCGGTACCGGCACGTATCCCCTCGGCAACGTGACCTGAAGGACGTGAGGAGCAATGCAGCGAGCCGACGAACTGACCGTGGTGCATCACGACGACACCGTGAGCCGGTTCCTCGACGTGACGTACACCCTCGGGCGGGACGGCCTGCGGCTGATCACCGGGGACGGCGCGGAACGCCATTTCCCCAGCCACGAGGTGCTGACCACGCACGCGCGGCGCCGAGCCGCGTAGAAAGACGGCGGCGCCCGGGCCGGTGGGCCCAGGCGCCGTCGGCAGCGGAGCGGGATCAGGTACCCGGGCGGCGCCCGAACACCTTCACCGTCGAGCCGATCTTGCCGATGCCGTAGTACGTCTTCGCGTCCTGCGGCAGCAGGTTGACGCAGCCGTGCGAACCGCGCCACTTGTCGTGGATGTAGGTCGTGGTCTGGTGGAAACCGCGCCCGCCCACGAAGCGCTGCCAGTACGGCAGCCAGACGTGGTACGGGTCCGACCACTCCTTCACGGTCCGCTTATTGATCTTGAAGGTGCCGGCCGGCGTCCGGTAGCCCTTCATGCCGGTCCGGGTGACCGTCGGCTTGACGTACACCTTGCCGTTCCTCATCACCCACGTGGTCTGGTGGGTGAGGTCGACGCAGAAGGTGATCCCGGACGACTTCGCGTTGCAGGCCGCGGTGTTCGTCGACGCGAGCCGCTGGGCCACGTCGTACGTCGTCGCGCCGGCCAGCCCCTGGGCCGGCTTGATGCCGAACCGGGTCTGGAACTTCTTGATCGCCGCACAGTCGGCGGCCGACTGCTTGCCGTCGACGGTGACGGTGCCGTAGCCGCCGAGCTTCTTGAGGTAACCCTCGACCTGCTTCTGATATTTACCGGTGGCGCACGCCGAGGCTGCCGCCCTCGTCACCACCGTGGTGGTCACGATCTTGGCCGCCGGGACGGTGCGCACCGCGGCGCCGGCGCCCGAGGGCGTCAGCGCCAGGATGCCCGCGCCGCCCACCAGGACCGCCAAAGCGGCCCCGGCGAGACGGGCGGTAACCCGACTCACTCGCAACTGGTCCTCCCCAGGACATGTGTGCGCACATAGAAGCACAACCGGGCTCGCCGTGGCGGTCGGGGAACGACCGTGGCGCGAATTCGCGAGGAGAATTCGGCCGGCTGCCGGGGGAGTTGAGTCGAGTCACCGGGGCAAAATCGGTGAGGATTGTTCACGACGGCCAAGACCACTTGCATGAGCTGCGGCTACCTGCAACTCAAGGTAGGTCGTGAATAACCCTCAGCTCATCGGCGTGGCGAAGTCCTGCACCCAGTAGACGTCGTGGTGACGGTCGATGGCCAGGCCGATGCCCATCTGGTCGAGCCGGCAGTCCAGGATGTTGTGCCGGTGCTCGGGGCTGTGCATCCAGCCGTCGACCACCTCGTACGCGCTGTCCACGCCCCGGGCGATGTTCTCGCCGTAACGCCGCCAGTCGTAGCCGGCCTCGCTGACCCGGTCGCCGGGGCCGTCGCCGTTCGGGGACTCGTGCGCGAAGTAGTCGCGGCGGGCCATGTCGGCGGCGTGCCCGTTGGCCGCCTCGATCAACCGGCGGTCCAGCGACAGGCCGTCGCAGCCGTAGCGCCGCCGGTTCTGGTTGATCAGGGCGAGGACCTGCTGCTGCACCGGGGCGTTCGGGCTGTCCGAAATGTCCGCCGCGGTGACGTCCTCGCGCGAGGCCGTGAGCAGGTTCATCGTCGACCGGTCGGCCGCCGGGCGGTGAGCGACCGGAGCCTGGGCGGCGGGGGCGTGGACCGCGAAGCCCGGGTCGGCCAGGTGCGGGCGTCGCACGGGGGCGGGGCGCTCCGCCGCCGGGGCGGCGGGCTTGGGGCGGTCGGCGGGGGCCCGCTGGGGGCGGTCGGCCGGTTCGAGCGGGCCGGCGTCGGCGTCCGGCTGATCGGCCGTACGGGAAGAATTGTCGTCGTTGTTGTCGTCGGCCCAGCCGAACAGATCGGACATGCCGAAGTCGGGGAAGCCCGGCACGTCCGGCGTCTCCTCGGCGCCGGCCGTGGTGGCCGCTATGCCCCCGGCGAGCAGCAGCGCCGACGTCGCCGCGGCGACCACCACCAGACGTTTTCTCCGCATTACCCGTCATCCCTGTCTCGTCGTGGGCGCCCGGCGTTTCCGCGGCGCCTCCTCGGCAGGGATCAACGAGACCGCGCCGAGCCGAGGGCACGAACGTCGCACAATCGCACCGACAAACCGGACAGTTCATTCCTTTGGGGTAAGACGGCGGGGCGTTCTTGCCGACCGCCCGGACGGTCCCGGAACGCCCGGATCCGCCAGTACGGTGCCTCGGTGCGAAATCGTTACCTGGACCTCCTCCGTGCCGCGGCGATCGTCCGGGTGATCGTCTACCACCTGTTCGGCTGGCCCTGGCTGTCCATCGTGCTCCCGGCGATGGGTATCATGTTCGCCCTGGCCGGCTCGCTCACCGCCGCCTCGCTGGAGAAGCGGCCCGGCAAGAAGGTCGTCTTCTCCCGGCTGCGCCGGCTGCTGCCGCCGCTGTGGCTGCTCGGCCTGCTCGCGGTGCCGGTCATGCTGGTCATCGGCTGGCAGCACGAGTCCGGCGGCCAGCACCCGTTCAGCATTCCCCGGCTGCTGTTCTGGATCTTCCCGGTCGGCGACCCGCCCGGCAGCGACGCGGCGGTCGACGCCTGGGAGCCGCTCTGGTACATCCGCGCCTATCTCTGGTTCATCCTGCTCTCGCCGTTCCTGTACGCGCTGTACAAGAAGATCGGCTGGGCCGCGGTCGCGCTGCCGCTCGCGCTGATCGTGGTGCTCGACATGACCGGGCTGACCCTGCCGGACACGGCCGACGCGGCGCTGTGGGACTTCGTCACCTTCGGGGCGTGCTGGGTCGCCGGCTTCGCGCACCGGGACGGGCGGCTGCAGCGGCTGCCGATCTACGTGGCCTACCCGATCGCGATCGTGCTCGGCGCGGCGGCGATGTACTACCTCAACGGGCACCAGGGCGACGACCCGTGGGACCTCAACGACGTCTCCGAGTCGCAGGCGCTCTGGTCGATCGCGTTCGTGCTGATCGTGCTGCGCTGGCAGCCGTCGATGACCTGGCTGGCCCGGGTGCGGCCGCTGGACAAGCTGGTGACGCTGCTGAACGCCCGGGCGGTCACCGTCTACCTGTGGCACAACATCGCGATCGACGCGGTGTGGCCGCTGCTCACCTTCGTCGCGCTCGACGACCTGGACGGCAAGCTCGGTGCCGGGGTCGACCTGGCCGTGGCGCTGGTGCTGACGCTGCTCGCGGTGCTGCTCTTCGGCTGGGCCGAGGACCTGGCGGCGAAGCGGTCGCCGCAGCTGTGGCCGACCGGGCCGCGGGCGTTCCAGGCGGAGACGCCGGTGGTGGCCGAGCCGACGGAGCCGCTGGCGATCGTGACCGGGCGTCCGGACGTACGGGCGTACGGCGCGGCGGCGGCGATGAGCCCACGGCCGGGCGGGTGGCCGCCGCCACCGCGGACCGCGGGGTACGACCCGTCCGAGGGCCGGCACGCGGCCCCCGAGCGGGACGCCCCGGAGGTCACCTGGGGGCTGCCGGTGGCCGGGCGGCGGGCGGCCTGGTCCGAGCCGCCGACGGTGATCGGCGAGGTCGTCGACCCGAGAACTGTCGTACCCCCGGAGTAGGAAGGTGAGCGGGAGCACCTCAACGGGTGCCCCCGCCCACCGCTCCTTACCGACGCCGGAGACTCGGGGACATGAGACGGTTCGAGTTGCCCGCGCCCCTGCTGGTGCTGGCGTCGATTACCTCGGTGCAGGTCGGCAGCGCCGTGGCGCGGACGCTCTTCGACGACCTCGGCGCGGCCGGCGTGACCCTGGTGCGGCTGGCCGTCGCGGCGGTGGTGATCGCGGTCGTCGCCCGGCCCCGGCTGCGCGACTGGTCCGGCGCGGCCTGGCGGGCCGCCGCCATGCTCGGCGTGGTCATGGGCGCGATGAATCTGATCTTCTATCTCTCCCTGCGGACGGTCCCGCTCGGCATCGCGGTCACCGTCGAGTTCCTCGGGCCGCTGCTGCTCGCGCTGGTGCAGACCCGGCGGGTGCTCGACGTGCTCTGGGCGCTGCTCGCCGCGGCCGGGGTGGCGATGCTCGGCATGGCCGGCGGCGGCTCGGCCCCGATCGGCGGCCTCGCCCTCGCGTTCGTGGCCGGCCTCTGCTGGGCCGGGTACATCGTGTGCAGCGCCCGGCTCGGCGGCCTGGTGCCGGGCACCGGCGGCCTGGCCGTGTCGCTCGCCGTCGCCGCCCTGCTGGTGCTGCCGTTCGGCTGGTCCGGGGCGAGCGCGGTGGCCGGCCGCCCGGCGCTGCTGATCGGCGGGGTGGCGGTCGCCCTGCTCTCCTCGGTCGTCTCGTACGGGCTGGAGATCACCGCGCTGCGCCGCATCCCGACCCGGGTCTTCGGCATCCTGATGAGCGTCGAGCCGGCCGCCGCCGCGATCGCCGGGCTGCTCGTGCTCGGCCAGCGGCTGGCCGCCGTCCAGGTGGTCGCGCTGCTGCTGGTGACGCTGGCCAGCGCCGGGGTGACGATGGCCGGCCAGCGCCGCCCGGAAAGCCGCCCGGAACCGGTAACGGAACCCGTCTAGAAAGCTCAGATGCATGCCGCCGCAACCGAAGGTCTGTCCGACACGAGGAGGCGGCAAGTGCGGTACCGGTTGCGTGACGAGGCGGGCGCGTCCCGTTCCGTCGCGTACCTGCTGATGGGCTCCGGGCCGTTCATGTTCCTGACCGGGGTGATCCTGCCGACCAGGCGCACGGTGCCCGGGGTGCTCACCTTCGTGGCGCTGACCTTCCTGCTGACCGGCGCGGGCGCGGCCTGCCGCTGGCGCCCGGACCGCGTGCCGAGCATGTCCTGGCTGCTCGCGCCGTTCTTCGGGATCGGCCTGGTCACCGCGCTCAACCTGGGCACCGACGACGCCAGCACCGGCGCGCAGCTGTTCTACCTGTGGCCGGTGCTGTATGCCGCGAACTTCCTGAGCCGCCTGGTCAACTACCTGACACTCGCGCTGGTCTCGGCCGGCGACGGGCTGGTGGTCTTCACGGTCCTCGGCGCCGACCGGGGCCTCAGCGACTGGGCGTCGCTCACCGTGGCGATGATGCTGACCGCGGTGGTCGTCTGGTCACTGCGGGGACGTAACGAACGGTTGCGGGAGGTGCTGGAGACCCAGGCGTACGCCGATCCGCTCACCGGCGTGGCGAACCGGCGCTCGTTCGACGGCGAACTGGCCCGCGCGGTCGAGTCGGCGCACCGCACGGGGGAGTCGATCGCGCTGCTGACGCTGGACATCGACCACTTCAAGAAGATCAATGACACCTGGGGCCACGGCGTCGGCGACCAGGCGCTGCAGCAGGTCGCCGAGGCGCTGCGCCGGGTGGCGAGCGGCGACGACGACGTGGTCGGCCGGCTCGGCGGGGACGAGTTCGTGGTGCTGCTGCGGACCGACCGGCTCGGCGCCCGGCGGGCCGCCGACGAGGTGCGGGCCACGGTCGCCGAGATCGCGACGCTGCCCGGCGGGCCGCCCGGCCTGAGCATCGGGGTGGCGCTGCTGCCCGACCACGCGGGCAGCGCGGTCGAGCTCGGGGCGGCGTCGGACGCGGCGCTCTACGAGGCCAAGGAGGGCGGCCGCGGACGTACCGCGATCGCCCACCCGCCGGCGCCGCGACACAACGTCGATCACCTGCCGGCACACTCGGTCAGCGGGGTCTGACCACCCGCTGCTCGGCGGTGTCCTCGTCAAACGCGTCCGGCTTCTCCGGCTTCGCGGATTTCTCCGGCGGCAGGATCGCCCGCGGCTCGCGCGGGTACGGCCCCCAGCCGTCCCGCAGCACGTGGATGTAGACGGCCTCCAGGCAGACCCCGATCCGCTCGGCCAGCTCCTGGTCGTCCGGCCGGCCCAGCCGTACCGCCTGCGCGAAGTGGTCCAGCGCCTCCATGTGCCGGCCCTGGTCGAAGCAGCACCGCCCGGCGTTCTCGTGCACCACGCTGCGCAGCGACTCCGGCACCCGGGCGGCCGCCGCCCTCGCGAACAGCCGGTCCGCCTCGGTGAAGTCCCCGCGCAGCCGCAGGATGTGCGCCAGCTCCGCCTGCGCGATCACGACCGACTGCAGATGCCGCGCCGACTCGGCATGGGCGAGCGCGAGCCGGCTCGCGGCCGCCGCCATGCCCAGCTCGCCGAGCAGCCGGTAGACCTCCGCCCGCACGCTGAGCAGCCCCGCCTTGGCCACGTTGTCGACCTCGTCGGCGAGCGGCCCGTCGAGCCGTTCACCCAGCTCGCGCAGCGCGTCCTTGTCGTCGACCACCTCGCGTAGCGTCCCGCCGTCGAGCCGCCACCGGATCGCGTCCAGGTCGGCCGCCGCCAGGGCCGCCGGGGGCTTCTTCGGCTCGGCCGCATCCTGGTCGAACACCGGCTCCGGCCCCGGGATCAGCGACAGCGCCGCCATCCGCCCGGCGACCTCGGCCCGCACGGCGGCGGCGTCCGGCGCCCGATTGCGGCTTTCCAACCCGTTTGCCGTACGCTCGGGGCCGCTCTTTTCGCGCGCCTCGCCGGTTTCCGGGTGATCCGTTCCAGTGGTGCCTGATGCGGCGCCGCGCTCGGTGGTTGCGGGCTGGTGGGCCGGCGTCTCCTCCGCGGCGTCCGGCTCGGTCTCGATCGCGACGCCGTTCAACAGGCCGGCCAGGTCCAGGTTGAGGACCAGTCCGTTCTCGCCCGCCGTGGTCTTCTCGACCGCCGCCGCCGTCCCGTCCGCGGTGGTCTTCTCGGCCGCCGCGGTCGTGCTGTCCGCCGCCGTCGTCCTGTCCGCCGTGCTCGTCTCGGCCGCTGCCGTGGTCCTGGCGGCGGCCCTCGTCTCGCTTGCGGTCGTCGTGTCGGCTGCGGCGTCCTTGGTCTTCTCGGCCGGCTCCTCCTTGGGCGCCGTGAACCACTTCCCGCCGAACTCGGTGTCCGCCGTCCGCTTCGGTTCCGGATCCGGCCCGGAGACCTCGAGCCGCGCGATCGGCCGCAGGTTGTGCAGGGTGCCGTCCGCATCCATGTACGGCGCGGCGTGCGCGCCCGGCCGCTGCTCGGCCCGGGTGTCGGCCCGTGCCGCCGGGGCGGCTGGTTCGTCCTGCCCCGGAGCGCCGTGCCGCCCATCGGCCGGCGGCCGCTGCATCGGCACAGCAACCCCTGCCGAGGCGAGCGACGTCGGTCGGCCCGCTGGCGGCCCACTGGCAGCCGCATCGCCGCCCGCGGACGAGCCCGGGCGCGGGCGCTGATCGACGGGCGTGGACGGGCCCGGGCGCTGGTCGCCGTAAGCCGACGGGCCTGGCTGCTGATCGCCGCCGGCGGACGGGCCCTGGCGCTGGTCGGTAGACGCGGAGGGGCCCCGGCGCTGGTCGATCAGCGCGCGGGCGGCCGACGCCGGCCCGGTCGGCGCGGAGGCCGCCGGCTCGACGGGTGCCGGTGACGACGGGGTCGCGGCCGCCGCCGGGCTCATCGGCCACGGGCTCATCGGCTGCGTCTGCGGAGCGGACTCGGCTGCCTGCCGTCGACCGGCCTGCGGCATCTCGGCGGGAACGGTCGGCCGCCCGGACGCCGGCGAAACCGGCACACCCGTGGCCTGCCCGGGCACCCGAGGCACCGACCCCGGCACCACCGGCACACCCGCGGACGCGGCCGGCCGCGCAACGTTCGGCTGCGGCGACGCCGGCGACGGAGCCGTCGGGCGCGCGGCAGCCGGCGGCACGCTCGCGGGCGGCACCGCACCGGGCCGCGTGCCGGCCGGCGGCACGCTCGCCGGCGGCATTGCGCCGGGCTGGACTGCGCCGGGCTGGACTGCGCCGGGCTGGACTGCGCCGGGCTGGACTGCGCCGGGCTGGACTGCGCCGGGCTGGACTGGAGGTTCGGCGACATCGGGCGGGACAGGCCGCTGGACGGCGTGGCCGCAGGCGGCGCCTCGTCCGGGACCATCGACCACGGGCCGTCGCCCTCGGTGAGCATGACGTGCGCGGTGCGCGGGCTGCGCCGCGGCCGGCCGTCCGGGTAGCCGAGCCGCGAACCGGTTTCCGAGACGCCCTGCTCGGCTGCGCCCGGCTCGCCGGGCACACCCAGCCGGGTCCCGGTGTCCCCGGGCTGCTGTGGCCGGACCAGGCGGGATCCGGTTTCGCCGGGCTGTTGCGGACGCATCAGCCGGGACCCGGTCTCGCCGGGATGCTGTGGCCGGACCAGGCGGGATCCGGTCTCGCCAGGCTGCAGCGGGCGCACCAGGCGGGAGCCGGTCTCGGACGACGACCCGCCCACCTGCGGGGCTGGCATGCGGGTGCCGGTCTCGCCGGGTGCGGGCGTGCGAGTGCCGGTCTCGTGCGGCGCCGGCATGCGCGTGCCGGTCTCGTGCGGCGATCCGCCCACCTGCGGTGCCGGCGTGCGGGTGCCGGTTTCGTGCGGCGCCGGCGTGCGGGTGCCGGTTTCGTGCGGCGCCGGCGTGCGGGTGCCGGTTTCGTGCGGCGGTCGCTGGACGGGCGGGGACTGCGGTCCCGTGGCGGCCGCCGGGGCCATCGGTGGCTGGCTCGCCGGCGGCTGAGCCGTCGGCGTCTGGGCGGGCGGCGTCTGGGCGGGCGGCGTGACCGGGTTCGGGGTGACCGGGGGCGGGGTGACCACGCGCGCGGCGGGGACGGCCGGGTTCGTGCCGACCACTCGGGGCGCGGCGCCGGGCTCGGCCTTCTTGACCACGCGCGGGGTCGGCGGCGGCTCCTCGCGGCTGATCACCCGGGCCGGGGTGGGCGGGGGCGCCTTGCTGAGGACGCGCGGGCCCTCGCCGTCCGTGCGGTCGTCCTCGTCCTGGCCCGGGGTGTCGGGCTGGGAGCGCTCGGCCTCCGGCTGCAGGCGGCGATCCGCGTCCGGCTGCAGGCGGCGATCCGCGTCCGGCTGCAGGCGGCGATCCGCGTCTGGCTGCGAGCGGCGATCCGCGTCCGGCTGCAGGCGGCGATCCGCGTCCGGCTGCGAGCGGCGATCCGCGTCTGGCTGCGAGCGGCGATCCGCATCTGGCTGCGAGCGGCGATCGGCGTCCGGCTGCGAGCGGCGGTCGGTGCCGGCCGAGGCCGCGGCGGCCGGGTCGTCGTTCCAGACGGCCTCGCCCTCGATGTCCCAGGTAGTGACCCGCTCGCGGTCGTCCTCCCAGCCCGGGCCGCCGGCCCAGGAGACCTGCTCGCCGGGGCGGACATCGCGCCGACCGCGCGGCTCGTCCTCGGACCAACCGCTGCCGCCGACCGGGCGGTAGTCCTGCTCGTAGTCGCCGACCGGGGCGACCGGCGGCGCGTCCGCTCGCCGGTCGCGGCGGGCCGGGCGCTCGTCGTATTCGACGAAGCCGGCGGCGCGTCCGGCCGACCGCTCGTCGGCGTCCGGGTCCCAGAAGGCCGTGCGGCCGGTCGGGCGGGGCGAGTCCGACCAGGCGGCCGGGTCGGCGCGACGGGTGCGCGGGTCGCCGACCGGGCGCTGCTGGCGCGGGTCGGTGGTCTCCAACTCGTCGCGGGAGCGGCGGCCGCGCGGGTCCGGCCCGCTCGCCGGGCGCCGCATCCGGGTTTCGGTGATGTCCAGCTCGGCGTCGACCGGGCGGCGGCCGCGCGAACGACCGTCCGCCGCCGGCGCGGGCCGACCTCGCTCCGGACCCGCCTCGGCCCACCGCGGGTCACCCTCCGCGGCCCACCGCTGACCGCTTTCCTCGGCCCAGCGCTGCCCGCTGTCGGAGCGGCGCGGGTCGATGCTCTCGTCGACGCGGCGGCGGCCGGGACCCTCGGCCCAGCGCCGGCCGCTGTCCGAGCGCCAGGGGTCGATGCTCTCGTCGACGCGGCGGCCGGAAGCCTCGGCCCACCGCTGGCCGCTGTCGGAGCGGCGCGGGTCGATGCTCTCGTCGACGCGGCGTCCGCCGGCAGCCTCCGTCCACCGCGGACCGTCGCCGGCCGGGCGCCGGTCGTCGGGTCGCCGTCCACGCTGGTCGTCGGGGCGACGGTAGAGATCCTCCGCACGCGACTCGGGCACCCGGGCGCGCCCGCTCGCGGCGGGCTCGTCCTCGCGCCGGCCGGGCTCGACGCCGGCACCCGGCCGGGCGCCACGCGGGTCGGCCCCCGCCGGTCCCGGCCCGACCTGGGCGACCCGGGGACCACCACGCCCCATTTGTCCATCCCGCGGCCCGGCGCCCCGGCCCGCGTCCGGCCGCCCACCGCGCTGGTCGCCGCCTCGGGTATCCGCACCACGCTGATCCGCGTCGCGCTCCAGTTGGCCGGCGCGCGCGGCCATGTCCCGCCCGGCCTGGCCACCGCGCGGATCGCCACCGCGCGGATCGCTGCCACGAGGATCGCCACCGCGCGGGTCTCCGCCACGAGGAACGGCCCCGGTCTGCGGTGCATGCTGACCGGGCGTGTGCTGGCCAGGCGCATGCTGCCCGGGCTGCTGCTGGCCCGGCGCATGCTGCCCCGGCTGCTGCTGGCCCGGCGCATGCTGCCCCGGCTGCTGCTGACCAGGGACATGCTGCCCAGGCTGCCCCCCACGCTGAGCGGCCGCACGGCCCGGCGCCGCCAGCCGCGCATCCGGCCCACTCTGGAGATCCGGCGGCTCGGGCTGCGCCACCGCGCCGCGACCCTTCTTCTTGCCGCCGCGCTTGTCGGCCTCCGCCGCCTCCTGCGCCTGCTTGCGCCGCAGCCACCCCTTGCGCTGCGGCTTCGGCTCCTCGGCGCCGGCCCGGGTGGTCGTCTGCGGGCCGTGCCCGTACGCCTCGAGGTCGCGGTGGTCGAACGGCTCGTCGATGTCGTCCTTGAAGGAGCCGAACCGGTCGTCGCGCCGGCCACCCATGTCGCCGGTGCTGCTCATCGGGAAGTCCGGCGCGTCGAAGTCGGCGCCGAGCTCGGGCCGGTTCAGGTCGACGTCGGCCAGGTCGCCGGCCAGGTTGGGCACCGAGGTGTCCACCGGGGCGAAGTCGGGGTCGTCCAGCCAGCTGGGCCGCTGCCCGTCGAAGGGGCCCTGCGGCTTGCGCGGCACGGACGGGGTGTTGCCCGCGGCACGTCGCTGCCGGCGGGCGGCCAGCTCGTCGACCGGCTCGCCACCGTTTCCGGGGCGCCGGGTGGGAATCACCGGGTCGGGCGCGGTTCGCTTCGTGTATTGGCGCTCTTGAACGACCGCCGTATTGGGCATGATGGAATACTCAGAGTATTCCTCGTCCCAGTATTCGTCGTCCTCGTAGCTCATGCGGCGGCCCCGCGGGTGGGCAGGCGGCGATCGGGGGTGCCTCGTCCGCCCCAGTGCCGCATCGTGCCCCCCGCTCTCGCCAAGATCGAACCTCCCCATCCGGCCCGGCGGGACTCCCCCTCCCATCCGGTGGATGTGGAAGGTTAACCACGCTTTTGCGACGTACGCCAGCACCCTCGTGAGCGCGTCACCGGGGCGGGTGGCCGCGTGGTGACCGAGAGTCGGCGCGCCCGTCGCGCGGGCCGCGTGTGTTTCCTCACGGCAGAGTACGTATGGCCATGTCGAACAGTTCAAGCGCCTCGGCGGCCGGTACGGATAGTCGGCATTGATTGACCCCGCGTCACGATGTGCCGAAATGGCGACTTAAGAAACTCTTAAACCCGTATTGAGGATCCCCACGAATTGATGACGGCCCCGATCGGGTGATCACGATGTTACCGGCCGGTTTCCGGAGGGTGGCGAACGCCACTCTCGCTTCATACGGATCAAGGTGCTAAGGGATGTCACCGTGGAGGAGCGCCCGGGACACCAGGTCCCAGGGCTCCGAGAAATGGACTCTGGAGACCATCGATCCCCCGGCCGGCGGCCGCCGCCCCCGTACTTCGCGGCCGCCCTCGCGCCACACCCCAGAAGCCCTCGCACGGCTTGCCCCCCAGGTCTCGTGCGAGGTCACATGGCGGCGCGAACCGGGTGAGGAACGGCGGCGGGGTGCACACCGTCGCCGTTTCGCGTGGCCCCGGGCGCGAAGCGAGAGTGGGTCGGGCGTGACGCGACGAGTCGGCCGGGCGTGACGCGACGAGTCGGCCGGGCGTGACGCGACGAGTCGGCCGGGCGTGACGCGACGAGTCGGCCGGGCGCGACACGACGAGTCGACCGGGCGCGACACGACGAGTCGACCGGGCGCGACACGACGAGTCGGCCGGGCGTGACGCGACGAGTCGGCCGGGCGCGACGCGACGAGTCGGCCGGGCGCGACGCGACGAGTCGGCCGGGCGTGACGCGACGAGTCGGCCGGGCGTGACGCGACGAGTCGGCCGGGCGTGACGCGACGAGTCGGCCGGGCGTGACGCGCCTCCACCGCCCACAGCCGGTGCGCGCGCATGGACAGCACCGCCGACGCGGTCAACTCCCCGTGCAGGCGCAGCAGCCGGCGCAGGTCGGCGGCCAGTTGCTCGATCGGCGGCCCGTATGGCTGCGGGGGTTTCGGCCGGCGCGCCTCCCAGTACCCGGACGCGGCCTCCCAGCAGCGCGGCGCGTAGACGGCCGCCGCGCCCAGCAGCGTGGGCGTGGCCACGATCAGAACGAGTTTCCCCACATCCCAGACGTTCACGAGAGGCTCCCCGCGACCGGCATCCACCGGCCGATCCATCGACGATGCGCCGCTCGCCGAACCGCGTCAAGCGGATTGCGTCGCGCACTGCACCCACTGCCAGGACCCGACGAAGCAACGCAGCACGCCACGGTGCGCAGAGCGGTGGAGGGTGTGCTGAGCGGTGCGTCATGACGCGCAGAGCGGTGCGTCATGACGCGCAGAGCGGTGGAGGGTGTGCTGAGCGGTGCGTCATGGTGCGCAGAGCGGTGGCGAGTGCGCAGAGCGGTGGAGGGTGTGCTGAGCGGTGCGTCATGGTGCGCAGAGCGGTGCGTCCGCAGAGCGGTGGCGGTGCGCTGAGCGGTGCGTCATGGTGCGCAGAGCGGTGAAGGGTGCGCAGAGCGAAATGGGAGCGGAGAGCGAAGGAGAGCGGACAGGTCTGAGCTGCGTGCAGCGGGGCGGGTCAGCGGACGCGGCCGCGCGGCACCAGGCGGGTCAGTGGCATCGGCGGGGGCGGCAGCCGCGGGCCGTCGTAGCCGCGGACCTCGCCGAACCGGGGCGTTTGCGACTCCCAGTCGGCGCGCATCTGGACGATCTCGTCATGATCGCGGGCGACGAAGTTCCACCACATCACGAGCCTTTCCTCGAACGGCTCACCGCCCAGGAGCAGCACCTTCGCCGGGGACGACGTGGCGAGGTGAACCGTGGACCGTCCCTGCCCCAGATAGAGCAGCGGTCCCGGTTTCAGCGTCGCACCGTCGACCTCCGGCGCGCCGTCGAGCGCCAATATCCCGTACTCAAACGTGGTTTTGCGGGGAATCTCGGCGGAAGCCCCGGCAGGCAGGGTGAGCTCGGCACCCACCAGGGGTGTGTGGATCCGCGCGGGTGACGTCGCCTCGCCGAGCGTGCCCATCAGGACGGTCGCGGTGACGTCGCCGAAGGTGGCCATCGGAAGATCCGCGTGGTGGGCGAAGGCCGCGGGCATGTCCCGGTCCGCGTGTGGCAGGGCAACCCACAGCTGTACGCCGTGCAGCACGCCCGAATTCTCGCGGGGCGTCTCCTCGGAATGGGCGATGCCCCGGCCCGCGGTCATCAGGTTGAGCTGTCCCGGCCGGATCTCCTGAACGCTGCCCAGCGTGTCGCGGTGCAGGACCTCGCCCGCCACCAGCCAGGTCACCGTCTGCAGGCCGGTGTGCGGGTGCGGCCCGACCCGCATGCCCGCCGAATCGCCCAGCTCGTGCGGCCCGTACGCGTCGAGGAAGCACCACGCCCCGACCATCCGCCGCTGCCGGTTGGGCAGGGTGCGGGTGACCGGGAAGCCGCGCGGGCCGCCCAACGCGACCGGCGTCCCGTCCAGGAACTCCGTCGTGACCGGATCCGCCTCGAAGCTGCTCACGCCTCGACGCTACTGCCGGAACGCGCTCGAGCCGAGGACCTTCGTCACGCTGATCTCGATGACCACGCGCTCGGGGTTGGGGCGCGGCGTGCGGTAGCGGGCCGCGTAGAACCGCTCGCCGGCGTGCACCGCCGCGGGATCTTCCCGGACGACGGCGAAGCCCTCGATCGTGGACCACCTCGGGCCGTCCACCTGGCAGACCGCGACCCGCTCGCCGCCATTCCGGATATGTCGGACATGGGCGGAAAATGCCGAGGAAATCACGCGGCACAGGCGAGCCTCGGGGTCGAGGGTCGCGCCGACCGCCACGACGTGCGGCGAGCCATCTTTGCGCAGCGTGGTGAGGGTGCACAGGTGCCGCTCGGCCCAGAACGCAAGGAGCGCGGGGTGGGACAGCGAGATCATGCCACCGTCTCCGCCGGCAGCACGCCCCGGTGGACCGCCGCCACCAGCGCCGCGTGGTCGCTCTCCACCTGGTCGGCGTACGTACGGGCGAACCGGCACAGCGAGTCGGCCAGCTTGTCGCTGCCGCCGATGTACCCGGCGATCATCGACGCGCCGCTGGTCCGCGCGTGCGACTTGGCCAGCAGGAACCCGCAGATCCCGGCGTAGTCGGCGAGCGCGCCGGCGTCGATGTCCTCGACCAGGATCGCGCCCTTCATGTCGCGGAACTGCCGCACGTAGAACTGGGTGTCGCCGACCGTGGTCCAGCCCAGCAGCGGGTCGCTGACCGTCTGCAGCGCCTGCTGGTACTCCACCACCCGCTGCCCCTGGTGGCGGTGCCAGGCCGACTCGCCGTGCTGGTGCACCGCGATCACCGAGCGGCGGGCCTGCTTCAGCTGCAGGAACACGACGTCGTCGGGGCTGCTTCCCTCGCAGAGCGCCACGTACGCCCGCAGGCCCACCGACCCGACGCCGACCACCTTGTGCGCGATGTCGACGATCCGGTACCCGGCCAGGATCCGCGCCCAGTGCGGCGGCAGCGTGTTCAGGTAGCCGTCGAGCGCCTCGGCCAGCGCGTCCCACTCGCCCTCCGACGGCCGGGTGATCAGCGGCGGCTCCTCGACCAGCTTGAACGTGCCGTCCCGCCGCTCGGTGAAGCGGGGCAGCGCGCGGTCGCTGGTCCGCCGCCGGGCGCGCCGGGCGGCCCGCTCGATCTCGTCGCGGAAGCTGGCCCGGGTTGCCGCCGAGCGCAGCCGCTCCACGTCCAGCCGATCGAACGAGCGGCCCAGCAGCGGCCGCTCGGCCAGGTGCGCCAGCTGCTCCTTGTACTCGTCGACGCAGTGCCGGACCGCGTCGACGCAGGCCGTCTCGCGGAACCCGTTCTGCCGGCCGGCCACGTAGACGCTGACCGTGAGCCGGCGCAGGTCCCACTCCCAGGCGCCCGGGTGCGCCTCGTCGAAGTCGTTGAGGTCGAAGACCAGCTCCCGCTCGGGGGAGGCGTAGAAGCCGAAATTGCCCAGGTGGGCGTCGCCGCAGATGACAGGGGTGATGCCGGTGGCCGGCAGGGCGGCGAAGTCGTCGGCCATCACGTTCGCCGAGCCGCGCAGGAACGCGTACGGCGAGGAGATCATCCGGCCGATCCGGATCGGGACCAGCCACGGCTGACGGCCGTAGTTCTGGTCGATCACCTGCTGGACCGGGTCGGCCCGGTCGGCCGGCGGCGTCCAGAACGCCATGTCCGACCGGTGGGCGCGCTCGCGCAGCGACCGGCCCAGCTCGTAGCGGTCCGCGCGCGGCCGCGCCGGCCGGCGGAGCGACGTGAACCCGTCGTCCGCGCCTGTGTCGAGCACGATGTGCCCGGTGGCTGGTTCCATAGCAATGGCCAGCCTAAACACCCCTCATGAACGGGAGATGGCCAGCCCGAACGAGGACGGCTTGACGCCCGGAAACACTCCGTCCAGGGAACCGAAACCGCACCTTTTCTGGAGAATCTCCCCGATCACCGCGCGGTAGTCGGTGGTGACCGCGAGATCGCCGTCGACCAGCGCGGCGGGGGAGAGGCCGGGCCAGGCCGTATGGACCCGGCCGCCACGGACCGCGCCGCCGAGCAGGAGCATGGCGTTGCCGTGGCCGTGGTCGGCGCCGCGGGACGCGTTCTCGGCGACCCGGCGGCCGAACTCGCTGATCGTCAGCACCGTGGTCGAGGCCATCCCGGCCGGGCCGAGGTCGGCGGCGAACGCGGCGAGGGCGGCGGCCAGGCCGGTGAGGTTGTCGTGCATCCGCTGGCCCTTGACCGCGGTGCCGAGCGCGTCGTGCATGTCCCAGTCGCCGCAGTCCACGGCCGCCGCGGCCAGCGTGGGCCCCGACTTGATCAGGCGGGCCACGTCGCGCAGCGCCGCGCCGAGGTCGGTGTCGGGGTAGGTGGCGGCGGGCTGGTAGGGGGCGGCGCGGAGCGTGGCGGTCGCGGCGAGGGCGGCCATCGCCTGGGCGGCCGGCGCGTCCGCGTACATCCGGCTCAAGGCGGCCGCGATCGGGCGCTGGGCGGAGTCGCCGGCCAGCGTGAACTTGTCGATCGACGCCATCGACGGCGCCGGAACCGGGCCGGCGAGCAGCCGGGCCGGCATGGCGTGGCCGAGCGAGACGCCGGCGAGCGGGCCGGTCGCGCCGGTGCCGCCGAGCATCCGGTCCAGCCAGCCGGTGCGGATCGAGGTGCCGGGCGCGGCGTTCTCCATCGCCTCCATCGCGGCGAAATGCGAGCGGGTGGGGTTGGCCTGGCCGACCGCGTGCACGGCGGCGAGCCTGCCCGCCTGCCAGTGCGGCAGCAGGGGAGCGAGCGCCGGGTGCAGCCCGAAGGTGCCGTCCCCGGCGATGACCTGGCTCTTCGGCAGGCCGATCGTCGGCCGCGCCCGGTAGTAGTCCGGGTCGCCGATCGGGGCGATCGCGGAGAGCCCGTCGAAACCGCCGCGCAGCGACACCACGACCAGCGTGTCGCCGGCGTAGCCCGGCTCGGCGTGGGCGACCCGGGTGGCGACCGTGGCGCCGGCGATGCCGAGCGTGGCGCCGAGCAGCGTACGCCGGTCGAGGGTGCAGTCCCGGAACTTCATGATCACCTCAGCTGGAAGGTCGGCGAGTCGAGGACCAGCGCGATCAGGTACGGCGCGCTGCCCGCGAGGGACTTGTCGTTGTCGCGCAGAGGACTGGTCGGCAGCTTCCCGGCGACACTGAGCACGGCGGCGGTGTGCTCGGCCGGCAACTTGGTCCCGGTCAGGCGGGTCGCAAGAGCATCGACCAATCCGCCGTACGTCGTGGGCAGGCTCGGCACCAGCGAGCGGAGGAGGTCCGCCGGCCTGGTCAACTGGCTGGGGTACCAGCCGGTGGCCAGGTTGAGGTGCAAGTTGCAGCGCAGGAGGAAGCCGGACGCCGAGGCCCAGGCCGCCCCGAGATCCGGGAAGCCGTCCGGCGTGTCCCACCGGAGCGGCGCGTTCCCGGCGTCGACCATCGCGTTGTAGAGCGCGTCGAGCGCCTTCACCCCGGCGGTCTCCGGGCCCAATCCGAGCGTACGGACGGTGGCGATCATGTCCTCGAACGGCGTGCGCGTCTTGCCGCCGAAGGCCCCGGCGAACTCGGCCGAGGTGAACAGGGCGCGCAGCACCGGCACGATGGCGGTGTCGTTGTCGAGGTAGATCTGGGCGAGCCGGGCGACCAGCGACTCCGGCGGCACGTCGGCGACGAACCGGACGCACAGCTTGCGGGCGAGCCGCTGGGCGGTGGCCGGGTGCCGGGCCAGGTAGTCGCAGAAGGCGAGGGGCCCGGACTCGTCGGCCGGGTTGGCGTGGCCGAAGCCGAGCGCCTTGACCGGGCCGCCGGCGTGCCGGGACGGGTCGTAGACGTACCCGCCGTCCTTGTCCACCGTCATCCCGGTGAGCAGGCGGGCGGCCTGCCGGACGTCCTCCTCGCTGTAGATCAGTCCGACCGTGTGCAGCTCCATCAGCTCGCGGGCGTAGTTCTCGTTGGGCCGGGTCTTCGTCGACGTGCGGTTGTCCAGGTAGGTGAGCATCGCCGGGTGGCGCATGGAGGCCTTGAGCAGATCGGCGTACGTGCCGAGGGCGTACCTGCGCAGGACCTGGGCGTCGTAGTCGGGCCGGCTGTCCCAGGTGCCGCCGGAGGGCGCGGCGACGTGCAGATGATTGGCCCAGAACTGGACGACTACCTCGTACAACTGCCGGTCGCTCCATGCGGCGCGGACGATCGCGGCCCGGCCGAGCTGCCCGAACGCGGCGTAGGAGTTGGCCTTGAGTGCCGACCGTACGGCCGGGATGCTCGCGCCGGCGAGGGGGAGCCGGGTCAGTACGGCGGCGGCCCGGGAGTCGTCGATCGCCGCCGGGTCGAGCTGCCGGTTCAGCCAGCCGTCCAGGCCCAGCCGGCGGGCCTCGGCGAGGGCGGCGGGGGTCGGGCCGAAGGTGGCGCGGCGGAGCAGGTGGGCGATGGGGTCGGCCTCGAGCCCCGGCACCGGCCCGGTGGCGGCGTGGGCGGCCTCGGCCGGGCCGATCGTGGCGACGGCGGTGGCGGCTCCGGCGGCGGCGATGAGCGTACGGCGGGTCGTCATGCGGACCAGATCGACGGGATCCGCGGCCGGTTGCGCCCCGGCAACCGGGACTAACCGAACCGCAATCCGGCCGCACCCGTACCGTCGGCGGCCGAATCGGACGTACGCTCACTTTCGTGGATCAGCCAGAACCCGTACGCACCCCCGCCAGCTGGGTCGTCGTCGGCCTCGACAACGGCGGCACCTGCAACAACGCCACCGTGCTCGACGCCACCGGGCAGTTCCTGGTCGATCACCTGGTGGAGAACCCGAGCCTCGTGGACGACGGCCCCGAGTCCGCGGTCACCGCCCTCGCCGACGCCTTCCGGAACATCCTGGAGCTGACCAGCACCCCGCTGACCCTGGTCCGCGCGGTCGGCCTGGACACCCCCGGCCCGGCCAGCGCCACCGGCGTGATCTCCTCGAAGGGCTCGACGAACTTCAACCAGGTCTCCTGGCACGGCTTCGACATCCGCGGCGCCCTGGAGGCCGAGCTGGGCCTCCCGGTCGTCTACAACAACGACGCCAACGCGGCCGCCCTCTACGCCCACCACCGCCATTTCGGCGACGACGCGATGAAGCGCTCCTCGATCGCCGCGATAGTCGGCACCGGCCTGGGCGGCGGCGTGGTGGAGAGCGGCCGGGTCGTCAGCGGCGCCGCGGGCATGGCCGGCGAGCTGGGCCACGTGCAGATCCCCCTGCACGGTGTCCTCGAGCCCGACCAGCCGATCCCGGCGTGCAACTGCGGCTTCGAGGGCGACGTGGAGAGCGTCGCCTCCCTGACCGGCATCAAGAACAACCTCCTGCCGTACTGGCTGACCCGCTTCCCCGACCACCCGCTGGCCACCGAGCCGATCGGCAAGGCGGCGAAACTGCTGCGCGGCTACGGCGAGAGGGAAGACCCCCTGGCCCTGGCGGTCTTCGGCCAGCAGGCCCGCGCCATCGGCAAGCTCTTCACGATCGCCGCCAACTTCACCGACCCGCACGCGTACCTCCTGGGCGGCGGCGTGGTCGAGGCCGCCCCCCAGTTCCGCCAGTGGTTCCTCAACACGGTGCGTGAGTCCACCGAGCTGCGCCGCGAGCAGCTGGCGGTGGCATCCTTCGCCCTGGTCGCGGACCTGGACATGGCCGGCGCCCGGGGAGCGGCCGTCGCCGCCCTGGAACGCGTCAAAGCCTGAAGCGCCTACCGCACGCCCAGCGCGGCGACCCGCGCCACCGCGTCGCGGAGGTCCTGCTCGGCGTCCTCGTGGACCGCGCGCTCGCGGGCGAACAGTCGCACCAGGTCGTGCATGCGGTAGCGCACCCGCCCGGCCTCCACCCTGGTCACCTCGGTCAGCCGGACGTCGGCGAGCTGCTCGACCAGGTCCTCCGCCTCGGGCAGGTCCACGTCGAGCAGCGCACCGACCGTCCGCGCGGCGATGTCCGGCAGGTCGAGGAACCCGATGGCCCGCAGGGCGCGCTGGGCCGGCGGTCGCAGTCCCTGATAGCTGACGGCCAGCCCGCTGCGGACGGCGAGGTCGTCGATCTGCAGCTCGTCCAGGCGGCGCCGCTCGTCCGACAGCCGCTCCACCAACTGCTCCAGGCGCCAGTGGGGCCGGGCGGCCAGGCGTGACCCGACGATCCGCAGGGCCAGGGGCAGCCGGGCACAGTGCCGCACGAGGGCCGCCAGGGCCTGCGGCTCGGCCGCCGCCCGGTCGGGGCCGATGATGCCCCGCAGGAGGGCGGTGGCTTCCGCCTCGGCCATCACGTCGAGGTCCAGGTGCCGGGCGCCCGGCAGCGTGGTCAGCCGGGCCCGGGTCGAGATCAGGACGGCGCTGCTCGCCCCGCCCGGCAGGAAGGGACGCACCTGGGCGGCGCCGGCCGCGTCGTCCAGCACCACGAGCACGCTGCGGCCGTCCAGCCAGGCCCGGTATCGGTCGATGCATTCGTCCAGGTCCGCGGTGGCGCTGCCGGGGTCCTCGCCCACGCTGCGCAGGAGGCGGCGCAGCGCCTCCCCGGCGGGCACCGGCTGCGCCTGGTTGCCGCCGAGCGGCACGAACCACCGGCCGTCCGGGAAGTGCCTGGCGAGCCGGTGGGCGGCGTGCACGGCGAGCGACGTCTTGCCCACCCCGCCCTGGCCGCTGATCACCGCCACCGGTGACCCGCCCGTGGTCAGCATGGCGGTGAGCGCGGTGACGGCCGGCTGGTTCCCGGTGAAGTCGGGCAGGTCCGGAGGCAGCCGGCACGGGCCGCCCGGCCGGGTCCGGCCCGTGCCCGCGGCCGGGCCGGCGGCGGTGCGCCGGTCGGCCCGCAGGACGGCGGTGTGCGCGCGTCGCGCCTCCGGCCCCGGATGCACGCCGAGGTGGTCGTTCAGGCGGGTCCGCAGCGTCTCGAATGTCAGCAGCGCCTCGGCGGGCCGCCCGGTCGCGGCGAGCAGCTCGATCAAGCGAGCGTGCACCGGTTCGTCGAACGGCCGCGCCGCCGCTACCCGCTGCAGCGCCTCCGTGGCGGCTTCCAGGTCATCGGCCGCCGATGCCGCGGTGGCCATCGCCAGCGCGGCGTCACGTACGGCGTCCTCGACCCTCGAGACCAGGGCGTCCTCGCGGTCCAGGCCGTCCAGACCGTCCAGCACCGGTCCGCGGACCAGACCCATCGCGCTGGCCAGGCGGGCGTAGCGGTCCTGGTCGGCGCCGGTCGTCGCCGCCTGCAGGTGGTCACGGAACTGGTGGACGTCCACCACGTCAGCGCCGCACGACAGCAGATATCCCTGGCCGTCGTGGTGCAGGACGACGGCGCCGCCGGTCTCGGCCCGCAGCCACTCCCGGAGCCGGGAGATCGCCACGTGCAGGCTGCCCCGGCTGACGTCCCCGAGCCGGTCCGCCCAGGCGACCTTGATCAGTCGTTCCGCGGTCAGCGGCACCTGTGCCAGCAGCAGGACGCCGAGCAGCCGGCGGACCACCGCCGATCGTGGCAGTGCCATCGCCGTCTGCCCGCGCCGGCCCCGCATCGGACCAAGCACTTCGAAAAACAAGTCGTGCATCGTTCCCCCGTTATGGCAAACCGCCACGGAGCCCCCGCTCATGGCAGCGGACACCCTACAACGGGGGTACGAGCGGGGTAAGCCCGAGCGCGGCTGCTGTGAGCCGCAGGTAAGCGCGGTGCGGAACAGTTGTCGGCGGTCGCGCGGACGCCGAGGGCATCACCTGACGCCGGGGGAGTACGCCGCGACCGGGTGCTGGTCGTCCCCGACCCGCGCGGGGCCGGTGCGGCTGGTGAGAGGTCGCACCACCGGACCCCGCCGGGAGCCGGACCGCCCAGCCGCCCGTCAATCGTCCACGCCACAGGAGGGGCTATATGCAGAACCTTTCCCTGCGCCGGCTCGCCACGGCGGTCATCGGGTCGGTGGCAGTCGCCACGCCCGCGCTGACCGTCGGGGCGAGCCCGGCCGCAGCCGTCCCACCGCCGTCGAAGTACAAGGTCGCGGTGACCCGGACCATCAGCGACAACGTCGACTTCAGCCGGCGCGTCGCCTCGTGCACCGGGTCCGAGGGCACCACCTGCAGCATCACCCGAGAGAAGTCGGTGTCGACGACGATCCAGGTCGACGGCGGCGTCACGGCCGACTACGTCGCCGCCTCCATCGGGTTCAGCAGGACGAAGGAATCCTCGACGTCGGTGACCTGCACCTCGCCGGCGCTCAAGAACGGCCAGACCTGGAGCGCCTTCGCCATCGGCACGCGCAAGTACTACACCATCTCCGTTCTCAAGAACGGATCATGGGTGCAGGTCGGCGGCATCAAGACCGCCTGGGAACCGCACAACTACCCCAGCATCTGGTGCGGCTTCTACTGATGCCTCCCGCCCGGCCCGCTCCGAATTCCACCGGAGCGGGCCGGCCCCGTTCAGCACCTGATCCGGCAGAGTGGCGGCCTCGGGAGAAGCCCCGCGCCGACTCTGCGCCAGACCGTGCCGGTCGACGACCTGGTGGTCCGCTCGCGACTTGCGCACCGGAGGCTTCGCCGGCCTGCCGGTGACCTGGTAGCTGGTAGACCCGCACCAGCCCGATCCCGCCGCCACCTTGCCAATTCCCGCCGCGCGCCTCCGACCGAACCGACGTCGGGGGACCAGGGCGGCGGACTCCTTCCCGGATATGTTGCCGGTGATCGAGGCGCCCTCGACGGAATCGCGATATTGATGGCGTGCGTGATAGGGTCGGTTATGGCGGTCGCTCGCCTTGAAATTGCACCGAGAATATGCCCAGCGGCCAAATGGCGAGCCCGGTGAAGAATTGCCGCACGCGCGGGTTTGTTCCCTTCGTTGGTTGCCGGGCTGGGTTGCTGGCCTGCGTGAGCGACGGCCCGCCCGGTCTGAGCGGATTCCGCTACCGCCGGCGGTGGCTCGGGCGTGGGTGGCGGCGCGGGCTCGGGCGTTGACGGCGGCGCGGGCGCGGGCTCGGGCGTTGACGGCAGCGCGGGCGCGGGCTCGGGCGTTGACGGCAGCGCGGGCGCGGGCTCGGGCGTTGACGGCGGCGCGGGCTCGGGCGCGGGCGTTGACGGCAGCGCGGGCGCGGGCTCGGGCGTTGACGGCGGCGCGGGCTCGGGCGCGGGCGTTGACGGCGGCGCGGGCTCGGGCGTGGGCGGCGGCTCGGGCTCGGGCTCGGCCGTGGGCGGCGGCGCGGGCTCGGGCGTGAGCGGCGGCTCGGGCTCGGGCTCGGCCGTGGGCGGCGGCGCGGGCTCGGGCGTGGGCGGCGGCGCGGGCTCGGGCGTGGGCGGCGGCGCGGGCTCGGGCGTGGGCGGCGGCGCGGGAGTCGGTGTTAGCGCGGGCTCGGATGTTGGCGACAGCGCGGGCGCGAACACCGGCGGACCATCCATGCGGGCGGTCCCGGGCGTTGCCTCCGCTGCCGCTGCCGCTGCCGCTGCCGCTGCTGCCGCCGCGCGCTCGCAGCGATTGCGCCAAAGCTTGAGGGCGTGCCGCTGCCGCAGACCCTCCTCACGGGCTCGGGCATGCTCCAGACGAAACTGCTCGGCCTCCGGAGAATAGTTCCGCCGCTTCGTACGATCGCGCATGCCGGCTATTTGAGCCCTGGAGAATAACCCTAGCTGCCCCACCCCAAAATTATCCCACCGAAAAGAGCGCACCGGTAAGCCCAGGCGCTAATTGAATCATGCCAACCTCCGCCCGAAAATTGCCCTCCCGGAATGAAATCGAATCAATTCCACCGGCGCATAATCACACCACCGCAATAGGCGGCACGAACGGTGAGTGGGCAGCGTCGGGCCATGGCAAGCCAGGGTGGGCACGCGGTGACCGCAACGGGCGGCAGGAACGGTGAGTGGGCAGCGTCGGGCCGTGGCAAGCCAGGGTGGGCACGCGATCCGATGCGACGCAGCATCGCCACCATCTCCACCGCCGTTCTGGCCCTAGCACTGACCACACCAGCCACCGCCCATGCCGCCCCACCCACACCCACACCCCACCAGGCCAGCACCCTGACCCCAGCCGAAACCGCCTCCCTGGCAGCCGGAATCGGCATAGCCCCCAAGGCCCCGTACGGCACCAAACCAACCGGCCCCAACCCGCTCCTGGCCAACGTCCCCGACCGCTCCAAAGTCGACTACTCCGGCTGGGCCAACTACACAAAGGCCCAGGCCAAGGCCAAAGCCGCCGCTCGCCTCAAAGCCAACGCCAACGCCAGTGCCAAAGCCGCCACCACCCCCGCCGTGGTAGTGGACGAGGACGAGATCAAAGGCACCCTAGGCGGCAACGACACCCCCGCCAACGCCCAACGCATCCCCAACTTCGGCACCACCACCAGCCAATACTCCAAGATCCGCATCCTCGGCAGCCTGGACAACGAGCCGGTCAGCACCCCCAGCGTCCAGGCCCCCGCCGAGGACAACGGCTCCATCCCCCTGGCCGGCGACACCGGGATCGGCGACTTCCGCACCGGCGCCACCATCGACTCCCAGATCGGCGACGGCCCGCACGGCCGCCAGACCGGCGACGGCAGCAACGACTTCGACTTCTACAAGCTCTCCGCCACCGCCGGCCAGGTGCTCACGCTGAAGACCGCCACCCCCACCGGCCCACTCGACACCGTCCTGCTGCTCTTCGCCCCCGACGGCACCCTGCTGGCCGCCAACGACGACTTCAACGGCCTGGACAGCCAGATCACCTACACCGCGACCGCGCCCGGCGACTTCTACCTCTGCGTGGCCGCCTACAGTGGGCTTCCCGGCAACCCGTTCGACTCCGGCTCCGGCGACGGCATCGGCGACACGAATCCGCCGAGTGAGGGCCCGTACACCCTCACCATGACGGCCGGCGGCGTGGACAAGGACTTCTTCGCGGTCAAGCTGCGCCCCGGCGACGTGCTCGGCGCCTCGGTCAAAGGCTCGGCCACCTACCTCACCGTCTACGACACCGTGCCGCGTGAGGTGCACGGCTCCGCCCAGGACGCGTCCTTCATCTATCCGATGGCCTCGCCCCTGCCCGGCGGCGGGAACGCGGTGACCGACTACGTCGCGACCAAGGCCGGCTGGCACTACGTCGGTGTCGCCGCCGGCTCCGGCGCGTACGACATCACGGTCGAGGCCTATCGGCCGGCGCTGCAGGGCAAGACCCCGAACCAGACCTTGTTCCTGGACTTCGACGGCGCGCGCGTCAACACCGGCGTCTTCGGCGGGCCCGGGCAGCGCGACCTCAGCCCGCTCGCCGCGTTCCTGGCCGACTGGGGGCTGACCCGCGCCGACGAGGACGCGCTGGAGGACGCCATCGTCGCCGGCGTCACCGAGAACCTCAAGAAGGACATGGTGGCCAGCGGCCTCAACCCGAAGTTCAAGCTGAAGATCAAGAACAGCAAGGACGACACGGACCCGTGGGGTCAGGCGAACGTCAGCCGGATCGTGGTCGGCGGCACCATCGCCGAGTCCGGTGTGGACACCATCGGCATCTCGCAGAGCATCGACCCGGGCAACTTCGAGACCGCGGAGACCGCGCTGGTGCTGCTGGACGTGCTCAGCGCCCCGGCCGGGGACACCGAGGCCTCGCTGAACACGTATCTGACCCCGCAGAGCGACCGGATCGCGTTCCTCGGCCGGGCGCTGAGCAACGTGATCTCGCACGAGGCCGGGCACTTCTTCGGCGACTTCCACACCGACAACGCGGACGCGCTGCCCAACCTGATGGACGCGGGCGGCACCGGCTTCGGCACCCTCTTCGGGGTCGGCCCGGACGGCATCGGCGGCACCGCCGACGACGTGGACGTCGACTTCGGCGACAGCGCCTTCCTGCCGGCCGAGGGCTTCCACGGTACCGAGGACACCCTGGGCCGCATCGCGTTCGGCCTGACCAGCTGAAGATCAAACCCATGATTGCGTACGCCTGACGTACGGCGGCCGCCTTCAGTCCTTGAGGGCGGTCGCCACGTCCGGGAACAACGCCAGATAGTCGGTCAGGCCCAGCGTGTCGAACAGTCGCCGCAGGAAGCCGGACGGCGCCGCCAGCCGCACCCAGCCGCCCCGCTCGGTGGCCCGGCCGCTCGCGGTGACCAGCACGCCCACCCCCATCGAGTCGCAGAAGTCCAGCCCGGACACGTCCACCACGACGCGCGGACTGGGGCGTTCGACGAGCCGGTTCAGGTTCGCCTTGAGGGCGGGCGCCGTGTCGATGTCGAGGGAACCACGCAGCACCAGCACGGCCGTGTTCGGCGGGTGGTGCGCGACCGAGACCTGCATGGCGGTGTCGCTTTCGGTGGAGAGCGGGGGTGACGAACAGCCTATCGACCCTCCCCTCGGATCGCCCCCGGTGGATCTTCAGGCGAGTGTCACCGTCGCCGTCCCGGCCGAACCGCCCCGGCTGTACTGCACCCTGACCTGGTCGCCCGGCTTCTTCCCGACGGTCGCCAGGAACAGGCTCTCCGGGTTGTTCATCGGCCGGCCCTCGATCGCGGTGACGATGTCGCTCTCCTTCAGGCCCGCCTTGTCCGCCGGCCCGCCCGGCGCGACCACCCGCAGATACAGCCCGGTCGGCACGCCGAACTGCTCGGCCACCGGGGCGGACACCGGAACCGACTCCACGCCCATCGACGGCGGCGTGTACGACCCGTTCGCGATCAGTTGGTCGGCCACCACCATCGCCACGTCCACCGGGATCGCGAAGCCGATGCCGACGCTCCCGCCGCCGCCCTCGCCGGATGCGGTCGGTACCGTGGCGATCGCCGTATTGACCCCGATCAGGTCGCCGGCGCAGTCCACCAGTGCGCCACCGGAGTTGCCCGGGTTGATCGAGGCGTCGGTCTGCACGGCGCCGGGCAGGATGGCGGTGACGCCGTTGTCGCCGGGGACCGGCACGTCCCGGCCGAGCGCGCTGACGATCCCGGCGGTGACCGTGCCGGAGAGGCCGAGCGGGGCGCCGAGCGCGACCACCGGCTGGCCGACCCGCAGCGCCGACGACTTGCCGATGCCGATCAGCGGCGTGCCGCCCGGCGGGTCCACCTTCAGGACGGCGAGGTCCACCCGCGGGGCCCGGCCGACCACCTTGGCGGGCGCGGTCTGCCCGCCGCTGAACAGCGCCTCGACCGTCCCCCTCGCCCCGGCCGGCGAGATGACGTGGTCGTTGGTCAGCACGTACCCGCCGTCCCGGATCACCTCGCCGCTCCCGTTGCCCGCCGACGCCCCGTTCGACACGAGCACCGTCACCACCGACGGCAGTACGTCGTCCGCGATCTTCGTGGCGGCGCACGTGCCGCCGGCGGAGTCGCCGGTGGCGGAGGCCCGCCCGATGAGCCCGCCGAGCACCCCGGCGACGAGCAGCAGCACCACGCCGCCCGCGATCAGCAGCCCGGTCGAGGCCCGCCGCGCCCCCGTCTCTCCCGGCGTCGCCGCGCCCGGCGGGCTCGCGCCTGCCGGACCCATGCCTGCCGGACCCATGCCTGCCGGACCCATGCCTGCCGGACCCATGCCTGCCGAGCCCGTTGTGCCGCCCGTCGGTGTGGCCGGTTCGCTCATGACTTCAGCCCCTTCCGATCCGGGCCATCACCAGGTCCGTGAAGCCGTTGGTCAGCAGGATCACCGCGATGCAGGTCAGCAGGATGCCGGCGATCTTGTCGAGGAACCTGCTGGCCTGCGGCGAGATCCGTTTCTCCACGTGCCCGGACGCGTAGAGCGTCACCCCGGTGACCAGCCCGTACGCGGCCGCCGTGATCGACAGCAGCACCCGGCCGTGGGTGGTGCCGACGTCGGCCGAGGCCGCGGCCGAGATGGCGAACGTCGCCCCGCCCACGGTCAGCGGAAACGTGATCGGCGAGAACAGCGTGGTCCGCCAGTTGCGCACGCTCTCACGCTCAGCGAGATTCTCGCCGAGCGAGATACTAACCGAGCGAGTATCTTCCTCAGCGAGATGCTCGCGCGCCGAGTTACTCGCCGGGCGAGTATCTCGCTCGGCAAGATGCTCGCGCGCCGAGATACTCGCCGGGCGAGTATCTCCGTCGGCGAGATACTCGCTCCGCGAGATACTCGCTGAGCGAGACGTCGCGGGCTCCGGCGACATGTCCGTGGCGGTGCCCCGCATCATCGGCACCGACGCGAAGATCAGCGCGATCCCGCCGGTGGCAGTCAGCGCCGCCGGGCTGATCCCGAGCAACTCCAGCAGGGGATCGCCGACCCAGATCGCCGCCAGCACGAACACCGCCACGTTGACGGCCAGCCCGATCGCCAGCTTCACCTGCCGCGCGTGCCCGAACGGCCGGACCACCGGCAGGTACGACGACAGTGCCGCGATCGGGCTGTACAGCCCCACGAGGGCCAGGAACAGCGCCAGCGCCTCGTACGTGATCGACATGGTCAGAACTTCACCGCATCCCGGATGAGCGGGCACGTCATGCAGTGCCCGCCGCCGCGCCCGCGCCCGAGCTCCGCCCCGACGATCGTGATGACCTCGATGCCCGCGTTGCGCAGCAGCGTGTTGGTCAGCGTGTTGCGGTCGTACGTGAAGACCACGCCGGGGGAGAGGGCGACCGCGTTGTTGCCGCTGTCCCACTGCTGCCGCTCCGACGCGTAAACGTCACCGCCGGTCTCGATCACCCGCAGCGACGGCAGCCCCAGAGCGGAGGCCACCACCTCCACGAACGGCGCCGGCCCGTGGTCGGTCACGTCGACCTTCCCCTCGTTGCCCGGCCGCAGCGTGAACGTGTGGATCGCGTCCACGATCCTCGGATAGAGCGTCACCACGTCGATGTCGGCGAAGGTGAACACCGTGTCCAGGTGCATCGCCGAGCGCAGCTTCGGCATCCCGGCCACGATGACCTGCGAAGCCGCCTCGTTCTCGAACAGCGCCGCGGCGACCTGGGTGATCGCCTGCCGGGAGGTGCGCTCGCTCATCCCGATCAGCACCACCCCGTTGCCGACCGGCATCACGTCGCCGCCCTCGAACGTCGCCTGACCCCAGTCGAGCGACGGGTCGCCCCACCAGATCCGGTTGCCGGCGAAGTCCTGGTGGAACTGGTAGATCGCCTTCATCAGCAGCGTCTCGTCGTGCCGGGCCGGCCAGTAGAGCGGGTTGAGCGTGACCCCGCCGTACAGCCAGCACGTGGTGTCCCGGGTGTAGAGCGTGTTCGGCAGCGGCGGCATCAGATATTCGCGTACGCCGGTCGACTCCCTCGCCAGCGTCACGTACCCGGAGCGGAAGTCGTCCGGCAGGTCGCTGGTGGCCAGCCCGCCGATCAGGTACTCGGCCAGCTCCCGCGGCTCCAGGGTCTCCAGGAAGCCCCGGGTGTCGTCGACCAGCCCGAGGCCCACCTCGTTCGGCGTGATCTTGCGGTCGAGCAGCCACTGCCGCGCGTCCGGGATCGCCATCGTCTGGGCCAGCAGGTCGTGCAGCTCGAGCACCTCGACGCCGCGCCGGCGCAGCTTGTCGACGAAGTCGGCGTGGTCGCGCTGGGCGTTCTCCACCCACATCACGTCGTCGAAGAGCAGGTCGTCGGCGTTGGTCGGGGTGAGCCGGCGGTGCGCCAGGCCCGGCGCGCAGACCAGGACCTTCCGCAGGGTGCCGACCTCGGAGTAGACGCCGTGGCTGTTCATGCTCTGCACCGTCCTTATGTCAGATCGAGATCCAGCCGGCCGAGTCAGATCGAGATCCAGCCGGCCGCCAGCGCGACGATCCCGGTGATCGCGCCGGCCACGGAGACGACGAGGATGACGAGCTCGCCCGGGGAGAACACCCGGCGGCCCTGCTCGCGGCGGGCCATCACGAACAGGACCGTCGCGGGGGCGTACACGATGAACGAGACCAGCACGAATTTCAGGCCCGCCGCGAAAAGCAGGAAGATGGTGTACGCCGTGGCCAGCCCCGCGATCGCGACGTACCTGCCCCGGGCCAGCCGGAGCGCGAACGCGGCCGCCAGCAGGAACGGGATCAGGGTCAGCGCGCTGGTCAGGTCCAGCGCGAAGTTGAAGGCGTCCTCCGAGAAGTAGGTGACGATCAGGACGACCTGGATCAGGATCGTGCTCAGCAGCAGCGAGTTGTAGGGCACGTCGCCGTGCCGGGTGACCGCCAGGAACCGCGGCATGTCCTTGTCCTGGGCCGCCACGTACAGCACCTCGGCGGCCATCAGCGTCCAGGCCAGGTACGCGCCGAGCACCGAGATGATCAGGCCGACGCTGACGAAGACGTTGCCCCAGGTGCCGTAGGCGGCCTCCAGGACGCCGCCCATCGACGGCTGCCGCAGCTGGGCGATGCGGTCGTAGGGCAGGATCCCGTACGACACGATGGTCACCGACGCGAAGATCGCGAAGACGCTGAGGAAGCCCAGCACGGTCGCCCGCCCGACGTCCTCGCGGCGCTCGGCGTGCCGCGAGTACACGCTCGCGCCCTCGACGCCGAGGAAGACGAAGACGGTGACCAGCATCGTCCCGCGCACCTGCTCGAAGAGCGAGCCGACGTCGGCGTTGCCGGTGAAGTTGTCGGCGAACACCTTCGGGTCGAGCGCGAACAGGGCGAGGAAGACGAACACGATGATCGGGACGACCTTCGCGATCGTGACGATCCGGTTGATCACCGCGGCGTCCTTCACGCCCCGCTGCACCAGGTAGAAGAAGACCCAGACGCAGACCGAGGAGAGCGCCACCGCGAGGATCGTGTCGCCCTCGCCGAGCGCCGGCGCGATGGCTCCGACCGTGCTCATGATCAGCACCCAGTAGGTGACGTTCCCCACACAGGCGCTGGCCCAGTACCCGAAGGCGGCGAAAAAGCCGAGATATTCGCCAAAACCGGCTTTTGCGTACGCGTAGACACCGGCGTCCAGGTCCGGCCGCCGTACCGCCAGGTACTGGAAGACGAACGCCAGCATCAGCATCCCGGCGCCGGCGATCACCCACGCGATCAGCGCGCCCGCCACCCCGGTCTCCTGCGCGAACCGTCTGGGCAGCGAAAACACGCCGGCCCCGACCATCGAGCCGACCACCATCGCGGTCATCGTCAGGAACGTGAGCTTCTGCGGGGCACTCACCTCCGCGGTCGCGGTGCCGGACTCCGCCATTCGGTGTCCCCCTCCTTGGGCGTGTGGACCAAGCCTCTCGATCGCGGCGGAGGCCCGGATCATCCGCTACGGATGAGTGGGCGATCTGTTACTCGCCGGTATGGCCGAGTAACTTGTTTGCCATGGCAAACAAAGGCGACGTGATCGACGACTTCGAGCTGCCCGACCAGGACGGCGTGCCGCGGTCGCTGAGCGAGTACCTGGCCGGCGGCCCGGTCGTGCTGTTCTTCTACCCGGCCGCGATGAGCAGCGGCTGCACCGCCGAGGCCTGCACCTTCCGCGACCTGGCCGCCGAGTTCCGCGAGGCGGGCGCCCAGCGGATCGGGATCAGCCGCGACAAGCCGGACAAGCAGAAGAAGTGGGCCGAGCTGAACAGCTTCGACTACCCGCTGCTGAGCGACCCGGACAGCACCGTCGCCGCCAAACTTGGCGTCAAGCGGCGGCTCCCGCTCGGCCCGCTGAGCACCCGGCGGGTCACCTTCGTGATCGACACCGACCGGAGGGTGCTCGACGTGATCCACTCCGAGACGAACATGCAGGAGCACGCTGCCAAGGCCCTGGAGGTACTGACCGCCCGTAAACAGGCGTAAATATTTGGCATGCCACTGCACAAACGGCCGGCGGCGACCGTCGTAGAGAGCGTGACCTTCGAGGAATTCGCGATGGCCCGGCTGCAATCCCTCCTGCGTTACGCGGTGGTCCTGACCGGTGACCGCGACCTCGCGCAGGATGTCGTCCAGGAAGTGCTCGCGCGGGCACACTCCCGGTGGCGGCGGATCAGCGCGTCGGACTCGCCCGAGGCGTACGTGCGGCGCATGGTGCTCAACGAGTACCTGTCGTGGCGGCGCAGCTGGCAGTTCCGGCACGTGCACGCGGTGGGTGAACGTCTCGTCGATCTCGATGACGCCCGGGGCGGAGTGGTCGACCACGCCGAGGGAGTCGTCGAAGCGGACGCCTTGTGGGCCCGGCTGTCGACGCTGGGCCGCAAGCAGCGTGCCGTGCTCGTGCTGCGGTACTACGAGCAGCTCGAGGACGAGCAGATCGCGGATCTGATCGGTTGTGCGCCCGCGACGGTGCGCAGCCATGCCTCGAGGGCGCTCCGAACGCTCCGCCTGTCGGAGCGGGAACGTATCCATGCCGAGGAGAAGTCGTGACCGACCACGCAGAGCAGCTGCGCGAGGCCTTCGAGACATACGAGACCGGGACTCCCGACCCGGACGCCGTCTACGCCCGGGTGCAGGAACTGTCGACCAAATACCGCCGCCGCCGCCGGAGCCTTCAGGTCGCGGGCGGCACCGTGCTCGCCGCCGTCGCGGTGGCCGGGGTGGTGACCCTGCCCAACCTGCTCCCCGGCAACGCCCGTAACACGTCCACCGTCAGCTTTCCCGCCGGAGCCGTCCCCAGCTCCGCCGCGCCCTCGACCATCCCGTCGATGAGCCAGGCCGACCTGGACCGGTACTGGAACGCCTACTTCGCCGCCGGCTACGACTACGACGACGCGGTCCATCTGGCCGCGCTGTGGCACGTCAAGGCCGACATCGGCAACGTCAAGGCCGAGGCCGGCCGGCGGTTGCTGGCCGGCGAGACGCTGCCGTTCCCGGCCACGCCGAACCCGCCCGACCCGACGCCGAACCCGAACGACCCCGAGATCAAGGCCGAGGAGGCGCAGCTGGCCGCCTTCTTCGACAACGGCTACACCTGGGCCGAGGCGGTGCAGCTGGCCAAGATCTGGCATCTCGCCGACCCGAGCGACGCCAAGACCATGGCCGGCAAGAAGCTGCTGGCCGGCCAGACGCTGCCGGTCAAGCCGAAGCCGGCCAACGTCGCGGCGGCGAGGACGCAGAAGGAGGTCGACGCCTTCTACGGCAAGGGCTACCACGTCGACGACGCGGTCAGGCTGGCCAAGCTCTGGCACCTGAAGGACGCGTGGGCCGCCAAGATCGAGGGCGGGAAGCGGATTCTCGCCGGTCAGACGCTGCCGATCCAGCCGTGACCCCCCGCCTGCGCCGGCGTACCGGCTTCGAGATCGAGCTGATGGCCCCGCCGGGCCGCAGCCGGCGCAGCCTCGCCCACGACCTGGCCGGACGCCTCGGCGGCCGGACCCGGCCGGTGTGGCATTCCGACAGCGAACCGTCCCTGGTCCCGGGCCTGGGGCGGTTCCTGCATCTGACCCAGGGGTTCGAGGTGGTGCGCGCGGACGGCTCGCCGCTGTGCACCCTGGTCGACGACATCACCCTGCGGGACGACCTCGACCCGCGTGCGGCGGCCCCATCGGGCTGGTATCGGCTGCTGAGCGACGATCCCCGGTTGATCGCCCTGCTGGCGCGGCAATGCGACCCGGCGGCGCCGCTGGAGCGGGTGCTCGATCCGGTCGCCGAGCTGTGGGGGGTCGCGACCGAGCGGGTGGGTGGCGTGGTCCGGCTCGACGACCCGTCGGCGGCCACGATCGCGCTGGCCGCGCCGCAGGGGGGCGAGCGGGAGCGCCCGTGCGAGATCGTCACGCCGCCGATCGCTTCCGGTCATTTCGAGGCCCTCGAGGAGTTGCTCGGGGCGGCCCGCTCGCTCGGGTTCACTGTGCCTCGGGAGGCGGCCGTGCATCTGCATGTCGATGGCGGCCCGTTCCGGGTGCCGCGGGCCCTCGCCAACGTGGTGCTGCTCGTCGCGCACTACCGCGAGGCGCTGCGCGAGCTGCTGCGGACCAACCCGGCGTGCCGCCGCCTGGCCCCGCTCCCGGCCGGGTTGGTGGCCGCCGCAAGCCGGGTGACGCCGTCGATGGACGAGCTGCGCAAGGCCGCCGACGAGGGCAACCTGACCAAGTACTTCGACGTCAACCTGACCCAGCTGCTCACCGACCGCCCGAAGCGCGACACCCTGGAGATCCGGATCCTGCCGGGCTCGATCGACGCCGCCGGGATCGTCAATCAGGCCGCCCTCATCGAGCTGCTGCTCGACCGTTGCGAGGAGCCCGAGCCGTTCCCGGCCGACACGGCCGGGGACGTCTCCGCCCTGCTGGAGATCATGGCGGAGACGCTCGCCCAGCAGGACTAGTCGACCGTATTGCGCCACTTGCGGCCGGAGCGGCCGATCAGGCGGTCGGCATCCGTGGGGCCCCAGGAGGCGGCCTCGTAGGTGGGGATGGGGGACGGGTCGTTCGCCCAGTGGTCGATGATCGGGTCGACGATGCGCCAGCACTGTTCCACCTCGTCGGTGCGGATGAACAGTGTCGGGTCGCCCAGCAGGGCGTCCAGCAGCAGGCGCTCGTATGCCTCGGGGGACTCCTCGGCGAAGGTCTGCTCGTACGAGAAGTCCATGCTGGCCGTGCGCACCCGGAACGAGTGGCCGGGCACCTTGGCGCCGAAGCGCAGGGAGATGCCCTCGTTCGGCTGGATGCGCAGGATCAGGGCGTCGGCCTCGAGGCCGGTGAGCTGGTCCTGCGGGATCGGCAGGTGGGGCGGGCGCTGGAACTGCAGGGCCACCTCGGTGACCCGGGCCGGCAGCCGCTTGCCGGTGCGGACGTAGAAGGGGACGCCCGCCCAGCGCCAGTTGTCGACGTTGAGCCGCATCGCCGCGTACGTCTCGGTGCGGGACAGCGGGTCGACGCCGACCTCCTCGCGGTAGCCGGCCATCAGGTCCTCGCGGGTGCCGCCGCGGGTGTACTGGCCGCGTACCGACAGGTCGGCGATGTCGCGGTGGGTGGGCAGCCGGATCGCCTGCAGCAGCTTCACCTTCTCGTTGCGCAGGCCCTCGGCGTCGAACGAGGCCGGGGGCTCCATCAGCGCGAGCGCGAGGACCTGCAGCACGTGGTTCTGCACGATGTCGCGCATGGCGCCGGCGTGCTCGTAGAAGCCGCCGCGGGTGCCGACGCCGAGGGTCTCGGCCACGGTGATCTGCACGTGGTCGACCCAGGAGCGGTCCCAGATCGGCTGGAAGATCGAGTTGGCGAAGCGCAGGGCCAGGACGTTCTGCACGGTGTCCTTGCCCAGGTAGTGGTCGATCCGGAAGACGTGCGGCTCGTCGAAGGCGGCGTGCACGATGCCGTCCAGCTCGCGGGCGCTGGGCAGGTCGTGGCCGTACGGCTTCTCGATGACCAGCCGGGAGAACGAGCCCTCGCGGGCGTGGTTGAGCCCGGCGCCGGCCAGGCCGTTGATCACCGGCTCGAACGCCTCGGCGGGGGTGGACAGGTAGAACAGGCGGTTGCCGCCGGTGCCGCGGGCCGCGTCGAGCTCGTCGAGGACCTCGCCGAGGCGCTTGTACGTCTCCGGGTCGTCGTAGCCGCCGGAGACGTACCGGATCCCGCCCTGGAGCTGCGGTTTGTCGGCCAGGTTGCGGCCGCCGAGCGCGCTGGCGGCGAACTGGTCGTCGGCCATCGGGGTACGGGCCACGCCGACGAGCGCGAACTCGCTGGGAAGGCGGTTGTGCCGGGCGAGGCTCTCCACCGCCGGCAGCAGCTTGCGGCGGGTCAGGTCACCCGAGGCACCGAAGATCACCAGTGTGGCTGGTGGGGCGCTGCGCTCCTGGATGAGCTGCGGAACGTTGTCCATCGTCTGCCAGTCCTCCGACCGTCGTAGGCGTCCGACGAAACACTACGCAGCTCACGTGTCCCACGTTCGATTCATCCCTCGATGCGAGCAGGGCCACCACGACAAAAGTGGCAAACTGGGTAAATAAGCCTTCAGGCCGTCCTTGGGTGGCGGGCGGGGCGGTCGGATGGTGGCCTGGCACCTGAGGGGGATTCGTGAAGTACCGGCTCGTGACCCGAAGCGACTTCGACGGCCTGGTGTGCGCCGTACTGCTCAAGCATCTGGACATGATCGACGACATCAAGTTCGTGCACCCCAAGGACGTGCAGGACGGTGAGGTCGAGGTCACCGAGAACGACATTCTGACCAACCTGCCGTACGCGCCCGGCGCGCACCTGGTCTTCGACCACCATCACTCGGAGACGCTGCGCAACGAGGGGAACCTGGAGAACCACATCATCGACGCCGAGGCACCCTCGGCCGCCCGGGTGATCTACGAGCACTTCGGCGGCCGGGCGCGCTTCCCGAAGGTCTCCGACGGCCTGATGCGCGCGGTCGACCAGGCCGACTCCGCGCAGTTCACGATGGACGACATCCTGAAGCCCAAGGGCTGGACGCTGCTGAACTTCCTGATGGACAGCCGCACCGGGCTGGGCCGTTTCCGGGACTTCCGGATCTCCAACTACCAGCTGATGATGCAGCTGATCGACGCCTGCCTGGAGATCCAGGACGTGGACGAGATCCTCCGGCTGCCGGACGTGGCCGAGCGGGCCGAGCTGTACCGCACCGAGTGCGACCTGTTCATCCTGCAGCTGAAGCGGGTCAGCCGGGTGGACGGCGACGTCGTGGTGGTCGACCTGCGCGACGAGGAGGTGATCCACGCCGGCAACCGGTTCATGGTGTACGCGCTGTACACCGAGGCCCGGGTGTCGGTCCACATCATCTGGGGGCGGCAGAAGCTGAACACGGTCTTCGCCTGCGGCAAGTCGATCCTCGACCGGAGCTCGCCGGTGGACGTGGGCGAGGTGATGCTGCGGTACGGCGGGGGCGGGCACATCGCCGCCGGGACCTGCCAGGTGCCGCACGAGGACGCCGAGCGGGTGGAGCGGGAGATCATCGAGGCGCTGCGGTCACCGCGTACGGTATCGGTCTGATCTTTTGGCGATAGCGCGACGGGGTGGAAGGGCCGAACCCCTTCCACCCCGTCGTCCGCGAGTCGCGGGCCATGCCCAAATGGACCCCACTCGCCGGTCGTGTTCCGCGCCCCACGCGCATCAGCACGACACATTCCCGCGTCCACCAGCGCGGGAGTCTGTTTACTTCAGGCTCCACTTCCCGGCCGTCACCGGCTCCTTCGCGGACTGCTCCTGCTGCTCGGACTGCTGTTCGGCGGCGGCCTCCGGCTGCTCGTCCTCGGGCTCGTCGTCCTCCGCCCGGTGCCGGCCGCGCAGGTAGTAGAAGGCCCCGGCGAGCAGGGCCAGCGCCGCCACCACCCAGCCGCCGATCGACCAGATCGAGGGGCCGCGGGTCGCGTCGTCCACCGCCTTCTTGAAGGTCGCGTCCTCCGCCGCCGACTGCGGGTCGGTGGCGGTACCGGTGCCGTCGGTCGCCGTGCCGCCGTGCTGGTGGCCGGTCGCGGCCTGCCCGGGGGCGGCCTGACCGGCCGCGGGGGGCGTGAGCGTCAGGGTCACCGGCGGCATCGCGGGCGCGGGGGAGCCGTTCACGTACGTGGCGCTGACCGTGAACTGCATCGAGCTCAGCGTGGGCAGCGGCCCGAGCGCGATCGGCAGGTCCGCGGACTTGCCCGGCGCGAGCTGGTGGCCGCCGACCGCGAGCCAGGTGATCGACGCCGTGGTCTGCGTCGCCTCCATGCCCATCTCGGTCTTCAGCGGCGTGGACAGCGTCTTCATCTGGATCTTCGGGGCCCACTGGTCGATCGTCAGCGGATAGACCTCCGCCACCGGCGCGTCGTCCGGGATCTTCAGGGTCACCGTCGCCAGGGGCGCGGTCCCGGTGTTGGTCACGTGGAAGGTCAGGTTGTCGCCGGCGCCCTGCACGGAGGTCGCGGGGGTGACCGTCGCGTCGGCGAGGGCGGGGGCGGCGATCAGGGCGCCGATCGCCGCGGCCAGCACGGGTACGCCCGCTCGGCGGGCCAGGTGGAAGTGCCTCACGAGGGGTAGTTCGTAATCGGCGTTCGAATGGTTCAACACCCGCCGGCTTCTTTTCCGAGGCAATTCGAGATGATGTCGGGATGCGTGACGTGGCGATCGGCGGGGACATGATCAGGCTCGGACAGTTTCTCAAGCTGGCGGATCTCATCGACACCGGCGGCGAGGGCAAGGTGCTGATCGCGTCCGGCGACGTGACGGTCAACGGCGAGGTGGACACCCGCCGCGGCCGCCAGTTGCACCCGGGCGACGTGGTGGCGGTCTTCGGAAGGTCCGCTCGGGTGGTGCCGTAGCGCCTGTGTCGAGGTGGGAGACGGGCTGCGGCCCCGACCTCGACACAGGCGCTAGGCCGTTCGGGCTGCTGAACGTGACGAACGGTTGACATCGGGTGATCTCAGGCATCTACTGAGGCCGTTGTGTTACCCGCGTCACAGCCTCGACGGGGAGGCCCGATGGTCCGCGTACGCCTCCGGTCTGTTCTTGCTCTGACCTGCACCGCCGCACTCACCGCGACCAGCGCCGGGTGCGCCGGCTGGGGCGGCGGCCCGGGCGGCGGCGGGCCGGACACGATCAACGTCTTGATGGTCAACAACCCGCAGATGATCGACCTGCAGCGGCTCACCGAGGCCAACTTCACCAGGACGACCGGCATCCACGTGAACTTCACCGTGCTGCCGGAGAACGACGTCCGCGACAAGATCAGCCAGGAGTTCTCCAGCCAGGCCGGCCAGTACGACGTCGCGTCGCTGAGCAACTTCGAGATCCCGATCTACGCGAAGTCGAAGTGGATCGCGCCGCTGGACGACTACACCAAGGCCGACACCCAGTTCGACCAGGCCGACATCCTGCCGTCGATGACCCAGTCGCTGACCGCCGACGACGGCAAGCTGTACGGCGAGCCGTTCTACGGCGAGTCCTCGTTCCTGATGTACCGCAAGGATGTGCTGCAGCAGGCCGGCATCACCATGCCGGACCACCCCACCTGGCAGCAGGTCGCCGGCATCGCCGCCCAGATCGACAACAAGCAGCCCGGCATGCGCGGCATCTGCCTGCGCGGCCAGCCCGGCTGGGGCCAGGTCTTCGCCCCGCTCACCACCGTGGTCAACACCTTCGGCGGGACCTGGTTCCAGAAGGACTGGACGCCCGAGGTCGACTCGCCCGAGTTCACCGCCGCCACCAAGTTCTACGTCGATCTGGTCCGCGCGCACGGCGAGAACGGCGCCCCGCAGGCCGGCTTCACCGAGTGCCTGAACAACATGGTCCAGGGCAACACCGCGATGTGGTACGACGCGACCAGCGCGGCCGGCTCGCTGGAGGCCGACAAGTCCCCGGTCAAGGGCAAGATCGGCTACGTCGCCGCACCGGTCGACAAGACGAAGAGCTCGGGCTGGCTGTACGCGTGGTCCTGGAGCATCCAGCAGGCCAGCAAGAAGAAGGACAACGCCTGGAAGTTCATCTCCTGGGCGTCCAGCCGCCAGTACGAGGAGCTGGTCGGGCGGCAGGTCGGCTGGTCCAGCGTGCCGGCCGGGAAGCGGACCTCGACGTACAAGAACCAGGACTACCTGAACGTGGCGCAGGCGTTCGCGGCGCCGACCGAGGCGGCCATCTCGAGCGCCGACCCGCGCAATCCCGGGGTGCAGCCGCGGCCCGCGATCGGCATCCAGTTCATCGACATCCCCGAGTTCACCGACCTGGGCACCCAGGTGTCGCAGTACGTGAGCTCGGCGATCGCCGGGCAGATGTCGGTCGACGAGGCCCTGAAACGGGGGCAGCGGCTGGCCGAGGACGTCGCCGAGCGGTACCAGTCCCGGCAGAAGGGGTGAAACATGACGTCCGTCGCCGAGCAGACCACCTCCCGGCCCGAGGCGAAACCGCAGCCGTCCCGCAGCGCCCGCGGCCTCGCCTGGGCCCGCCGGGCGCCGCTGATGCCGGCCCTGGTCTTCATGATCATCGTGACCCAGCTGCCGTTCGTGGCCACCCTGGTCATCTCGTTCATGAACTGGAACGCCTACTACCCGGACGAGGTCGGCTTCGCCGGCTTCGACAACTTCAAACGGGTGTTCACCGACGTCAACATGCGCGACGCGGTGCTCACCACGATCTGGCTCACCGCCGGCGTCGTGATCATCAGCCTGCTCCTTGGGCTGGGCATCGCCCTGCTGCTCGACCGCAGGTTCCGCGGCCGCGGCGCGGTGCGGACCATGATGATCGCGCCGTTCCTGGTGGTCCCGGTGGCCGCCGCGCTGCTCTGGAAGCACGCCCTCTACAACCCGGAGTACGGCCTGTTCAACGGCGCGATCACATGGGTGTGGAAGCTCTTCGGCTCGGACCACCCGCCGCAGCCCGACTGGATCAGCAACATGCCGCTGTGGGCGGTCATCTTCGCCCTGGTCTGGCAGTGGACCCCGTTCATGATGCTGATCCTGCTGGCCGGCCTGCAGGGGCGTCCGCTCGACGTGATCGAGGCGGCCCGGATCGACGGCGCCAACGGCTGGCAGATCTTCCGCAGCATGACGCTCCCGCACCTGCGGCAGTACCTGGAACTGGGCGCGCTGCTCGGGTCGATCTACATCGTGCAGAACTTCGACGCGGTCTTCACGATCACGTCGGGCGGATTGGGTACGGCGAATCTCCCGTACACGATCTACCAGATCTTCTACCAGGCCCACGACTACGGCCGGGCCTCCGCGGCCGCCGTCATCGTGGTCCTCGGCACGATCATCATCGCGACGTTCGCGCTGCGGACCGTCTCGTCCCTCTTCAAGCAGGAGGCCGGCCGATGAGCGTGGTCGCTGTTCCGTCCGTTCCGAGGAAGAAGGACCGCGGCGGGCCCTGGCTGTCCCTGCTGGCCTGGGTGGTCGGCATCCTGTTCGTGCTGCCGGTGCTGTGGATGGTGCTGACCTCGTTCCACTCCGAGGCGGATGCGGCCACCAACCCGCCCAAGGTCTTTGCCCCACTGACGCTCGACGGGTACCGCGAGTTCTTCTCCGGGGGCGCCTCGCCGTGGCCGCCCTTGCTCAACAGCCTCACGGCGAGCATCCTGTCGACGGTCCTCGTGCTCCTGTTGTGCTTCCCCGCCGCGTACGCCCTCAGCATCAAACCCGTGCGCAAGTGGACCGACGTGCTGTTCTTCTTCCTCAGCACGAAGATGTTGCCGGTGGTGGCCGGTCTCCTGCCGCTGTACCTGTTCGCGCAGAAGGCTGGGCTGCTCGACAACATCTGGCTGCTGATCATCTTCTACACCTCGATGAACCTGCCGATCGCGGTCTGGATGATGCGCTCGTTCCTCTCCGAGGTGCCGGTCGAGATGCTCGAGGCCGCCTCGGTCGACGGCGCCGGCCTGAGCAAGACGCTACGCTCGGTGATCGCCCCGGTGGTCATGCCGGGCATCGCCGCGACCGCGCTGATCTGCTTCATCTTCAGCTGGAACGAACTGCTGTTCGCCCGGGTGCTGACCGCCACCGTGGCCGAGACCGCGCCGGTGTTCCTGACCGGGTTCGTCACCAGCCAGGGGTTGTTCCTCGCCCAGCTGTGCGCGGCCGCGTTCGTGGTGTCGCTGCCGGTGCTGGTGGCCGGCTTCGCCGCCCAGGACAAGCTGGTGCAGGGCTTGTCCCTCGGCTCCGTCAAGTAGCGCCCGGGTTCTCCGCGCCGTCCGTAGGACCAGGCGCCGGTAGCGGCACAGCCACCTTTTCTGCGGATTTCCGGGGACAAGCCGGAACCTTCCGTACGCCTGGCTCGTCCAACCGGGCATGACTCGTCTCCGCGGCACCCTCTTGGCCGCAACCGTTCCCCTCTTCTTGCTCAGCGCCTGCGCCGGGAACGCACCGGCGGGCGCTTCGGACACGCACGCCACCGAGAGCGCCTCCGTCCCCGCGGATGCGAACACGCTGGTGATCCGCGTCGAGTCCGTGGGCGGGTTCGTCCCCGCCGAGATGACCGTCGGCCGCATCCCCGCCGTCAGCGTCTACGGTGACGGCCGGCTGATCACCGAGGGCCCGCACGCCATGATCTACCCGGCCCGGTCGCTGCCCAACATCCAGGAGCAGCTGCTCACGCCGGAGTTCGTGCAGGATCTCGTACGGCAGGGCAGGGAGGCCGGCGTGCGCAACGGCGCCGACTTCGGCAGCCCGAACATCGCCGACGCCCCGTCGACCCGGGTGACGGTCGGCGACCAGTCGGTGAGCGTGGTCGCGCTGAACGAGGCCCAGCCGACCGACCCGCGCCTGACCGTCGCGCAGCGCACGGCGCGGACCAAGCTGGCCACGTACGTGCGGACGGTGGAGGGTCTCTCCGGGGCCGAGGGCGTGGCCAAGCCGGTCGCCTACCAGCCCACCACGGTCGCCGTGCTGGCCCGCAAATACGTCCCGCCGCAGTCCTCCGAGCCGTCGACGAAGCCGCAGGCGTGGCCCGGCCCGGCGCTGCCCGGCGACATGCTGAACACGAACATCGGCATCGGCTGCGTCGCGGCCACCGGCGCCGACAAGGACAAGGTGCTGGCCGCGGCCAAGGACTCCACCGTGATCACCCCCTGGACCAGCGGCGGCAGCCAGTGGGCCGTCACCTTCCGGCCGCTGCTGCCGGACGAGCAGGGGTGCGCCGCGCTGAAGGGGGCGCGGTGACACCCATCGGGGAACCGCCGGAGCGCGCGGAACCCGGGGGAGAGGGAAGCGGGCCGGAACGGGGTGGTGCCCCCGTTCCGGCCCGCACCCCCTGCCGCCCGCCGGTCACCCGGCGTAGCCTGGCCAAATGAAAGTCGTGGTCGTCGGCGGCAGCGGGCACATCGGCACCTTCCTGATCCCCCGGCTGGTCCGCGCCGGCCACGAGGTGGTCAACGTGAGCCGGGGCAAGAGGTCCAGCTACGCCGAGGACCCGGCCTGGGAGCAGGTCAGCCAGGTGACCGCGGACCGGGAGGACGAGACCTTCGACGACCGCGTCGCCGGCCTGCGGCCCGACGTCGTGGTCGACCTGATCTGCTTCACGCTTCCCTCGGCGACCAGCCTGGTCGAGCGGCTGCGCGGCGAGACCGGCCACCTGCTGCACTGCGGCTCGATCTGGCGGGCCGGCCCGAGCCGCCGGGTGCCGGTCACCGAGGAGGACGCGCCACCGCCGATCGGCGAGTACGGCATCGCGAAGGACGCCATCGCCCGCATGCTGAAGGACGAGACCCGGGCCGGCGGGCTGGCCACGACGTCGCTGCACCCCGGTCACATCGTCGGGCCGGGCTGGCACCCGATCGGCCCGCTCGGCAACCTCGACCCCGCGGTCTGGCGGAGGCTGTCGGCCGGCGAGCCCCTCGACGTGCCGGGGATCGGCACGGAGTTCATGCACCACGTCCACGCCGACGACGTGGCCCAGGCATTCGAGGCCGCCATCGACCGGCGGGAGGCCGCGGCGGGCGAGGATTTCTCGGTGGTGGCGCCGTCCGCGCTGAACGTCCGCGGGTACGCCGAGATCGCGGCATCGTGGTTCGGCCGGAAGGCCGCCCTGCGCACGGTGACCTGGGAGGAGTTCCGCGGCCGGACCGAACCGGAGGCGGCGCAGGCCAGCTGGGAGCACCTGGTCCGCGACCACTACTTCAGCATCGACAAGGCGCGGCGGGTGCTCGGGTATGCGCCGCGCTACCAGCCGGAGGAGGCGGTGCTGGAGTCGATCCGGTGGCTCATCGACAACGGGGAGCTGGAGGTCGCGAACCCGCTGGCGGTGCTATGAGCCGGACGGGAGGTGCTGGACGGCGACGATGCCGGGCATGTTCCTGACCTCGTTGGCCATCCCGCCGAACAGGCCGGGGCTGGCCAGGTCGACGCTCCAGTACCACGGCAGCGTCCGCTCGGCGCCGGCGGCGAGCCGGTCGTGGCCGCAGAAGGCGTCCGCGAAGCCGGGGGTCGGCGCGCCGCTGAAGGTGTAGCCGCCGCCGAAGGCGCGCCGGAAGGCCGCCTCGATCAGGTTGCGTTCCTCGGCGGGGGTGGCGGGGTCGATGAAGACGCGGGAGCGGTAGCTCAGGCGTGCGCTCGGCGGGTCCACGACCCCGGACGGCACCGTCGGCGTGCAGGAGCCGGCGGCCAGGCGCCCGGTGTCCGCCCGGTAGAGGCCCAGGCCCAGCACGATCGTCCCGGCGGCGACCAGCGCGGCGAGCGCCCGGTGCGACCGTGGCTTCTTCAGGACGACCGCCGCGACCATCAGGGCCGCCACGAGGCCGGCGAGGACGGCCGGTCCGGTGCCGAGGTAGGCGAGTCCCTGCCAGAACGGCGCGGCGGTCTCGTCCGCCGTGCCGCTGCCGGGGAGCGCGAGCAGGGCGGCGGGCAGGATGCCGAGCAGGCAGCAGACCGCGCCGGCCACGCCCAGCGCCGCGGCCGGTCGCGACCGCACCCGGCGGCTCATCCAGCCGGTGAGCAGCCAGGAAAGCGCCGCGGCGAGCAGGCCGCCGAGCCAGGCGACACCCGTCACCCACCACGGCGGGCGATGCCAGATGGCGTACGTCGCGTTGCCGTCGCCGTCGTACCACGGAGCACCGGGCCGGAGGTAGTCGGTGAAGTGCAGTGCCAGGCCGCCGCGCTCGGCGGTGAACCCCTCGGCCCGGTCGGCGGGATTCGCCCCGACCATATCCGTCTCGTCCAGCGGCGGGTCGACGCCGGTGATGGTCCAGCCGGACGCCTCGAGCCGGGACCGGGCGGCGGCGGTGTAGCCGGCGACGTCCCGGGTGGCCGGCGTGGACTTGACCCAGGAGACGGCGTACCCGTACTCGATGCCCTCGCCGTCGCCCTGGGTGACGATCTTCGCGGCGTCGCTGCCGCCCCACACCGTCAGGCCGGGGAAGACGGTCTCGTTGAGCTCGGCCGCCTCGGCGCCCACCGGCAGCGACCCGACGGCCTCGAGGCCCAGCCGGCCGGCGGCGCCGGCCCCGAGGAAGCCGGCGGCCAGCGCGATGAGCAGCGCCAGCACGACGATTCCCCGGCTGCGGGGCCGGCCGAGCCGCGCCCGCAGGCCGTGCCGGACCAGGTTGACCACTTCGGACGGGGCCGGGCGGCGCCGGCCGGGCGGCGCGCACTCGATCAGCGTGCCCAGCAACTCGTCGCGCCGGGGCCCGGGCGGGTAAAACCGGAGCAGCCGGCGGTAGGCGCGGACGAGCCGCTGGTCGTCGGTCACCACGCCGGGCGCCCGGCCGTTCCGTGCCCGAAGCGTTTGAGCTGGGCGGCCGCGGCGTCGGCGCTGGCCCGCAGGCGCTCGGTCTCGGCGCCCAGCGCGGTCGCGCCCGGCTGGGTGAGCCGGTAGTAGCGCCGGGTCCGGCCGTCGACGATCTCCTCCCGGTCGACCTCGACCAGCCCCTCGTCCGCCAGCCGGTCGAGCGCGGCGTAGAGGGTGCCGGGCTGCAGGGTGACCCGGCCGCCGGACAACGCGGCGGCCTCGCGGATCACCCCGTACCCATGCCTCGCCTCGGAAGCCAGAGCGGTGAGGATCCAGAAGGTGGGTTCACGCATCGACGCGGCCATACGGGCAATATATAGATCATCTTAGTACGTGGCAAGGAGCCGAGATCAGCGAGGGCCCGGACCGCCTCCAGCCGCAACACGCGCCGGTCGCTGGCCAGGTCCGAGCGGATCTCGTCGGGCAGCACGGCGGGGCGCACGCTGCGGGCGACCACGAGCGGGCCCGTCGACTCGTATGCCCACTTGCGCGGCACCTGGCCCACTTGAGCTTCCCGTACGCGCTGGGAGGCGTGCTCGAACAACTCGTCGACCGAGATCTCGCCGTCGTGGTCGAGGTCGGCCGCCCCGGTCCGCAGCCCCCGCACGAGTGCCTCGGTGAACACCGACGGCTGCGCCTCGTACGAGGTGATCCGGCCGCCCTCGAACGAGTACTCGGTGGCGCTCGACGCCGTCAGCACGACCCGGCCCGTGCCGCCGCCCCGGAACGCGTCGGCAATGTGCACGCTCCGGTCGGCGCGGACCGCCGTGTCGTGGGCGAACGCGCCGCTGTAGCAACAGTCCAGGACGAGCAGGACCGAGCGGGACGCGGATTCGCCCATCTGCTCGGAGACGAACGAGGCGGGCAGGCCGGTGGCCGCCAGCGCGCTCAGTTCGGTGTCGGCGGCGGCGAGATAGCGGCGGCCCCGCTGATCCTTCAGGCCGTGGCAGGAGAAATGCAGCAGCAGTACGTCGTCGGGGCCGCGGTCGGCGAAGAAGGCCGCGACCCGGCGGCGCAGCACGGCCTCGTCGGCGTCGGTGAGCGTGTCGACCTCGAACGCCCCGATCGCCGGCGCGCCGAGGACGTCGGCCAGCGCACGGATGTCCGGAACCGGCGACCGTAACCGGCTGAGCCCCGGATCGCGGTAGGCCGCGTTCGCGACCAGCAGCGCGCTGCGCCGGCCGGCCGGGGCCGGCCGACCCGTTACGCCACCCGCCACGACGGAGACACTGATCCGCTGCCGCCGCGGATGCTGGGACTGTCAGCGCCGGACGAAGTCGGCGACCTGGGCGGCCTCCGCCGCCGCGGACAACCCGGTGAGCAGGAAGCCGACACCGGCGGCGATCAGCTCGACGGCCCTGGTCCCCTCGGGGGCAGGCCCTGCGGCCACCCGGTCGACACCGGGAATGCCCGACGCCAGCAGCTCCCGGCGCAGGTGGAGGGCGAGCTCCTCCACCTCCGCCGGATCCACATCGGCCGCCGCCGACGTGATCCGCAGGGAGATCCCGGTCTCGTCGGTCATCGGACCTCCGATCGCAGTGGTCGCGCGATCGTAACGTGACCGGCCCGCCGATGGTGTCGGCTATCTGCGGCCGACGGCCCGGTCACCCGCCGGCGACGGTCCAGCGCTCGTCGTGGCGGGCCAGATGCAGCGGCCGGCGGCTGCGCCAGCCGTGACGCTCCAGGTCGGGCGTCTCCTGGAGCGCGGTGACCGGCCCCAGGCAGAGCCACGCCACCGGCCGCACGCCGGCCGGGACACCGAGCAGGTCCCGCAGGAAGTCCTCCCGGTAGAAGGACACCCAGCCCACGCCGAGCCGCTCGGCGGTGGCCGCCAGCCAGAGGTTCTGGATGGCCAGGCACACCGAGTACAGGCCGGCGTCGGCGATCGCGTGCCGGCCCAGCACGGCGGGACCGCCGCGCCGCGGGTCGTAGGTGACCACGATCGAGAGCGTTGACTCCAGGACCCCGTCGATCTTGATACGGGCGAACCGGGCGGCCGCCTCCGCCGTCAGGCCGGCGGCGTACACCGTACGTTCGTAGCAGACGTGCTCGTGGAACGCCTCCCGCACCGCCCGGTCCCGGATGACGACGAAGTCCCACGGCTGGGACAGGCCGACGCTGGGCGCGGCGTGCGCGGCGGTCAGGATGCGGTCGAGCGTGGCGTCCGGGACCGGCTCGCCGGTGAACTCGCCACGCACGTCGCGGCGGCGGTGAATGATCTCGTACAGGTCGTGCGTCATGGGCAGGCTCCCGCTGCGCTCATGCCCCGGGCACGCCGGGGCCGTCAGGCGCGAGGCCGGTCTTCGGACTCCCGGATCGTCACCGCACCGCCCGCCTTCCCAGCCCCTTGGGCCAGTGGCTGCGCAAACGCGCGTGGGCGGCAGCTCCCCGGTCACCGCGGCGGGCCCGTGCCGGATTCGCACCGGCTTCCCGATTCTCCCGGGCCGTCGCCGGCCCGGGCACCTCGCAACAAGTTCATGCCGGTCCGTACGCTACCCGCCGGCCGACGCCGTACGCGGCAAGGGTCTTGATCATGGCGGTCCCGTCCGAACGCCGGCCAGCGGTATCGGCGGTTGCCGGCCGCCGATCCTCTGTGCTGGCCCGTATTCGCGGGCGGCGAGCGTTTCGGGCGGTCGATTTCGCCGCGGTGGACAAATGACGCGGTATCCCAGCATGGCCGGTCCCCGGAGAAGCCGGGCCTGAATATCGGCCGGGAAGTCCGGGACGCTCTACGTGTTGCCCAACGAGCTTCAGGGAGGGTCGCCATGAGGCGTCGGAAAGCGGAGATCGTCGTCCCCGGCCAGACCGGGAAGCTGGCCGTCGTCACCGGGGCCAGCGATGGGCTGGGGTTCGAGCTGGCCTCCCGGTTGGCGGCGGCCGGGGCCGAGGTGGTCATGCCCGTACGGAACCGGGGGAAGGGGGAGGGTGCGGCCGAGCGGATCCGGGGGCGGGTGATCGGGGCCAAGGTGAGTGTCCGGGATCTGGATCTGGCGTCGCTGGAGTCGGTGCGGGGGTTCGCTGAGGGGGCGCTCGGGGAGGGACGGCCGATCGACATTCTGGTCAACAACGCGGGGGTGATGACGCCGCCCGAGCGGGTGGAGTCGGTGGACGGCTTCGAGTTGCAGTTCGCGGTCAATCATCTGGGGCACTTCGCGCTGATGGCGCGGCTGCTGCCGTTGCTGCGGGCCGGGCGCGCCAGGGTCACCACGCAGACGTCGTTCGGGGCCAACTCGTACGGGGTGGCCTGGGACGACCCGCAGTGGACCGGGAGGTACCGGGCGAGCCGGGCGTACAGCAGCTCGAAGATCGCCGGGGCGCTGGTCGCGATGGAGTTCGATCGGCGCAGCCGGGCGTACGGGTGGGGGATCGTCAGCAACGTGGCGCATCCGGGGATCGCGGCCACCAACCTGCTCGCGGGGCGGGCGCCGGCGCGGGTCATCGGGTTCCTGAGCCGGTTCGGGGTGCTCGCGCAGACGGCCGAGGAGGGAGCGCTGCCCGCGCTGTACGCGGTGACCAGTCCGGAGGCAGGTGGTGGGGTGCTCTACGGGCCGTCGGGGTTGCTGCATCTGACCGGGGTGCCGGGCGAGCAGCGGGCGTATCGGTACATCGCCGATCCGGGCGCGGCCGCGCGGATGTGGGCGGAGTCCGAGCGGCTGGCGGGGGTGCGGTTCTTCGGGTGAGCGTGGGGCGTGGCTGCCGCTCGGCTGCGGGGCCGGTGATGCGGTGGCTGCGGGGCGGTGGTGGGCGGTGGCTGCGGGGCGGTGGTGAGCCGCGGGATGCGGGGCGGTGGTGGGCGGTGGCTGCGGGGCCGTGGCGAGCCGTGGAGGCCGGGGGAATGCCGGGGCGCTCGGTGCGGTGAGTTGTGGGGCTTTACTCGGGAGCGCTCCCATGTAACGATGAGCCTCAATCGACCAGGAAAGCGCTTTCCGCCGGGCGTTTCGGGTCTCCCTGCTTCCAGGAGTGCTCCCATGAAACTGAAACCGACCCGTGTCCTCGCGGCGTCCGCCGCCCTGCTCGCCGGGGGTGGGGTGGGCTTGGTCATGACGCATGCCAACGCGGCCACCGTGCCCGCGGCCGCCCTGGCGGACGGCTCCACGGCCGTGGCCGATACCGGGTGGGCCGCGCAGTCCGGCGGTACGGCCGGTGGCTCGGCGGCTACGGCCGCGCACACGTACACCGTCTCCACGCGGGCGCAGTTGCTGGCCGCTCTGGCCGGTACCGACCCGGCTACCGGTAAGACCGACAAGAAGGCGCCGAAGATCATCAAGTGGGTCGGCAGCATCGACATGACCGAGGGCAAGCCGTACACCAGCCACTCGGATCAGGCATCGCGGGCCGAGGTCAAGCTGCAGCCGAACACCACGATCATCGGGGTGGGGGCGAACGCGTACCTGCCGAACGGGTGGTTCAAGCTCTCCAAGGTCGACAACGTCATCATCCGGAACATCAAGGTCACCAACCCGTGTGACCTGGCGCCGAAGTGGGACTCCGGGGACGGGGCCGGCAACTACAACTCGGAGTTCGACGGGATGACCGTGGACGGCTCCACGCACGTCTGGATCGACCACATGTGGTTCACCGACGCGCCGTACACCGACGACATGGAGCCGCTCGGCAACACGGACAAGAACGGCGTCCGCAAGAACATCCAGTGCCACGACGGCTCGCTGGACATCAAGAACACGTCGGACTTCATCACGGTGTCCAACACGATCTTCGAGAAGCACGACAAGAACTCGCTGGTCGGCCAGTCGGACAGCAAGACCGCCGACATCGGGCACCAGACCATCACGTTCATCGGCAACCTGTACCGGGACATCACCCAGCGGGCGCCGCGGGTGCGGTTCGGCGAGGTGCACTCGGTCAACAACTACTTCGTCGGCAGCAAGAGCGACCCGGTCTACCCGCACCTGTACAGCATCGGCACCGGGATCAAGTCGCAGATCATCTCGGAGAACAACGTCTTCACCATCACCGGGGCGACCGCGGGGCGCTGCACGGACGTGGTGACCAACCCGAACACGGCCAACCCGGAGGGCAGCTTCTCCGACAGCGGCTCGACGGTCGACGGGGCCGCGCTCGCCGGCTGCACGGCGCCGAGTTCGGTGAACTGGTCGCTGCCCAGCGGCTACAAGTACACCAAGCTGCCCACCTCGCAGGTGGCCGCCTCGGTGCTCGCCAACGCCGGCACCGGCAAGATCTGACAACTGACGAAGCGGACGCCGGCACCCGCGCCGGCAAGATCTGACGCCGGCCGCGGCGGACGCCGGCACCCGCGCCGGCAAGATCTGACGCCGACCGCGGCGGACGCCGGCACCCGCGCCGGCAAGATCTGACGCCGGCCGCGGCGGACGCCCGGCCTACCCTGTGAATTCGGGGTGGCCGGGCGTCCCGTTGAACCCGCTCGGGCCGTTTCTCGTATCGAGATGCAGGTCAGGCCGGTGGGCGACGGAACGATTCTTGGAGGCCCGACGTGGCCGACGATCGTAGCGAGGGTACCGGCCTGGCGGCCGGCTGGGACTTCGGCGGGCGGCGCGCCACGCGGCACCCGGCGGATCGGTACGCGATCGACCAGCCGTTCGCCGACGAGAGCCCGGACCGCGCCATGGAGGTGCTGGTCATGGCGCAGCGGACGGCCGAGGAGCACCTCCGCTCGACCCGCCTCGAGGCGGAGAACATCCGGGCCCGGGCCCTCGCGTCGGCCGGCGAGGTGCTGCGCGACGCCGAGTCGTACGCCGAGGACATCCGCCGCAAGGCCGAGCAGATGCTGGCCGAGGCCAACAACGCCGCGGAGAGCGTCGCCCGGAACGCCCAGGAGCGGGCGGACGAGATCGAGCAGCGCGCGATGATCATCATGTCCGACGCGCGGTCCCGGGCCGAGCGGGTCGGCTCCGACGCGCGGCTGAGCGCCGAGGAACTGCGGCGCCAGGCCAGGACCGAGTACGACGACGTCCTGGAGCGGCTGCAGGCCGGCCGGGACGCGCTGCTGCGCCAGATCGAGTCGCTGGAGCAGTTCGACCGCGACTACCGGCTGCGGCTGCTCGGCTTCATGCAGGACCAGATGCGATCCCTGTGGGCCGACAACCCGCAGGTGCTGGGCGACCCGGCGGAGATGCCCGCCGAGTACCCCTTGGCCTGAGGGGACGCTACTGAAGGTAGGGCGCCAGGTCCTGGTGGCGCAGGCGATAGACCGGGCCGTACTGGCGCAGGACGCCCTTGCGGTGCGCGTCCTCGAGGAAGCGCATCGGGCGCGGCGGCAGGTCGCCCCGTGCCGCGTGCACCGCGACCGCCGCGGCGTAGGCGGCCGAGCGGCTCTGCGCCACGGCGACGGTCAGGCCCGCGGTCAGCCCGTACGTGCACGCCGTGGTCAAGGCGGCGATCACGGCGGCGGCCGGGCTCGACCCGCCCGCGGTGGTGCGCACCCCGACGGCGATGCCCACCGTCGCGGCGACGCCGAGGGTGCAGATCAGCATTACCGTACGGTCGAGGACGAGCAGCCGCCGGGGCGACATGGCCCCGTCCGGATCGTTCTGCCCCCGGCTACCGAAGGCCAGCGCCGCGGCCAGCCCCGCCGACACGCCGAAGAGCGGCAGGTACCGCGGGTCGAGCCCGGCGACGCTCGCTCCGGCCGCGACCGTACCGCCCAGCAGGCCGCCGCCGACGATGCCGGGATAGGACGGGCGCCAGGTCAGCGCCGGGGTGGAGCGGTGTGCCATCTCGGTGGCGACCTTGCTGGCCAGGCCCGCCACCAGGCCGGCGAACAGCCCGTAGGCCATCCCGGCGACCAGCCCGGCGGCGACCGCCGTGAAGACGCCCAGCACGAAGAACGGCGCCCGGTACCAGGCCGGCCACCAGGGTCGGGAGAGCAGGATCACGGCGACGGTGGTGCCGAACATCAGCGCATATCCCGGACGGGGCGAGAACGTGCCGTCCGCGTCGCGGCCAAGGGCCATCGCGTAGCAGGCCGCCGCGAGCACACCGGCGCCGAGACCGGTGAGGACCGGAGCGACCGGCCACGGCCGCGACGACGCCGTCATCCGGGAGCGAAGGACCGACCAGACCACCACGGCCACGGCGACCGCGTCGGCCAGCCCGCGCCACCACCCGCCGGAGAGGTCGGCCTTGGCGGCGTTGCCGACTCCGCTGACGACGGCCGTGACCACTGCCGCGCCGGCCGCGACCGGAAGCGGACGCACGTGCCTCCGGCCACCGTCCCCGACGACCGTGAGGGTGAACCACACCGCCACGGCCACCAGGAGCCCCTCGGCCGGCGCCAGCAGGTAGCCGTGCGCCAGGAACGGCCGGTACGAGTCGGCGAACGTGTTGACGGCGGCCACCACGAGACCGCAGGCCGGCGCGGCGACACGGGCGGCCGGCCAGGACACCGGCGGCCCCGGCGCGAACCGCATGCCGAGGGCCACCACCAGGGCGATGACCGTCGCGGTCGCCACCGCACCGTTGACGTCCTGGTCCCATCCGCTGACCGCGCCGTCGGAGAACCCGGCCGCGAAGCCCTCGGTGAGCGTCGGCTCCAGCCTGAGCAGATGGAAGTATTCCGCGAGCCGGATCGGGGCCACCGCCAGCGCCGCGGCGAGCCCGATGCCCGCCGCGTACCCGGGGCCGGCCCGCACGAGGGTGAGGGGTCGCCAGCTGAACGCGGCGGCGAACCCGGCGACCACCGCCAGCTCGTAGACGCCGCTGAGCACGCCCACCAGGTACGCGCCGAGCGCGGCCACGAACGCGGCCCGGCCGCCGCCGGATTCTGGCCAGACCGGGGATCAGGCCCAGGACGAGCGCGGCCGAGACGACAACGGCCGGCGCCGGGGCAGCGCTGGCCGCGAGCATGACCGCGAGCCCGCCCGCCGCGGCGAGCCCGATCGCCGGCAGCCGGCCGCGCCACGGCGGCCGGTGCGCCGGACGCGGCGGGGCGGCCGGCTCGGCCGGGCCCAACGGCACGCACTGCTCCAGCAACGCCCGGACGTACGCCGCCGCGGCCAGTGAGCCGTAGTGGTGCCAGGTGTCGTTCTTGCCGGCGTCCTCGCAGTAGTCGACCACCCCACGGACGACGAACCAGCCCCGGTTGCGCAAGGCGGCCGCCGCGGTCACGCCCACCGCCTCCATCTCCACGGCGAGCAGCCGGTACCGGGCGGCGAGCCGGTCGCGCAGGCTCTCGTCCCGCACCAGCACGTCGGCGCTGCCGATCGGCCCGTGGTGGACCTTCGGCCAGCCCTCCTCGTGCCCGCTCGCCGCGAGATCGGGGTGCGCGACCGGCTTTCCCGCCTCGTACAGGACGTCGCTCCCGGGCGCGGGCCGGCGGTACACCTCCCGGTCCCGGCCCTGTTCGGCCAGCCAGGTGCGCCACCGCCGGCCGCCGTCGGCCTCCCGGGCGCGCAGCTCGTTGGCCGCCCGGGTCAGGTCGGCCGACCGCCCGCCGATCGGCCGGCGAATGGTCTCCGCGCCGTCGGTCCGGCGCACGTGCGCGAAGCTGACGATCTCCTCGGCCACCACGACGTCGCCCAGCCGTACGTGCCGCGACGGGTCGGCGCGATCCGGCACGCCGCCGGCGATTCCGCAAAGGACCAGGCACTCCAGCGCCGGGAAGCTGCGCAGCAGGTCCGCGCACGCGGCCGAGGCGGCGGGGTTGCTGTCCTGGGTCAGCAGCGCGAGCACCACCCCGTGCGGCCGCTCCGGATCCGTGCTCGGCAGCCAGCCGCGGTAGTACTGGTTGCGGTCCTCCGGCTCGGGCGGCACCCGTTCCAGGTCCTCGATCAGGAGACGCATCGCGGCGGCCTCGACCGGCAGCGCCGACACGATCCCGATCGTCGCGACCAGCGGCTCCACGTATCGACGATATCGGTGCGGTCGAGGGTTGTGTTGTCGAAGCGGTTCGACGACGATCGATGCCATGCCCAAGACATCGAGACTTGTATATCTACTGAGCGTGCTGGTGATTCTCGTCGGCGTGGCGTCCCCGGCGGCGGCGCAGGCGTCGGCCGGGTGGACCGGAGCGTGGTCGACCAGTCCGCAGCGGGAGGCCGGCCCCACGTTCGCGGCGCAGACCTTGCGGATGCTGGTCCATCCCACGATCGGCGGATCGTCGCTGCGGGTGCGGTTGTCCAACACGTTCGGGGAGGCGGACGTCACCTTCGGGGCCGTGGGAGTGGCCCGGGCGGCGGCCTCCGGGGCGGCCGGCCTCGTGGCCGGCACCCAGCGGCGGGTCACTTTCCATGGGCGGGCGGCGGTGACCATCAGGACGGGTGAGTCGGTCTTCAGCGATCCGGTTCCGCTGAGCGTGGCGTACGGGCAGGACCTGGCCGTCGACGTGTACGTGACCGCGGGCGGCGACGCGGCCGCCATCACCGGCCACGACGCCGCGCAGGGGACGCAGTTCGTGGCGGCCGGCAACCAGGCGGGCGCGGGAAGCGCGGCCTTCACGGGTTACGTGAACTCGTGGTTCTGGCTGGACGGCGTGGACGTGCGCCCCGGTCCGGCCGTGCGCGGGAGCATCGTGGCGCTCGGCGACTCGATCACCGACGGCGCGTACACCACGTGGAACGGCAACGACCGCTGGACCGACGTGCTCGGCGCCCGGCTCGGCGGCCGATACGGCGTGCTCAACCAGGGCATCGGCGGCAACCAGGTGCTCACCGACCGGACCGACTGCTGCGGCGCCGGCACCAGCATCTCGGGCCTGAAGCGCGAGAAGGCGGACGTACGCGAGCAGACCGGCGCCCGCTACCTGATCCTCGCCGACGGCATCAACGACATCGGCTACAACGCCACCGCCCCGGACCTGATCGCCGGCCTGCGAACGATCACGGCACGCGCCCACCACGCCGGCATCCGCGTGATCGGCGCGACGATCACCCCCTACGGCTGCGACTCCGGGTGCTTCACGCCGGCGCAGGAAGCCACCCGGCAGACGGTGAACGCGTGGGTGCGGAGCACGCCCGAACTGGACGGAGTTGCCGACTTCGACGCGGCGATCCGCGACCCGCAACTGCCCAGTCAGGTGCTACCGGCCTACCAGGCCGACCACCTGCACCCGAACATCGCCGGCCAGCGCGCCATGGCCAACGCGATCGACCTCGGCCTGTTCCGCTGATCGGTACTGCCGGGAGCCCGGCCCGGCAGCTCAGCCCGGCGGTCGCCGGGCGGGCGTGACCCAACGCCTGGCTCGCGGGGAAACGCGGGTTCGGCCGCCGCTGCGGTGGGGGGAGATGCGAAACGTACGGTATGGGCTTGGTCTTGATCGGTTTTGCATGGAGGCGGACCCGCAAGCCGGCCCGCCTCCCGAAATACCTACTGCACGCCTAGCAGATCGACGACGAAGATCAGCGTTTCGTTCGGCTTGATGACGCCGCCGGCGCCGCGGGAGCCGTAGCCCAGGTGCGGCGGGATGGTCAGCTTGCGGCGGCCGCCGACGCGCATGCCCTGGACGCCCTGGTCCCAGCCGGCGATGACCTGGCCGCCGCCGAGCGGGAAGTCGAAGGGCTCGCCGCGGTCCCAGGAGGCGTCGAACTGCGCGCCGTTGGAGTGCGAGACGCCCACGTAGTGCACGCTGACGTATTGGCCTGCGGCGGCCTCGGCGCCGTCACCGACGGTGATGTCCTCCACCACCAGGTCGGCCGGCGGGTCGCCCTGGATCGGGCCGATCTCGGGCTTGTCCATGTTTGTCCTCCGGTTGTTCGATCCCCGCCATGCAATCACACCGGGCGAAAAGGTGAACGGTCGGCTACGGATCTCCGTATCTCCGCACGTGAAGACTCGCCTACCTCGCCGACTCAGTGCCGCCGCGGCCGCGGGGCTGCTGCCGTCGCTGCTCGTGGCCCTGCCCGCGTTCGCGCACGGGGCGCCGACCTCGCCGATCAGCCGGACGGCCGCGTGTGCAGCGGGCGGCGGGACGGCGACCGGCACGGCGGCGTGCAAGGCGGCCCGGGCGGCCAACGGTGGTCCGTTCGGGACGTTCGACAACCTGCGGGTGCCGAACGTGAACGGGGACGACCGGAAGTTCGTGCCGGACGGGCAGTTGTGCAGCGGGGGACTGGCCGACTTCAAGGGGCTGGATCTCGCGCGGGACGACTTTCCGTCGACGGCCGTCTCGCCGGGGGAGTCGTTGCCGATCACGTACCGGGCGACGTTGCCGCACGCGGGAAGCTTCCGGGTCTATCTCACCGAACAGGGGTTCGATCCGGCGAAGAAGCTCGCGTGGGGGGATCTCGGGAGCAAGCCGCTCGCGGAGATCAAGGATCCGCCGCTGTCGGACGGGTCCTACCGGATGAGCGTACGGCTGCCGTCGGACCGGACCGGGCGGCAGATTCTGTACGTCGTGTGGCAGACGTCGAGCACGGTGGACACCTATTACTCATGCTCGGATCTGGTGTTCCAGAAGAAGGTGGCTGCGGCGCCAGTGGCGGCGCCCAGTACCAAAGCGGCGCCCAGTACAAAACCGGCGCCGAGTACCAAGGCCGCACCCAGCACAAAAGCCACGGAAGCGGCAGAGGAGACCCCGCAGGCGATCACTCCGGTGGGTGACCAAAGCAAGGTGACGCTGGGTCACGGGCTCGTCGCCGGGGCGATGGTGGTGGGGGCTTGTTTCCTTGCGTACGCCTTAATTGGTGGATTTCTCCGGCGGCGGCGTGAAAACCGTTGAACCACAACGGTTCGGCCCCCGTACAGATGGGCGTCGACGCTGCAAGTAAAGACCAGCCCTTCCGCAAGATATGACGAAAGGCCGAGCATGAGTCGTGTTCGTTACGGCAGCCGGGCGGTCAACCGCCTGTCCCGCCGCCGGGTCCTCGCCATCGCCGCCACCGCGGGTGTCGGAGTTTCCGTCGCCGGTGTCGCCGGGCTGAGCCTGGCCGGCGAGACCTCCGCGAAGGACGACGGCCAGCCGCTGGTGCTCTCGTTGCGGGACGCCGCGAAGGGTACGTTCGACGTCTTCTCCGGTGGGTCGAAGTCCACACTCACCGACAAGAAGCTCGCCGCCAGCCTGCTCAAAGCCGTCAAGCGCTGAAAGGGGTTTCGTAAATGTCCTCGCATCGTGAAGCCCCGGAGATCAGCAAAGACCCGGTGGCGGACTCTTCCGACCTGTACGCGTTCGTCAGCCCGGACGACCCGGAGACCGTGACGATCATCGCGAACTACGTGCCGCTGCAGCTCCCGGCCAGCGGACCGAACTTCTTCGAGTTCGGCGACGACGTCCTCTACGAGATCCACATCGACTCGAACGGGGACGCGCGACCGGACCTGACCTACCAGTTCCGGTTCCGTACCGAACTGCGCAACAACAACACGTTCCTGTACAACACCGGCCAGATCAAGTCGCTGGACGACCCGAACTGGAACCGGCGGCAGTTCTACTCGGTCACCAAGGTCGACGCGCACGGCAAGAGCACCGTGCTGCACCCGAAGCTGCCCTGCCCGCCGTGCAACGTCGGCAGGATCTCCATCCCGCACTACGAGTCGCTCGCCGCCGACGCGGTGAAGAAGCTCAAGACGGGCGAGAAGGTCTTCGCCGGCCAGCGCGCGGACGCGTTCTTCGTCGACCTCGGCTCGATCTTCGACCTCGGCACGCTGCGGCCCTTCGAGAACAAGCACGTCGTCGGCAAGACGCTGTTCAACTACGCCGGCAAGGCACACAACGCCACCGACAAGCTGAACGTGCACTCGATCGCCATTCAGGTTCCGCTTTCGACCGTACGCAAGGACGGCAAGAAGGCCGTGCGGGGTCGCGACGCGGGCGCGGTGATCGGCATCTGGACCTCGGCGTCCCGCCGTCAGGTGCAGGTCCGCCAGGGCGACAAGAAGAACGAGGACGTCGAGGTCGGCCCCCAGGTGCAGGTGTCCCGGCTGGGCAACCCGCTGTTCAACGAGGTCATCGTGCCGATGGCGGAGAAGGACCTGTGGAACTCGCTGTCGCCGGCCGAGGACAAGCGGTTCGCCGGCTTCGTCGAGAAGCCCGAACTGGCCTCGCTGCTGCCGGTGCTCTACCCCGGGCTGTTCGACAACCTGGACAAGCTCAACAAGGCCAAGACGCCCCGCGCCGACCTGGTCGCGATCCTGCTCACCGGCATCCCGGACGGGCTGATCAAGGACTTCCAGAACTCCACCGGCGCCACCCAGGCCGACATGCTGCGGCTCAACACCGCGGTACCGCCGGCCAAGGACCCCAAGGCCTTCGGCCTGCTCGCCGGCGACCTGGCCGGCTTCCCGAACGGCCGGCGGATCGAGGACGACGTGGTGTCCATCTCGATCCGGGCCATCGCCGGTGTCACGTTCGCGCTGGTCGACCAGAAGTTCAAGCCGGACGCCGCGGCCGGGCTGGTCGAGCAGGGCCTGTCCATCAAGAACGTGAGCTCGAAGCTGCTCAAGAAGTTCCCCTTCCTGGGTACGCCGTTCGACGGGTTCGACAACCCGTGAGCCACGACCACGCGCACCACCACCACACGCTGGCGCCGTCCGGGCAGGGCACCGTCATGCTCACCATCGGCAACGGTCTCGGGGCCGTGATCATCCACACCCCGGGCAAGCTGCACGGGCACGAGATCGAGGTCAGCCCGGTCGACGACCCGGCGCACCGCACGCACGCCGCGGTCCGCGCCCGGTACGTGGCCGGCGGCGCGTCCTTCGCGGTGGTCATCGACAGCCTGCCCGCCGGCCGCTACACGGTCTGGCGGGACCCGGTGACCCCGATGGCGGAGATCGATGTCCCGGACGGCGGGGTGGCGGAGTTCTCCTGGCCGGTCGAGGCGGCAGTCGCCTGAAGCTAGGGTGGACGGCATGGTTGCCGCCCACCCGGGGGACACACCGGTCCACGTCGCTCTGCGGACGAGCGACGTGGACGAGGCGAAGGCGTTCTGCCGCCAGGCTTTCTACGGGCCGCTGCAGGTCACCCCGGTCGGTGACACGAGCGGCTTCGCCTTCGCCGGCGAGGTGGTGGTGCTCGGCCCGATCACGGTCGGGGTGATCAGCTACGGCGTGGACATCCACGTCGCCATCGCCGACCTGGAGACGTCGTACCACGTGCTGGCCCCGCTGACCGGGTCGCTGCGCTCGCGGCACCGGGGCACGGCCGTGGTGGCCGACCCGACCCGGGCGGCGGTGTACCGGCCGGTCGGCGACATCGACCTCGACTGGCCGGGCGACTGCCGGCTGGTGAGCGTGAAGATCGAGCGGGCCGCGCTCGAGCGCGAGCTGGACGCGGCCCTCGACCAGCAGATCGTGTCGCCGCTGCTGCTGGGCGAGAGCTTCGACCTGGCCGACGGGCCGGGCCGTACGTGGCTGGCGCTGGTCCGGCTGCTGCACGCGGAGTCGTGTGCGGAGGACGGGCTGGCCGCGCGGCCGCGGATGGCGGCCCGCTGGCGGGACATGGTGATCAGCGGGCTCGCGCTGACGGTCGAGCACCCGTACGGCGACGAACCGGCCGGCCTGCAGGGGCCGCGCCGCCCGCGAACCGTGAAGCGCACGCTGGACGCGATGCACGCCGAGCCGTGGCGGCAGTACACGGCCGGCGACCTGGCCTCGATCGCCGGGGTCGGGGTGCGGGTGCTGCAGGAGTCGTTCCGGCAGCACGTGGGGGTGTCACCGCTGGCGTACCTGCGGCGGTTGCGGCTCGACGGGGTGCACCAGGAACTGTCCCGGGCGGACGCCTGGCAGGTGAACGTCTCCGACGTGGCGTACCGGTGGGGCTTCACCCATCTCGGGCGGTTCGCGGGCGCCTACCGGGCCCGGTTCGGCGAGTCGCCTTCGCAAACCCTGCGGGAGCGGCGCTGACCCGCAGGATCCGCCGGTACGCCTGCTGGAGGTCCGAGCCCGGATCGATGCCCAGCTCGTCGGCGAGCCGCGTGCGGATCACCCGGTAGGTCGTCAGCGCCTCGGCCCGGTGGCCGGCCGCGGCCAGGGTGGTCACCAGGCTCGCCTGGACGAGCTCGTGCAGCGGCTCCATCTCGGCCGCGCGCCGCAGTGGCGCCAGCATCCGCGCCGGGCGGTGCAGCCGGACCGCGATCCCGGCGGCGGCCAGGACCGCCTCGAGGAACTCGTCGTCCAGGTTCGCGAACACGACCCGGGCGCCGGGCGTGTCGGCGAGACCGTCACCGGCCCGCCCCTGGACGAGGTGCAGCGCCTCGGCGTACCGCTCCAGCGCCTGGGTGGGCTCCGCGCGACCGGTGAACGTGCGCGCGTCGGTGACCAGCGCCCGGAAGCGGTTGAGGTCGAGCGCCTCCGGGCCGGCGGTGAAGCGGTAGCCGTTGCCGTGCCGCGCCAGGAACGAGCCCGGGGCGCGCGCCGGCAGGCCGGGCTCGAGCAGGCGGGCGGCGCCCGACCGCGAGCTCCAGCAGTCTCGACTTGCCTATCCCGGCCTCACCGCGCAGCACCAGGGCCGCGCCGCGCCGGTCGCCCGCGCCGTCGAGAGCGCCTCGAGCGCGCCGATCTCGTCGTCCCGCCCGACCACCACGCCCACGGTCCACCCCTGGCACGCCAGGGTACCCGGGGAAGGTGGACGCGGCGGCGGCCCGGTCAGGACCGGATGAAGGCCAGCAGATCCGCGTTGATGGTCTCGGCCTGCGTGGTCGGCATGCCGTGCGGGAAGCCGGCGTACGTCTTCAGCGTGCCGTTCTTGACCAGGTCGACCGCGCGCGGTCCCGAGCTGGCATGGGGGACGATCTGGTCGGCATCGCCGTTCATCAGCAGGACCGGGACGGTGACCTTCCGCAGGTCGTCGGAGTAGTCCTCGCGGATGAACGCGTTGACGCACTCGTACTGGCCCTTCGCGCCGCCCATCATGCCCCGGCGCCACCAGTTCGCGATGACCGCCTCGGACGGCTCCACGCCGGGCTGGTCGAAGTTGTAGAACGGCCCCGAGGGCAGCGCCCGGTAGAAGTCCGAGCGGTTCGCCGCGAGCTGGGCCTGGAGGCTCTGGAAGACGGCCAGCGGCGTGCCGGCCGGGTTCGCGCCGGTCTGCAGGACCGACGGCGTCACCGCGGCGATCAGCGCGACCTTGGCCACCCGGCTCTCGCCGTGCCGGCCGAGGTAGCGGGCCACCTCCCCGCCGCCGGCCGAGTGACCGACGTGGACCACGTCACGCAGGTCGAGGTGCGCGACCAGCGCGGCCAGGTCGTCGGCGTAGTGGTCCATGTCGTTGCCCCCGCCGACCTGCTCGGACCGGCCGTGCCCGCGCCGGTCGTGCGCGATCACCCGGAAGCCCTCGCCGAGGAAGAAGAGCATCTGGGGTCCCAGTCGTCGGAGCACAGCGGCCACCCGTGACGGAAGACGATCGGCTGGCCCGTGCCCCAGTCCTTGTAGAAGATCCGGGTGCTGTCGCCGCTGGTGAACTCGGCCATTCCCACCTCACCGTTCCTTTCTGGTCTCGCCACCGACGCTAGGCGGGCCGACTGGACAGCGACTGGAGCGCCGGCCGCCCCGGACCGGACGCAATCAGCCGCTCATCGGATGCGAATTCCGGGCGATCACGGCAGACTGCCGTGCATGAATGTCGATCTCACCTCGGTCGCGCTGCCGGGCGCGGTGCTCGGCGGCCGGTACCGCCTCGCGGAGCCGATCGGCAAGGGTGGGATGGCGGTCGTCTGGCGGGCCACGGACACGGTGCTGCACCGCTCGGTCGCGGTGAAGATGCTGGCCCCGCACGCGCACGATCCCGAGTCGCTGGCGATGATCCGGCGGGAGGCCCGGGCGGCGGCGGTGCTGTCGCATCCGAACGTCGCGCAGGTCCACGACTACGGCGAGTCGATCGCCGGCGACCGGCACGTGCCGTACGTGGTGTTCGAGCTGGTCAAGGGGCCGACCCTGCTGCAGCGGTTGCGGGCGGGCGCGGTGCCGTCCCGGTTCGCGCTGCGGATCGGGGCCGAGGTCGGCGCGGCGCTGGCCGCGGCGCACGCCGCGGGGCTGGTGCACCGGGACATCAAGCCGGCCAACGTGATGCTGTCGCCGACCGGGGCCAAGGTCGTCGACTTCGGCATCGCCGCCGGCCGGGCGATGCCCCGCCGGCCGGGCGAGGCGCTGTTCGGCACCCCGACGTACGTCGCGCCCGAGCGTCTCACCGGAAACGTGGTGACGCCGGCCTCCGATGTGTATGCGCTCGGCGTCCTGCTCTACCGCATGCTGTCCGGGCACACGCCGTGGGCCGACGAGTCGCCCGCCCAGGTCATGGACAACCACGTGCACGCCGAGCCGCCGCGGCTGGTGCCGATGGGCTCGGTCCCGCCCGACGCGGTCGAGCTGACCATGAGCTGCCTCGCCAAGGACCCGGCGGCTCGCCCGACGGCCCGCGAGGTGACCCGGCGGCTCGCCAGGGCGGCGGGTCTCGAGGTGGTCGAGGACGCCCCGGTGCCGGGCGCCCCGGGTGGCCCGGCCCCGGCGGAGCCGTCGATCGTGATCCGCCCGCCGGCCCCGCAGTGGGCGCGAATCACGCTACGGGCGGCCGGGGCGGCAATCGCCGCCGGCATCGTGGCGGCGGCGGGCTGGCTGATCTGGCGCGGCGGCCCGGCCACTCCCGGCACGGCCGCGCCGGTCAAGGACACGCCGTCCGCCTCGGCGCGGGTGAGCGCGCCGGCCGGCGCGCTGCCGGGCACGACGACCCGCGCGGCGGCCCCGACCACCGAGGCCCCGAACCGGACCGCAGCCACCACGAACGCCCCGCCGGCCGTGATCGGCGCCCACCCGCCGTCGCCATCGGCCGGGCGGACGACAACGGCCGCACCGACGGCGGCCACGACCACCACCAACCCGGCGCCGGTCCAGCGGGTCCTGACCTCGGACGGCGGCACGGTCACCGCCGAGTGCCCGACCGCCACCACGGCCCGGATCGTCAGCTGGACGCCCGCCCACGGTTACCACGAGACGTCGGCGGACACCGGCCCCGGCGCGGCGCCGTTCGTCACCTTCCGCCACGGGCAGGCGGACGTAACCATGACGGTCACCTGCTCCGCCGGGGAACCGACCGCAACGACCTCCTAGGCGCGCTTCTCTACCTCACGACGCCGGCCGGCGAGGATGTCGAGGTGGCCGGCCTCGGCGCGGGGCTCCGACCCACCTCGCCGGCGAGCCAGCATCCGAGGACCAAGCCGATCAGAATGCAAGCGCCGGCAATCTTCACGATCGAGGAAAAGCTCGTCCATACCTTCATGTCGAAACCTCCGCATCGGGCCGGAGGGCTTGGCGAAAGTAGACGCGCAGACCGGTTCTCGGAGACGACTTCCCAGCCGAAGTGTTCTGCCGGCAGCGAGCGACACTGCCCCGGACCAGCATGGCGATCTTCCCGGAATTTGGTAGCGTAAAACATGGTCACCTTCCTGTGGGCCTGAATCCTCAGGGGGTTGCCTGGCTGGGTCGATGTAGGCGCATCGGCCCAGCGCGCGTTTGAGACCTCGACAGACGCGTCTGTGGCGCGTGAGTGATCGGTTCCTCCTCACTCCTTTGTCAGATGGCCACCGCGTCCGCGGGCCCCGCCTTAACGACCGTTTGGCACGACGTAACATCATGGTGACTCACCGCTTGTCAATTGCCAAGAGGACGTTGTCGGCGGTACCGTGCCAAATGAAATTGCCATCTGGCTCGTTGCTTCGTCGCTGATCGGGAAATCGGGGAGGCATGGCATCCGATGTCAGATAACCCGGGGCCGGCGGTTCGTCGTCGGCAGTTGGGGGCCGCGCTGCGTCGGCACCGGATCAAGGCCGGTCTGAGCGTCAAGGATGCCGCCGATCACCTGCTGTGTTCTCCGGCCAAGATCAGCCGGATCGAGACCGCCCAACGAAATCCGACACTACGTGATGTACGCGACCTAAGTAATATCTACGGCATATCGGAAGAGGAGAGCTCATGGCTCATGGCTCTCGCTCGCGAGAGTCGTGAACGCGCATGGTGGCAGGCCTTCGACTACGATCCCGGCCTGGAGACCTTGATCGGCTTGGAAGGCGCTGCCAGAACGATAAGCGAATTCCAAAATACGACCATTCCAGGACTGCTTCAAACGCCCGAGTACGCCAATGCGGTAATCAGCCTCTGGCGGCCGGCGAGTGCCGCCGCGCTGCAGAACGCCGTCCATCTCAGGATGAAGCGTCAACAGATACTGAGTGACAGTATCCGGCCAAGGCTCGACTACGTTTTGGACGAGGGGGTCCTTCGCCGGGTCGTCGGCGGCGTGGCCGTGATGCGGGCGCAGTTGGAGCATCTGGCGGAACTCTCAGCCGCTTCTGCCGTCGACTTGCGCATCATCCCGTACGGCGCCGGTGCCCACAAGGGTATGAGTCAGGGCTTCATCATTCTTGAATTCGGTGAGGCGGACGAAAGAATGCCATCTGCCGGCCCGGCATTGCCGACGGTCGTCTACATCGAGGGCCTGACCGGGGAGATGTATGTGGACCAGCCGGCCGAGGTCGCGCACTACCTCGACGTATTCAACGGGCTGAAAGGAAAAGCTCTGCAAAGGAATGAGAGCCTGGACCTTGTTCGATCGGTGAGCCGCACGTTGCGTACCTAGGCTCTGCAAACACCCCGGAAACGGGAAAGTCCTCGGACCCGGCCGAGGACTTTCCCGGGAGAGGAGACGGATCAGGGGATCATGTCGTCGAATTCTCCGTCCTTGGCGCCGCGGATGAACGCATGCCATTCGTCTGCGGTAAACTGCAGAACGGCACCATTCTCCCCGTCCTTCGAGTCGCGTACCGCGACCGAGCCATTTTCCATGGGAGCCACTTCGACGCACCCCCCATGTTGGCAATACCGGGCAGTCCGCCACTTCAAGTTGACAACCTCCGCGCGGCGCATAGTGTCTCCGTAAGTATGGAATTTTTGGACCCCCTCGCCGCGTAGGCACGCCAGAGAGGAGGCCGCCCCCCGGGCGGCCCTAAGCGTTAGCATAGCGGCAGCTCCGGCAACGTCACCCTCAACTTGGCCGTTCAGCGCGTCGCTTCGCCCCAGGTGGGGGCGGTCGGTCGATACCCTCACCACCCGCGCTGGCTCTCCACCAGCGCAAACGGGTGCGCGTGCCGCCGGCCGCGTGGCGGCGCCTGGGCGCCGTTCCTCAGCTGGTCGCCGGCCCGCGGCCAGCACGAGGAGTCGGCGGACGCTCCGCTCGGCGCCGCGCCCGACTGAATCAGGGTGGCTTCGGCCCAAGATACCTGCGCGGCGCGATTCCCACGAGCTCGTATCGCGGGTCCTCGGCAAGCATGGCCAGCAAGGAACGACCGGCCTGCCGAGTCGGAACGCTTCGTCCTCACCCCATTCGTCCACCTCGCCGTTCCTGTTCAATTTCCACTTGGCCCGAGTCATGTGTCATGCCCTAAATGCCATTCTGTGGCCTTCCTTACGTGCCCATCATCAGGGTGCATAGTCGGTACCCGGAACCTCAGATTGCCAGGAGAGTTGGCCGGAAAGGCGGCGAGAATCCCCGGATGCGGGACTTGAGGGAAGGCCAATTCCACGCGATCCTTCCAGCCGGCGGCCGTCGTCCGCGACACGGACCAAGAGCTCGAAGCCCTCGGCTACAGCTCGCTGTGGATCGGTGAGAACGTGGGGCGGGAACCGATCGGCCGGAGTGCCATTCTGCTCGCCGCCACCCGGCGCATCACCGTCGCGCCCGCTGTCGCGAACCTCTGGGCACGGGATGCGCTGTCCATGACGGCCGCGCAGCAGACCCTCGCCGACGCGTACGCACTCCGTTTGTTCTCGGTTTGGGTTCGGCGTCCTCGCCGACTGATCGACGCTCTGGTGGTTGGGGTAAGAGACAGCTGTCGCGAGACGCGTCGAGGAACACCGGCGGGCTGGTGCGGATCACGTTAGCTTTCAGGTGCTCGACGCCGACTTCCGGGGTTGCCGCTGCCCCAATGGCGTCGCCTGGCCGCCGTCATCCCGGCCGGATGCCGGCCCTGAAGAAGCCGGCATCCGACCATCCCGTGCCCGTCAGAGCTCGACCCGCTGGCCCTTCCCGATGACCACGATGCCGTTGTCGGAGACCGTGTAGAGCTTGCGGTCGCGGTCGAGGTCGACGCCGATCTGGGCGCCCTCCGGGATCGCCACGTTCTTGTCGATGATGGCGTTGCGGACGATCGCGCGCCGCCCCACCGACACGCCCTCCATCAGGACCGAGCCCTCCACGTGCGACCAGGAGTTCACCCGGACGTTCGGGGAGATCACCGACCGTTCGACGAGGGCGCCGGAGACCACCACGCCGGGCGAGATCATCGACTCGATGGCGCGGCCCTGGCGGTCGTCGTAGCCGTGCACGAACTTGGCCGGTGGCCAGGAGCCGTAGTTCGTGAAGATCGGCCAGTCGTGGTTGTAGAGGTTGAAGATGGGCAGCGTGGCGATCAGGTCCATGTGGGCCTCGTAGAACGAGTCCAGAGTCCCCACGTCGCGCCAGTAGCCGCGGTCGCGGTCGGTGGAGCCGGGCACGTCGTTGTCGCGGAAGTCGTAGACGTTCGCCTCGCCCCGCTCGACCAGCATCGGGATGATGTTGCCGCCCATGTCGTGCTTGCTGTCCGGGTCCTGGGCGTCCCTGGTGACCGCCTCGCACAGCGCGCGGGTGGTGAAGACGTAGTTGCCCATCGAGGCGTACACCTCGTCGGGGGAGTCGGGCAGGCCGACCGCGTCGCGCGGCTTCTCCCGGAAGGCCCGGATGCGCCGGCCGTCCTCGCCGACGTCGATCACGCCGAACTGGTCGGCCAGGGACCGCGGCTGGCGGATGCCGGCCACCGTCACCGCGGCGCCCGAGGCGATGTGTTCGTCGACCATCTGCTTCGGGTCCATGCGGTAGATGTGGTCGGCGCCGAACACGATGACGTAGTCGGGGGACTCGTCGTTGATCAGGTTCAGGCTCTGGTAGATGGCGTCCGCCGAGCCGGCGAACCAGCGGGGGCCGAGCCGCTGCTGCGCGGGTACGGGGGTCACGTAGTTGCCCAGCAGCGTCGACATCCGCCAGGTCTTGGTGATGTGCCGGTCCAGCGAGTGGGACTTGTACTGGGTCAGCACGACGATCTTGAGGAAGCCGCCGTTCGCCAGGTTGGAGAGCACGAAGTCGATCATGCGGTAGATGCCGCCGAACGGCACACCGGGTTTCGCCCGGTCGGCCGTCAGGGGCATCAGGCGCTTACCTTCACCACCGGCCAGAACGATCGCAAGCACCTTGACAGCCATGGGAGGACGCTAACTTTCCGCCGACGCGAACGCCAGCCGAAGAATGATGCCGGCCAAGAGAAAGCGAGCACAGGTTACCCGATCTTGCCCGGCCTCGCGCCCGGATCACCCGACTGCACTAGGCTGCCAGGCGTGCGTGTCGACTTGATTTCGCGGGAGTATCCGCCGGAGGTGTACGGCGGGGCCGGCGTCCACCTCGAGTACCTGTCCCGCGATCTGCGCCGCCTCGCGGACGTACGGGTGCATTGCTTCGGGCAACCGCGCAGCGAGCCCGGCGTGACCGCCTACCCGGAGCCCGCGGAGCTGAAGGACGCGAACGCGGCGCTGCGCACGATGGGCGTCGACCTGGAGATCGCCAACGGCTGCGCCGGCACCGACATCGTGCACAGCCACACCTGGTACGCGAACTTCGCCGGGCACACCGCGAAACTGCTGCACGGCGTCCCGCACGTGGTCACCACGCACAGTCTCGAGCCGCTGCGCCCGTGGAAGGCCGAGCAGCTGGGCGGTGGTTACGCGCTGTCCAGCTTCTGCGAGCGGGTCGCGATCGAGAGTGCGGACGCGATCATCGCGGTCTCCGGCGGGATGAAGCGGGACGTGCTCACCGCGTACCCCTCGGTCGATCCGGACCGGATCCGGGTGGTCTACAACGGCATCGACACCGAGCAGTACCAGCCCGACCACGGCACCGGCGTGATCGACCGGCTCGGCATCGACCTGAGCCGTCCGAGCGTGGTCTTCGTCGGCCGGATCACCCGGCAGAAGGGCCTGCCGTACCTGATGCGGGCCTGCCGCGAGCTGCCGCCGCAGACGCAGATCGTGCTGCTGGCCGGCGCGCCCGACACCAAGGAGATCGGGGCCGAGGTCGAGGCCCTCGCCGTCGAGCTGCGCGAGGCGCGGGACGAGCGCGGCGTGATCTGGGTGCAGGAGATGCTGCCCAAGACCGAGGTCATCCAGGTGCTCACGCACGCCACGGTGTTCGTCTGCCCGTCGATCTACGAGCCGATGGGCATCGTCAACCTGGAGGCGATGGCCTGCGAGACCGCGGTGGTGGCGACCGCGACCGGCGGCATCCCCGAGGTGGTGGCGGACGGCGAGACCGGCGTGCTGGTGCCGATCGAGCAGCTCGCCGACGGGACCGGCACGCCGGTGCACCCGGAGCGGTTCGTGGCCGACCTGGCCGCCGCGATGACCGAGCTGATCGAGGACCCGCAGCGGGCCGAGCGGATGGGCAAGGCGGGCCGGCGCCGCGCGGTCGAGAAGTTCAGCTGGTCGCGCATAGCCGAGGACACGATGGCGGTCTATCAGTCGGTGCTCTGAAGTATGGCTCGGGCGGCGGCGCGCCCGCTCAGCCAGGCGGTCTGCACCCGCGGCCGGCCGAAGGCGTCGCCGCACAGGTAGACGTGGCCCTCCCGGGCGTACAGTCCGTGACCGGGTTTCGGCGACGCGTACGGCCAGTGACGGGTCTCCACCGACACCGGGTCACCGAGGCCGAGCAGTTCGCCGACCGCCTTGGCCATCTGGACGCCCGGGTCGACCGAGGCTGCCATCGCCGCCGTGGAGTGCGCCACCAGCACCGGCGCCCGGTCCCCACGCCTTTCCCCGTCGTCGCAGACCGTCGACAGCACGGGGTGGTCATTCACGAAAATCCCGGAAAAATCATTCCAAGACCGATTTGCGTACGTGAGAATCGCCGTCACCGCCGGAGACCAGGACTGTGCCCGGGCGGCTCCCAGGTCGGCGATGGCCAGCGCCTGCGGCCCCGGCATGGCCAGCACCACGGCATCCGCCCGCGGCAACGACGTGACCGGAACCCCGAGCGTCACGTCCAGCTCGCGGGCCAGGTCCTCGGCCAGGCTCCGCAGCCCGTCCGGCGCCGCCCAGCGCGTCGTCGCCGCCCCCACCTGCCCGCGCAGCGTGTCGGTCCACGGCCGGGCCAGCCCGTCGATCCGCCAGGTCTGCAGCCGCCCCTGGAACGCCGGATCGTCCGCCGTCAGATAGGCGGCCCCGGTGTCCACCCAGCGCCCGCCCAGCCGCTCGCTGGCCAGCCGGCCGCCCACCTGCGGATCCCGCTCCAGGACCCGGGCCGGAACCCCGGCATCCACCAGCTCCCGGGCGCACGCCAGCCCGGCGATCCCGGCTCCCACGACGACGACGGCCATGTCGGAAAACTCTACGGCCGCCGATCCCGTCCGGCCGGCAAGGCACACTGGAGGGCATGCTCCGCCGCCGTCCGCCCCTGCGGCTCGTCCTTCCGCTCGCGTCCTTGCTGTTCGCGCTGGCCGTCCTCGGCCTGGGCCTGCTGCGTGCCGCCGTGTACCACCCGCCCGCCGTCGCCGGCGACGAGTCGGCGGTTCCGCTGGCCACGCCGGACGGACCGGCCGGCCGGTGCGGGGGAGTGCCGGTGGCCGCGACCCGGCAGCTGCGCGGGATGTGGCTGACGACGGTGCTGAACATCGACTTCCCGAGCCGCCCGGGGCTGCCCGAGGCGCAGGTCAAGGCCGAGTACGAGAAGTGGCTCGACCTCGCCGTGGCCCAGCACCACAACGCGATCTTCGTGCACGTGCGGCCGAGCGGCGACGCGTTCTGGCCGTCGGCCTACGCGCCCTGGTCCGAGTGGCTGACCGGCAAACGGGACGGCCGGTCGCCCGGGTGGGACCCGATGGCCTTCATGGTGAGCGAGGCGCACGCCCGTGACCTGGAATTTCACGCCTGGTTCAACCCGTACCGGGGAAGTCAGCCGGCCCCCGACGGACCCGGCGCCGATTTCACCAAGCTCGCGCCGAACCATCCACTGCTCGCCCACCGGGACTGGGCGATCGCCTATCCCACCGGCAAGACCGCCCGGCTCTACTTCGATCCGGGCAATCCGGACGCGCGCAAATTCGTCGAGGACTCGATGCTGGAGGCCGTCCAGAAGTACGACATCGACGGCGTCCACTTCGACGACTTCTTCTACCCGTATCCGCAGAACGGCCAGGACTTCCCCGACGACGCCAGCTACGCCAGGTACGGGCACGGCGAGGCCCGCGCGCAGTGGCGGCGGGACAACGTGGACACCCTGGTCCGCGAGATGGACCAGCGGATCAAGCAGCTCAAGCCGTGGGTGAAGTTCGGGATCAGCCCGTTCGGCATCTGGCGCAACAAGGCGACCGACCCGGCGGGCTCCGACTCGCGCGGGCTCGAGGCGTACGACGACATCTACGCCGACACCCGCAAGTGGGTGCAGCAGGGCTGGCTCGACTACATCGTGCCGCAGCTGTACTGGAACATCGGCTTCGCCAAGGCCGACTACGCCAAGGTGCTGCCGTGGTGGGTGTCGCTGGTGCAGGGCACGAACGTGCAGCTGTACATCGGCCAGGCCGACTACCGGGTCGGCGAGAAGGGCGCGTGGAGCGAACCGGCCGAGATCGACCGGCACCTGACCATGGACCAGAAGTACGGCGTGCAGGGCGAGGTCCACTTCAGCGCCGCCTCCGTCCGCGCCGATCGGCTCGGCTCGGTCACGCTGTACGACAAGGACCACTACGCGGCCCCCGCCCTGGTGCCGGTGATGAAGCAGCTGCCGGCGAACCCGCCCGGCGCCCCCACGCTGACCCGCGCGCGGGCGGCCGGGGCGTCGCGGCAATTCGACTTCACCCCGGGCCCCGGGGCGCGACCGGTGAGCTGGGCGCTCTACCGGGTGGCCGGCACCACCGCGAAACTGGTGGCGACCGGCCGCGCGGGCTCGCAGGTTGCCGACCCGACCCCGCCGACCGGCACGGCTGCCGTCTACTGCCTCGGCGGCCTTGACCGTTCCGGCAACCAGGGCCCGCTCGGCCCGCCGCTCACCGCCGACGCGTCCTGACCTTGCCACCCTCTTCCCGGCGACCACCGGACCAGCGTGCGGGGAGAGTCCTCGATCGACGACGAGATGTCGGCGCCCGCTCTGGCTCCTCGGCGGCTTCGGCCTCGGGCCGCCGCGATCGGCCGGGACCCGAGCGGCAGCCGAGCCGCTGGCATACCCATCCATTGTGGAATATCGTGCCCGGATGGGCACCGGGATGGTCGTCGCGCTGACCGGGGCGGGGGCGGTGGTTCTGCTGGCCGGGGCGGTCCGGGGCTTCCGGGCGGTCGTCAAGAGCCGCCGCCGGCACCTGTTCGGGCGACCCGTGCACCGGGTCCCCACCGACCGCCGGGTGGTCGCCCTCACCTTGGACGACGGGCCGTACCCGGAGCACTGCCAGGAGATCCTCGATATCCTGCGCAGTCGCCGAGTGCCGGCGACGTTCTTTCTGGTCGGCCGGGACGCGGCGGCGCATCCCGAGCTGACCGCCGCGATTCGGGCGGCCGGTCACGAGCTGGCCAACCACAGCTGGTCGCACCGCCGGATGCTGTTCATGCGGGGGGCGACGATCGCCGGTGAGATCCAGCGGACCGACGACGTTCTGGCCCGGGCCGGTCAGCCGGGTCCGCCGCTGTTCCGTCCGCCGAACTGCGCGAAGCTGTTCGGCCTGCCCTACCACCTGCACCGGGCCGGGCGCCCGATGATCACGTGGGACGTGGAGCCGGAGACCGAGCCCGGGCCGACCGGCGACGCCGAGGTCATCGTCGAGCGGGCGCTGTCCTCCGCCCGTCCAGGATCTATCCTCCTGTTGCACCCGATGGACCAGGTCAACACCGCCACCCGGGCCGCCCTGCCCGGCATCGTCGACGGCCTCCTGGCCCGGGGGTTCACCCTGGTCACCGTCTCCGAGTTGCTCCGCGAGCGGGTTCAGGCACCCTCCGGCCGGGCGTAGGAGGCCCAGAGCGACCGCATCTCATCGCTGTCGGCGAGAAGATCCGCCAGGGTCCCCGAGCCGATCATGCCGCCCCGGCCGAGCAGCACCACCTGGTCGGCCGACTCCAGCAACCGGCGGCGGTGCGAGACGGCCACCACGGTGACACCGTCGCGGCGCAACTCGTCGAACAGCTCCCGTTCGGTCGGCCCGTCGAGCGCGCTGGACGCATCGTCCAGGAAGACCACGTCGGGCCGGCGCACCAGGGCCCGGGCGATCGCGACCCGCTGCAGTTGACCACCGGAGAGCCGCAGGCCGCGCGGCCCGACCGCGGTGGCGGTGCCCTCGGGCATCGCGGCGAGATCGATCTCCAGACGGGCCAGTCGCAGCGCACGGTCCAGATCCGACTCGGTGACCGCCGCGCCGAGCGTGACGTTCTCCCGCAGCGTGCCGGTGAACAGCCGGGGGACCTGCGGCACGTAGGCGCATCGGGGCGGCGCGAGGTCGGCCGGCCGCACCACGGTGCCGTTCCAGCGGATCTCACCGGTGACCGGGCCGGTCAACCCGAGGATCGCTCGCAGCAGCGTGCTTTTGCCGGTGCCGAACCGGCCGGTCACGACGACCAGCGCGCCCGCCGTCACGGTCAGGCAGACCCCTTCCGCTCCCGGGCGGTGGACCAGCGAGCTCACGGTGAGCTCGCGCAGCGGCTCCAGCGTCGCCGGGTCGGCGCCGGGCGCGGGCGGCGGGTCGGTGTCGTCCATCCGCACGCGCCGGCCGACCGGGCCGTCCGGGAGGTCGTGGCGCGTCCGGTCGAGCGAGATGCCGAGCCGCTGCAGCCGGACGACCAGTACGCCCAGGGACGCCAGCGCCTCGGTGAGCATCTGCAGGTAGTAACCGAAGAGCGCGATGTCGCCGACGGTCAGACTGCCGTCGCCGAGGCCACGGGCAGCGGCCAGCAGAACCAGTCCGGTGCCCAGCGGCGCGACGTTCGCGACGGCGTTCTGCTGAAGCGCGGCGTACGTCTCCTCGGCCACCGCCGCCCGGTAGCGTTCCTGGCCGAGCCGGTGCAGGTGTTCGCCGATGTGACTCTCGGCGTGGGCCGCCTGGATCACCGGAACACCGGCGATCGCGTCACGGAAACCCGCGCGCACGCGGGCGGTGGCCGCCACGCTCGCCGCCCGGTACCGCCGGTATCGGCCGTGCATCGCCCGGATCGTCGCCGACAGCACGAGAAGGAGCCCGAACACCGCCGAGGCCAGAGCCGCGTCGACACTCATCAGGATGGCGACGGCCGCCACCGCGAAGATCCAACGCGCCAGGTTGGCCGGCGACCACGCCGCGAACGTGCTGATCTCCTCGACGTCGTTGCCCATGATGGTGAGCACCCCTGGATCACCGGTCCGGTCGGCCGGCGCGCGGAGCCGGGCGGTCAGTAACTGGTCGCGGAGCAGCGCCTTGGTGCGGAAGACGATGCTCGGCTCGAGCCGGGAGATGACCGACGTGAACTGCAGGGTCTGCCGGGCCGCCTCGACCCCGCCGATCGCGGCGATCAGGCTCCAGGGGCCGAGGCCGGCGGCCCGGCCGCCGGAGATCGCGTCGAAGAGCCGCTGCAGCAGCAGCCCGACCGCGAGGGTGCCCACGCGCAGCAGCGTCCAGGCGCCGACCAGCACCAGGTAGTCGCGCCGCTGCCCGCGCAGCACCGAGGCGAAACGCCGCACGGTCGTCACGGAGCGGCCGTTTCCGCGGCGATCAGCCGGGCGAACGCCGAGCCGGGATCGGCGAGCAGGGCGGCCCGGGCGCCGTACTCGGCGACCTGCCCGTCGTCGAGCACCAGGATCCGGTCCGCCACCTCCAGGGTTTCCAGCCGGTGCGACACGATGACCGCGGTGCGGCCGCGGGCGAATCGGCGCAGCGCCTCCCGCAGCGCCCGCTCGGCGTGCGGATCGATCTGCGAGGACGGCTCGTCCAGGAGCACGATCGCCGGGTCGGTGAGGAAGGCACGGGCGAGGTTGAGCATCTGACCCTCCCCGGTGGACAAACGGTTCCACCCGGCGTCGAGGCGGGTGTCCAGCCCGTCCGGCAACGACTCCAGCAGCGCGCCCAGGCCGGCTTCGCGCAGCGCGGTGAGCAGCGCGCGGTCGTCGTAGCCGGTCGCGAAGAGGGTCAGGTTGTCGCGCAGGGTGCCGTCGAAGAGCGTGATGCCCTGGGGGATGTAGGCGACCGAGCGGCGCAACGACGCCCGGTTCAGCAGGCTCAGGTCGTGGCCCCCGACGTGGATCCGGCCGGCGCTCGGCACGAGGTGCCGGAAGGCCAGCTTGATTATCGTCGACTTGCCGCTGCCGGTCCGGCCGACCAACCCGAGGATCTGTCCGGCCGGGAGCCGGAACGAGACGTCACGAAGGATGGCCGGCCCCTCGTCGTAGCCGAACGTCACCCGGTCGAAGACCAGCTCGTACGACCGGTTCGGAGCCAACCGGGCGGTACCCTCGGCGGGCCGGTCGACGAGCAGTCGCCGGACCCGGCGGAGGCTGACCACCGCGGTCTGCGCCTCCAGCGCGCGACTGGCGATCTGGGTGAGCGGGAAGCGGATCAGGGTGGCGTAGCTCAGCGCCGCGAAGACGGTTCCCACCGTCGCCGTGCCGGCGCGGTTCAGCTCGACACCGAGCGCCAGCGCGAGCAACGTGCTGATCACCGACAGCGCCTGCACGGTCGCGGGCCAGCGCGCGCCGGTGGCGGCCGCGAGCCGCCCGGTGCGGTATTCCCGGCGTCCCAGCTCCCACAGCGAGCTCCTGACGTGGTCGACGCCGCCGGCGGTACGCAGGTCCTCGGCACCGGTCGTCCACTCGTCGACCGCGCCCAGGATCAGGGCTTCCGTCTCCCGCTGCGCCTCGATGTACGGCAGTGCCCGCCCGGCCTGGCGCCGCAGCAGCACCAGCATGGCCGCGGTGAACGGCAGGAACAGGACGCCGAAGCGCCAGTCCAGGCGGCACAGCGCGGCGATGATGCCGACAGCGAGCAGGGTCTGGGCGGCCAGGTCGAGCAGCAGGCCGGACATGGTCGAGCCGAGCCGGGCGGTGTCGTTGTCGATCCGGTCGACCAGCTCGCCCGGGGAGGCTTTCGCGAAGAACGACGCGTTCTGCCGTAGCAGGCCCGCCATGATCTGGTCCCGCAGATCGTTCGTGGAGCTCCAGGCGAGCTTGGCGCTGATGTTGGCCATCAGCACCGACGTGCCCAGCCCGGCCACCACGAGGGCGAAGTAGACGACCACCAGCCGTCCGGTCGATTCGATCCGCCCGGAAACGGCCGAGTCGATGAACCGGCGCAGGATCTCGGGCGTCAGCAACTGGCGGCCGATGTCCAGCGGCAACAGCATTGCCAGTAGCGCCAAGCGCCACCGGTTGATTCGAAAATGGCGCCGAAAGAATGGCTTCCAAGATTCAGAATGTGACTCGTCGATCAACGGCATTTCAACGGCAGCCAATGTCTATCCATCGGATCCGGGCACCGGCATCCGGACCGCGGGCAAGGCATGATGCCAGGCACGTGCAACACCCCGTCGTGGGCACCCACCGCGATGCGCTCTTCTGAGCTGTGTGTTCATAGAGGTTACGGTCTCGCAGGCGGCCAACGTACCATGACTTCCGTCGATGCGCCTACCGTCTTTCAGCCCCTCGCCGCCAACCTGGGAATACGCGTCCAGGTTCCGGATAATCAGCCCTCGAAACGTGCGCCGGCGCCGGACGGGGTAGACGTCTCAGCCACCTCTACTGTAGACATGAGACCGATCATACCGATTACGGGGCGGATGGTGTTTTGGTAACACCCAATCATGCTTGCCAACGGCGAGGTGCTGGATGCGCCACCGGATCGGCCATGCCTGCGCACTGAGACGCGCGACAGGAACGGGGAGGAGGGCCACCCGATGGCGAATCCGCAAGTCGCTCGAAGGATCCTCGTGACGGGCTCGGCCGGCTTCATCGGCAGCAACCTGGTGCGGCACCTGGCCGCGGCCGGCCGCCAGGTGGTCGGCATCGACCGCCGCGAGCCGGCACCCGGCACCGACTTTCCGGACCACCTCCGGCAGGTGGTCGGCGACCTCCGCTCGGTCGACCTCGCGCCGCTGCTGGAGGGCGTCGGCACCGTCGTGCACCTCGCCGCGATTCCCGGCGTACGGCCCTCGTGGCGGGACTTCGACGACTACGTCGAGTGCAACCTGCTGGTCACCCGGCGCCTGCTCGAGGCATGCACGACCGCCGGCACACCCCGGCTGGTGATCGCCTCCTCGTCATCGGTCTACGGCGACGGGGTCCGCGGGCCGATGGCGGAGACCCGGTCACCCGCGCCCGCCTCGCCGTACGCCGTCACCAAGCTCGCCGCGGAGCAGCTCGCCCTCGCCTACGCGCACCGGCCCGGCAGCCGGCTGTCCACTGTGGCATTGCGGTTCTTCACCGTGTATGGGCCGGGTCAACGCCCCGACATGCTGATCTCCCGGCTGATCCGGGCCGCGCTGACCGGCGACGAGATCGAGATCTACGGCGACGGCACCGCGCGCCGCGACTTCATCTACGTCGGTGATGTCGTCGAGGCCATCACCCGGGTCGTCGACGCGAACGTCGGCAGTGGTGTGTTCAACCTCGGCTCCGGCGGCAACGTCTCGCTCACCGAGTTGATCTCCCAGGTCAGCGAGCTGGCCGAGCGCGCGCCGCGAGTGGTCCACCGGGACCGCAAGGCCGGCGATGTCGGCTTCACGCTGGCCGATACCGGCCGCACCGCGACCGCGCTGGGCTTCCGGGCGGCCACCACCCTGGTTGAGGGTTTACGCCTGAGTATCGAGGCCCAGCGCGCACGGATGGCCACGACCAGCGCCTGACCGATCGCGGCACGGGGGAGCTACGGGATGTGTGGTTTCGCGGGTTTCAGCCACCCGGGATTCAGCGGGCCGGAAGGCTACGACCTGGCCCTGTCGATGCTCGCGGCGATCCGGCACCGCGGCCCGGACGGCGTGGCGGCCGGCCGGCACGGCGAAATGATGCTCGGCCACTGCGCGCTGCCGTTCACGGATCCGGTCAACGGCGCTCAGCCGCTGGTCACCGCGTCCGGGAACACCGCCGTCGTGCTGAACGGGGAGATCTACAACTTCCCCGAGCTGCGGGCCGAGCTGGCCGCCGGCGGTCTGGCCCCGCGGACCGGGTCGGACACCGAGGTCCTCGCCGAACTGCTGGAGCGCGACGGGGTCCGGGCGCTGGAACGGATCCGGGGCATGTTCGCCTTCGCCCTGCACGACCGGCGCGACGGGCGGACGATTCTGGCCCGCGACCGTCTCGGCAAGAAGCCGCTCTACTACTTCCACGACGGTGCCGGCCTGGTCTTCGCCTCCGAGCTGAGCGCGTTACGCCGGCATCCGCGGTGCCCGTCCACCCCCGATCCCGAGGCGGTCGCCGACTATCTGGTGCTCCAGGCGTTCCCGGCGACCAGGTCGGTGCTCACCGGCGTGCACAAGGTGCCGCCCGGCAGCTACCTGGAGTGGGCGCCGGGCATGACCCGCACGGTCGTCCACTGGCAGCCCGGCCTGCCCGCGACACGGGACCACCGGCCGGCCGGCGAGGTCGAGCGCGACCTCGAGACGGTGCTGCGCGCGGCGGTCGTGCGACGGCTCGGCGGTGCCTCCACTCCCGGGGTGCTGCTCAGCGGCGGCCTCGACTCGAGCGTGGTGGCGGCGCTCGTCAAGCAGGAGACGGGCCGGGCCCCGGCCACCTTCTCGGTCGGCTTCACCGACCCCGCGTTCGACGAGACCGACGCCGCGGCCGCCGTCGCCCGGCATCTCGGGACCGACCATCACCACCGCCGGCTCAGCGCCGGCGACCTGGCCGACGGAGTACGCGAGTGGTACGGCCGGATCGACGAGCCGCTGGCCGACTCGTCCCTGCTGCCCACCGTGCTCGCCTGTGACCTGGCCGCCGGATCGGTGCGTTGCGTGCTCACCGGTGACGGCGCCGACGAGGTGCTCCTGGGCTACCGCTACTTCCAGGCCGAGCGGCTGCTCGGCCTGCTCGGCTCGCTGCCCCGGCCGGTCATCGCCCGGCTCGCGGCGGCGTTGCGGCGCCTGCCGGTCCGGCACGGCAACCTGCCGGCGACCGCCGTCGCCCGCCGGCTGGGGTACGCCCTGGGTTGCCCGCCGCAACGCCGGTTCCTGCTCGCCGGGGCACCGTTCCAGCCCGCCGAGCTGGCCCGGGTCCTGGTCCCGCCGGCGACCGGCCGGCCGTTCGAGCGGGTCGACGCCACGCTCGGTGCGGATCCGGCGCTGAGCTCGCTGGAGCGCAGCCAGCTCGGCATCATCGCGCACTTCCTGACCGACGTGATCCTCACCAAGGTGGACCGGGCGTCGATGCTCACCTCGATCGAGGCCCGGTCGCCGTTCCTGGACGAGGCCATCGTGGACTTCTGCGCCGGCCTCCCGGCCGGCCGTAAACTCCGCGGGTTCACCGGCAAACACCCGCTGCGCCGGATCGCGGCGCGGATGCTCCCGGCGGCCACCGCGTACGGCGTGAAGACCGGATTCCGGGCGCCGATCGGCACCCTGCTGCTCCGCGAGCTGCGCCCCCTGCTGCTGGAGACGCTCGCTCCGCGCCGGCTGGAGCAGCACGGCCTGTTCCGCCCCGAGGCCGTCCAGGGGCTGGTCGGCCAGCACCTCGACGGCCGGGCCGACCACTCGCGGAAGCTCTGGGCGCTGCTCTGCTTCCAGCTCTGGCAGGACGCTGAACCCGCCCCCGCCGGCGGTGCCCTAGTGACCGCCTGCACCGAGCGGCACCTGCGTGAGTTGCACGCTCAGGCCGCGGGCGAGGGCCAGAAGGGCATGCCAAAGGAGGACACAGCATGACCGAGCCACGCATCGTCGTCGTGTCCCCGCGCACCTGGGGACAGTTCGGCAACTTCCTGGCCGCCACCCGGCTCGCCGGCGTGCTGCGGGAACGCCTTCCGGGCCGGGAGGTCGACGTCTGGGAGGCGGAACCCCTGCTGCCCTTCATGGGTGAGTACGGGGCCCGGATCGCCGAGATCTCCACCGGCTCACCGGATGCCCGGACCCGTACGACGCGGTATCTCGCCCTGATGGCGGAGATCGACCAGGCCTACCCGGCCGGTTTCGAGACCGACCCCGGCCACCCGGTCGCCGACCGCCTCGATGGCCTGCGCGAGGCGCTCGCGGAGGCCCGGCCGGAGTTGGTCATCGGCACCAAGGGATTCGTCGCCCGGCTCTGCCGCGCGGCCCTGCACGGGTCTGACGTCCCGGTGGTCAGCTACGTGACCAACCCCGGTCTGCTGGAGCTGCCGATCCATCGAAGCGCCGCGCTCCACGCGACCCTCGTCCCGTTCGCCTGGGCCGGGCAGCGGCTGGTCACCGAGGTGGGCGCGGACCCGGCCTCGGTGCACGTGGTCGGGCCGCTGGTGGCCCGGCACGACCTGGGCTCGTTCGTGAGCGCCGACGTCGACCTGGACGCCCGTCCCGGCTGGCCGGTCCCGGCGGCCGACGGACCGGACCGGCCCCGGATCATCGTGTTCAGCAACCGGGGCGGCGACGACTACGTCCGCGTGCTGAACCACCTGGCCGACCGGCACCCGGACACCGACGTGGTGTTCGTCGGCTACGACGACCCGGCGCTGATCGAGCGGGTCACCCGGGACGTCGGCCTGACCCGGTGGCGCTTCCACACCAAGCTCACCCAGCGCGAGTACTTCGCCTACATCGAGGGCGCGGCCGCCGCCGACCACGCCTTCCTCATCTCCAAGGCCGGGCCGAACACCACACTCGAGGCGGCATCCTTCGGCATCCCCGTCCTGATGCTGGAGTCCGGCCTGCCGATGGAGAGCTGGGTCGGCGGCCTGATCGACGAGCACGGTCTCGGGCGGTGCCGGGTCACCGCCGACGAACTCCTGGCCGACCTCGACCAATGGCTCACCGACCGTGCGCTGATCGCGGCCCGCAAGCGCGACTGCCGCGCCTTCGCCGCATCCGTGCTGGACCCCCAGGGAACGGCTGAACGCATCGAGAACGCGATCCGACCCCTCCTGGACCGACGAAGGGTCGCCGCGACACCAGGCGCACCGGAGAGGAACCGCCCGTGACCGAGACGACTGCCGACACCCAGGCCGACAACGCGACCCGGCGTGGCATCGACTTCCTGATGAGCCGCCGGGACGAGGACGGGCTCTGGCGCGACTACGACATGCTCGGGCCCAGCGACGACTGGATCACCGCGTACGTGGCGAGCGTGCTCGTCCGGCTGCCCGACGACGACGCCGTCCGGGCCGCGCACGAGGCACTCGACCTGCTGATCCCGGAGCAGCACGACAACGGCGGCTGGAACTACAGCGAGGTCGCCCCGGAGGACGCCGACAGCACCGGCTGGGTGCTGCACCTGGCCGAGCTGGCCGGACGGTCCGAGGAGCCGTGGGCGGTCCACGGGCGGGCCTTCGTCAGCCGCCACGTCCACGACGACGGGCTCGTCTCGACGTACGTGCCGGAGCTGGCCAAGGACATCTTCGACCGCTATCCGATCGTGCCCAGCTGGGCCGGATGGTGCGGCGGACACGTCTGCGTGACCGCGGCCGTCGCCGGGCTGGCCGGCCTGGCCGAGCGCGACCGGGTCGTGGCCGGGCTGCTGGAAGCCCAGCGCCCGACCGGGGAATGGCCGGCCTACTGGTGGATCGACCCGGAGATGAGCACGGCCCTCGCGGTCGAGTCGCTGCGCTCGGTGCCGGGGACCGAGCCGGCCCGGGCCGCCGCGGCCCGCTGGGCGGCCGGCCGGATCGGCGCCGGCGGGGCGGTGACCAATCACCTGCATCCGGACGGTTCGCCGTTCGCGACCGCCTTGGCGCTGCGCACCGTCGCCGCCGGCGAGCCGGGCACCGGAGACGCGGCGATCCGGGCCGCGACCGGGTGGCTCGAAAGTCAGCAACGGCCGGACGGCTCGTGGACGCCGTCGGCTCGCCTGCGCATGGCGCTGCCCTGGGAGACCGATCCGGACAGCTACGCGGACTGGACGTTCGACGGGGTCGGGCGGCTCAGCCTGGGGACCATCGCCCGGGACACGTTCGGGCTGCACACCACCGCGACCGTCGTACGGGCGCTGCACATCGGCGCGGACAGGACCGGCGCATGACCACCGAGACCCGCATGACCACAGAGACCGGCGAACGGCGGCGGGACGTCCTCGCCCACCTGCGGACGCACCGCGGCCACGTCATCCACGTCGTCGACCCGTTCAAGATCGAGGTGGCGGAGGCGGTGGAGAAAGCCGGAGCGGTCGCCGAGGCGGGCATGCCGGCGCTGCTGCTGGCCAGTACCGACTACGAGGACTTCGAGGCGGTCATGCCGGCCTATGTGGACGCCGTACGGGCGGTCACCGGCATCCCGACCATCCTGCACTTCCCGCCGATCCCCGGCCGGGGCTTCCCGGTGGTCGAGGAGGCGGACAGCGTGATGCTGCCCGCGCTGCTCGGCTCCGACGACCCGTACTACGTGTGGAAGAGCCTGCTGGAGACGTACGACCTGGGCAACGGATCGGGATCGGCGCAGCCGTTGCTCTCCGCGGCCCTGACCTTCGGGCGGGACGACCGCTCCTACGCCCGGATGGGCACCCGGCCCGTCGGCCAGGACGAGGAGTCCGTCGCCCGGTATGCGGACTGCACCCGGCAATTCGGTTTCGACCTCGCCTATCTCTACTCTCGCAACGAGCGGGTGAACCCACGGAGCTGCGAGATCTTCCGGGCCCGGATGGCGCCCGAACAGCTGCTGTTCGTCAGCGGTGGCGTTCGCTCGCCCGAGCAGGTGGACGCCTATCTGCAGGCCGGCGCGGACTACGTGATCTTCGCCGGCGCGCTGGAGACCCCGGACTGGCGAGCGGCTCTCGCCCGGCTCTGTTCGGCCCAGCGGTTGCAACGTCGTGAGCCCATCCTCCTCTGATCGGATCGGCATGCCCAAACAACTCGTGGTCCTGAACAATCCCAAGGCGACCGGTGCCTCGTGCGGCACCGGCGCGAGCCCGGTCGCGGCCGCTCCGGAGCGCAACCGTCCGCCCCGCTGGCGCAAGCGCAAGCTGCGCATCGCGCTCGTCCGTCACCACGACCTCTGTCTCAACACCCGGCAGATCGGTCAGATCCAGCGCCGGGCCGGGGTGTTGCCGCACCTCGGTCTCGGCTATATCCACACCGCATTGAAGAGCGCGGGTTTTCACAACGTCATCCAGGTGGACACGCCGGCGCTCGGCCTGGACGGCGAGGGGCTGCGCAAGCTTCTCGCCGACTATCAACCGGACCTGGTCGGGATCAGCACCACGACGCCCGGGCTGCCCGGTGCGCTCGAGGCGGCGGCCGCGGCGAAGAGCACCGGCGCGAAGGTCATTCTCGGCGGTCCGCACACCGAGGTGTACGCGGCGGAGAACCTGTACCACGAGTCGATCGACTACGTGGGCGTCGGCGAGGGCATCACCATCATGGCCGATCTCGCCGAGGCTATGGAGCAGGGTGAGGACCCGGACGGCATACGCGGTCTGGTCACCCGGACCTTCGACGGGGGCGCCGCGCCGATGATCAACCTGGAGGACGTCGGCTGGCCGGAGCGCGAGGGCCTGCCGATGGACAGCTACTACTCGATCATGGCGCCCCGCCCCTTCGCCACCATGATCTCGAGCCGGGGCTGCCCGTTCAAGTGCAGCTTCTGCTTCAAGCAGGCGGTCGACAAGAAGTCGATGTACCGCAGCCCGGAGGACGTCGTCGGGGAGATGACGCTCCTGCGGGACCGGTACGGCGTCCGCGAGATCATGTTCTACGACGACGTCTTCACCCTGCACCGCGGGCGCGTCTACGAGATCTGCGAGCAGATCCGGTCGACCGGCCTCAAGGTCCGCTGGGAGGCGCCCACCCGGGTCGACCTCGTTCCGGACAAGCTGCTGGAGGCGATGGCCGGCGCCGGTTGCAAGCGCCTGCGCTTCGGGATCGAGCACGGCGACTCGGGGATCCTGCAGCGGATGAACAAGGAGAGCAACGTCGGCAAGATCGAGAAGGCGGTCACCTCCGCCTTCGAGGCCGGCATCAAGGGGTTCGGATACTTCATCGTCGGGTGGCTCGGCGAGAGCCGGCAACAGTTGCAGGCCACCGTCGACCTGGCCTGCCGGCTGCCGCTGGACTACGCGAGCTTCTACACCGCCACCCCGTTGCCCGGCACGCCGCTGCACAAGGAGTGTGTCGACGCCGGCGCGATCCCGGCCGACTACTGGGACCGGTTCGTCCGGGGCGAATTCGACGTACGGCTCAATCACCTGGTGCCGGACGCCGAGGCCCGGGCGCGGTACGCGTACCGGTCGTTCTTCCTGCGACCTCGGATGGCCAAGTCGTTGATCAGCCATGCGATGACGACGGGGCAGTGGCGCAACACCGCGTCCGGCCTGATGAGCTTGGCCAAGTCGAACAACAACACCGACCGTGACTTCTGACCGGGCCGGCCGGAGCGCCCTGCAACGGGTGGTGGCCCGCGGCTACGCGCCGGCCCAGCCGCCACCCGGCCGGGTCACCGTGCTCCACGGCGGGTCGGCCACGGTGGTGGCCGCGGACGACCCGGCGCCCGGCCGGCTGGGCGCTCTGCCGGGCGACGGCCTCGCCGTCCTGCTGCCCACCTACGTCGCCCGGTGCGGTCTCGCGGAGCAGATCGAGGCGGTGCAGCACGTCCTGGACCGGCTCGAGCCGGTCCGGCGGGCCCATCCCGCGCTCGCCCTGACCTTGTGGATCGGCATGCAGTGCGACGGTCCGGACACCGGCGCGGTGGACCGCGTCGCCGCGCTGGTGCCGGCCCTGCGGGTTCCCGGCGGGGTGACCGTCGCCGGGGCCGCGCTGTCCGGCCGGGGCAAGCTGCTGACCAGCAACGCGGTGCTCCGGATCACCGCCGGCCTCGGCTACCTCGGCTGGCTGTGGGTCGACGACGACGTCGAGCTGGCACCCGACTGCCTGGAGCGCCTGGTCACCCGCTTCCTGCAGCGCGGCGCCACCGGGGCGGTCGGGGCCTGCGAGACCGCCTTGACCAGCACCACCACCTCGGCCCGGGTGATGGACTCGGTGGCCGGGCACACCACTCCGCCCGCCGAGTACCCAGCGGCCGGCTGCATGCTGGTCGCCGCCGACGTCCTCGCCGGGGGCATCTCGCCACGCCGGCTCACGGACGACGGCTTCGTTCTGTTCGAGCTGCTCTCCCGGGCCACCGACACGGCCCGGCCGGACTTCGAGGTGGTCCCGGACGCGATCTGCGGGTTCTGCCGCATCGGCCGGGCCGGCGACACTCTCGTACGCCTGCGCCGGTCGATGTACAGCCACGTGGTCTCGATGGCCGACTACCCGTTGCGAACCGCACGCCGCTACTTCACCCACTACCTGTTCTACGGCCTGTGGCCGCTGGCGCCGTGGGACAACCGGCGGGGCTGGGCCCGCGGCCTGGTCCGTTGGTCGCTCAAGGCAGTCCACTTCACCTGGTTCGGGGCGGTGACCGCGTCGCTGGCGGTCCGGGGGCTCACCGGCCGGCCACTGCGCGGGGTCAGCTGGGGCGCCGACGGGGACTTCCGGACGGCGCTGGCCACCGAGCAGGGGGCGTCCGATGCCGGCACGTGAGTCCATGGTGGTACGCCACCTTCGCCGCCGGATGTCGATCGGTTACGAGCCGGGCACCACGTGGCGCCGCCCGGTGCGCTACGTACGGGCCGACGGCACGGTCGGCGACACCCCGGGCGCCGACCGGCCGGAGGGGCCCGGCGAAGCGGTACGCATCGCATTCGTGCTGCCGACCCACCTCGGGCGCTACTCGGCCGCCGAGCACCAGTCGTGGCTGAGCGACCAGATCGAGCAGTTGGACGACGCCACCCGGGCGCTGCCGGGCGCGCTGATCATGGTTCTGGTCGGCATGCAGTGGATGCGACCGGAGGACGAACCGGCGGCGATCGAGCGGCTGCGGCTGCTGGCCGAGGTGACCGCCGCGCCGGAGGGCGTGCGTTTCCTCGGGTTGTCGCTGCCCGGGCCGGGCAAGGTCAGCACGCTCAACGCCGGCATCGCGATCGCCGACGACCTGGGCCTCACCGCTGTCGGCTGGCTCGACGACGACATCCGGCTCGATCCGCACTGCCTGCGAGAGCTGGTGCTCGACTTCGTCCGGCACGGTGGCCGGGGCGCGGTCGGCGCCACCAAGGTCGCGCACGCCCGGCCGTACGCCACCTCCCGCCTGCTGCACCGGCTGAAGGCGCTGACCAACACGGCCACGAACTACCCGCACGGCTGTTGCCTCCTGGTCGAGCGGGCGGTCGTCACGGGCGGCATCCCCGACCGGTACGTCTGTGACGACGGCTTCGTCTGCTTCCGGCTGCTCGACCCGGAGCACCCGGATCCACTGCACCACCTTCGTCTGGTGCCGTCGGCCACCTGCCATTACGAGGTCGCCGGGCCGGCCGGGCAGTCCCGCCGCCGGATCCGGCGGCTGCTTCTCAACCACGCCATCTACCTCGCCGACTGGTCCTATCCGGTGGCGCGGCACTACTTCCGGCACATCCTCTTCTCCGGCATGTGGCCGCTGACCGACTTCGACTCCTCCGGCGGGAAGCGCCGGGGCGCCGCCAAGTCGGCGATCAAGTGGATCTACTTCGGCTGGTTCGCGCGTACCGCCGGCGAGCTCTACCTTCGCGGCGTGCTCCGCCGGCCGCTGCGGGAAGTGCACTGGGCCGAGTACGTCGCGCCCGGCTCGCCCCACCCTTCCGGGCACCATCCCCTGACGGAGGCGTCAGCATGAAAGTTCTCTCCCTGCACTCCCTCGGTCACGACGCCGGCGTCTCCTACTTCGAGGACGGGGCGCTCCGCTATTCGATCGAGGCGGAGCGGCTCAGCCGGGTCAAGCACGACGGCCGCGTCGACGACGCGCTGCGGCACGTCCTGCGCGAGGCGTCGATCGACCCCACGCAGATCGACCTGATCGCGGTCAGCACCCCGTTCTCGCACCGGCTGCTCGGGCTGGGCGACCTCGACGGCGCGCTGACCGCCGTCGACTCCGGCGCCCTGCACCACCGGACCACCTCGACGCTGCTCGGCCGCCCGGTCGACTGCGTGGTGGTCACCCACGAGGTGTCGCACGCCGCACTCGCCGCGCACTACGCCGGGCACAGCGAGGGATGTGTCGTCCTGGTCAACGAGGGTCGCGGGCAGATCACCCGCAGCTCGCTGTTCCGCGTCGAGCACGGCCGGTTGAACTGGCTGGAGAAGGACCCGCTGCCCTGGTACGGCAACGGGTTCGGCTGGAGCGCGCTGGGCTACCTGTTCGGCTTCGGCAAGAGCCCGAGCGTCGCCGGCAAGGTGATGGCACTGGGCGGATACGGCCGCCCCCGGGCCGACGTCCGTGAGCTGCTGCTCGGCGTCCGCGGGGACGTGATGGCCGATCCGGCCGCGGCCCAGGCGACCTATGACGACCTGAGTGGACGGCCGCAGTTCGCCCGGGACTTCCAGACCATGGCGGACGTCATCGCCACCTTCCAGGAGCTGTTCACCGAGCGGGTGTTCGAGCTGCTCGCCCGGCACACCGGCGTGCCGGCCGAGGTCGACGTCGCGCTCGGCGGCGGGTGCGCGCTCAACATCGTCGCCAACGCCGAGCTGCGGGCCCGGCTCGGCCGGCCGATCGCTATCCCGCCCGCCTGCGGCGACAGCGGCCACTCCATCGGGGCCGGGGTCTACGCGCTGCGCTACGTGCTCGGGCAGGAGGTCGCGCCGTTCTCGGTCTACGCCCTCGGACAGCCCGAGAAGGCCGACGACTCGGCGGCCGCGCTGGCCGCCGCCGGCCTGCGGCCGGTCCCGTACGACCCCGGCGCCGCGGCCCGCGTGCTGGCCCGCGGAGGCGTGATCGCCTTCCTGGAGGGCGCCGGCGAGACCGGCCCGCGCGCCCTGGGCCACCGCTCGCTGCTCGGCGACCCGACCGCCGAGGGCATGCGCAAGCGGCTGAGCGAGGACCTCAAGCGCCGGGAGTGGTTCCGCCCGCTCGGCGCGGTCATTCGGGACGATCGGTTCGCCGAGCTCTTCCCGGGCCAGGAGCTCTCGCCGTACATGCTGTTCAACTACGACGTACGGGAAGGGCTGTTCCCGGAGGCCCGGCACATCGACGGCACCAGCCGGTTACAGACACTGACCGGCGCCGACCACCCCCGGCTCTACCATCTGCTCGGCGAGTTCGAACAGATGACCGGCGTCGCCGCGCTGATCAACACATCGCTGAACGGCCCCGGCCGGGCGATCGCGCAGACCAGCCGGCACATGATCGACGACTTCGGCGGTCAGGACATCGACCTGTTCGTGGCGGACGACGTGATGGCCTACGGGGTGGGTTCCCGATGACCAGCTCGGCCGCCTACCAGGTGCCGGCCGACGTCGGGCGGGACCTGGCGGCCGAGCTCGACGCCGGCCACCGCTACGTCAGCGACCTGCTGATGGCGACCATGCGCGACTTCGGCGCGTCCCCCGGTCTCGTCCGGTACGTCGGTGACCTGCGGCTGTATCTGCGAGCCGCCTGCCTGCTCACGATGTGGCTGCCCGAGGCGCAGCTGCGGCGGGCGGTCGCCGGCGATATCGGCATGCACATCGCGGCGATGAAACTCTTCGACGACCTGCTGGACGACGACAGCGGCTTCGACCGGTTCGAGCTCGCCCTGTGCCTGCTGCTGGAGCAGCGCGCGGTGTCCCGCCTGGCGCTGCGGGCCGAGGACCCGCGGACCGTGCTCACCACGATCGAGGACAACTTCGTCACCGTCGGGGTGGGCCAGTTGCGCACCAAGCGGGAACCGGCCACCGACCTGGCGAGCTGGCGGGCGCACGCGGAGACGTACGGCGGCTGCTTCCTCAGCCTGTACGGCACGCTCGCCGCCCTGGCCGGCCGCGCGCCCCGGACCTCGGCCGCGGCCACCGACTTCGGGTGGGGCTTCGGCATGATCGTCACGATCGCGGACGACCTGCGCGACTACGAGCGGCACGGCGAGCGGACCGGCAATCTCGGGCACCTGCTGCGCACCGGGCGGGTCGGCGAGGACGCGCTGCGGGGCCTGATCGAGGAGGCGCGGGTCCGGGCCACCCCACCGGCGGACGTCCCGTGCGCTCACGACCTGCGTCCGATCATCGACCGGTACGCCGACGACATCCTCGACCGGGGCCTGCCGATCCTGCTGGCGCTGCCGGGCGATCGGCCGCCGCGTCCCGACGGGCGGTCATGATGTGCGGCATCGCGGGGCAGGCCGGCCGGGACGACGTCGATCCCGGCCCGGTCCGGTCGATGCTGACCGCCCTGGCGCACCGCGGGCCGGACGGCACCGGGCTGCACGTCGGCCCGGGCGTGGCGCTGGGCATGCGCCGGCTGGCGATCATCGACGTGGCGGGCGGCGCCCAGCCGGTCTTCAGTGAGGACGGCGACGTCGTCGCGGTGCTGAACGGCGAGCTCTACAACTACCGGCGCCTGCGCCGCGACCTGATCACCCGTGGTCACCGGCTCACCGGCGACGGCGACAGCGAGTGCCTGGTCCACCTGTACGAGGAGTACGGCGACGACCTCGTCGACCACCTGCACGGGATGTTCGCCTTCGCGATCTGGGACGCTCGCGCCGGCCGCCTGCTGCTGGGACGGGACCGGGTCGGCAAGAAACCACTGTTCTGGCGCCTGCTGCCGGACGGCCTCCAGTTCGCTTCGGAAGTGAAGGCGTTCCTGGTCGATCCGGGCTTTCCGCGCACGGTCGACCCGGCCGCGGTGCACGGCTACCTGGCCTGCGCCTACGTCCCCGGCTCCGGCAGCATCTGGCAAGGTGTCCGCCGTCTCGCGCCGGGCACCGTGCTCAGCTGGTCGGCCGGCACGGTTACCAGCCGCCGCTACCACCGACCGGCGTACACCCCGGTGGTGACCGGCAGCCTCGACGAGGCCGCCGCCGAGCTACGGGAGCGGCTGGTCGAGGCGACCCGGCTGCGGCTGGCGGGCGAGCGGCCGATCGGCGTCCTGCTCTCCGGCGGGGTGGACTCGTCGGCCGTGCTGGCGGCGACGGCCCGGCTGGTCCCCGGACCGGTGCCGACCTTCACCATCGGCTTCGACGACGCCGCCAGCGACGAGCGGCGCTTCGCCCGGGCGGCCGCCCGGCACTACGGCGCCGATCATCACGAATGGGTGCTCCAGCCGGACGTCGTACCCCTGCTCGCCGGCCTCACCGAGCAGTTCGACGAGCCGTTCGCCGACTCGTCGGCGATCGCCACGTTCTATCTGGCCCGGATGGCGAGCCGGCACGTGACCGTGGCGCTCAACGGCGACGGCGGCGACGAGTGCTTCGGCGGCTACGACCGGTACCGGCTGTTGGCCGGCGCCGGCCGTCTCGCGCCGGCCGGGCCGCTCGGCCCCCCGTTGGTCCGGGCCGGGACCGCGCTGGCCGCATCGGCGGGTGGCCATCGCCTGCGCCGGGCCGGGCGCGTCCTCGCACTGGCCGGTCGCCGCCCGGTCGACCGGTACGCCGCGCTGATGACCGTCTTCGAGCCGGGCCGCCTGGCCGGCCTCTACACCGGCGAGTTCGCCCGCCTGGTCGAGGGCGTGGATCCGATGCGGCACCTGCGGTCGGCCTGGGACGACGGCGCCGGCCGGTCGATGATCGACCGGCTGCTGACCGTCGACCAGCGCACCTACCTGGCCGGTGACCTGCTGCCCAAGATGGACCTGGCCACCATGGCGCACGGGCTCGAAGCACGCTCGCCGTTCCTTGACCAGGATCTCATGGCCTGGGCGGCCCGCCTGCCCGCCCGGTTCAAACTCGGCGGCGGGATGTCGAAGCGTGTGCTCAAGCACGCGGTCCGGGAATGGTTGCCGGCCGGCCTGATCGACCGGCCGAAAGCCGGGTTCGGCGTGCCGATGGACGACTGGCTGCGCACCGGCCTGCGCCCCCTCGCCTGGGACCTGCTCACCAGCGCCACCGCGCGACAGCGCGGCATCTTCCGCCCGGAGGCGGTGCGCCGCCTGCTGTCCGAGCTGGACGCCGGGCACCGCCACGGCCGCCGGATCTGGGCGCTGATGCAGCTGGAGTCGTGGTACCGCCGCTTCGCCGACCAGTCGCCGCAGCTCATCGCGAGAACCGGAGAACGCCAGTGCTCACCGTGATCCTGCCGCACTTCCGTTGCGCCCGGTACCTGCCCGCGGCGGTCCGGTCGGTGCTCGGCCAGACCGTCCGCAACCTGCGCCTGGTCGTGGTCGACGACTGCTCGCCGGACGACGACTGGGTCTCGGCGCTCGCCCCGTTCCGCGACGACCCGCGGCTGACGGTGTTGCGCGCCTCCCGACGGGTCGGCCACCTGCGCCTCAAGAACGCGGTGCTGCCGACGGTGACCACCCCGTACGTCGGATTCCAGGACGCGGACGACGAGAGCGAGCCGAATCGGTTCGCGGTCCAGGTCGCGATGCTGGAACGCGGCCGGGCCGACCTGGTGGGCTCCGGGTTCACCCAGATCGACGCGGAGGGCCGGGTCACGGGGATGCGCCGGATGCCCCGCAACGGCAACCTGTGGATCCGGATGGGCCGGACCACCGTCGCGCTGCACCCGACCACCGTGGTCCGGCGGGCCGTGTTCAGCCGGCTCGGCGGCTTCGACGGCACCGCCGAGTTCGGTGCCGACACCGACTTCCACCTCCGCCTGGCCCGGCTCTACCGGATCCGCAACAGCCGGCTCCCGCTCTACCGCTACCGGGTATGGGCGCAGTCGCTGACCGGCGCTCCGGAGACGGGTTTCGGCTCACCGGCCCGTCAGGCGTACGTCGCCCGGCTGCTCGAGGCGGAGCAGCGGCGCAAGCAGGCTCGTGGTCCGGCCGAGCTGCTGCCGCTGCTGGTCGCGCCGGGCAACGACGTGGATTTCGACCTCGAGCCGGTTCGATGACGCCCTTGATCGACGTGGTGCTGGTCGCTGGGCACGACTGGCGGCCCGCGGTGCGCCGGCTGCGCGGCCAGACCCGGCCGCCGGCCCGGGTGATCGTGGAGACGGCATCCCCGGTCACCGGCGATCCCGGCAAGGTCACCGTCGTCCCGCCCGGCCGCGGCATCGCCACCGCGACCGCGGACTGGGTCGCCCTGCTCGGCGAGGCCGACGACCCGTACCCGGCCTGGCTCGCCGAGGTGGCCACGGCCGCCGGGGTCGGAGCGGACGCGGTCGCGTGGGGCGTGCTCACCCTGGACGGCGCCGGCATCGTCGAATCGGTCGACCTGCCTCCGGCCACGGCCGGTACGCGGGGAAGGCCCGCTCCGGGCATCGCCTTCCGGCGTTCCTTGGCCACTTCGGACGGACGCCTTCCGCGCCGCACGCGAGTCACCGGGCTCCCGCGGTTGCTGAGCACCCGGCCGGCCCGCGACCCGGTGACGTGCGGGTCCCCGACGGTCAGCGTGATTCTTCCGGTCCGCAACGCCGCCGCGACCCTGGGCGACCAGCTCGACGCGCTGGCCGCACAGGACTACCGCGGCGCCTGGGAGCTGATCGTGGTGGACAACGGCTCCACCGACCACAGCGCGGCGGTCGCCGACGCCCGGCGGGACCGGTTGCCCGGCCTCCGTACGATCTCCGCCCCGGCCGCGCGCAGCGCCGGCGTCGCCCGCAACGCGGGGGTCCGGGCGGCCGCCGGTGAACGGCTGGTCTTCTGCGACGCCGACGACGTCGCCGATCCCGGTTGGCTCACGGCGATGGTGGCCGCGCTGGCGGACGCCGACCTGGTCGGCGGCGCCCTGGACTGTTCGGTCCTGAGCCCGGCCTTCATGGACGAACAGCCGGCCCCGTTGCCCGCGCAGGGTGAGCCGCTTCCGTTCGCGCGCAGCGCCAACTGCGGGATCCGGCGGTCCGTGCTGCACGCGGTCGGCGGGTGGGCCGAGCATTTCCGGGGCGGCGCCGGCGAGGACGTCGAGCTGTCCTGGCGGGTGCAGCTCGCGGGCTATCGACTGGCCTACGCCCCGGCCGCCCGGATGGGCTACCGGCTGCGTCCCACCCTGTCCGGCGTGGCGCGGCAGAAGTGGTCCTACGGTCTGACCGGCGCGCTGCTGTTCCGTACGTTCCGGAACGCCGGCTACCGCCGCCGCCCGTGGCGGCAGGTTCTCCTGAGCTGGCTGTGGATGCTCCGGCACCTGCCGGACCTCGGGCGGCCCGGCACGCCGCGTCGCCGCTGGGTCCGGTACGCGGCCCGGCTGGCCGGTTTCGCGGCCGGCAGCGTACGTCATCGCGCCGCCTATTTCTGAGTGACGCGGATGAGGACTTCTCGGCGATGCCGACCCGAGACGAAGCAGATTGCGAGGAGTGGAGATGACCGGTACCGACGAGGCGATCGCCACGAGCCCGCTGGAGCAGAGCCGGGCGCTGGTCGGCCCGGGGGTGGACCGCATCCTGGTCCGGTCCCTCGAGGCCGCCCGCCGCCAGAGCAACGACGAGGGCTGGCAGGACGGCGTCGACACGGTGCAGGCGTTCCTGGTCGGCTCGGGCAAGCGGGTCCGCCCGCTCTTCTGCCACCTGGGCTGGCGCAGCGCCGACGGGCCGGACGAGCCCGGCATCCTCGAGGTGGCGGCAGCGCTGGAGATGTTCCACGGCTTCGCGCTGATCCACGACGACGTGATGGACCGCAGCGACACCCGGCGGGGCGGCCCCACCGTGCACGTGAGCATGGCTCGGGCACACGAGCGGTGCGGCGGCCGGGGACGGTCTCTGGACTACGGGCGCAGCACCGCCATCCTGTGGGGCAACCTCTGCCTCACCTGGGCGGACGACCTCTTCCTGAACGCCCCGCTGCCGCCGGAGCGGATCGGCCCCGCCGTCGAGATCTTCCGCCGGATGCGGGCCGAGGTCCTGCTCGGGCAGTACCTCGACATCCGGGGCGAGGCGGTCACCGCCGATCTCCCGACCTCGTACCGGATTCTGCTTCTCAAGTCCGCCCGTTACACGGTGGAGCGGCCGCTGCAGATCGGTGCGACCCTGGCCGGTGCGTCCGAGCCGGTGCTGGCGGCGCTGTCCCGCTACGGGGTGGCTCTCGGGGTGGCCTTCCAGCTGCGGGACGACACCCTGGGCGCGTTCGGCAACGATGCCGAGACCGGCAAGTCGGCGACCACCGACCTGCGGGACGGCAAGTCGACGGTCCTGATGGCGATGACCCGGCAGGCGGCGTCACCGGAGCAGCTCGCCGTCGTCGACCGCTGGCACGGCAACCCCGACCTGGACGACGAGGGGGTCGCCGCGCTGCGTCAGGTGATCGTCGACACCGGCAGCCTGCGCCAGGTGGAGCAGGTCATCGAGGAGCGGACCGAGGAGGCGGTGGCGGCTCTGCGCGACGCCGAGATCCCCGAGCCGGCCGGCCGGGCCCTCACCGAGATCGCCCACCAGCTCGTCCACCGCACCAACTGACGTCGCGGAGGTGGGAGCCGTCCGGCCAGCCACCTCCGCGCGACGATCGCGTGCTAGCGCATAGCCGCCGCGACCGGCTGGCGAATGCTCTGCAGATGCTTGCGGCGGCGCAGTCGTACGACGGTGAGCACCCCGGTCAGCACGATCATGCCGACGGCCATGCCGAGGCCGTGCTGCAGGCCCCGGGTCAGATAGCCGGAGTCGACGTTGTCGACCACGTACGTTCCGATCTCCCGCGACGACCAGAACGGCAGGTATTTCGACGAGCTCTTGGCCGGGTCGACCGCCATCTGGACCCCGACCAGCCCGATGAGCAGCAGGGTGCCCTCCAGGTCGCGCGGCACCAGGGCGCCGATCAGCATGCCGAGCGGCACCGCGATCAGGGCGGTCAGCATGAGCATCAGGGCGAGCGCGCCCGGCCGCCGGATGTCCTGGTCGAAGTAGATCAGCAGGAAGTAGGCGCCGGCGATGGCCCACGAGACCAGCAGCAGCGACGCCAGCCGCCCGATCAGCAGGGCGAGCGACGAGTAGCCGACCAGCCGGAGCCGGGGCTCGACCGTCTTCGCCGAGTTGCCGGAGAACAGCCCGGCGGTGCTGGCACCCCAACCGAGGCCGAGGCTGGCGAACCGGATGGCTTGACCGGTCTGGTCGTGCCGCGCCGCGTAGAAGGCGAGGGGTAACAGAAACAGCATGCCGAGCACGGTCCGGCGCCGGGCCAGGTCACGTAGCACCATCTCGGCGACCGTGAGTACCTTGGTCATCGGTTTCGCTCACTTCCGGTCGGCGTGAGGTCCAGCACCTGGTCGACGCGGTCCATCGCGTTGAGCATGTGGGTGATCACTACGATCGTGCGGCCGGTGTCGCGCAGCCGCCAGATCACCTCCCAGAAGTCGGTGTACGTGCCGCGGTCGAAGCCCTGATAGGGCTCGTCGAGCAGGAGGATGTCGTGCCCGCCGAGGACGGCGAGGATCACGTTGAGCTTCTGCCGGGTGCCGCCCGAGAGGTGTCGCGCCTGAACCTTCGGATCGGGCGACCAGCCGAGGCCGGCCGCCATCTCCCGGCCTCGCGATCGGGCCACGTCACGCTTCAGCCCGTTGCCCCGGCCGAAGAGGATGAAATGCTCGTCCGGACGCAGGAAGTCGAAGGTCCCGCCGGCCTGCGGGCAGTAGCCGATCGAGCCCTGCACCTCGACCTGGCCACTGTTCGGCGAGATCAGGCCGGCGCAGATCTTGAGGAACGTCGACTTCCCCGCCCCGTTCGCCCCGACCACCGCGGCGACCTCGCCGGCGTGCACCTCGAGGTTCACTCCGGAGAGCACCTCGCGACGGCCGAACCTCTTCGTGATGCCGCTGGCGCGCAGCCGGACGGGTGGCGACGGGGCGGCCACGTTTCCCCGCCCGTGCGACATGCCGGCGGGCGGGCGTCGGTCCGGCGGCTCGCCAGGTTGCTGGCTGGTCCACATTTGCTGGCTCAGGGCTCCCTTCGCTGTTTTACAGCGGGTTACGGCACATCTGCACGACCAGGACGGACGATTCTATACATCGATGGACTATTCTATACATCCCGGGCCACCGCGCCAGCCGCTTCAGGTGCCGGTCAGTCCCGCGTCTGATCGCCCCGCTCCGGTCGGAGCGGGGACACCGAAGAGCGCCTGGCCGAGCGGCCCCCGATGACCCTCCGCGTCACCGAACGTGAGGAACGGCCGGCCGGCACCTGTCTCGGCGAGCCGGCCCAGCTCCGCGGCGAGCACCGGCGACATCAGGAGATGCCGCTCGTTGCCCCGGGGCCGGAAGCCCCGCCGGCGCAGCACCTCGCTCCACCGGGTGTCGGAGAACGAAGCCAGCACCACCATCGCCCCGGCGCGGGCCAGCCAGGCGTGCGCCGCACCGAGCACCGCACCGGCGTGCCGCACCGGTCCGAAAGCATCCCAGATCGCCCCGACGCGCAGCGACCGGAACCGCGGATGGCGCACGAAACGACGGATCCCGACCACCGCCCAGCCGAGCACCGCGGCGTCCCGGCGGATCACCAAACGGTGGAATCCATGGTCGTCGGTGGGATAGACGGCGTTCAGCGTGGCCGCGTCCCGCCCCGGCACGAACGAGTAGTCGGCGCCGCCGTCCCGGCGCACGGCGTCGGCCCAGTCACCGAAGTCCCGCTCGACGGTGACCCGCACGTCGGCCGGCCCGCGGCGCAGCGACCGCCACAGCGGCACGCCCCACCAGACGAGCGTCGGGCTGGCCCACGACCGCCAGCCGAACATGCCGAACAACTCCCGCACGTCCGGGCGGGTCTCCAGGCCCCAGCCGTACAGCCGGGGCCCGCGGCGCATCATGTCCTTGATCAGAGCGAACGACGTCCGCGCGTGCCGGCTGTCGGCGGCACCCTCGGAATACGGTCCCTGTACCGACGCGACCTGTTCCGGGCGGCCACCGATCAGAGCCGCCTCGTGCCGTAGCACATAGCCGCCGTGCGCACGCTCGTCGTCGCCGAGCGCCACGAAGAGCTCCCGGTGGGTCGGGCAGCCCGGCGCCGGCGCCAGCCAGTCCGGCACCGGATCCTCGAAGAACCCGCTCTTGCCGGCCGCGGCCATCCTGGCGTTGAAGGCACGCACCGCCGGCCGCCATCGCTCGTCGTGCGCCCGCACCTGGATCGTCAACGGGCCGCGTCCCGCGGCTCCGCCCGGACGTGCAGCAGGTGCAGCGTGTAGGGCACTCCGGCCGGTGTCTCGAGCGCGCCGATCGCGGCCCGGACCTCGGCCTCGCAGTCGTCGCGGGCCGGGCCGCCGAACTCCAGCAGCTGCCCCTCGATCCGCACCCACCAGGCCATGTGCCCGGCCACGGTGTCGTACCGGGTGTCGAACCACTCCCGCACCGTGACCCGCCGGGCCGGCAGCGCGTCGGTGAAGATCTTCGCTGCCTCCTCCCGGGTGAGCTGGCATCGCAGTCGGGCCGCCCCGAACACCCGGGCCGGGCCGAAGTGCCGCAGGAAGATCGGGGTGGTCGCCTTGATGAACTCCCGCCCGCTGAACCGGCCGATGAAGAACAGGTCGGCCCGGCCGTCCGGGGCCAGGACCCGGCCGATCTCGGCCGCGCCGGCCGCCGGGTCGCTGACCCAGTGGAAGGCCATCAGGCTGTACAGGTAGTCGACCGAGCCGGCCGGGAGCCGCAGGTCCTCGAACCGGGCGTCGGTGACGCCGGCGCCCGCGATGTCCCCGATCCGGCCGGCCGCGATGTCCCGTAGGCCGGCGGCCGGTTCCACGCCGACCAGCCGGGCCCCGGGCGCCCGCCGGTGGACCTCGCGCAGCGCGGACCCGTCGCCGCAGCCGACATCGACGATCGTCCGGTCGCTCGGCCTCGGGTCGAGCGACGGCCACAACTCGCGGGTCGCCAGGCCCCAGCACGACTGCTGGTTCTCGGCGCCGGCGTACTCGTCGGCGCGGCGCGAGTAGGTCTCGACGATCGGGTCAGCCGACATCGGCGCCCTCCTTCGACGTGTACAACCGGCACAGACTGCGGACCGTGGCCAGGTCGTCGAAGTCCAGGTCGACCAGGTCCACGGTCCGGCCGGTGCGCTCGGCCAGGAAGGTCATCAGCTGGACGAAGCCGAGAGAGTCGAGCACCCCGACGGTGAGCAGATCGGTCTCGGCGGTGACCGGGGTGTCCATCGTCTCCCGGTCGACGCGGTGCGCCCGGACCCAGTCCAGGGCCTCCGCCACGAGGTTGTCGGTCGGGCCGGTCATCAGGTTTGTCCACCTTCCTGCAGGAGAGCGGCGGCGGCCTTGCGGTCCAGCTTGCCGTTGGGATTACGGGGGATCTCGTCGACGACGAGCACGCGGCGCGGCACCATGTAGCCCGGCAGCGACCGGGCGCAGGCATCGATGATCTGTCGTGGCGCCCGGTCGCCGCCGCGTGCCACCACGGCCACGAGGTGTTCGACGGCGGAGGCGCTCGGCCACGGCACGGCCAACGCGTCGGGGCGGTCGCAGGCGGTCCGCAGCACGTGGTCGACCTCGAGGAGTTCGACCCGGAATCCGTTGATCTTGATCTGGTCGTCGGTCCGCCCGTGGTAGTGGAGCAGACCCGATCCGTCCGCCCGGACCAGGTCACCGGTGCGGAACCAGCGGGCGTCCGGGCCGGTGACGAACCGGGACGCGGTGCGGACCGGATCGTTCCAGTAGCCGGCCGCGACCTGCGAGCCGGCGAGCCACAGTTCCCCCGTCGCACCCCGTGCCGCCGGCGCGCCGGCGACGTGCACGGTGGCCTGCTGCCCGGGGAACGCGTGCCCGATCGGCAGGACCCCGTTGCCGTCGCCGAGCCACGCCGACACGTCGGGGCCGGGCTGGAACCCGGTCACCGCGATCGTCGCCTCGGTCGGCCCGTAAAGATTGTCCAAGATGGCCGTCGCGGCCGCGGACTGCCAGGCGGCGGCCACCGCGGCGGTAAGCGGCTCGCCGCAGAAGATGCTCCAGCGCAGGGACGGCAGCGTCCCGGCACCGAGCACGCCCAGCGCACTCGAACGCGCGGCGGCCGAGGGAACGCTGAACCAGGCGGTGAGCTGGTGACGCCGGATGAAGGCCACCGGTTGCATCAGCGCTCGCGCCGACAGCGGATAGAGGCAGGCGCCGGCCTGCCAGGTGGCGAACATGTCATGGACGCTCAGGTCGAACGTGAGGTCGAAGGTCTGCGAGGTGCGGTCGTCCGGGTTCAGGTCGTGCCGCCCGGCGACCGCCGCCAGATAGGCCAGGACGCTTTGCTGGCGGACCGGGACACCGCTCGGCGCGCCGGTCGTGCCGGAGGTGAAGAGCAGGTAGGCCACGTCGCCGGCCGGGTCGACCGGGTCGTGGCGGGCCGGCTCCCCGGACTCCGGGTCGACCCGGACGACCCGGTGCCGGGCGCGCACCGCGCCGGCCGGCTCGCCGGCGCCGCCGTACACCACGACGGTGATCTGCTCGGGCAGCCCGGCGGTCAACTCGATCAGGTCGATGCCGAGCGAGCCGTCCACGACGAGCGTGCCGGCGCCGGACGTGGCCAGCATCGCCGCGTTGCGCCGGACCGGGTAGCGCGGGTTCAGTGGCACGTAGCCGCGCCCCGACCACAGCGTGGCGAGCACGGCCGCATAGCCGGGCGCGTCCCGGTTCACCAGGACCGCGCCGAGCGCCGGGGCGGAGGTGGCCGGCGGCAGCGCGGCGGCTGCCCGGCGGACCAGGGTGAGCAGTTGGGAATAGGTCACCGGCCGGCCGTCGTGAATTGCCGAACGCCCCGGAAAACGACGCACCGAGGTGAGCACACTTTCCAGCAACGAAGTCATGCTGCCGGGTCGTGGACGCCGGGGGGATGGACAACGGGCATGGCGGCATGATACTCCACAATGGAGGCCGCCGGTCCATGGCTTGTCATCGAAATGCTCGTCACGCCCGGCCGAACAGATTCGCGTGGTTCACCCAGAGCCAGGCCACATAGTCCCGGAGCTCCGCCGGGGTCGCCAGCCATCCGTTGCCGGCATACGTGAGGATGCGTCGCATTTCCCCGGACAGCAGGTCATATGCGTTCATGCCGGTCTCCGCGACCGTCGCATGCGGCGGAACCGGCACCGCCGCCGGAATCACCGGAACGCCGAGCCCGCGGTCGTCGAATGCTTTGAGGACGGTGAGAAATGCTCGCGGAAGGTGGTACGGGGACACCGTCAGCGCCACACTCCGAATGGCCAGCCGACGCACCTGATCGGCGATCCAGGCGGCTTGCAGCGCGGTATTCGGCGCGGGCTCCGGCTGGATGTGCACGCCGTCGTATCGGCGCAGTCCGAGATCTCGGAGATAGCTCCGGGTCACCTCGACATGCGTACGCTCGGCGGGATTTCCCCCGGACACCAGAAGGAACCGGAGATGCGGTTCCGAATTCCACAGATCGACTGCGTGTCGCAGGCGTGTTTCCTCGCCCTGCCCGATCGGCACCGCGACGGCGTCGAGCACTCCCATGGCCGGCGGCGGAACGGTGAGAACCGCGAAGACCGTGCCCATGAGATCGAGCAGATCGTCGTTGCCGACCCCGTCGAAGGCAGTGCCTCGCACGACCCTCGGGGTCGACATCTCGAGCCCTGACCCGGCCCTCGGCATCCCTGTCACCTGGCTCCGATCCGACCGACGCCTCGTCCGCGGCTCAACCTACCATCCCGCCGCCCGGTTTTTTGGACACCGACTTTGAGCTGCGGGAACAGTGCAAACATCGCTTCGTCCGCGCGGTCGCGGCCCCCACAAGACATCGATGGAGGATAGGATCCTCCGCGATAGGTGGCCCAGGAGATGCGGGACCGTCGATCTCCTGAGCCGCCGGCCGATCCGGCCTGCATGGGGGGCATGTTGTCGTATGACCTCGCGGTAATCGGTTTGGGATATGTCGGCATACCACTGGCCAGGGAGGCGGTGAATCGGGGCCTCGCGGTCATCGGAGTGGATTCGGACCACGCCCGTGTGATGTCGGTCAACCGAGGGGTCTCCTATGTCGGCGACGTGCCCGACGACGATCTGGCGAAGATGCTCGCCCAAGGGTTCCGGGCGGTTTCCGATCCCGCCGAACTGGCCGCCGCCGGAGCCATTGTGGTCTGTGTCCCCACCCCCCTCGACAAGCAGTTCCGGCCGGATCTCACCGCCGTTCTGGATGCCGCCGGCCACATTGCCGCACATCTGCGGCCGGGCACCTTGGTGGTGCTGGAGTCGACGACGTGGCCGGGCACCACCGACACCGTGATCCGCCCGGTTCTGGAAAGCTCCGGTCTGATCGCCGGCCTGGACTTCCACCTGGCCTATTCGCCGGAGCGCGTCGACCCCGGAAACACCGAATTCGGCCTGCACAACACGCCGAAGGTGGTCGGCGGCCTCACCCCGGCCTGCCGCGACCGCGCGGTCGCCCTCTACCAGGAATTCGTGCCGCAGATCAAACCGGCGCGCGGCCTGCGCGAGGCCGAAATGGCCAAGTTGATCGAGAACACCTATCGCGCCGTCAACATCGCCCTGGTCAACGAAATGGCCACGTTCTGCGCCGATCTGGGCGTCGACATCTGGGATTCGATTTCGGCCGCGTCGACCAAGCCGTTCGGATTTCAGCAATTCCTGCCCGGGCCGGGCGTCGGCGGCCACTGCATCCCGGTCGACCCGGCCTATCTGGCGCACGCCGTCCGGGGGCTGGGCTACCCGTTCCGCCTCGCCGAACTGGCCCAGGAGATCAACGGGGCCATGCCGCACTGGGTGGTCGGACGGATCCAGCGGGCCCTCAACCGGGTCGGCAAGCCGGTCAACGGCGCTCGGATCCTGCTCCTCGGCGTCACCTACAAGGCCGATGTGGCCGACACCCGGGAGACACCGGCGCTCCCGGTGGCCCGCTCGTTGCTGCGTCTGGGCGCCGACATCCGGTTCGGCGACCCGTTCGTCCCGGAGTGGCCGGTCGACCGTCGGCTGCTCACCGCGGAGCGCTGCCTCGACACCGCGGTGGCGGACGCGGATCTCGTCGTGCTCCTCCAGGCACACGGCGCCTTCGACCTGGAAATGATCGCTCAGAAGGCGCGGCTGGTGCTCGACACCCGCGGGGTGCTCCCACGCCGCGCGAACGTCGAACCGCTGTAGCGACCGACCTCCGGAATGCACCCCCGAAAGGCGTTCACCCCGATGAAGATCCTGGTAACCGGAGGCGCGGGCTTCATCGGTTCGCACCTCTGCGACCATCTGGCCGGACTCGGCCACGAGCTGGTGATCCTCGACGACCTCTCGACCGGTGCCCTGGCGAACATCCGGCATCTCCTGCCGTCCGGGGCGGTCCGGTTCGTGCCCGGCTCGATCCTCGACCCCGAGGCGGTCGACGAGTGCACCCGCGGCGTCGACCGGGTGTTCCACCTCGCCGCCGCGGTCGGGGTGCACAACATCGTCGACCACCCGTTGCGGTCGTTGCGGATCAACCTGCACGGGACCGAGAACGTGGTTCAGGCGGCGGTCCGGCACGGCGCCCGGTACGCGATCGCCTCGACCAGTGAGGTCTACGGCAAGAACGACGTGGGCCGCCTCGACGAGAACGCGGACCGGATCCTCGGCTCCCCGCTGAAGAGCCGGTGGTCCTACGCCGCGGCCAAGGGCCTGGACGAGCTCATCGCGGCCGAGCACAGCCGGGCGACCGGCGTCCCCTGCGTCGTCCTGCGTCTCTTCAACGTGGTCGGTCCGCGGCAGACCGGCCGGTACGGCATGGTCGTCCCCCGGTTCGTCGCGCAGGCGCTGGCCGGAGACCCGATCACCGTGCACGGCGACGGCACCCAGCGCCGCTGCTTCGGTTCGGTGCACGACGTGGTCCCGGCGATGACGGCGCTGCTGGACACCCCGGAGGCCTACGGCACGGCGGTCAACCTCGGTGGCCAGCAGGAGACTTCGATCCTCGGGCTCGCCGAGCGGATCCGCGAGCTGACCGGCTCCGCCGCAGGCATCCGGCTCGTGCCCTACCGGGAGGCCTACGGACCGGGCTTCGAGGACATGCGGCGCCGGATGCCGGACCTGACGCTCGCGGGACGGCTGATCGGCTACCGGCCGCAGTACCGTCTGGACGACATCATCAAGACCGTTATCGACGATCAGGCTGGGTAGCCTCGCCCCGGATCGCTCCCTGCGGGTCACCGCGGCGGCCGCCCTCGCCGTCGCGGCGCCGCGCGCCCTCGCTACGGCGCAGGTGTGGAATCAGATTTGGTTCGCGGCTTCCGACGCGGAGTGACGCCGGGATGGGCTGACGCGGGCCGCCGCCACGACGCACGACGCCGGGGGCGTGCATGGCGGCCCGCCAGGTCAGCCGGTCACCCGGCCGTGGGCCACTTCGAGGTGGCGGGTGGTGTGCACGGCGCCGAGCATCTTTCGGTCGTGCGTGACCAGCAGGAGCGTGCCGGGGTAGCTGTCCAGGGCCGACTCCAGCTGCTCGATCGCCGGCAGGTCGAGGTGGTTGGTCGGCTCGTCCAGCACCAGCAGGTTCACGCCCCGGGCCTGGAGCAGGGCGAGGGCGGCCCGGGTGCGCTCGCCCGGGGAGAGGGTCGCGGCGGGGCGCAGGACGTGAGCCGCCTTCAGGCCGAATTTGGCGAGCAGTGTGCGCACCTCCGCGTCGGGCATTTCGGGCACGGCGCTGCCGAAGGCCGTCATCAGGGGTTGCTCGCCGAGGAACAACTCGCGCGCCTGATCGATCTCGCCGACCACGACGCCGGGCCCGAGGGCGACGCTGCCGCCATTCAACGGGATTTGTCCCAAAATAGCGGCCAGGAGCGTGGATTTCCCGGAGCCGTTCGCCCCGGTGATCGCCACCCGGTCCGCCCAGTCGATCTGCAGCGTGACCGGCCCGAGCGTGAAGTCCCCGCGCCGCACCACCGCCTCCCGCAGCGTCGCCACCACCGCACCGGCCCGGGGCGCCGCGGCGATCTCCATCCGCAGCTCCCATTCCTTGCGCGGCTCCTCGACCACCTCCAGGCGCTCGATCAGCCGCTCGGTCTGCCGCGCCTTGGCCGCCTGCTTCTCGGTCGACTCGGTCCGGAACGCCTTCCCGACCTTGTCGTTGTCCGGCTGCTTCCGGCGCGCGTTGCGCACGCCCTTCTCCATCCAGGCGCGCTGCGTGCGGGCCCGCTCGAGCAGCTCGGACTTCTTGTCGGCGTACTCCTCGAACTGCTCCCGGGCGTGCCGGCGGCCGCGCTCGCGCTCCTCGAGATACGCGGCGTACCCGCCGCCGTACAGGTTCACTTGCTGCTGCGCCAGATCAAGTTCCAAGACCTTGCCGACCGTACGGGTGAGGAACTCCCGGTCGTGACTGACCAGCACCGTCCCCGCCCGCAGCCGGAGGACGAACTCCTCGAGGCGCCGCAGCCCGTCCAGGTCGAGGTCGTTGGTCGGCTCGTCCAGCAGAACAATGTCGTACCGGCTGAGCAGCAGCGACGCCATGCCGGCCCGGGCGGCCTGCCCACCGGAGAGCCCGGTCATCGCGTGGTCGAGCGCCACGGTCAGCCCGAGCTCGGCGGCGACCTGCTCGGCGCGCTCGTCCAGATCGGCCCCGCCCAGATCCAGCCACCGTTCCAGTGCGGCGGCATACGCGTCGTCCGCGCCCGGCTTCCCCTCGGCCAGGTCGCTCGCGGCCGCCTCCATCGCCGCCTGCGCGGGCCCGACCCCCGTGCGCCGGGCGAGGAAGTCACGCACCGTCTCGCCCGCGCGCCGCTCCCGCTCCTGCGGCAGATAGCCGACGCTTGCGGTGGGCGGGCTGAGCGTGACGGTTCCGCTCTCCAGGGGCACCAGACCCGCGAGGGTACGCAGGAGCGTGGTCTTCCCCGCCCCGTTGGCCCCCACCAGCCCGATCACGTCGCCCGGCGCCACCACCAGGTCGAGCCCCGAGAACAGAACCCGTTCCCCGTGGCCCGCCGCCAGCCCGCGGCCAATCATCGTCCCGCTCATCTCGGCCCCCATCCTAGGGAGCCGCCGGTCGGGCGACGCGGGGGAGCCGCCGGTCAGGCCTCGATCGGGACGGCCCGGCCGCTGACCCGGACGCCTGCCTCGCCCGGGGTGAGCCGGACGGTGAGGCGGCTGGGGCGGCCCAGATCGTCGCCCTGGCGCAGATACAGGGTCGCGTCGTCGGGGACGATCCACAGTTCGCGCAGGTAGCCGCCGAACGCCGCGGCGGCCGCACCGGTGGCCGGGTCCTCGTGGACGCCGCCGACCGGGAACGGGTCGCGGACGTCGAACGTGTCGTCGGAGGCCCGGAAGACCAGTTGCACCGTCGTCCAGCCGCGCGCCTCCATCAGGGCCTTCAGGGCGGGCACGTCGTAGTCGAGGTCGGCCAGCCGGCGGCGGCTTCCCACGGCGAGAATCGGGTGGTACGCGCCGGCGTAGGCGACCTTTGGTGGCAGTGACTCGTCCAGGTCGAAGGGGGTCCAGCGCAGGGCGGTGAGCAGGGCGGTCAGGTCGGCGTCGGGCAGGTCGTCCACCGACGGGTCGACGCTGGTCAGGGTGGCGGTTCCGGTCTCGTCGACGGTGACCGGGACGTCGCCGGCGTTGGTGGCGAAGACGTGGTCGCCGGGGCCGAGGGCCACCGCGGTGGCGATCGTGGCGTGTCCGCAGAAGGGGACCTCGGCCAAGGGGCTGAAGTAGCGGACCCGGTAGTGGTCGCCCTCCCGGGACCTGACGAACGCGGTCTCCGAGTAGCCGACCTCGGCGGCGATGGCCTGCATACCCGCGTCGTCCAGGCCGGCGGCGTCGAGCACCACCCCGGCGGGGTTGCCGCCTTTGGGGTCGTCGCTGAAGGCCGCCCAACGCAGAATCTCCGTCATGCGGCAAGCCTGCACCCCGGACCCGGACCACCGCCACACGCGAGAGTCGCGGCACGCGCGCGACCGGACGCCTGGGTCGCGCGGAACGGCGGGAACGGCCGCAAAGAGGCGGTGCCGGGCTCGCCTCGTACGGCCGAGGCGGAATTACCCTCCGGGTGCGTAGGAAAAGCGCTGGTTTTGGCCTTTCCTATTCCCGAAATCCGCGCCGTCCTGATCACACTTTCTTGTCGGACCGGGGGAGTAACTTCTTTTCCGTGACAGACGCACCGATCGCGATCCCGCCCACGCCGCCCGCCGGTCTTCCGCGCACGCTCGGTGAGCTGCGGGCCGCCGGGCATGAGTTCCGCACGGTCAAAGAGGAGTTGCGCGACAACCTGTTCGATCGGCTGCGCCGGGGCGCGCCGCGGTTCCCGGGCATCGTGGGGTATGACGACACCGTGTTGCCCGAGGTGGAGCGGGCGCTGCTCGCGGGGCACGACATGGTGCTGCTGGGGGAGCGTGGGCAGGGCAAGACGCGGCTGATCCGGGGGCTGATCGGGCTGCTCGACGAGTGGACTCCGTTCATCACCGGCTCCGAGCTGCATGAGCATCCCTATCTGCCGCTGACCCCGGCGTCGCGACGGCTGGTGGCGGAGGCGGGCGATCTCTTGCCGATCTCCTGGTTGCACCGGTCGGAGCGGTATGGGGAGAAGCTGGCCACCCCGGACACGAGCGTCGGCGACCTGATCGGTGACGTCGACCCGATCAAGGTGGCCGAGGGGCGGGCGCTGGGCGACCCCGAGACGATCCACTTCGGACTGGTGCCGCGGACGAACAGGGGCATCTTCGCGGTGAACGAGCTGCCCGACCTGGCCGAGCGGATCCAGGTGTCGCTGCTCAACGTGCTGGAGGAGCGCGACATCCAGGTGCGCGGCTACCAGCTGCGGCTCCCGCTCGACCTGTTGCTGGTCGCGTCGGCCAACCCGGAGGATTACACGAACCGGGGGCGGATCATCACGCCGCTCAAGGACCGGTTCGGCGCCGAGATCCGCACCCACTACCCGGTCGACCTGGAGCTGGAGACGGCGCTGGTCCGGCAGGAGGCGGTGCTGGTCGCGGCGGTGCCCGACCATCTGATCGACGTGATCGCGCGGTACACGCGGGCGGTCCGCGAGTCGCCGGCGGTGGATGCGCGGTCGGGCATCTCGGCGCGGTTCGCGATCGCCGCGGCCGAGACCATCGCGGCGTCCGCGCTGCGCCGGGCGGGGCTGCGCGGCGAGCGGGAGGCGGTGGCCCGGGTCGGCGACACCGTGTCGGTGACCTCCACGCTCCGCGGCAAGGTCGAGTTCGAGAGCGGCGAGGAGGGGCGGGAGACCGAGGTCCTCGCCCACCTGCTGCGGGTCGCCACGGCCGAGACGTTCCGCGACCGGCTGGGCGGGCTCGACCTGTCCGGCTTCACCGACCTGGTGGCCGAGGGCGCGATCATCGAGACCGGCGAGCTGGTCTCGGCCGAGGAGCTGCTCGGGCAGATCGGCACGGTGCCGGGGCTGGCCAAGGTGCTCGACCGGCTCGGGCTGGGCGACGCGCCGTCGCCGGGGCAGGCGGCGTCGGCGGTCGAGTTCGTGCTCGAAGGGCTGCACCTGACCCGCCGGCTGGCCAAGGAGCTGACCGACGACGGCCGCACGCTGTACGGGAGCTGAGGGGCATGGCGGGCAATCGGTTCCGGTACGGGGCCTGGCGGGACGGGCCCGATCCGCTCGCGCCGCCCTATGACGTGCGCGCGGCGGTCGACGAGGTGGGCGAGCGGGTCCTCGCCGGCGACTCGCTGCGGGACGTGCTGCGTGACCTGCTGCGACGCGGGCCGCGGGAGGGGCGCGGGCTCGACGAGATGCGGGCCCGGGCGCGCCGGCTGCGGCGGGACGCTCTGCGCCGGGGAAACCTGGACGGCGCGGTCACCCGGGCGCAGCAGCTGCTCGATCAGGCGGTGGCGACCGAGCGGGACGAGCTGCGCGGGCGCGACGACCCGGATGCCCGGTTCGCGGAGGCCGTGCTGGACAATCTGCCCAGATCGACCTCGCGGGCCGTGGAGGAGCTGTCGAACTACGACTGGGCGTCGGACGAGGCGCGGGCCCTCTACCAGCAGATCCTCGACGGGCTGCGGCGTGAGGTGGTCGAGCAGCGGTTCGCGGGGATGAAGCAGGCCCTGGAAAACGGCGACATGTCCGGCGTGTCGGAGATGGTGGCCGACCTCAACCAGCTGCTGCAGAGGCACGCGCGCGGCGAGGACACCGACGACGCCTTCCAGCGGTTCATGGCGAAACACGGCGAGTTCTTCCCGGAGAACCCGCAGAACATCGAGGAGCTGATCGACTCCCTGGCGCGGCGGGCGGCGGCGGCCGAGCGGCTGATGCGCTCGCTCACCCCGCAGCAGCAGGAGGAGCTGTCCCGGCTGATGGAGCAGGCGCTCGGCGACGGCCCGCTGCGCGGCCAGCTCGGCGAGCTGACCGACAACCTGCGCGCCCTGCGCCCGCAGCTCAACTGGGGGCGCGGCGAGCGGATGCGCGGGCCGGAGGACCTCGGCTACGGCGACGCCACCGCCGCGCTCGGCGAGATCGGCGAGCTGGACGAGCTGCTCGACCAGCTGGGCCAGGAGCACCCGGGCGCGACGCTCGACGACATCGACGTGGAGATGGTGGAGCGGCAGCTCGGCCGGTCCGCCGCCGACGACGTGCGCCGGCTGCGCGACCTCGAACGGGAGCTGTCCCGGCAGGGCTGGGTGACCCGGGACGAGGAGGGCCTGACCCTCTCGCCGAAGGCGCTGCGCCGGCTCGGCCGCACCGCCCTGGCCCAGGTCTTCGACGAGCTGAAGAGCAAACGCCAGGGCCAGCACGACCTGCGCGACGCGGGCGCGGCCGGCGACCTGATCGGCTCGTCCCGGCGCTGGGAGTTCGGCGACGAGCAGCCGCTGGACGTGGTGCGGACGATCGGCAACGCGGTCCGGCGCCGGGCCGGCGGCAACACCAAGACTCTTCCGGTACGCCTGGAGCCCGAGGACTTCGAGGTCGCCGAGACCGAACGGCGCGCCTCGGCGGCGGTGGCGCTCTGCGTCGACCTGTCCTACTCGATGTACGCGGACGGCCGCTGGGGCCCGATGAAGCAGACCGCGCTGGCCCTGTCGCACCTGGTCGCCACCCAGTTCCCGCAGGACTCGCTGCAGATCATCGGCTTCGGCAAGTACGCGTCGGCGCTGTCGCAGGGGCAGCTCGCCGCGATCGACCCGACCGCCGAGAAGGGCACCAACCTGCAGCACGCCCTCAACCTGGCCGGCCGGCACCTGCGCCGGCACCCGGGCGCCGAGCCGGTCGTGATGATCGTGACCGACGGCGAACCGACCGCGCACCTGGAGGACGGCGAGGCGTACTTCTGGTGGCCGCCCACCTCGGAGACGATCAACGCCACCGTCCGGGAGGTCGACCACCTGACCCGGTACGGCGCCACGCTCAACTTCTTCATGCTCGGCGAGGACCCGGGACTCCAGCGGTTCGTCGGCGCGGTCGCCGAGCGCAACGGCGGCCGGGTCTTCCGCCCGGACGCCGATGAGCTGGGCAGATACGTCGTCGATGACTACGTTCGCGCTCGCCGGGGCCGCCGCCGACAATCCTAGGACGGCGGACACGGTGTGCGTCGGGCGACTGGTCACCGGATCGAACCCCGGGGCTGGTTATAGTGGCTCGGCGAGTGACCGGTCACGCCTGGCCGGGGGGACCGGGCCGCCGGAGGGGGAGAGGAAGTCGCGATGTCGCAGCAGCCTGCGCCGTCCGTCGTCGCCTCCAACCGGATCTGGACGATTCCCAATGTGATCAGCTTCGTCCGGCTGCTCGGCGTGCCGCTCTTCCTCTACCTGCTGCTCGGGCCGCAGAAGGACGTCGCCGCGGTGGTCGTGCTGGCGATCGGCGGCACCACCGACTGGGTGGACGGCTTCGTGGCCCGCCGGATGAACTCGGTGAGCCGCCTCGGCGAGCTGCTCGACCCGTTCGCCGACCGGCTCTACATCCTGGCCACGCTGATCGGGTTCACCGTGCGCGGCGTGGTCCCGTGGTGGCTCACCGGCGCCCTGCTGCTGCGCGAGGTGGTGCTCGGCATCGCCCTGCTGGTGCTGCGCCGGCACGGCTACGGGCCGCCGCCGGTGCACTACGTCGGCAAGACCGGCACGTTCGTGCTGCTCGCCGCGTTCCCTGTGATCCTGCTGGCCCGGGCGATCGACTCGTCCTGGCTCGCCCCGATCGGCTGGGGGCTGGCCTGGTGGGCGCTCGGGCTGTACTGGGCGGCGGCCGTGCTGTACCTGACCCAGACCCGCCGGCTGTTGAGAGCCGCAGCCGGATGACGGACGAGCAGCCCAAGCGGGTCTTCGCCCCGGACTTCCTCACCGAGTTGTTCCGCAATCCCCTCGACCCCGGTTACGCCGACGCGGCCGCCCGCAAGGCCGTCGAGGGGGAGCCGACCGGCCCTCGTCGCTGGATCGGCAGCGGGATCTCGCTGATCACGCTGGTCGCGCTCGGCTTCCTGTTCGTCGTGGCGTACCAGCAGACGATCGCCGACGAGCCGGCCCGCACGAAGGCCCGCGCCGCCCTGCTGCAGCAGGTGCAGAGCCGCCGCGACCAGACCACCCAGCTGCAGGCGCAGGCCGACAAGCTCGGCGACGACGTGGCGAAGCTGCGCGAACGGGAGCTCGGCGGGGCCGCGGTCGCCCAGCTGCGGGACATGGAGGCGGCGACCGGCCTCGCCCCGGTCAAGGGGAACGGCGCCCGGATCCGGCTCGGTGACGGCCCGACCCCGATCAACCCGGTCACCGGCGAGCGCAACACGGTGGCCCGGGTCAAGGACACCGACCTGCAGCTGGCCACCAACGCGCTCTGGTCGCTCGGCGCCGAGGCGATCACGATCAACGGGCAGCGGCTGACCGCGACCTCGACGATCCGGCAGGCCGGCGAGGCGATCCTGGTCGACTTCCAGCCGGTCACCACGCCGTACGAGGTGATCGCGATCGGGCCGGACGACATGGCCAAGAACTTCCGCGACGGCTACGCGGGCAAGTTCTTCAAGGAACTGGCGACCAAGTACGGGATGTCGTTCGGCGCCTCGGACGTGCGCGGCGTGACGCTGCCGGCGGCGACCGAGCTGAAGCTCCGGGTGGCGTCGCCGATCCCGTCGCCGTCGGCCGCCGCATCCAACAGCAGTTCTGGCTCGGTAAGCAGCTCACCCTCGGAAGGCGGCCGATGATCGCCGTACTCGCCCTCGCGGCCGGTGTCGTCCTGGGCATCGTGTTCCATCCGACCGTGCCGGCCGGCCTGCAGCCGTACCTGCCGATCGCCGTGATCGCGGCGCTCGACGCGGTGTTCGGCGGGGTCCGCGCCAAGCTCGACGGCATCTTCGACGACAAGCAGTTCGTCGTCTCGTTCATTTCCAACGTGCTGGTCGCGGCCCTGATCGTCTACCTCGGCGACCAGCTGGGCGTGGGCGGGCAGCTGTCCACCGGCGTGGTGGTCGTCCTCGGCGTGCGGATCTTCGGCAACGTCGCCGCCATCCGCCGCCACCTCTTCCGGGCCTGATCATGACCGAACCCGACCTCCCCACCGCCGGCCGCCGTCCACCGGGACCAGATCAAGAACAAGACCCGGTTTCCGGTACGCCGGAAGCAGTCACGCCGGAAGCGGTGCAGTATGTGCGGCCCGCGCCCGGTGCGGCGTTGACCCCCGCGCCGGCCACCCCGGAGGCCGACGAGGATCCGGACGGCCCCACCCTGCCCCTCGACCGGCCCGCCGTGCCCGATCGGGTGACTCCGGAGACCGGTGCCGACGACGTACCGGCAAAGGCGGAGGAACCACCCACCAAGCCGGCGCCGTGGCGACGGCTCTCCTCGGCCGGCGCGCTGATCTGGGTGCTGCTGGCGCTCTTCGGCTTCACGCTGGTCGTGCAGCTGCGCAGCAACGACGGCGACCAGGGCCTGGCCACCGCCCGGCAGGAGGACCTGGTGCGGATCCTCAGCGACCTGGAGGCGCGCGACAGCCGCCTGCAGAGCGAGATCAGCGCCCTGGAGACCAGCCAGCGGCAGCTCACCTCGGGCGTGGCCGGGCGGCAGGCGGCGCTGGCCGAGGCCGAGAAGCGCGCCGACGAGCTGGGCCTGCTGGCCGGCACCCTGCCGGGCCGCGGGCCGGGCCTGGTGATCACGATGGAGAAGATCAAGGCGTCGGCGGTCCTCAACGCCGTGCAGGAGCTGCGCGGGGCCGGCGGCGAGGTGATGCAGATCGCCGGCGCCAACGGGCAGACCGTCCGGATCGTCGCGTCCAGCTACTTCGTGGACGCGGAGGGTGGTGGCATCGTCTGCGACGGGGCCAAGCTCAGCGGCCCCTACCTGCTCATCGTGATCGGCTCGCCGCAGACCATGCAGACGGCTCTGCAGATCCCCGGTGGGGTGGTCGCGTCGGTGAACAGCGGCGGCGGTAGCGTGACGATGGAACAACGCGCCGAGGTCGAGGTGACCGCGGTGCACCAGGCGACGGCATTGCAGTACGCCAAGCCGGCTTCGTGAGCAGAACCAAGCTTCGTGAGCAGAACCGGTGCGAACGGGAGAGATTGCGTGATTCCTGAGGACCTGCGGTACACGGCGGAACACGAGTGGGTGTCCGGTGACGGCAGCGGGCCCGTGCGCGTGGGGATCACCCACTACGCGCAGGATGCGCTCGGCGACATCGTCTTCGTCCAACTGCCCGAGGAGGGCACTTCGGTCTCGGCGGGCGACTCGCTCGGCGAGATCGAGTCGACCAAGAGCGTCTCGGAGATCTACGCGCCGATCTCCGGCACCGTGGTCGCCAAGAACGCGTCGCTGGACGACGAGCCCGAGCTGATCAATGCCGAGCCGTACGCGGCCGGCTGGCTCGTGGAGATCGCGCCGGACGATCCGGCCGCCATCGGCGACCTTCTCGACGCGTCGGGATATCAGGCATTGACCGAGAGCTGATTTCCCCGTCCGACCGCCCCGCCGCCACCCTTGACCGGTCTAAAGGCTGGGCCCAAATCCGCGCGTCCGGTTGCCCCGCGATATTGGCCCTGACTAGGGTTGCGGGGCAACGCGGAAACACCATTTGTGGCACCCGAAATTCGAAAACCGATAGTCGTGCGTCCGGGCCGCCTGGCGACGACCAACTGATCCGTGAGGTGGTCCGATGACGCGCCCAGACGACGAGTTCCCCCCGCTCGACGTCACGTCCACGCTGAACCTCGGTGCGCTCGATGAGGTGCTGGAGGGTCCCGACACCGACGTGGTGCCGAGCCGCATGTCCGGCTCGCTCCCGCCCGGGATGGCACTGCTGGTCGTGCGACGCGGTCCGAACGCGGGGGCCCGCTTCCTGCTCGACCACGACGTCACCACCAGTGGGCGGCACCCCGACAGCGACATCTTCCTCGACGACGTGACGGTGTCCCGCCGGCACGCCGAGTTCCACCGCGACGGTGGCACCTTCACCGTGCGCGACGTCGGCTCGCTCAACGGCACGTACGTGAACCGCGAGCGGGTCGAGGCGGCGACCCTGAGCAACGGGGACGAGGTGCAGATCGGCAAGTTCCGCCTGGTGTTCATCGCCGGCCCCCGGCCGGAGGGCGAGGCCTGAGCGTGAACCAGTCGGGGGCGGCCGCACGCGACCCGGGGCATCGCCCCGCGGCCGCCCGGGAGGCTGCGCTGATGAGCATCGGGGAGGTGCTGGCCCACCTGCGCACCGAGTTCCCCGACACGACGATCTCCAAGCTGCGGTTCCTGGAGGCGGAGGGGCTGGTGGATCCCCAGCGCACCGCCTCCGGGTACCGCAAGTACTCGTGGAACGACGTCGCCCGCCTGCGGTTCGTGCTGACCGCGCAGCGCGATCAGTACCTGCCGCTGCGGGTGATCCGCGAGCAGCTGGACCGTCTGGACACCGCGCCGGTCACGCCGGTGCGGCCCTCGCTGGTCGCGGTCGGCGACGACACCGACAAGGCGGCGGACCCGGCCGACACCCGCATCCCGCGGGAAGATGTGATGGAACGCACGGGGGTCTCGGGCGATCTGCTCGACGAGCTCGAGCAGATCGGATTGATCACCGCGAAACCCCCGGGCTGGTACGACGGGGACGCCGTGATCATCGTCGAGGCGGTGGCCGGGCTGGGCCGGTACGGTCTCGAGGTTCGGCACCTGCGGGCGTTCCGGGCCGCCGCCGACCGGGAAGTCGGCCTGTTCACCCAGCTGCTGGCGCCGCTGGTGCGGCAGAGCGACCCCGCGGCGCGGGCGCGCGCCAACGAGACGGCACGGGAACTGCAGGCGCTTTCGCAGAAATTGCACGCCGCGCTGGTCCGGGCCGGATTGCGCGGAGAGCTCGGCCGCTGAGGCGGATCGGCGCTCGTGGGATCCGGACGGGAGGCGTGTACCGTGCAGGTTAAGGGGGGCCGTGCGAAGCGGCATGGACAACGACACGGAGGCGTGCGGTGCGCGAGCTGAGCGTGGTCGGGGTTCGGGTGGAGCTGCCGAGCAACCAGCCGATCGTCCTGCTGCGGGAGGTCGACGGTGATCGGTACCTGCCGATCTGGATCGGCGCCGTGGAGGCGACGGCGATCGCGTACGAGCAGCAGGGTGTGAAACCCGCCCGTCCGCTCACCCACGACCTGCTGCGGGACGTCCTGGCGGCCCTGCAGGCGCCGCTGCGGGCCGTGGAGATCACCGAGCTCAAGGACAACGTCTTCTACGCCGACCTGCTGATCGGTGAGGACCTGCGCGTCTCGGCCCGGCCCAGCGACTCGATCGCCCTGGCCCTGCGGGTCGGCGCGCCGATCCGCTGCGCCGACCAGGTGCTGACCGAGGCCGGCATCGTCATCCCGGACGAGCAGGAGGACGAGGTCGAGAAGTTCCGCGAGTTCCTCGACCAGGTCCGTCCCGAAGATTTCGCGGGCTAGATCCTCTTCCTCCATACGCGGCGTGTCGCCCCGTTACCTCACTGTTCAAAGCCTCGCTGAGATATACGCTCGTGAGGTCCAGGTGAAGCGGCACCGCGCAGCGGGGAGGTAGTCGCGTGCACGAACAGCCGGTAGAGGGCCCACTCGTCGGCGAGGACGGCTCGGTCGGTTACCGCGGGGTGACGGCCTGCCAGGCGGTCGGCATCAGCTACCGCCAGCTCGACTACTGGGCACGCACGACGCTGGTCGTCCCGAGCATCCGGGACGCGTCCGGCTCGGGCACCCAACGGCTGTACTCGTTCCGCGACCTGGTCGTTCTCAAGGTCGTGAAGAGGCTGCTCGACGCGGGCGTCTCGCTGCAGAACATCCGCCGGGCGATCGAGACGCTGCGCTCGCGCGGCGTGGAGGACCTGGCCGGCATCACCCTGATCTCGGACGGCACCACGGTCTACGAGTGCCGCTCGCCGGAGGAGGTCGTCGATCTTCTCCAGGGCGGCCAGGGCGTGTTCGGCATCGCGATCGGCGGGGCGTTCAAGGAGATCCAGGGGTCGCTGTCGCACCTGCCGGCCGAGCCCGCGGCGGGGCCGCAGCCGGTCGGGTCGCCGCCCTCCCCGGATGCGCCGGCCGAGGGCGACGAGCTTGCCGCCCGGCGGGCGCGCCGCCGGGCCGGCTGAGATCGCTTTACGCCTTGCGGCGCAGTTTCACCGTGCTGTCGGTACGGGTGTGGTCGGCCCCGTCGGGGCCCTTCTGCTCGCGCGGGTGAACCTCGGCCTTCAGGGTCTCCCAGTCGTCGCTCAGAGCCAGCCCTTTGATCACCTCGTCCGGGGTGGGGAAACGCATCTGTTCCGGTCCGTGGTCATGGCCCTGGTGCCGGAACGGGCCGTGATCCATGTGGCCCTCGATCAGCAGGATGCCGCCCGGTGCCACCGCGCCGGCCGCCCGGCGCAGGATCTTCTCCCGGTCGAACTCCTCCCAGAAGTGCAGGAACTGGGCGGACACCAGGTCGAACTCGCCGGCCGGGAAGGTCTGCTCGAGGTCGTGGCGCTGCCAGTCGACCGTCACGCCCGCCTCGGCCGCATGCTCCGCGGCGCGTTCGAGGGCGACCCCGGAGATGTCGGCGGCGGTCACCTGCCAGCCCTGGCGGGCCAGCCACACCGCGTCGGCGCCCTCGCCGCAGCCCAGATCCAGCGCGCGGCCCGGTTTCAGGCCGGCAACCTCGGCCACCAGGGCCACGTTCGGGTTACCGCTCCAGATGCGGTGGCTCTCCTGGTAGCGGGCGTCCCATGCGTGCTCGTCACTCATGCGCCCAGCATGCGGCTATTTGAACTTTCCGCCTAGCATTGTTGCCGAAACGGCAAAGGGCCGCGCCCGCGGCGCCGGGACGCGTAGCGTCGGGCTCGTGATCCCGCAGAACTATCCGATCTACATCACCGAGCCGGGGAACCAGACCTGGCTGGTGATCGGCTGGATGCCGGACCAGGCGTCGGGGCTGCCGCGCCAGCCGGTCGTGCTGCTGTGCGGGCGGGAGACCGAGGAGCCCCGGGTCCTCGAACGGACGGTGCCGTTCCGGGTGGTGGGCACAGGGGATCGGCCCCTCGGTTAGTGCGTGCGGCCGGCGGGCTGCGGCGCGCGCCTGCTGGGCGGCGGCACGTGTGCTGGGCTGCCGCGTGCGACGCTGGCCTGCGGCGCGCGTGCTGGCCTGCGGCGCGCGTGTGCTGAGCTGCCACGTGCGCCGCTGGCCTGCGGCGCGCGTGTGCTGGGCTGCGGCGTGCGACGCTGGCCTGCGGCGCGCGTGCTGGGCTGCGGCGTGCGCCCGATGGCGTGCGGCGCGCGGGTGCTGAGCCGCCGCGTGCGCCGCTGGCCTGCGGCGCGCTTGCTGGGGTGCGGGCGCGGGGTGGGGTCTGCGGCCGCGCGGATGGGGCCGGGTCAGGGTGTGCGGCCCGAGTAGACGCCGACGGGGCGGAAGCGGCTGGGACGGTTCGCGTACTCCTCCAGGGCGTGGGCCAGCCAGCCGGCGGTGCGGGCGACCGCGAAGATGGCCTCGCCGGCGTCCGCGGGCATGTCGTAGTGCAGGGCCAGGGCGGCGAGCGCGAGGTCGATGTTGGGGCGGGTACCGGAGCGGTCCTCGACCGCCTCGGACACCCGCAGCGCCGTTTCCAGGGCGGGGCCGTCGCCGAGCATCGGCAGCAGGGCGGCGGCGCGCGGGTCGGCGTCGGGGTAGAGGGCGTGGCCGAAACCGGGGACGTGCCCGTCGTTGCGGAGCCGGGCGGCGATCGTGCCGACCGGGTCGCCGCTGGTCATGGCCTCGTGCAGCATCGAGTAGGCGAGGACGCTGGCCGCGCCGTGGAACGGGCCGTCCAGCGCGGCCAGGCCGGCGCTGACCACGGCGTAGGGGTGGGCGCGGGTCGAGGCGGCGATGCGGGCGGCCAGCGTGGAGGCGGCGATGTCGTGATCGGCCAGCAGGATGAGGGCGGCGTTGAGCAGGCGGCAGTCGTCGGCGGTCGGCCGCCGGGCGGTCAGCCGGGTCCACAGCGCCACGGCCAGGGGGCTCACCGCGTCGCCGGCCGCCGCTGGTGAGTCGGGACGGGACGGAGCCGCCCCGCTCGCGGCCGCGGCCGACTGGTGGCGTGAGCGGGCCCGGCGGGGCAGGGCGCCGACCATGGTCGCCAGCATCGTGCGGCCGGTGGCGATCACGGCGGGCGCGCTGGTGTCGAAGCGCAGCGGGTCGTCCGCCGCGGCCGCCGCGACGATCACGCGCAGCCGGTCGGTGGTGCGGACGTCGGCCGGCAGCGGCGCGATGATCGCCTCGACCAGAGCCGTCAGGACGGGCTTGTCGACGAGATCGACGTGCTCGAGGGTGCCGGTCCAGAGTAGGGTCGCCACCGCCTCGAAGGTGGAGCGGCGGGCCAGGCCGATCGCGTCCACGCCCCGGTAGTAGAGGCCGCCGTCCTTGATCAGCGTGATGCCGGTCTGGATGCCGGGTGTCGTCGTCCGCCGGCGACCGGCGACGAAGGCGTCGATGTCCGCCTTGGCGAAGAGGCTGCCCTTGCCCCGGGCGTTGCGGACGGCGGGGAGCAGGCCGCGGCTGACGTAGGCATACACCGTCGTGGGTTTGACGCCCAGGCGGGCGGCGACCTGGTCGGTGGTCAGCAGGTGGGGTTCCGGGGTCATGTGGACATCGTCTCATATTGACTGGATCAATATTGACGTCAACATTGACGGGATACATGTTGATTGCATGTTGACTGTCAACCCTGGATTGGCCGGTGTCGTCGCGTTCGACACCGAGATCGCCGAACCCGACCGGGCCGGCGGGTCGCTGCGCTACCGCGGCGTCGACCTTCGCGAGCTGGCCGGGCGGGTGAGCTTCGCCGACGTGTGGGGGCTGCTCGCCGACGGGGACTTCGCGCAGGGCCTGCCGGCCGCCGAGCCGTACCCGATCCCGGTGCACTCCGGCGATGTCCGCGTCGACGTGCAGGCGGCCGTGTCGATGCTGGCGCCGCACTGGGGGCTGCGCCCGCTGATCGACATCGACGCCGCGCAGGCCCGCGAGGACCTGGCCCGCGTCTCGGTGATGATGTTGTCCTTCGTGGCCCAGTCGGCGCGCGGCCCGCGGATGCCGGCCGTCCCACAGCGGCTGGTCGACGCCGGCCGCAACGCCACCGAGCGCTTCATGATCCGCTGGCAGGGCGAGCCGGACCCGCGGCATGTGGCCGCCATCGACCGCTATTGGGTGTGCGCGGCCGAGCACGGCATGAACGCGTCCACCTTCACCGCCCGCGTCGTCGCCAGCACCGGTGCCGACGTGCCGACCTGCCTGTCCGCCGCGGTGGCCGCGCTCTCCGGGCCGCTGCACGGGGGCGCGCCGGCTCGCGCGCTCGGGATGATCGACGACGTCGAACGCGGGGCCGAGCCCCGGGCGTACGTCAAGGGGATTTTGGATTCCGGAAAGCGTCTGATGGGTTTCGGGCACGCGATCTATCGCGCCGAGGACCCGCGGGCGACGATCCTGCGCGAGGCGGCCCGCGAGCTGGGCGCTCCGCGGTACGAGGCGGCGCTCGAGCTGGAACGGGCGGCGCTGGCCGAGCTGCGCGAGCGCAAGCCGGACCGGGTGCTGGAGACCAACGTCGAGTACTGGGCCGCGGTGGTCCTCGACTTCGCCCGGGTCCCGCCGGAGATGCTGGCGGGCATGTTCACCTGCGCCCGCACGGCCGGTTGGAGCGCGCACATCCTCGAGCAGAAGCGGCTCGGCAAGCTCATCCGCCCGTCCGCCGACTACGTGGGGCCGGACGCCCGTCCGGCGTCGACGCTGCCCGGCTGGGAGACCGCGCTCAAGCGTTACGCGTGACCGGGGTTGACCGGCCGATACTAAGCGCGCATACTAAATACATGAAGAGGACCGCCGCTGGGGAGATCAACACCGAGGTGCCCGTACGCGGGGATGGGGTGCCGGCATGAGGGCGTGGCTCGGTGTGGTGTGCCGCGATCACGTCCTGCGGGGCGCGAGGCTGGGGATCGCCCAGATCGGGCACGGCAAGCGGGACGGGCTCGCGCGGCTCGCGGCCGGTGACTGGCTCGTCTACTACTCGCCGCGGACGAGCCTGCGCGACGGTGCGCCCTTGCAGGCGTTCACCGCGCTCGGCCGGATCGCCGACGACGAGATCTGGCAGGCGCACGAGGGCGACTTCCACCCGTGGCGGCGCCGGGCCGACTACCTGCCCGGCGCGGTCGAGACGCCGATCAAGTCGTTGCGTCTCGACCTCACGGACCGGGCCGGCTGGGGTGCCACGCTGCGGCGCGGCCTCGTCCGGCTCACCGACGACGACTTCGCGCGCATTCACGCCGCGATGCGGGCGCCTGGAGTGGCGGCCGGAGCGGCGCCTGGAGTGGCGGCCGGGGCGCCGCCCGAAGTCGCGCCCGGCGAAAGCGGGCCGGCCGCGTGGGCGCAGCCGGTGACGGCGTGAGTCTGGCCTCCGGGTTCGAGAGCGCGGAGGAGAGTCCCGGCTTCCTGTTGTGGCAGGTCACCAACCGGTGGCAGGTCGCACAGCGGGCCGCCCTGAAGCCGTTCGACCTCACGCATGTGCAGTTCGTGCTGCTGGCGGGGCTCACGTACCTGCAGGCGTCCGGCCCGGTCACGCAGAAGACCCTCGCCGGGATGGCCGCCACCGACCCGATGATGACCTCGCAGGTGCTGCGCACGCTGGAGGGCCGGGGTCTGGTGCATCGGCCCGCGCATCCCACCGACGGGCGGGCCCGGGCGGTGGCCGTCACCGAGGGCGGCCGCGACCTCGCCAACCGGGCGGTGGTGGCGGTCGAGGCGTGCGACGCCGCCTTCTTCGCGGGCCTGGGCGACGGCTTGGGTGCCTTCACCGCGGGGTTGCGCATCTTGCGGCAATCCTGAATGGGGGCAGGAGGGCCGGCTTGCCGATCGTGGCGTGGGCTCCGGTTCGGCGGGGCGCCGTCGGGCCGACGGGCAAGCACTGGCACGTGTTCCACCTGATCGCGCGAGTACCGCTCATTCGGCCAGAACGAAGATGAACTCCTCGACGCCGTCCAAAGGCACGGGCGCCGCGGCCTCCAGCGTTCGGTCGCGCCGGAAGCCGCATTTCTCCAGGACGCGGATCGAACCGGCGTTATGGGCGGCGACATGGGCGTACAGCGGCCGCTCCGGCAGTTCGGTCGCGAATTGCGACAGCGCCCGGGTCGCCACGCCGCGGCCCCAATATTCGCGCCCGATCCAGTAGCCGATCAGCCGCTGCCCGTCGTCCGGCCAGCTGCTGAGGACGCCCGCGATTTCGCCGTCGGCCAGGATCGTCCGCAGGATGTTCGCGTCGTCGAGCCGGATTTTCGCCCAATGCGCGTCGAACTGATCCCGGTCGCGCGAGGGGAAGGCGGCCATCGCGGCCGCCTCCGGATCCGTCTGGTGGTCGAAGAGCACGTCGAGGTCGCTGTCCTCGACCTCCCTGAGGCGTACGTCGTCGGTCATTGTTCTGGCTCTCAGGTCTTGGGCCGGGAACAGCCCGGCGGCCGCGGTCGGAGCCGTACCACCCACTCAGCTCGGCTGGCACGGCGGGGACTCGGCTCAGCTCGTACGGTAAAGGCTTTTGTATTGAACCCGGCGGCGTCAGACCCCGGCATTGGTGAAGGGGTTGTGTTCGGTGATGAGTTTGTCGATGCGGGCCTGGTCGACGCGGCGGACCACGGTGCCCGAGTCCTGGGCGTCGCGGACGGTTTTGGCGAGGGTGAAGGCCGAGGTGACGACGTAGAGCAGGCCCAATCCCAGGAAGGCGCGGACCCAGCCGCCGACCGGGAGGTAGTAGATGCCGATCGCGACGGCGATGAGGGAGATGCTGAACGAGGCTATCGCCTGGGCGTAGAAAGCGTTGGTGACCTTCGGCTGCGTGCTGATGTCCATGGCGGTCATCCTCGTCGGCGGCGGGCCGTGGCGGATGAGTGCGAATACTCAACGGCGCCTCAAAGGCCCTCGTGGTTGAGGTAGAGCACGATTCGCAGGCGGTCGCCGTCGTCGTGCAGCAGGAACGAGGAGGACAGGCGTTTCGGGTCGCCGCCGGCGAGGCGGGGGCAGGCCCATTCGGTACGGGCGAGCAGGTAATGGTCGTCGAGGCGATCCCAGGTCAGTGCCGTGCGGGCGGCGGGGCCCAGGCCGGCGGCCGCGAAAAGGGCTGCTCGGCGGGGGAGGGCCTGCAGGAACCGGTCGAGCGTGATCGGGCGGGCGCCGGTGGCATCGGCGAGGAGGAATGGGTCGGCGAAGAGTTCCGGGTCGCCCTTGGCTTTGCCGAAGACTTCGAAGAATTGCGGTACGCGGGAGTCGTCCATGGCGGAAACGGTAAACCGGGTAGGCCGACAGAATACCACAAAATGCGTATTTATTCCAGTACTCGGCGGGTGGAAATGGGATCGGCCATTTCGCTGATGCGCTTCGCCACGTGGGCGGCGCCGGCGCCGAGCAGGATCGTGTAGTGGTTGACGTCGGGAACCATTTCGGCGCCGGCGGCCTGCAGTATGGGCAGCGGGTACATGCCGGTGGGCTCGTCCTGCAGGCCGCGGGGCGCTCCTAGGAGCGGGAACTCGGCGGGCGCGGGGTGGGTGAGCATGTCGCGGGCGTCGGCTCGGATGGCGTCGATATTGCAGGACGAGCCGGCGCCGGTGTAGTCGCGCAGGATGTAGGCCGAAATATCGTCATTCCATGACGAGCCGAGCGCCGGATTCGCACGGAAATAAGCTAAATATTCGGAAGATGTGGGGAAAGTCATGGAGAGACGCCGCATGGCCGGGCCGATCGTGGCCAGCAGGGCGGCGTCCACGTCGATGTCCGGCGGCACGGGCAGCGGGAGGCCGCCGTCGATGAGCAGCACCGACGAGACCCGGGTGGGATAGCGCGCGGCCGTCTCGGTGACCGCGAAGCCACCCATCGAGTGTCCGGCCAGCGCCACCTTCCGTGCCCCGAAGTGATCGGCCACCGCGACCAGGTCGGCCGCGTGCGCGGCCATCCCGTAGGGCCCGGGAAGACTCGCGCTCCCGGCCCTTCCGCGCAGATCAGGGGCAATCAGCCGGACGCGTCCCGCCAGTTCCCGGGCGACAGCGGCCCAGCTGAGCGCGTTCGCGGTGATCCCATGAGCGGCGATGACCAGCGGGCCGTCACCGGGCCAGGCCACCACGCGCAGCAACCCGCCCCGCACCGCGACGTCGATCTCCTCCATCCCAGCAGCGTAGGCACTTCGTGGGTCGCCGCCACATGGCTCCGACCCACATCCGGCCGTCCCGCACCATGTGGGTTCGACGCAGGAGGCGCCGGACTGGGCTAGCCTGTCCCTTCCACGATCTTGGATGTATCGAGTCCGAGGCCGACGAGGACGGAGTGTGGATGCAAGAACCGCACCGCTGACGACGGTCTCGCGGTCATCTACCGGGTCAACAAGGACACCGGCGACCGGGTGCTGATGACCAACGGCACCAGCGGCGGCGTGACCAACCCCTGGCTCGGGCACGGCAACGACATGACGATCGTCGACATCGACGGCGTACACCACCTGTTCGTGGTCACCATGAAAGGCAGCGGCAGCGCGCAACTGGTGAAGCTCAGCTACGACGGCAGCACCTACTACTTCGCCGGGTCGTACGAGATCCGTCTCAACGGATGATGCCCGAGGTTTTCTCTATCTATATAGAGTTCCGGCATGGTTCGAGCGAGGCGCCCGTCGGCGCAGACCCTGTTGGTCGTCAACGCGCTGGCCGCCGAGCCGGGTGTCTGGCGGTACGGCTATGAGCTCGGGCAGCAGGTCGGCCTGAAGGCCGGTTCGCTGTATCCCATTCTGATCAGGCTGCGCGATCGGGGCCTGCTCGCGGCGAGCTGGGAGGACGATCCGACGCCCGGTCGGCCGCCGCGGCATCTGTACCGGTTGACCGAGGATGGTGTGCGCTGGGCGGCCGAGGTGGCGGCCGGGCCCGCGCCGGCCCGTGCGGCCGTTCGTCCTCGGCTGCGGGAGGTGTGATGACCATGGTCGGACGGGATGGGCCTGCCCGGTTGCTGGGCGCCGCCGTGCGGGTCCTGCCGGCCGGGCGCCGGGACTGGGGCCGGGCGATGCAGGCGGAGCTCGCCGCGATCGAGGACCCCGCGGATCGGCGCGGTTTCGCCTGGGGTTGCCTGCGCGCCGCCGCGGTCGAGTTCCATCTGCTGCGCGGCGCCCTGCACGTATTGGCGGTGTTGGCCGTGGCGGGGACGTTGGTGGCGTGGGCGGCGACCGTCAACGAGCCACCGCTGGCCTGGATGCTGTCCACGGTCGTGTCGCTTCTCGCCGTGGTGTGCTGGGCGGCGCGCAAGGCCGGCATGCTCGGGCCCACCGATGACGGGGTCGCGGCGTGGCTGCTGCGCGGTGGCGGCTACCTGATCGCGGTCGCGGTCGCCGCGGTTGCCCTGGCCCACAGCCACCCGGCGACCCTGGAGGCGGCCGATGCCGGCTCCGCCGTTCTGGGACTGTCCACGATCGGCGCGGGTTTCCTGGTCGGGGTGGTCTCGGTGGCGGGCAGGCGGTCGGCGGCGACGGCCCGGGTGCTGATCACCGGCGTCGGTAGCGCGCTGGCCGCGACCGCGGGCTGGCTGCTTGTTGTGCTTCTCGCCCCGCCGATCCCGGCCACGGTCGGCTGGGCGCTGGCGGCGACCGCGGTGGCCGCGGTGCTCGCCGTGCTGGCGAATGCCGGCGAGTCCAGCACCATCCAGGCCTGCCTGCTGGCCGGGCTGATCGCCACGGCGGCCACGATGGCGTTGATCTTCGGCAGCGTGGAACTGCTCGCCCATCTGGGTCCGGACCGCCTCATCCCGGACATCACCCCCGCAGCCCTGCCCGGCCAGCACATCAGCGAGAGCCGGACCGAGATCGTCGACCCGTACGTGCTGATCCTCTTCCTGGCCGGGGCGGCGGCGACCGTGCTCGGCCTCGCCGCCGTTGCCACCCGCCGGCCCGTTGCCGGCAGCTCCCGCTCAGTCACCGGATAGCGGCCCGCGGAGCCGGTGCAGGCGCAGGGCCAGCTGGAGGTCGAGCGCGCGCCCCGGCGCCTGCCAATCGGCCCCGAGCAGGTGCGAGATCCGGTCGAGGCGCTGGGTGACCGTGTTGACGTGGACGTGCAGCGACTCGGCCGCCCGGGACAGGCTGCCGCCCGCGGCGAAGTAGGCCTCCAGCGTCCTGAGCAGCGCCGTGCCCCGCCGCGCGTCGTAGTCGATCACCGGCCCGGCGGCGGCGTGCACGAACGCCGGGACGTCGCGGCGGTCGCCCAGCAGCAGGCCGACGTAGCCGAGCTCGGTGTGGCCGGCCCCGTCGCCGGTGCGGCCCAGGGCGATCAGTGCCGTCGCGCACGAATCGGCCTCGTGGAACGCGGACGCCACCTCGGCCGGCGACCCGGACGGGCCGGCCGCCCCGGCGGTGACCGGCCGGCCCAGCGTCCGGCCCATTTCCTTGGCGACCGTACGGGCACATCCGGCCGGATCCGACCCCGGCAGCAGCAGCGCGATCCGCCCGTCCCGCCCGGCCGCCAGGCCACCGCGCGCCGCCGCGAAGGTCCGCGCCCAGGACAGCGCCCGCTGCCGCAGCTCGCCGGCCACCGCCACCAGCACGTGCGGCTCGTCCAGCGACACGCCCAGCCGCTCGGCCCGCGACCGCAGGCCCTCCTCGTCGCGCAACGGCACCGAGATCAGGTCGTCGAGCAGTTCGCCGCGGACCTGCCCCTCGGCCTCGGCGACCGTCCGGCGAAACAGCAGCAGCAACGCGGTGATCTGCGCGGCCCGCTCGAGAATCCGCTGGTCGGCGCCCTCCAGCCGGTGCGACGGGTGGAACACCAGGGCGCCCAGGTTGTCGGCGCCGGCCGCGACCGCCGCCACGTACGCGTCGCCGCGCGCGACGCTGTGCCCCTCGGCCCGGGACGCGGCGACCGCCGAGGCCACCTCGGCAGTCTCCAGGGTGGGCATGCCGCCGGACGAGGGCCAGGAGGCGGACTTGGCGGTGGCCAGGGTGCGGCCCTGGGCGTCCAGCACGATCAGCGCGCCGCCGAGCACGTCGACCAGGTCGGCCGCCACGTCCTCCACGCCGCCGCCGCGCAGCACCAGCGCGGTCATCCGGTCGTGCGCCGCCGCGGCCCGCTCGACCGACGCGCTGTGCGCCTGGATCACCCCGTTCGCCTCGGACAGCTCGGCCAGCGCCGCCTGGGTCTCGGTCAGCAGCCGGGCCGTGTCGATCGCCACCGCGGCGTGCGCGGCGAGCGACCCGAGCAGCGCGACCTCCTCCCGGGCGAACGGGCGCTCGGTCCGGTTCGCCGCGAACAGGACCCCGATCACGGCCGGTCCGAGGAGGAGCGGCACTCCCAGGATCGCGACCAGGCCCTCGTCCCGTACACCCGAATCGATCTCCGCCGTGTGCCGGAAGCGCGGGTCCTTGCCGTAGTGCGCGGTGACATACGGCGTCCCGGAGACGGCGACCAATCCGCCCAGGCCGGCCCCCGCGGGCAGCCGCAACGTCTGGAAGCTGGCCGCCACCGAGCCGTCGGTGATCCGCATGTACGTGTCGCCGCGCTCCGGATCCTCGAGCGTCAGGTACGAGACGTCCGCGCCGAGCAGCGTGCGCGCCCGGTGCACGATCGCCCGCAGCACCGCGTCGAGGTCGCGCAGCCCGGCGAGGTCGCCCGCGGTGTCGTAGAGCGCGGACAACTCCTCCTCGCGGCGCCGCCGGCGCTCCAGCAGTTCGCGTACGCGCAAGGCAGCGATTTTGATCTCTTCGAGCGAGGCCAGCTCGGCCGGGGGCGCGCCGGCCTGCCGGGCGGCGAGCAGCGGGCGCTCGAACTCGACCGGGGCGGCCTCCCGGGCGAGCAGCGTCAGGAACTCGAGCATGATCGGAATCTAGTGGGCGGTCCAGCCGCCGTCGATCGTGACGGACGCGCCGGTGATCAGCGAGGCGGGCGGGGTGCACAGGTAGGCCATCAGCTCCGCGACCTCCTCCGGTTCGATCAGGCGCTTGATCGCCGCCCGGTCCAGCATGATCTTCTCGATCACCTCGTGCCGCGGGATCCCGTTGATCTCCGCCTGGTCGGCGATCTGCTTGTCGACCAGGGGAGTGCGCACGAACGCCGGGCAGATGCAGTTCGACGTCACGCCGTGCGGCGCCCCCTCCAGCGCCGTGACCTTCGACAGCCCCTCCATCGCATGCTTTGCCGTGACATAAGCGGACTTGTACGGCGAGGCGAGCAGCCCGTGCACCGAGGAGATGTTCACGATCCGGCCCCAGCCTCGCACGTACATGTGCGGCAGCACCCGCTTGACCAGGCGATACGGCGTCTCGACCATGACCCGCTGGAGCAGCGCGAACCGGTCGTCCGGGAACTCGGTCAGCGGCGCGACGACCTGCAGGCCGGCGTTGTTGACCAGCACGTCCACGTCGCCGGGCAGGTCGGCGACCGTCTCCGGGTCGCTGAGGTCGGCGACGATCTCCCGCCCGCCGATCCGGCCGGCCACCTCCTTCGCGGCGGCGGCGTTGACGTCCACCACGATCACCTCGGCGCCCGCGGCCGCCAGCCGGGCGGCGCAGGCGCGGCCGATCCCGCTGCCGCCCCCGGTCACCAGGGCGGTGCGGCGCGAGAGATCCAGGTCGACCACAGTCGTCATGCCCGTGAACCTACGACCCGCCGTCGCCCGCCGCACATGTGCGCGCCCCACATACCCCGCCGTTTGGCGGTGTGCGGTACTTTTCCGCCCGATGACTCTCTCCCGACGTGCCGTCCTGGGCGCCGCTCTCGGTTCGCTGACCGTGGCGGCCGGCGGCTGCGCCCGCCCGCTCAGCCCGGCCACCGGCGGCGGCAACGCGAAGACGCCGCTGAATGTCGGGCTCCTCTGGACCCGTACCGGCGACCAGCTGAAGGTCGCCGAGAGCACCCGGTACGAGCAGGGCCTGCGGATCGGCCTGTCCTGGGTCACGAACCGGGCCAACAAGATCGGCGTCCGCGCGATCCACACCCTCAAGGCCGACGACAAGGGCTCGCCCGAGGTGGCGGTCGCCGCGGCCGAGGACCTGATCGCCAAGGGCTGCCGCATCCTGGTCGGCGGGTTCACCGATCCGGTGGCGCTGCGGCTGGCCGAGCTCGCCGGCCGGCGCAAGGTGCTGTTCATCCCGGCGATGGCGACCTCCGACGCGCTGACCGGGATCAACAAGTACACGTTCCGGGACGGCCCGTCGGAGACGCAGCTGCTGATGGCGGTCAGGGCGTACGTGAAGCCCGGTGGTCGCCTGGTCGTCCTGGCCGCCGATCCCGGGAAGGCGCCCGCGCTCCTGGGAGCGGCCGCCACGATCAAGGCGCCCGCCTCGACCACCGACTTCACCGCGATCGGCAAGAAGATCAAAGCGCTGCGCGCCGACCAGGTGTACGTCGATTGGCCGGTCGTCACGCCCCGGCTCTGGGAGGCCCTGCCGGCCGGCGTCCAGCCGCTCACCGTGCTCGGCGCGCGGGCGACCTGGCCCGCGTACGGCACGACGGGCGGTTCGCTGCGGTTCGTGACGCCCTATGTCGACGGCGCGACCAACAACTCGGCCTATTCGACGCTGAAGGTGTCGGTCCCCGGCCGGCGGGCGGACACCGGGCATGCCGAGGGGTTCACCGCCGCCCAGATGATCGTGCGGGCCCTGCAGCTGGGGCCGCAGGACGTGGCGGCGATGATCCCGGCGTTGGAGGGGATGTTCTTCAACGGCCTGAAGACCGCCATGAACGTCCGCCCCCAGGACCACCTGATGCTGGAGCAGCTGTGGGGCGGCCGCCTGACCTGGACCGGCGCCGCCGGCGTCGTCACCGCGGTCACCGACCGGCAGTTCGGCCCGGCGGAGACCGCGATCCCGCTCTGACTACAGCTCCTCGGTCAGCCCCGCGGTCAGCCGCTCCCACAGCCGGTCCGCGCCGGCCGCCAGGCAGCCGTCCACCACCGCGTCGTCGCCGAGCGCGCTCACCCGCATCGGCGGCGCCACCGGCGCCAGCTCGCGCACCCGCTCGGCGACCCGGTCGAGGAAGTCCGCGGCCCGGCCCACCCCGCCGCCCAGCACGATCAGGTGCGGGTCGGCGACCGCGATGACCGCGCAGACGGCCCGCGCGATCAGGGTCGCCTCGGCCTCGACGACGCCGTGGGCGCGGGCGTCGCCCCGGCCGGCCGCCTCGAAGACCGTGCGCGCGGAGAGCGGCCCGTGCATCCCGGCCCGCCGGGCGGCCCGGACGATGCCGCTCGCCGACGCGATGCTCTCCAGGCCGCCGAGCCGGCGCGCGTCGGCCGGGTCGGCCCGGTCGTCGTCCATCGGCAGGAAACCGATCTCGCCTGCCGCGCCGTGCGCGCCCCGGTGCAGCTTGCCGTCGATGACCAGGCCCATGCCGATGCCGGTGCCGATCGAGACGAACGCGAAGCTGGCCACGTCCCGGCCGTGCCCGTGGGCCTGCTCGGCCAGCGCGGCGGCGTCGATGTCGTTCTCCAGCACGAGCTCGGTGCCGAAGGCGCGGCGCAGGTCGCGCAGCACGGCCGGCTCGCCCCAGCCGGGCAGCCCGGCGGCCAGGGTGAGCGTCTCGCGGGCCGGGTCGTAGATGCCGGGGCTGCCGAGCACGGTCTGGCCGAGCGCGCCGGGCCCGAAGCCGGCCTCGGCGCGCAGCTGGGCGGCGAGCTTGGCCAGCGCCGCCACCCGGCCCGGGCCGGTGCGCGCCCGCGCCCGCAGGGTGGCCCGGGCGCGCACGGTGCCGGCCGGGTCGGCGATCGCCCCGCGCAGGTACTGGCCGCCCACGTCCAGCCCGAGGACGAAACCGGCGTCGGGGTTCACCTCGTACAGCACGGCGGCCGGGCCGGGGACCCCGGTGCGGACCCCGGCCGGCCGGATCAGCCCGGCCCGTTCCAGGTTGCCGAGGGCGAGTGACACGGTGTTCTTGGCGAGCCCGGAGATGCGTGCCAGGTCCGCCCGGGACAGCGACTTGGTGGTGCGGATGTGGTCGAGCATGAGCTGCTCGTTGAGCGCGCGGATGAGCCGTGGCCGCGCGGCCGAGCCGGAAACCGCCATGCGTCTTCCTCCGTTACCGACTCTTCACGGAAATCTTCAGGGCCGCTCTTGTCCGGGGCGAGATCGGTAGTCTACTTTCCTACCCATCAGACGGTAGTAAGTCTTACTAACAATCATGGCGGACCGCAAGGATGTGGGGAGGGCGGCATGCCACCGGTCGTGCTGGGCATCGACTTCGGGGGCACCAAGATCGCCCTTGCGGTCGGTGACCTCGACGGCAACCGGCTGGGCGGGGTCACCATCCCGGCCGCCGCCGAGTCGGGGGCGGCGGCCAGCCTGGCGGCGGCCATCGACGCGGGGCGCCGGCTGCTGGCCCGGGTGGCACCGGGCAGCGCCCTGGCCGGCCTCGGCGTGTCGACCTTCGGCATTCCCGGCCCGGGCGGGGTCGCGCTGGCCCCTGCCATCGACGGCTGGTCCGACCTCCCGCTGGGCCGCGAGCTGGGCGACGCCTTCGACCGGGTGCCCGTCCGGCTGGTCACCGACGTCAAGGCGGCCGCCCAGGTCGAGGCCGACCGGGGCGCGCTGGCCGGGCACGACCCGGCCATCTACCTCAACCTCGGCACCGGCCTGGCCGTCGCGATCGTCGCGGGCGGCTCGGTCATCGCCGGTCACCGCGGCGCCTCCGGGGAGATCGGCTACAACCTGCGCGGTCTCGGCGACGTCGGGCTCCGGCTCGGCGACCGCACGCCGCTGGAGGCGACCGTCAGCGGCGGCGGGCTGCTCGCGGCCGCCGCCCGGGTGGCCCCGGGCATCACCGGGGCCGCGTTCTTCAAGGCGGTGGCGGAGGATCCCGCGCTCGCCGGAGTGCTCGACGACTTCCTCACCGAACTCTCCTTTCACCTGGTAAATCTCGCCATCGCCGTGGATCCGCAGCGGATCGCCGTCGGCGGCGGGCTGGTGCGCTCCTGGGAGCTGATCGGCCCGCGGTTGCGGGCGGCGCTGGACGCCGCCGTGCCCTACCCACCCGAACTCGTCATCGCCGCATTCCCCTACGACGCGCCACTGATCGGGGCCCTGGTCCACGGCGTGGCGGCCGCCCGCGAGCGGCCCACCGGCGTCGGCCCCATGTAGAAGGGAACACCAGGATGAGACTCCGCAAGAGCCTGATCGCCGTGCTGGCGGCGGGCCTCGTGCTCTCCGCGTGCAGCGGAAAGTCGACCTCCTCCACCACCACTGCCACCGGCGGGAACGCCACCGGCACCGACGGCCCGCACAAGCCGGGCGGCACGGTCACCATCGCGAACACCACCGGGCAGACCTGGCCGTGCCAGTTCAACCCGTTCAACCCGGCGCAGAACCAGGAGGCGCTCGGCTTCGTCTACGAGCCGCTGGTGCACGTCTCCGTGGTCGGCGACTCCAAAGAGACCCCGATGCTGGCCACCGCGTACAAGTGGAGCGCCGACCTGAAGTCGCTGGTCTTCACCATCCGCGACGGGGTGAAGTGGAGCGACGGCCAGGCGTTCAGCGCGGACGACGTGGCGTACACGTTCAACCTGATGAAGGAGCACCCGGCGCTGGATCTCTTCGCGCTGTGGACCGGCGCCGGGCTGACCGGGGTCACCGCGGCCGGCAACCAGGTCACGATGACCTTCAGCAAGCCCGCGAAGCCGTACTTCTACAACGTCGCCGATCAGGTCGGCATCGTGCCCAAGCACATCTTCTCGACCGGCGCCGCCGCGGCGAAACCGGACACCTTCACCAACCCGAAGCCGATCGGCACCGGCCCGTTCCTGATGGGCACCTGCGGGCCGAACAACATCGAGTACACCGCGAACCCGACCTACTGGCAGGCCGGCAAGCCGTACATCCAGAAGATCGAGTACCCGGCCTACCTGGACAACGCCCCGGCCAACAACGACCTGGCCAGCGGCAAGGCGCAGTGGGGCGGCCAGTTCATCCCGAACATCAAGTCGTTCTACCTGGCCAAGTCGCAGGACAACCACACCTGGTCGCCGCCGCTGCTGAACGTCGGCCTGTTCCCGAACCTGGACCCGTCGCACGCGGCCACCAGCAAGCTCGCCGTACGCCAGGCGATCGCCGCGGCCCTGGACCGCAACCAGATCGCGCTGATCGGCGAGGGCGGCCAGCAGCCGGCGGCCAACCAGACCGGCGTGGTGATCCCGACCTTCCAGAAGTACTTCGACCAGGCGGCGCTGACCTCGGCCGGGTATGACAAGCCGAACGCGGACAAGGCCAAGCAACTGCTGGCGAGCGCCGGTTACTCGCCGTCGAACCCGCTGAAGCTGACGGTCATCTCGATCACCGGCTACACCGACTGGGACGCCTCGCTCGCCGTGGTCAAGCAGCAGCTGCAGCCGATCGGCATCGACCTGACCGTCGACGACCTGGCCCAGCAGACCTTCCTCAACAAGCTCTACACCGGCGACTTCGACCTGGCCTACTACTCGGAGCAGAACAGCGGCCCGTCGCCGTACTACGAGCTGCGTCAGCTGCTGTACTCGAAGAACTCGGCGCCGATCGGCAAGAACGCCAGCTCCAACTTCGAGCGTTACCACAACGACCAGGCCGACCAGCTGCTCGACCAGTACGCCACCGCCGACGACGCCACCCAGGTGTCGATCGTCAAGCAGCTCTCCGCGCTGATGCTGCAGGACGTCCCGATGATCCCGACCACCGGCTCGGTGGACTGGTTCCAGTACAACACCTCGGACATCCTGGGCTGGCCGACGCCGGACAACCCGTACGCGGAGCCGTCGCCGTACAAGATCCCGGACAACGAACAGGTCATGCTGCACCTGTACTCCAAGGCCGCGCAGAAGTAGCCGGCCGGAACGGGAGGGCCCGCCCATGAGATACGTGCTCCGGCGCCTCGGATTCTTCGCGCTTACCTTGTGGGCGGCGCTCACCATCAACTTCTTCCTCCCGCGGTTCATGCCGGGCAGCCCGCTGCAGGCGCTGCGCGCGCGGACCTACAACAAGCTCTCCCCGGCCGCGCTGGAGGAGATGCTGACCTCCTTCGGGTACAAGCCGCACGAGAACGTCGGCGTGCAGTACCTCGACTACCTCGGCCACATGTTCACCGGTAACTGGGGCGTCTCGATCGGCTCCGCCCTCGGCCAGCCGATCACCCAGATCGTCGGCCAGGCGCTGCCGTGGACGCTCGGGCTGGTCGGGGTCGCGACCGTGCTGGCCTTCGTGGCCGGCACGGTGATCGGGGTGGTGGCCGGCTGGCGGCGGGGCGGCACCCTGGACGCGATCCTGCCGTCGGTGTTCGTGGTGACCTCGGCCCTGCCGTACTTCTGGGTCGGCCTGCTGTTGATCCTGGTCTTCTCGGTGTGGACCGGCGGCTGGCTGCCCAGCGACTTCAACTACGACAGCAACCTGCAGCCCGGGTTCAACCCCGAGTTCATCGGCAACGTGCTGCGGCACGCCGTCCTGCCCGGGCTCACGATCTTCATCACGGCCGTCGGCGGCTGGGTGCTGACCATGCGGAACAACATGATCACCACGCTGGCCGAGGACTACATCCGGATGGGACGCGCCAAGGGCCTCGCCAATCGGAAGATCATGTACCAGTACGCGGCGCGCAACGCGTTCCTGCCCAACCTCTCCGGCTTCGCGATGTCGCTCGGGTTCGTCATCTCCGGCGCCATCCTGGTCGAGTACGTGTTCAACTACCCCGGGCTCGGTTACCTTCTCTACAACGCCGTGCAGAACACGGACTACCCGATGATGCAGGTGCTGTTCATGCTCTTCACCGTCGCCGTCCTGGTCTCGGTGCTGCTCTGCGACTTCGCGACCGCGTGGCTCGACCCGCGGTCCCGGGCGAAGGGGTGAATCCGTGACGGCCCTGCTGACCACCCCGCCCGCGGCCGCCGCGGCGCCCCCGTCCCGCCGCCGCGGCGCGTTCCTGCGCTCGGTGCTGCGCAACCGCAAGGCCCTGATCGGCCTGGTCATCTTCGGGGTCTTCACCGTGATGGCGGCCGTTCCGCACCTGTTCACCTCGGTGACCGAGCCCAACAAGCTGGCCTTCCCGCCGGCCCTGCCGCCGTCCGGCGATCATCTGCTCGGCACCACCGCGCTGGGCCAGGACATCTGGGCGCAGCTGGTCTACGGCGCCCGCCAGTCGCTGGTGATCGCCCTGGTGGCCGGCTTCTTCGCGACCGTGCTCTCGGTGCTCGTCGGCGTCTCGGCCGCCTACCTGGGCGGCGTCGCGGACGAGGCGCTCTCGATGGTGATCAACATCTTCCTGATCATCCCGACCTTCCCGCTGATCATCATCCTGGCCACGTACGCGGGCAAGGGCACGCTCACCGTGGTGCTCATCGTGCTGGTGGTCACCGGCTGGTCGTACGGCGCCAACCAGATGCGGGCGCAGGCGCTGTCCCTGCGCAACCGCGACTTCCTGGAGTCCGCCCGGGTGCGGGGCGAGCGGCGGACGTACATCATCCTGGCCGAGATGCTGCCCACGATGACCTCGCTGATCGTCGCGAACTTCCTGGGCGCGGCGCTCTACTCCGTGCTGACCGCCGCCGGCCTGCAGTTCCTCGGCCTCGGCGACCCGAACTCGATCAGCTGGGGCACGATGCTCTACTGGTCGCAGAACCAGCAGGCGCTGCAGAGCGGCATGCCGCTGTGGTCGATCGCGCCGGGCCTCTGCGTGGCCCTGCTCGGCGTCTCGTTCGCCCTGCTCAACTACGCCTTCGACGAGATCAGCAATCCCGCCCTGCGACCCGTACGGAGGCGTCGTGCCACTGCTTGACGTTCAGCACCTGCGGGTCGAGTACGCCACCGCCGGCCGGCCCGCGGTGGCGGTCGACGACGTCAGCCTCACCGTCGGCGAGGGCGAGTTCGTCGGCGTCGTGGGCGAGTCGGGCTGCGGCAAGTCGACCATGCTGTTCGCGGTGGCCCGGCTGCTCAGCCCGCCCGCGGAGATCACCCACGGCAGCGTCGAGTTCCGTGGCCAGAACCTGGTGACGATGGCCGAGAAGCAGCTCAACCTGCTGCGCTGGCGCGACTTCTCGGTGGTCATGCAGAGCGCCATGAACGCGCTGAACCCGGTGGCCACGATCGGCGCCCAGTTCGCCGACGCCCTGACCGCGCACGGCAAGTTCACCAAGGCGGAGATCACCGAGCGCTCGGTCGAGGTGCTGCGCATGGTCGGGATCGACCCGATCCACCTGCGCAGCCACCCGCACCAGCTCAGCGGCGGCATGCGGCAGCGCGCCATGATCGCGATGGCGCTGCTGTTCACGCCCGACCTGGTGATCATGGATGAGCCGACGAGCGCGCTCGACGTGGTGGCCCAGCGCGCTCTGATGGTCCAGATCCGCGAGCTGCAGGCCCGGCTGGGCTTCGCGGTCGTCTTCGTCACCCACGATATGTCCCTGGTCAGCCACTTCTCCGACCAGCTGCTGGTGATGTACGCCGGCCAGGTGGTCGAGTCCGGCCCCACCCGGACCGTCTTCGACCAGCCCGCGCACCCGTACAGCCGCGGGTTGCTCGACGCCTTTCCGTCGGTCCGCGGTCCGCGGGTCCCGCTCACCGGCATCCCCGGCAGCCCGCCCGACCTGTCCCGGCCCGCCGAGGGCTGCCGCTTCCAGCCGCGCTGCCCGGTGGCGCTGCCCGAGTGCGCGACCACCCGGCCGCCGCTCTACCCGGTCGGCCCGGCGCAGAGCCGGTGCCTGCTCAACGCCCCGGTGGAGAACAACGCGGAGGTGCCCTCATGACGGAGCTGTTGCGGACCCGCGGGCTCACCCGGCATTTCAAGGTCGGCGGGACGTTCTCCGGCCGGCGGCTGCACGCCGTCGACGACGTCGACCTGACCATCGAGGAGCGCGAGATCATCGCGCTGGTGGGGGAGAGCGGCAGCGGCAAGTCGACCATCGCTCGGCTGCTGGCCCGGGTCTACGAGCCCACCGCCGGCGAGATCCTCTACCGCGGGCGGTCGCTGGCCCAGCTGCGCCGGCGCAAGGACCTGCTGGCCTACCGCGGCGACGTGCCCATGGTCTTCCAGGACCCGTTCAGCTCGTTGAACCCGGCGTACCGCGTCAAGCACGGCATCATGCGGGGGCTCATCCTGCACCGGCCGGATCTCGACGCGGCCGGCCGGCAGGCGGAGGCGGAACGCGTGGTCGAGGCCGTCGGCCTGCACCCGGCCGCCGAGATCCTGGAGCGTTACCCGTACGAACTCTCCGGCGGGCAGCGCCAGCGGATCGGCTTCGCCCAGGCCCTCGCCTACCGCCCCAAGCTGATCATCGCGGACGAGCCGGTGTCCATGCTCGACGTCTCCATCCGCATCGGGCTGCTCAACCTGATGGCGACGCTGCGCGAGGACGCGGGCGTGTCGATCCTCTACATCACGCACGACATCGCCAGCGCCCGCTATCTCTCCGACCGGGTCGCGGTCATGTACGGCGGGCACATCGTCGAGGCCGGCCCCACCGAGGACGTGCTGGGCGAGCCCAAGCATCCCTACACCCAGCTGCTGCTCTCGGCCGTGCCCGATCCCCGCGCGCCGCTCGATCCCGATGTGGCTCTCGACCGCGGCGAGCCGCCCCGGGTGGTGGATCCGGCGCCCGGGTGCCGGTTCCGCGCCCGCTGCCCTCTGGCGATCGACCGCTGCGACGTGGAGACGCCGCTGCTGCGCGACCTGGCCCCCCGGCACCAGGCGGCCTGCCACGTCGCGACCTAGGCTGGGCCGATGACCGGCGACGAGCGCCCGGCCCGGGTCGAGGACGTGCACGAGACGGCCGAGTCGATGCCGCACGTCACGGTCGTGTGGGGGAGCGGGGAGAACCCGGTCTACCAGGTCGGCGGCAAGTCGTTCGTGTTCTTCCGCAACCCCCGGCCGGACGCGTTCGACCCGGCGACCGGCGAGCGCTACACCGACGTGATCGTGTTCTGGGTGGAGTCGCCGGCCGACAAGGAGGCGATGGTGCAGGACCCGTCCTCGCCGTTCTTCACCACGCCGCACTTCAACGGCCATCCCTCGGTGCTGCTGCGAGCCAGCCGGATCGGCGAGCTCAGCCGCGCCGAGGTGGTCGAGGTCGTGCAGGACGCCTGGCTGTCGCGCGCCTCCGCCCGGCGCGCCGCCCAATGGCTGGCCGCGAACAAACCAACCTGAAACCCTTTGACCGTACGCGTGGGACAGGTCCCCGATGCAGCGGATCGGCCAGGTGGGTGGCCGGGCTCCGCGCCCGGCCACCGGGCTGTCCTGCATGGTCAGAGCGTGCGCAGCGCCTCGACCGGGGACAACCGCGCCGCCCGGGCCGCCGGGTAGAGGCCGGCCAGCGCGCCCACCAGCAACGCGGCGGCCAGGCCCGCGGCCGGCGCGGAGAGCGGCACGGCCACCGGATTGCCGCCCAGCCGGGCCGCCACCGCCGTGGCCAGCACCCCCAGCGCGATGCCGAGCACCCCGCCGGCCGCGGCCAGCAACGTCGACTCGAGCAGGAACTGGGTGGCCACGTGCCGGCGGCGGGCGCCCAGGGCGCGGCGCAGGCCGATCTCGCCGCGGCGTTCCAGGACCGAGATGACCATGATGTTGGCGATGCCCACCCCGGCGATCAGCAGCGCGATGCCGCCCAGCCCCAGGAACAGGCCGACGAACGCGCCCTTCGCCGCGATCCGGGCCACCAGCAGGTCGGACGGGCGGCGTACCTGCACGTCGTCCTTGCCGTCCGGGACCGTGGTCGCGGTCAGCACGCCGGCCACCGCGGCCACCTGGTCCGGGTCGGCGCGCAGGTAGATCCGGCTCGGGCCGGCGTCGCGGGCGAACACCCGCTCGGCCTGGCCGAAGCTGATCAGGGCGGCCACGTCGATCTCGGGGGCGACCGGGACCGGCGCCAGCACGCCGGTGACCGTGAAGTAGTGGTTGCCCAGCAGGATCTGGGTCGGTGCGTCCAGCGAGCCGATGCCGAGGATCTTCGCGGCCTCGTAGCCGAGGACGGTGACCGGGTAGTGCTCGGCGGTCGCGTCCAGGTAGCGGCCCAGCAGCAGGTGCGCCGACATGGTGGGCAGCAGCGAGCCCTGGGCGGCGAGCACGTTCATGCCGCCGGTCTGCTCGGCCGGGATCGCCCGGCTGCGCCGTACCGTCACGTTGTCGACCGAGCCGACCGCGGTGACCGTCCGCACCGGCGGGATCCGGGCGATCATCGGCTCGGCGGTCAGCGGCAGCGGCACGGTCCGGCCGTTGACCGATTCCGCCGAGGCCACCGTGAGCAGGTTGCCCTCCTCGCCGAGCTGGGCGAGCAGCTGGGCCTTCGCGGACTGGGCGATGCCGAGCACGGCGACCACCGCGGCCACCGCGATGGCGATGCCGAGCGCGGAGAGCGCGGCCCGGATCCGCCGGGACCGCAGGCCGGCCGTGGCGACGCCGATCGCGTCCGGGAAACGGAGTCTCGACGGCATCAGGCCACACCCCCGAGAAGGCCGGTGTCGGCCACGATCCGGCCGTCGACCAGCGAGACCTGCCTGCGCATCGCCGCGGCGACCGCATCGTTGTGGGTGATCAGCACGACCGTGGTGCCGTCGTGGGCGAGGCCGGAGAGCAGCTCGGTGATCCCAGCGCCGGTGGTCGAGTCGAGGTTGCCGGTCGGCTCGTCGGCCAGCAGCACGGCCGGCCGGCCGACGATCGCCCGGGCGATGGCGACCCGCTGCCGCTCGCCGCCGGAGAGCTGCCCGGCGCGATGCCGGGTGCGGCTTGCCAATCCCACCTCCCACAGCACCTCGGCGGCCCGCTCGCGCCGGACCTTGCCCGGCATCCCCCGATAGAGCAGGCCGGTCGCCACGTTGTCCAGCACGCTGAGGTGCTCGAGCAGGAAGAACTGCTGGAACACGAAGCCGAGCCGGGTCGCCCGGACCTCGGACAGCTGCGGGTCGGAGAGCGCCGACGTGTCGGTGCCGGCGATGCGTACCGTCCCGCTGGTCGGCCGTTCGAGCGTGCCGAGGATGCTCAGCAGCGTCGACTTGCCGGCCCCGGACTGGCCGGTGATGGCGACCGTCTCGCCGGCCTCCACCACCAGGTCGATGCCGGCGAGGGCGGTCACCGCGGTCGGCGGCGGGTAGACCTTGCCGACCCCGTCGAGCTCGAGCGCGTACGTGGTCATGAGCTCGGCACCTCGACCTTCGAGCCCTCGCGCAGGCCGTCCCCGCGCACCTCGACCTGGGTGTCCGAGAACAGGCCGGTGGTGACCCCGACCAGCCGGCGGGCGCCGCCGTCCAGCAGGTACAGGCCGTACCCGCCGCCGGCCAGCGCGACCAGGGCGGTGATCGGCACGGCCAGGGCGTTCTTCACCGAGGCGTCGGTGACGTGCACCTCGACCGGCGCCTGGTCGAGCCCGGCCCCGGCGACCTCGTGCGTCAGGGTGACGGTCGCCCCGATGGTGGGCAGCTGGCTGCCCCGGCCCTGGTCCTCGGGGTTGGGCCCGGCGGCCACCGTGGACAGCTGGGTGACCCGGCCGGGCACGCTCTGCCCGGCCGGCATGACCACGGTGACCGCGTCGCCGGGGTGGACCGCGTGCGCGTCGGTCACCGGGATCGCCAGGGTCACGGCCACGGTGGTCGAGGTGCCGGTGACCAGCGGGCCGGCGCCGCCGCCGGCCGGGGCGCCGACCTGCGCGCCGAGGGTGGTGACCCGCATCTTCCCTGGCTGGAAGGTGACCGCGCCGAGGTCGAGCCGGCCGGTCACCGGCTGGTGGGTGGCGCGCTGCCAGCGGCGCAGCGCCGTGGCGGTGGCGCGGGTGAAATGCCCGTCCACGGTGAGGTCGGTCTGGCCGAGCGCGACGAGGTTGCTCTCCAGCGCGCGTACGTCCGGCCCGTCGGTCACGCCCAGCGAGAGGGACCGCCAGGCGGGCTTGTCGCCGTAGAACAACCGGACCGGCTTGTTGTCGATCGCGAAAACCGGCTGCCCGCGCGTGATCACCTGCCCCGGCTGCGGCATCCAGGTCACCGTCCCGGTCCGCGCCGAATAAACCCGATATGTCCCGATATATCCTAAGGTGCCGGATACAACGTTCGTGGTGGATAAATCGGTGCGGGTGATCGTCACCGACCCGGTCGGCACGCCGGCGGCGGCCGGCGGCGCGGCCGGGGCGCTCTGCAACCACCACCCGGCCCCGGCGCCGGCGGCCACCACCAGGGCCGCCCCGCCGCTCAGCACCGCCCGCCTACGCATGGCCGAGGCTCCCCAGGCTCGACGCCGCCGACTCCGCGTCGAGGATCGGCCGGCAGGCCTGGACGGCCCGCTGCAGGATCGGGTTCTCCTTCCCGCCCGGCGGCACCTCGTCGCTGGTCAGGCTGAAACCCTTGCCCGGCGTGAAGTGGCTGTTCACGGTCGGGTCCTTGAAGTTCGGCAGCCCGTTGGCCCGCATGCACTGCGCCGACTTCACGCCCGCCGCGATCAGCGCGGGCGGCGGCGGCCCCTGGTCCCGCATCGCGAAGTTCGCCGCGTGGATCAGCTCCTGGCAGGCGTTCGTGATCACGGTCAGCTGGTCGTCGCTGAGATCCCGCAGCGAGACGTCGTCGGTGTAGACGTAGCCGTCGGCGGTCAGCACCGGATCCTGGTAGTTCGGCGCCCCGTGCTGCCGGATGCACTGCGCGGCCGTGTGCAGCTTCGCCCGCCGCGCCGCACTCGCGTCCCCCGCCACCGCGTTCGGGTTGTCGTCGGTCGTGCGCGCCCCGGCGCTCGGGTGCGCGCCGCCACTGCCCGCCAGCTGCGGCACCGTCGGGCTCGACGGGCCGTTACCGCATGCGCCCAGACCGATCAGCAAGACCGTGGCCACAACAAGTCTTCTCACCGCGATACCCCCGTTCTCGGGTCGTCATCGACGCCGACAGGTGTATCGAGTGAGCGGTGACACCACCGCTACCGCCCACGTTGGACGGATGTCATGTCCTAGGAGGCGAGGCTCCAGACGACCCCCGCCGCGCCGGCGATCACGCAGTAGATCGCGAACGGGTTCAGGGTGCGGGTCTCGAAGTACTTGGTGAGAAAGCGCAGCGAGACGTACGCGGCGACGCCGGCGACCAGGCTGCCGACCAGCACCGGGCCCAGGATGCCCTGCCCCTCCGGGCCGGCCAGTTCCGGGAGCTTCAGCACGCCGGCCGCGGCGATCACCGGTGTGGCCAGCAGGAAGGCGAAGCGGGCGGCGTCCTCGTGGGAGAGGCCCTTCAGCAGGCCGGCGCCGATCGTCGAGCCGGAGCGGCTGATGCCGGGCAGCAGCGCCAGGATCTGCGCCGAGCCGATCAGCAGGGCCTGCTTCCAGGACTGGCCGGCGAGCCGCTCGTCGGAGGCGACGTCGCCGCCGTGCCCGGCCGAGACGCCGCCCGCGGCGGCGGTCGAGCTCGCGTACACCCCGGGCTGGCCGGCCGGCACCGGGGTGCGGACCACCTGCTGCCGGCTGCGCAGCCGCTCGACGGTGGCGAGCAGCACGCCGTTGAGGACCAGGAAGATCGAGGCGGGCAGCGGCTTGCCCAGCGCCGTCCGTACGGTGTGCTCCAGAACCAGCCCGGCCAGCCCGACCGGCACGGTCGCCACGATCAGCAGCCAGGCCAGCCGCTCGTCGGCGTTGGTGATCGAGCGGCTGCGGATCGACGTGAACAGCCCGCGGACGATCCGCACCCAGTCGGCCCGGAAGAACCAGACCAGCGCGACCGCGGTCGCGACGTGCACGGCGACGACGAACGCCAGGTACGGCGACTTGTCGGCGCTCATGCTGAGGTCACGCGCCCACTGACCGCCGATCACCGCCGGGAGCAGGACGCTGTGCCCGAGACTCGACACCGGGAAGAGCTCGGTGACGCCCTGCAGCAGCCCGATGACGATCGCCTCGGGATAGGTCAGTGACGCGTGAACCATGCTGGCGCATCCTTCCTCTCGCAACCTGAAGCTTCGCTGAAGGATGCAACCCCCGCCCGCTCAGCTCCGGCTGAGCTCAGGGGCTGGGAAGATCTCGCGCAGCGTGAACGCCTCCGGCGTCGGGCCGTCGGCCTGCAGCCGGCCGAGCCGGGAGATGGCCTGCCGCAGCGTGGGAACCTTACCGGCCGGGATCCACCACAGCACCAGCGCGGCCTCGGGCCCGTGCGGGTGGAACCACTCGCGGCGGCGGCGCAGGTATTCGAGGTGCTGGGACTGGTACGCGTACGCCCGCAGGTGCTCGGGCGTCGCCCAGACCGAGAGCGTGTAGATGCGGTGCGGATCGGCCGGCGCGTGGATGGTGCCGTCGCCGTTCTCGCCGGCGAGCCGCCAGACGAAGCCGGGTGAGCGGTCGGCCAGGGCGTTCATCAGCGCGAGGCCCTCGGCGAACTCGCGATTCGACGGGTCTTCCATCGGGGCTCGGAGGCGGGCGGTGTTCATCTGGGCCAGGTGGAAGTCGGTCATGGGGACAGCCCATCAGCTCCGCACTCTATTGTCAATGCGATTACTTTTTAGAGAGGGCGACGCAGCACCGGCCCGGCGCCGCGTCCATCCCCGCCTCCCACTCGTCGTCGAGCCCGGCGCCGGCCAGCAGTCCGGTGACCATCGCGAGGTTCATCCCGCAGATCACCGGCGGGAACTGCTCGGCCAGCCGGTGGAACGGGCAGTTGCGCAGCTCGATCCGCTCCGGCCCGGCCGCCGCCGGCGCGTAGCCCTGCGCGGTCAGCAACTCGGTGACGTCGGCGCCGGCCGGGGCCCGGCGGCCGTGCTTCTCGGCCACCTGGTGGAGCGTCCCCTCGGCGCCGGCCTGCTCGACCGCCTCGGCCAGCAACTCGGCCGCCGACCGGTAGGCGCGCGGCGGCACGCTCACCGCGTGCTCCGCCGCGGCCGGCCGGTACAGCTTGGCCGGCCGCCCGGCGCCCGGGCCGGTCCTGCCCGACCTGCGTGCGTACGAGACCTCGAGCAGCCCCGCCGCCACGAGCTTGTCCAGGTGGAACGCGGCCAGCGTGCGCCCGACGCCGAGCGCCTCGGCCACCTCGTCCCGCCCGACCGGCCCGGTCCCGTCCGCGACCAGCCGGTACGCCCGCCGCCGCACCCGGTCGGTGAGGCTGGCGAGGGCATCGAGATCGTGCAGGTCTTCCGTCGTCACCCGGCCATCGTATTGCCAACCCGGCTTGTCGCTAGAAGTCGAGCCGCCCGAGGAAGTCCAGGCAAACTCAGGCGTACGGGTCGGCGCGTCGTCGGTAGGGTCCCATCGTGGCCACCGCAACGGTTCCTCCGCGTCGATCGGGTGACCTTGTGCGGGCGCTCGCCGGGCTCGCGGCCGCGGCTCTCGGCGTCGTGCTCTTGATCAACGCGGTGGCATCGGTCCAGGTGGTGATCGCGCTGGCCGGGGCCGGCTCGGCCGTGGCGGGCGGGTCGCTGCTGCTCGGCCGGGGGCTCCCGGGCCGCGACCGCGCCGCCGAGCAGGCCGCCTGGCCGCGGTGGCTCGACCGGGCGGCCGGCGTGCTCCTCGTGGCGCTCGGCGTCACCGTCGTCGCGTGGCGGGTCGCGTCCGTTCGGGTGCTCGCGGTGCTGCTCGCCACGGGCCTCGTCGTCAGCGGCATCGCGGCGATCGTCCGAGCGGTGCGTGGGTCCGTGGCGGAACGCGTCGCGGGCGGCCTGTTCGGCGGCGCCTCGGTCGCCGCCGGCCTGTTCGTGCTCGTGTGGCCGAAGCTGTCGCTCTTCCTCGTCGGTCTGTTGATCGGCGCGTGGCTCGTGCTGACCGGGCTCACGCAGGTGGTGCGCGCCGCCCGCGGTCCTCGGCAGCAGGGCGCCGACGACGTCAGCCCGGCGCGACGACGGCTGCGACGGTGGGCGCGCGTCGCGGGCAGCGCAGTGGCGCTCCTGGTCGCCGTCGTCCTGCTGGGCGCGACCGCGCTCCTGTACCGGGGCGACCCCCGCGTCGCCCCGGACGCGTTCTACACGCCACCGCAGGCTGTGCCCTCGCAACCGGGGCGGCTCATCCGCTCGGAACCGATGACGAAAGGTGTCCCGACCGGGTTACGGGCCTGGCGCATCCTCTACACGACCACCAACGGCGGCGGCGAACCCCAGGTCGCCAGCGGCACCGTCCTCGCCCTCGCGAACCTGCCGGCCGGCCCACGACCGGTCCTGTCGATCGCACACGGCACCGTCGGCATCGTCCCCAGGTGCGCGCCCTCGCTGTCCGCCACGCCCTTCTCCGGCGACCCGTCGGCGCCAGTCAACCAGATGGTCGCCGCGGGCTGGGTCGCGGTGACCTCGGACTACGCCGGCCTGGGAACGGCCGGGCCGCACGGCTACCTCGTCGGCCCGGACGCCGCCCACAACGTCCTCGACGCCCAGCGCGCCGCCAAGGAGATCGACGGCCTCGACCTGTCGCCCCGGACGGTCGTATGGGGCCACTCGCAGGGTGGCCACACGGCCTTGTGGACCGGGATCCTCGCGCCCGGCTACGCGCCGGAGATCGACCTGCTCGGCGTGGTGGCCATGGCGCCGGCCGCCGACCTCCCCGCGCTCGCCGAGGGCATCAAGGCAACGACCATGGGCAAGGTCATCTCCGCGTACATCGCCCAGTCCTGGGCGGACTACTACCCGCAGCTCAGGCTCGGCACCATGGTGACACCGGGGTACGGGCGCATCGTCCGGTCGATCGCGGAGCGCTGCGCCGGCACCTTGGGTGACGCTCTGCCCAGCGCCGCGACCGCGACGCAGCTCTCCCAGGAGATCTTCCGTCCGGACCAGATCAACGGCGAAGCAGGGGAGTTGCTGCGCGCCAACACACCGACGGGGCACATCAACGCGCCGTTGCTCCTGGCTCAGGGTACGGCGGACGGGCTCGTCCTGCCCGGGGAACAGCGCGCGTACGTCGCGGCGCGGTGCGCCGCCGGCCAGGCGATCGACTTCCGCGAGTATCCCGGCCGTACTCACCTCTCGCTGGTCGAGACCGGGTCACCGCTGACGCCGGAGCTCGTGAAATGGACGAACGCCCGGCTGGCTGGCGAGCCGCCGACGCCGACCTGCTGAACCGAGCGGCCGGTGGCCATGGACCGAAACCGCGCACCTCAGAAGCCGAGCAGGAACAGCGCGCCGGCGGCGAGCAGCCCGGCCTCCACCAGCAACACGAAGACCCGGTCGCTGATCCGGCCGACGATCCGCTTGCCCACCCACGCGCCGGCCAGCGTCGCCGGCGTCAGAGCCAGACCGAACACCAGCACGCGTACGCCGAGCAGCTCCCCGGCACCGTACGCGGCCAGCTTCGAGAGGTGCATCGTGAGCGCACTGGCCGCCTCGGTGCCGATGTAGGCGGCCCGGGTCAGCCCGTACGCCAGGAAGAACGGCGCCGTCAGCGGACCGACCGAACCCAGCAGCGCCGACCCCAGCCCGGAGACCGCACCCACCGCCGCGAAGCTCCGCTCCGGCGGCTTACCCGGGCCCGGGCGTACCCGGCGCCAGACCACCACGCCGATCAGGAACGCGCCGAGCACCCGCTTCAGCGCCCCCAGCGGCGCATGGGCCAGCAGCAGCCCGCCGGCGACCGCGAACGGCACCGCGCCGAGCGCGAACCAGCCGATCAGCGACCAGCGCAGCTCCCGCCGGTTGAGCCAGGCCCGGAACCCGTTGCTGGACAGCTGGGTCAGCGTCAGCATCGGCACCGCCACCCGCAGCCCGAACAGGACGGTGAACACCGGCAGCAGCAACACCCCGCCGCCGAACCCGGCCACCGCCGACACCAGCGCCAGCCCGAACGCCGCCACCGACGCCACCGCCAGCGTCGGCACCTGGTCGAGGATCACCCGGCACACCCTAAACGGGAGATCCGATAGGCTCCGGGCGCGGTTACGTCGCGGTCTTCCTGATCCTGGTCGCCGTCTGGGTGCTGGCCGCCCGCCGGCTCGCCACCCACCGGCTGATCGCCCGGGCGCTCGGCCGGTGGGGTCACCTGCTGCTCCCGGCCGTCCTGATCGGCATCGGCCTGCTGATCCTCCTCCCCGGGCTGGCAGGAGCAAGCTGAGCGTTCTTGCAGCTCATTGGCATCTACCACATTGTCGCGTGACTAGTACGGCGCCTACACTGAACACCATGGCCGGACCCGAGCACCACCACCACGACCGCCTCAGGAACGCGCTGACGCCGCACTCGCACGACAGCGCCGACAAGGTCGACCCCGCGCTGGAGGCGTCCCGCGACGGCATGCGCGCGCTGTGGATCTCGCTCGCCGGGCTCGGCCTCACCGCCGCGCTGCAGGCCCTGATCGTCGTGCTCTCCGGGTCGGTGGCGCTGCTCGGGGACACCCTGCACAACGTCGCCGACGCGCTCACCGCCGTGCCGCTGGGGGTCGCGTTCTGGCTCGGCCGGCGGGCGGCCACCCGGGCCTACACGTATGGTTTCGGCCGCGCCGAGGATCTCGCCGGCGTGGTCATCGTGCTGGTCATCGCGGCGTCCTCGATCGCCTCGGCCGGGTTCGCGATCGAGCGGCTGCTCCACCCGCGGGCGATGACGCACCTGCCCTGGGTGCTGCTGGCCGGCGTGGTGGGCTTCCTCGGCAACGAGATCGTCGCCCGCTACCGGATCACGGTGGGCCGGCGGATCGGCTCGGCCGCGCTGGTCGCCGACGGCCTGCACGCCCGTACCGACGGCTTCACCTCGCTCGCCGTGGTCCTCGCCGCCGGCGGTGCCGCGCTCGGCTGGCGCTGGGCCGATCCGGTCGTCGGGCTGGCGATCACGGTGGCCATCGGGTTCGTGCTCAAGGACGCCGCCCGCGAGGTCTACCACCGGCTGATGGACCGGGTCGAGCCCGAACTGGTCGACCGGGCCGAGCGGAGCCTGCGCGGCGTGCCGGGCGTGCGCGACGTCTCGGGGCTGCGGTTGCGCTGGATCGGTCACCGGCTGCACGCCGAGGCCGCGGTCGTGGTCGACGCCCGGCTGAGCCTGCTCGACGCCCACGAGATCGCCGCGGACGCCGAGCACCAGCTCACCCACGGCGTTCCCCGGCTGGTCAGCGCCACCGTCCACGTCGACCCGGAGAGCCACCCGGGCGAGGCGCACCACACCGTTCTGTCGCATCACCGCCGCGATCGGCTGGCCGCCGCCGGGCAGTGAGACCGAGCCGGCCGCGACCAGCTCACCGGATCGGTCGTTCTGCGGATATGCACCCGCAGCCGCCGCTACGCACCTTTCACGTCGCCGGAACACCCAAGACCATGCTTGCGTACGATCGATGGGGCTCGTTCGGCCGTCCCGTCGTGCTGGTGCACGGGCTGCTGTTCGACCGCACCATGTGGTGGCCGGTCGCCGCCGAGCTGGCCTCGGCCCGCTGCACGGTGGTCGCCCCCGACCTGCCCGGCCACGGTCAGTCCCCGGCCCGCGACCGCTGCCGCCTGGAGACGCTCGCCGCCGAGCTCGCCCGGCTGGTCGACGGCCTGTTCCTGCACCGGGCGCCGATCGTCGTGGCGCACGCCGGGGCGGCCCCGCTGGCGACCGCCTTCGCGGCCGGCTACGCCACCCACGCCGTGGTCACCCTCGACGAGCCGCCGGACGGTGCCACCGGACCGGACGACCTCGTCGACGCGGCCGGCCTCGACCGGGTGCCGGCGGCCTTCCGGTACTACGCCCGGCCCCGCCGCGAGCCGGCGCTGTTCCACGCGTACGCAAGCTGGCTCGCGAAACCACCCACCCGCCGCAACCAGCCCGCCCTGGCCGGCGGCACGCGCAGCGGGCCCGCCCGGCCGGAAACACGCTTCGCGCCGCTGACCGATCCGGCGGGTTTCGCCACCCAGCTCCGCGCCCTGCTGTGACATCCGGCCGGGCGGCGGATCGTGGTGCCGTTGCCCCGTGCGGGGCATACCGCGCGGCGCATAGCATGTGGCGTCGGGGCGTTTCCGGGGCAGCGCGGGCGGGAGAGATCATGGGCGAGGACTTCCAGGACACGCTCGCCCGGGTCACCAGCTCCCTGGTGACCATGGCCAAGGCCGTCCGGGAGGCGATGCGGCAGGCCAGCGCGGCCCTGCTCGCCGCGAACCCCACCATTGCTCAGCAGGTGACCGTGCGGGCCGCCGAGATCGAGGTGCTCTACCGGGTGGTCGACGACCGGGTCTTCGACCTGATCCTGCGCCGGCAGCCGGTCGCCGACGAGCTGCGCACCGCGCTGACCGCGTTGCAGGCGGCGGCCGACCTCGAGCGGATGGGCGCCCTGGCCGCGCACGTCGCCCGGGCCACGCTGCGCCGGCATCCGAGCGCCGCGGTGGCGCCCGAGCTGACCGAGCTGTTCCGGGCGATGAGCAAGGTTGCCGACGAGCTGGCCGGGAAGATCGTGGCCGCCCTGGCCGGCAGCGACGCGACGCTCGCCGCCCAGCTCGACGGCGACGACGACGCGATGGACCAGCTGCACCGGCAGCTGTTCAGCGTGATGCTGCGGTCGGACTGGCCGCTCGGCGTGGAGGCGGCCATCGACGGCGCGCTGCTGGGCCGCTACTACGAGCGCTACGCCGACCACGCGGTCAACGTCAGCCAGCACGTGATGGTGCTGGTCGACGGCAAGGACGACTGAACCGGTCAGCGTCTCGCGGCGAAGCCCGCCTTCTCCATCGCCAGCCCCAGCGCGTCGAGCCGCTCGCGTCAATGATCCGCGTCCGGCAGAGTGGGCGCGTCGGTGGGATAGAGCCCGGCGACGAAGCCGTACACCTGATCGCCCGAGCGCGGGATCTGCGCGAACCGCCGGGCCACCGCCTGCACCTCGGCCCAGAAGGCGCGGACCTCCTCGACCGGGATCCGGGCGTGCACCAGCGTGCACCGCAGGTCGTCGGCCGCGTGCGCCGCGGCCGACTCGGCCGCCGCCGCGGCCAGGCCGTTCATCGAGGCGACCACCTGGGCCTCGGCCCGGTTCAGGGCGCCGACGTAGTACGTCCGCGCCACCCGCCCGTAGTAGCGTTCGTCGATCGCCCGTACCCGCCGGGTCCGCACCACCCGCAGCAGCCCGGCCTCGGTCAGCAGGTTCACGTGGTACGCGACGCTGCTCTTCGGCCGGTCCACCGCCTTTGCCATCTCGGTGACCGTCGCGGCCCGTTCGAGGACCAGTTCGAGCAGCGTCCCGCGCAGCGGGTCGGCCAGCGCCCGCAACTGCTCGGGCGCGGTGACCACGAGCAAGTCGTCCAGCTCGTAGTCGGGGATCTGCTGATTGACCGACATTTCCCGACCGTTCTAAAGTATTGGATCGTTCGACCCATCCCGTCCAGAGCCAGGAGTCTAGAGGTCATGGCCGAAGTAGTGCTCTACCACCATCTGCAGGGTCTTACCGACGGCGTGCGCGCGTTCGCCGACCGGCTGCGGGCCGGCGGTCACGTCGTCCACACGCCCGACCTGTTCGACGGCGCGTTGCCGGGCAGCCTCGACGAGGGCTTCGCGCTGTCGCAGCGGATCGGTGACGAGGTCATCGCCGCCCGGGCCACCAGCGATCTTCCGGGAACCGCCGTCTTCGCCGGCCTCTCGTTCGGCGTGCTGACCGCCCAGCGCCTCGCCCAGACCCGTCCCGGCGCGCGCGGCGCCCTGCTCTACGAGGCCTGCCTGCCGATCCACGGTGAGTGGGCGATCGGCCCGTGGCCGGCCGGCGTCCCGGTGCAGATCCACGGCATGGACAAGGACCCCTTCTTCGCTCTCGAGGGCGACGTCGACGCCGCGCGCGACCTCGTCGAGACCATCGGACAAGATCAAGGGCAGCTGTTCCTGTACGCCGGGGACCGGCACCTGTTCACCGACTCGTCGCTGCCCTCGTTCGATGCGGCGGCCACCGACCTGGTGGTCGAGCGCTCGCTGGAGTTCCTCGGCAGGCTGACGTTCTGAGGCGTGTTTCCGGGCCGGTGATGCCGCGACCGAGCAAGAGTGCTCAAGCGGGGGTATCGGAGCGGTTATTTGCAACTATCGCGATGAGTGCATATGTTTGGGGGCATGCCGACGCACGACCACGACCACGGTGTCCCGGCCGGCGCCGACCGCCGGTGGCTGACGCTCGCGCTCGCCCTGATCGGCGTCTTCATGGCCGGCGAGGTCGTGGTCGGCCTGATCGCCGGCTCGCTCGCGCTGCTGTCCGACGCGGCCCACATGCTGACGGACGCCGGCGCCATCGTGCTCGCCCTGATCGCGATGCGCCTGGCCGCCCGGCCGCCGCGCGGCGGCTACACGTACGGCCTGAAGCGCGCGGAGATCCTCTCCGCCCAGGCCAACGGCGTGACCATGCTGATCCTCGCGGCTTGGCTGGCGTTCGAGAGCGTCCGCCGGCTGATCGCCCCGCCGCCCGTCACCGGCTCGCTGGTCCTGATCACGGCGCTGGCCGGCGTGGTCGTCAACGTGGCGGCCGCGTGGGCGATGAGCCGCGCGAACCGGTCCAGCCTGAACATCGAGGGCGCCTTCCAGCACGTCGTCAACGACCTGTACGCGTTCATCGCCACCGCGGTGGCCGGCGTGGTGATCCTGACGACCGGCTTCGCCCGCGCCGACGCGATCGCGACCCTGGTCGTGGTCGCGCTGATGGTCAAGGCGGGGGTGGGGCTGGTCCGCGAGTCCGGGAGGATCTTCCTGGAGGCGGCCCCGTCCGGCCTCGACCCGCAGCGGATCGGCGACCGGCTCGCCGGGGTCGAGGGCGTGGTCGAGGTGCACGACCTGCACGTCTGGCAGATCACCTCGGGCCAGCCGGCGCTGTCGGCGCACGTGCTGGTGGCCCCGGGCGGCGACTGCCACACCGTGCGGGCCGAGATCGAACGGCTCCTGCACGACACGTACCACCTGACCCACAGCACGCTGCAGGTAGACCACGCCGACCTGTCGGTGCACTGCGAGGACGCCCACGGCGCCTCCTACCGGTCGCAGCCCTGAGCTCGGCGATGAGCGCGCGGCGCTGTCGAGCGGAGCGATTCCGGCCGGAGCGGGGCCGGGCACCGCAGTGCGGGCGCCCGGCCCCGCCGGCGGGACGTGCTATCGGCGGTCGACGAACGGCTGCGGTACCCCGATCCGGCCGTCGGACCAGGTGAAGTAGGTCCGGGCCGGAACAGTCCCGTCCGCGAGATGGTGCGCCAATGACACGGCGGCAGCCCTGGCCGCGGGCTGCCCGGTGGTGGTGAAGGCGCACCCGAGCCACCCGGGCACCTCGGAGATCGTGGCCGGCGCCGTTGCCGCCGCCGTCGCCGAACGCGGGCTGGCGGAGGGCGTCTTCTCGATGGTCTACGGCGGCGCGGAAACCGGGCAACGGCTCGCGGTACATCCCGCCGTCCGGGCGATCGCGTTCACCGGATCGAGGGCGGGCGGGCTGGCGCTGATGGCCGCCGCACGTTCCCGGCCGGTGCCGATCCAGGTCCACGCCGAGATGTCCAGCGTCAACCCGTATTCCTGCTGCCCGCGGCGCTCGACTCGCGGGCCGGGGCGATCGGCGCGGAATTCGTGCAGTCGATGACCACGAGCAGCGGCCAGCTGTGCACCAGACCCGGCCTCGTCTTCGTGCCGGGGGCATCCGGCGCGACCCGGTTTCGTGCGGCCGTCCGGGCCGCCGTCGCCGCCGTGCCGGCGGCGCCGATGCTCAGCGAGCACGTCCGCGAGGCGTACGAATCCGGACTGCGCCTGATGCGGGAACACCCGGACACCGAGCTGCTCGGCTCCGGCGTACCCGACCCGTCCATCGCCGAGGGCGGTGTCGCGCACGTCTTCGTCACCACCGCGGAAGCGTGGCTGCGCGAACCGGTGCTGGCGCGCGAGGTGTTCGGCCCCGCCGCCCTGGTGGTGCGGGTCGGCGATCCCGCCCAGCTGGCGACCATCGCCGAACGGCTCGAGGGCCAACTGGCCGCCACGGTCCACGCCGCCCCGCCCGACGGCGAGCGGGCCCGCTCACTGCTGCCGACACTGGCCGAGAAGGCCGGCCGGATCATCGTCAACGGATGGCCGACCGGAGTCGAAGTCGGAACCGCCACCGTGCACGGCGGTCCCTTCCCCGCCACCTCCGACGGCAGCAGTACCTCGGTGGGAACGCTTGCCATCCACCGGTTCCTGCGGCCGGTGGCCTATCAGAACCTGCCACCGGACCTGCTGTACGGGATCGACACTCTCGGGTGACGGGAGAGGTGGCTCCGGTAGCTTTCCGGGGACGGGGATCGACGTACGGCGGGACCGTTGCGGCCAAGGGGTGCGTGAGGTCAAGCGGCCGCTGGGGGCCTCCCGGCTGGGTAGTTAGACGGGTGCGGGCCCTCGCCCGGTTGTCCGGTTCCCGGATCGACCACGGTGACTTTTCACACCGAGCCGGGCGGACAACGCCACGGGAACCCGCATCCCTCTAAGTCGTGTGAACCTCTCGCGGAAGACAGCAAGGATGCTCGCCGTCGGGTTGCTGGTGGCGGCGCTCGGCGGGGGCCCGACGGGCGCGGCGGCGGCCACCACGCCGTCGCTGCTGCCGGCCGGGCGGCCCTACACGGTGACGCTGCTGACCGGTGACGTGGTGACCGTCGTCGGCAGGTCGTCGGGCTGCCCGCAGGTGAGCGTGCGCCCGGCCACCCCGAGCGGCGCGCTCACCCGCAGCTGCGGCCCCGACGGGCACGTGCGGGTGCTGCCGGCCCGGGTGGCGCCGCTGGTCGGCAAGGTGCTGGACCCGGCGCTGTTCGACGTGACGGCCCTGATCCTGGACGGCTACGACGACGCCCGTACGAAGGATCTGCCGCTCATCGTCCAGGGCCGCTCCCTCGCGGCCGACCCCCTCGTGGGCGGGCTGGCCGGGGCGAGGGCGCTGGCGAGCATCGCCGCGGTCTCCGGTCGCCGCGCGAAGGGGAGCGGCGCCTCGCTGATCGGATCGTTGACGGCCCGCTCGGCCGCGGCGACGCCGAAGGTGTGGCTGGACCGGCGGGTCCGGGCCACCCGGGCACCCGACGCGGGCACCGGCCGGCTGGACGACAACCTGCGCCAGATCGGCGCGCCGCAGGCGTGGCAGGCCGGGTACACCGGCCGGGGCGTCCGGGTCGCCGTGCTGGACACCGGCGTCGACGCCACCCACCCCGACCTCGCCGGCCGGATCGCCGAGAAGAGGGACTTCACCGCCGACGGCGGCGACGCCGTCGACCACTTCGGCCACGGCACCCACGTGGCGGCCACCATCGCCGGCAGCGGCGCGGCCTCGGGCGGCGCCCGCCGGGGCGTCGCGCCGGACGCGCGGCTGGTCGTGGGCAAGGTCCTCGGCGACGACGGCGACGGCAACGAGTCGCAGGTCATCGCCGGGATGGAGTGGGCCGCGAGCCGCGCCGCCGTGGTGAACCTGAGCCTCGGCGGGGACCCCAGCGACGGCACCGATCCGCTGTCCCAGGCGGTCGACGCGCTGACCAAGCAGACCGGCGCGTTGTTCGTGATCGCGGCCGGCAACGACGGCCCGGCGGACGGCACGGTGGCCTCGCCGGGGTCGGCCGCCACCGCGCTGACCGTCGGCGCGGTGGACGGCGCCGACGCGCTCGCCGAGTTCTCCAGCCGCGGCCCGCTGGCCGGCAGCCGGGCCGCGAAGCCCGACCTGGTCGCGCCCGGCGTGGACATCGTCGCGGCCCGCGCGGCCGGCACCACGATGGGCCGGGCGGTCGACGGGCGCTACACGGCCGCGTCCGGCACCTCGATGGCCACCCCGCACGTCGCGGGCGCGGCCGCCGTCCTGGTCCAGCGCCACCCCGGCTGGCGGGCCGGGCAGCTCAAGGCCGCGCTGGTCGGGGCGGCCGACCCGGTCGCCGGCAACGACGCGTACGCGAGCGGCTCCGGCCGTCTCGACGTGGCGCGGGCCCTGTCCGGCGTGGTCAGCGCCACGCCGGCGGTCGACCTGGGTGTCCTCCCGTCCGCGGGGACCGGCATCGCGGAGGCGAAGCCGGCCTGGACCGACAGCGGCACCGCCCCGGCCGACGTCACCCTCGGCGTGACGGCGACCGATCGGCATGGCAAGGCCGCTCCCGCCGGCGCCGTGTCGCTCGCCGGCCGGCGGGTGCGGCTCGCCGCGGGCGGCACCGGCGGCGCAACGCTGCGGGTGGACCGGGCGGCGTTCGCGGGCCGGCCCGGGCTCTACACGGCCGTGGTCACCGCGCGGGTCGGCGGTGCCGTGGTGGCCCGCACGCCGGTGACGTTCTACGCCGAGCCGCCGAGCTACGACCTCACCGTCGAGACGACCGCGATCCCGGGCACCCCGGCGGGCGCGAGCGGGTACGTCGGCGTGACGGTCGTCAACCTGGACGACCGCGCGATCTTCGCCGAGAACCAGTCCGCCGATCCGGGCGGCGCGGTGACCTTCCGGGTGCCGGCCGGCCGGTACAGCGTGATGGCCACCGCCATGACGTGGGCGGACCAGGATGAACGCTCGGCGCTCGGCGGCGACCCGGACGTGGCGATCACCGGCGACCGGACGATGAAGCTGGACTTCGCCGGGGCCGGACGGCTGAGCGGCAGCGTCGACGGCGTGGCCACGGAGGCCACCTCGCTCGGCTTCATGTTCGTCCAGACGCCGCGGCACGGCTCCGGCTGGTCCGACTTCGCGTTCGTCTGGGGCGACCCGGCCAAGGCCGGGAACGTGTTCCTGCTGCCGGCCAAGGGCGCGGCCGGGATCGGGACGTTCCGGACGTACGGTGCGTTCAGCCTGGTCGCTTCGAGTGGCGAGCTTTACGACCTGACGCATTCGTACGGCGGCGTCATCCCGGCGGATCCGGCCTACCGGGTCACCGCCGCCGAACGGGCCCGCCTCGCCCGGATCGACCAGCACTTCGACCGGCTCGACACGCCGGAGTCGGCGACCGGGCACAAGCGATACGGGCTCACCCCGGACGGCGAGCTCTTCAACGAGAACAGCACCGGCCCGCTCACCGGCGACCGCACCGACTACGTGACGCCCGGCTACGCCTGGGTGGACGAGGCGTTCTGGAACGGCACCGTCGTCCAGGAGGCGGCCACGACGTACGCGCCGGGCAGCCGGCAGGCGAAGACGTGGATCCGGCAGCCGTTGCACTCGGACTGGTACGACGACCCGGCCGGCTCCCCGAGCGAGTGCGCGCCGGCGGCGCCGAGCCGTACCAGGGGCAACCTGCACATCGAGATGGTCACGCTGACCGACCAGCACCAGCGGTTCGACTGCCTGGCCGGCGGCTGGGGCCTGGCCATCAAGCCCACGCTCACGTTGTCGCGCGACGGCACAACGGTGGCCGAGGTGCACAACACGCGCGGCGACTTCACCCTCCCGCGGCAGGCGGCCGACTACCGCCTGACGTACGACCTCGACAACTCCGCGTTCCTGCCGGTGTCCACCCGGGTCACCACGTCGTACACGTTCCGGTCGGCCGGCCCGCGGGACACTTCCCGCGTCCCGCTGCCACTGCTGTCGGTCGACTACACGCTGCCGCTGGACCCGGCCAACCACCCGATCCCCGGCGGCACGGCGACCTTCGCGGTACGCCAGGCACACGGAATACCGGCGCAGGCCGTCACCGCACTCACCGTGGCCACGTCGCTGGACGGCGGCGCCACCTGGCAGCCGGCGCAGGTCAGCCGGTCGGCCGCGGACGCGTTCCAGGCCGTCCTTCCCCAGCCGGCCACGGGCCAAACGGTCTCCCTGCACGTGACGGCGAACGGTGACGCCGGCAGCGGCATCGACCAGACCATCATCGACGCCTACCGCGCCGGATAGCCCACACCCCGAAGGCCCGCGGATCCTCGCGATCCGCGGGCCTCGCCGTGTCCGCCCGCCCCGCCGGCACCCGGACCCGTCCCGGGTCGCCTCAGCTTGCCGTATGTGCGGAGGTCCGCGTGGACGGCCCGGTCAGGGAGGGCGCCCAGAGCCGAGCGTGGGCCGCAGCCGGAGGCAGCGGCACACCAGTAGCCCCCGCCGCGCGGTGACGGTGTTGTTCGCAAGCGTGACCACTCGGTTGGACGCCGCTTGGGTCGCCTGCACGGCCCCAGCGCGCCCGGTCCGGCGTGCGCGGCACCACCGCCTTCTCAGTCGAGGTGGAGGCGGACCGGGTAGCGCCGCAGCCACTCGTTGACCGAGAGGGTCGCCTCGATGACGAACCGGGCGTATCCGAGCGGGCCGGCCGTGGCGGCGCGGTCGGCGAGCGCGCGGGCCTTCACGGTGTCCAGCAGCGGCAGCACCGGCGCGTCGGGATCGGCGAGCAGGTTGCGTACCTCGTCGCACAGCGCCCGCTCGTAACGCGGGTCCTGGGTGGGCGGGTACGGGCTCTTGCGCCGGCCGCGCACCGACTCGGGCAGCACGTCGGCGGCCGCGGCGCGCAGCAGGCTCTTCTCGTGGCCGTCGAACGTCTTCATCTCCCAGGGGCGTGTTGTACACGTACTCGACCAGGCGGTGGTCGCAGAACGGCACCCGCACCTCCAGCCCGTGCGCCATGCTCAGCCGGTCCTTGCGGTCCAGCAGTACCGGCAGGAAGCGGGTCAGGTGCATGTGGAAGACGTCGCGCATGCGGTGGTCGACCGGCTTCTCGTCGGGCAGGTGCGCCACCGTGGAGTGTTCCTGCCGGTACGCGGCGTCCCGGTAGCCGGACAGGTCGAGCTGTGCGACCAGCCCCGGTTCGAACAGCGCGAGCGCGGGTTCGAACCGCTGCCCGGTCAGCGCGGTCACCCCGGCGAGCCACGGGAACGTGTCCGCGCCGGCCAGGGCCGGCTGGTGGAACCAGGGGTAGCCGCCGAACAGCTCGTCGGCCGACTCGCCGGACAGCGCCACGGTCGAGCGCTCGCGCACCGCTTGGAACAGCAGGTACAGCGACGTCAGCGTGTCGCCCATGATGGACGGCAGGTCGTACGAGCCGAGCGCGCCGGCGCGGTGCAGCGGGTCCATCAGGTCCGCGGTGTCCAGCACGATGTCCGCGTGATCGGCGCCGACCAGCTCGGCGACGTCGTGCACGAACGGCGCGTCCGGCGAACCGACGAGCGCGTCGGCACGGAAGTGCTCGGCCCGCCCGGCGAAGTCCACCGCGAACGACCGGACCGGGCCGCCGCCACCCGCCCGCAGCGAGTCCGGAACCGTCGCAATCCGGCCGGGGCCGAGCGAACTCGCCGCTCGGACGAGATCATCGAACGATTCAGGCTCCTGTCGCTTGCGGCCCCTCCTTCATCGTGCCTTTCAACGGCACCGCCAGAAGTGACGCGGCTACCGTTCCGCCCAGCCTGCCCTGGCGTGCTGACCTGCACCTGAAGGCCCGTTCGTGACGGTACCGTCAGGGTGGGGAGGATCCGGCCGGACCGCGCTTCGTACGCCCAGAAAGATCCGACGATGATGGTCAAGATCACTGAGGAACCGCAGCCGTGGACGGCCCCGACCGCCAGCGCGTCGCTCGGCGGTGGGCCGGCCCGGACCTGCCGGGTCTCGCGGGAAAGCGACGGCACGCTTCGGCTGAGCCTCACCGGGTTCGCCATGGTCGGTGTCGACGTGGCCTTGCTCTGGACGCAGAACGGCACCGGCTTCAGTATCGTGGGCACGGTGGTGCCCCCGCCCGCCGGCGGCATGCCCGGCGTGTACATGCGGGTGGACACGACCGTGGGCGCCGTCGACCGGCGACGCTCCCGGCGCGTCTCGGTGCAGGTGCCGGCCGTGCTGATCCTGCCCTCGGGGCAGATGTTTCCCGGCCTGGCGATCGACCTGTCCCTGGGCGGGGCGCGCGTCATCGTCGATCTCGACGTCGACGACCTCGGCGAGGAGGCGCTGATCGACCTGGTCGACGGCCTGGCCCCCGGTCAGTTGGTCACCCTTGAAGTGTTGCTGCCGGACGGCCCCGCGGACATCAACGGTCAGGTACGCGGCAGCGACGAGCCCGGCGACGTCCGCCTGCTGTTCGTGGACATGGACGCCGAGGTCCGCGACCGGCTCGACGCCTTCCAGCAGACCCAGTGACTCGGATCAGGGCTTTTACGTGGTCTTCGACCTGACCGGGCGGTCTTCCTCGCCGCCCGGGCCGGCGACTACGTCAACGGCGACCTCCTCGCGGTCGACGGCGGGTGGCTCGCCCGGCGGCACTAGTCGCGTCGTTCCGGCAGGTGGCCGAGGGATTCGGAGATCTCCCGGGCCGAGGCGCGCACCCGGGCGGCGAGCTCGTCCATCGGCCGGTCCCAGGGTTCGAGGACCAGGGTGGAGATGCTCACCGCGCCGGCGGCCCGTCCGGTGTGGTCGTAGACGGCCGCGCCGATGCAGCGGATGCCCGGCTCGTTCTCCTCCTCGTCCAGTGCGTAGCCCCGCGCCCGGATCGAGGCCAGGTGGCCGAGCAGCGCCGGCACAGTCGTGATCGTGCCGGGCGTCCGCGCCTCCATCCCGCGGCGTTCCATGATCGTGCTGACGGCCTCGTCGGACAGGGTCGCGAGGATCGCCTTGCCGATCGCGGTCGTGTGCAGCCGTACGCTCAACCCCACACTCGACGGCATCCGGTACGGCTTCTTGCCCTCGACCTTCGCGGCGTAGACCACGTCGTCGCCGGCCAGCAGGCCGAAATGGACCGTGTATCCGGTGTCCTCGCGGAGCTGGCGGAGCGTACCGTCCGCGTGCTGGGCCGGATCGAACCGGGCCATCAGGCGGCCGGCCAGGGTCAGGATCCGCGGACCGCCGATGTAGCGCCCGTCGCCGGAGTTCAGGGCGAAACGGTGATCGACGAGCGACTGGAGGATCCGGTGGACGGTGGACCTGGGCAGTCCGGTACCGGCCGCGATGTCGGCGATGCGGTCGCTCTCGGCCAGCGCTTGCAGGACCGCGAGGACCTTCTCGGTCGCGTTCCCATTGCCCGGCGTGCTCTTCATCGCAACGAGGGTATGGCCACGTGGTCCATGTCGTCGAAGGCCTGGTTCTCCCCGGTCATCGCCCACACGAAGGCATAGTTGGCCGTACCGAACCCGCAGTGCACCGACCAACTCGGTGAGATGACCGCCTGCCGGTTCGCCACGATGATGTTGCGGGTCTCGTCCGGCCGGCCCATCAGGTGCACGACGCGGTGCTCCGCCGGCAGGTCGAAGTACAGGTACACCTCGGTACGCCGGTCGTGCGTGTGGCACGGCATCGTGTTCCACATCGAGCCGGGCTCCAGGACCGTCACGCCGAGGACCAACTGGTTGCTCGCGACGCCGTCGGCATGGATGTGCTTGTAGATCGTGCGGTCGTTGGCGCCCTCGACGCCGCCGAGCCGGGTGCCAGCGACGGCGGCCAGCGGCGACAGCACGGTCGGACAGGAGGCGTGGGCGGTCGCCGAGATCAGGTAGAAGCAGCCGCCCGGGCCGAACACCACCGACTCGGCGCCCCGCCCGACGTAGAGGCAGTCGCCGTGCGCGAGGTCGTACGCCGTGCCGTCCACCGTCACCGGTGCCGGCTCGCCGACGTTGACCACCCCGAGTTCCCGCCGCTCACAGAAGTACGCGCTGCGCAGGGCGTCCGGGGCCGGCAGCGTGATCGGCGCGGCCGGCGCGACCCCTCCGATGACTGTGCGGTCCTGGTGGGAGTAGACCAGCCGGACGCGGTCGGTCGGGAAAAGGTCATCTACCAGGTAGTTCGCGCGTAGGTCGGCCGTCGCGAAGCCGCCGATCTGACTCGGATGGGTGGCGTGCCGGATCTCCATTGCTCAGACCTCTTCCATCGATGGTTATCGAGTGGCACTATAAACCCACCTTACAGAATGCCGTTCCGTCTCATGGAACGGCTGTGGCGCTCGGCACTGCCTACTCCCCCATGAGGTGCTTCGTGTTCCGCCAAAACCTCGACCCGACCGGATCACTGACGCTCAGCGCGCTCCTGGCGCTTCTGCCCCTGTTCCTCCTGCTCGCCCTGCTCGGCGGGCTCAAATGGAAGGCGCACTGGGCAAGCCTGGTCGCCCTCGGCGCGGCCCTCGTGATCGCGGTGCTCACCTACTCCATGCCGGTCGGCCAGGCCCTCAACGCGGGCGCCTTCGGCGCGGCGCTGAGCGTCCTGAGCATCCTGTGGATCACGTTCAATGCCATCTGGATCTACAACCTGACCGTCAAATCGGGCCACTTCGCGGTGCTGCGACGGGCGTTCGCCTCGATCAGCGACGACCGGCGGATCCAGGCGATCGTCATCGCCTTCTCCTTCGGCGCGCTGCTGGAGGCGCTCGCCGGCGGCGGCTCGCCGGTGGCCATCTGCGCGGTCATGCTGATCGCGATCGGGTTCCACCCGATCAAGGCCGCCGCCCTGGCGCTGATCGCCGACACCGCTCCCGTGGCGTTCGGCGGGCTGGGTAACCCGATCACCATCCTCGGCACGTCGACCGGGCTGAACCCGGAGGACTTCGGCGCGATGGCCGGGCGACAGACCGCCGTCCTCGCGGTGTTCGTGCCGTTCATCCTCCTCGGCGTCGCGGACGGCCGCCGGGGCCTGCGCCAGGCCTGGCCCGCCGCGCTGACCGGCGGCCTGACCTTCGGCATCTGCCAGTTCGTCTTCTCCAACTACTGGTCCTACCGGCTGTGCGACATCTTCGCCGCGATCGCCTCGGCCGGCGCGATCATGCTGCTCAACCGGGTGTGGCAGCCGGCGTCGGACAGCGTCACGACCTCGGTCGCGACCGGCGGCTCGGCCGAGGTACCCGCCGCGACGCGGGTCATGGCGGGCGGCTCGGCGGACCTGCCCGCCGCGACGCCGGTCCTGGCGGGCGGCTCGCTCGACGGGTCCGGAGCGACGGTCGAGCCGGGCAGCCGCGACGACTCCGGCGGCGAGATCTTCCGCGCGTTCGCGCCGTACATCATCATCGTCGTGCTGTTCTCCGTGGCACAGATCAACGCGGTGAAGACCTGGCTCGCCACCCACGGCGTGTGGACGTTCGCCTGGCCCGGCCTGCACGTGCTCAACCCCGGCGGTAAGCCCGTCAACACGCACTACGTGCTGAACTACCTCGGCGCGACCGGGACGCTGCTGTTCTTCTCCGGCCTGCTCACGCTCCTGGTCCTGCGGATGACGCCGCTCACCGGGCTGAAGACGTACGGGGAGACGATCCGTCAGTTCGGTTGGGCGATCTTCACCATCCTGTGCGTGTTCGCGCTGTCGTACGTGATGAACCTGTCTGGCCAGATCTCCACGCTCGGCGTCTGGCTGGCCCGGGCGGGTGCCTTCTTCGCTTTCCTGTCGCCGATCGTGGGCTGGTTCGGTGTCACGATCACCGGCACGGACGCCGGGTCGAACGCGTTGTTCGGCAACCTCCAGGTCACCGCGGCACACCAGTTGGGAGCCGCGCCGACACTCTTCGGCGCGGCCAACACCTCCGGCGGCGTGATGGCCAAGATGATCTCCCCACAGAACCTCGCCATCGGTACGGCGGCGGTCGGCATGGTCGGCTCGGAGGGCACGTTGTTCCGCCGGGTCTTCGGTTGGAGCGCACTGCTGCTGTTCCTCATGTGCCTGCTCGTCTGGTTGCAGTCCACGCCCGTACTCGGCTGGATGGTCCCGTGACGGATCAGCGGCACGATGCGGGTGTACACGGTCGGCGGGAACACGGCTCAGAGAACCCACCGCCGGCGTATCTACACCCCCGCGGGCCGGCCCTCCACGCCGTGACCGCCAGCTCGCGGTAACGACCACTTTGACGGCCGGGTGCTGCACGCGTGACAGGTGTATGTGCCCGGCTTGTCGAAGGCCGGGGGGTCATCAGCGTCGACCGCGACGCGTCCCCCGGGGAGCGTTGCTCACCTCGGCGTCGCCGAGGTCAGGTGCGGCGGTCCGGACATCGGTCCGCCATCGGGTGGGTGCGGAACTCGCGATGGCCTCCGGACGGTAGGCGGCGCCGTGAGCGTCCTCGCAATGCACGTCGACGTCGGCGTGGTCGACCTGCAGCGTGCTGTGGGTGATGTGGTAATCGGCCCGTAGCAGGCGCTCGATCTCGCCTCGAATCGCGTGGCAGTCCAGCCCCTCGGCCACCAGCACATGCGCCGACAATGCCGGCCGGCCCGAGGTGATCTGCCAGACGTGCAGGTCGTGGACCTCCTCGACGCCCTCCACCCCGGTCAGCCGGGTGCCGAGGGCGGGCGGGTCGATGCCGCTGGGCGCCGCCTCCAGGAAGATCTTGCCGGACTCGCGGATCAGCCCGAGACCCGCCTTGACCATCAGTCCGACCACGATCAGGGTCGCGATCGCGTCCGCCCGGGCGAACCCGGTGAGCAGCACGATCAGACCCGCTATCGCCGTTGCGACGAAGGCGTACAGGTCGTTCACGACGTGCTGGAAGGCGCCCTCGACGTTGAGGCTGGTCCGGTTGGCCCGGCCGATCGCCCACGACGCGGTGACGTTGAAGACGATGCCGATCAGCGCGGTGACCAGGACCAGCCCGCCGGTGACCGCGGGTGGGTGGACGAGCCGGCGGACTGCCTCGATGGCCAGCCAGACCGCGAGGATCAGCATGGTGAGGCCGTTGGCCTGGGCGGACAGGATCTCGGCGCGCATGAGGCCGAAGGTGAAGCCGCCCGCGGGCGGCCGGGCGGCCAGCCGGATCGCCACCAGGGCCAGGACGATGCCGCCGGCATCGGTGAGCATGTGGGCGGCGTCGGAGAGCAGGGCCAGGGAGTGGGCGATCAGGCCGGCCACGACCTCGCCGGCCATGAAGACGCCGAGCAGCACGAGGGCAACGGTCAGCCACCTGCGGTCCGCCTCCGCGGAGACGCCGTGATCGTGGTCGTGGTGTGGGTCGCCCATCCTAGAGCCCATCGTAGGACGACCCTACGCCCTCTAAGCCGTGACCTGGGCCAGCAGCGGCCGGACCAGCTGCGCGAACTCGGCCGGCCGCTCGATCTGCGGCATGTGGCCGGTCCGCTCGAACAGGTGCCATTCGGCGGACGGGAACGCGGCCCGGGCGGCCGCCAGGTGGGCCGCCGGCAGGATGTGGTCGCGGTCGCCCCACACCAGCAGGGTCGGCTTGCCGTGCCGGGCCACCCGGGGGAGCAGCTCCGACCGCCAACCGGGAGCGACGCCACGGAGGCCGCCCAGGGCCCGGGCGATCTCCAGGTAGACGGCGCAGAAGTCCGGCTGCTGGGCGATCTTGACGGCCATGGCGATCCGCTCGGGGGTGACCATCGCGCGCGAGGCGAACAGCGTGCGCTCGACCCGTGGTGCCGTACGCCGGTCGATGTGGGTGAGCATCTGCCGGCCGACGCCGGGGAGGGCCAGCATGCGCAGCGCGAAGGTCACCTCCTTGCCGAAGCCGGCGCTGTTCACCAGGGTCAGCGTGGACACCCGGGCCGGATCGTCGACCAGCATCTGCATCGAGACCGCGCCGCCGAGGCTGTTGCCCATCAGGTGCACCGGGCGGGTCTCGCCGAGCGCGTTCAGCGTGGCCCATACGCCCTCGGAGAGGGACACCAGCGTGGTGCTCTCCGGGTGCCGCTGGCTGAGCCCGAAGCCGGGCATGTCGATCGCGATCACCCGGTGGCCGGCGGAGAGCAGTTCGTGCTGGGCCGACCAGTCCTCGAGGCTGCGGCCGATCCCGTGCAGCAGGACCACCGGCGGGGCGTCCGGGTCGCCGGTCTCGTGGAAACGGATGCGGGCGTCCCGTACGGTCACGTAGTTCATCGCGTCACTCCCTGCGGCGCGCGACGGCGCGCGACCGACGCGGAGGTCGCGGCCTTGACGATCCGCTCGTGCCCGACCGGCAGCAGGCGGGCGAGCAGATCCGGCAGTTTCGCGCTCGAGGCGATCAGCAGGCGGGCCTTGCGCTTGGCGACCGCGTCCAGGATCTGCCGGGCGGCCTTCTCCGGTGGGTACGTGAGGAGCTTGTCGAACACGCGCTGGTTCGGCTCGATCTCCTCGGCCGGGACGCCGCTGCCGATCACGGCGTTCTCCGCGATCCGGGTCCGGATCCCGCCGGGGTGCACGGTGGTCACGCCGATGCCGTCGTCGGCGAGCTCGGCGCGCAGCACCTGGCTGAGCCCCCGCAGCGCGAACTTGCTGGCGCAGTACGCGGACTGCCCGGCCGGCGCGATCAGCCCGAACAGGCTGGACACGTTGACCAGGTGCGCCCCCGGCTGGGCCTTGAGCGCCGGCAGCAGCGCGTGCGTCAGCAGGAACGGCGCCCGGAAGTTGACGTTCATGACCTTCTCGAACTCGTCGACGGTCACCTGGTCGAACCGGCCGCCCAGCGCCATCCCGGCGTTGTTGACCAGCAGCCCGATCGCCGGGTGCTCGGCCAGCACCTGGGTGGCCACGCCGTCCACCGCCGAGCGGTCGGACAGGTCGGCGACGAGTTGCCGCACCGACCGGCCGGGGGTGACCCGGTCGATCCGGCCGGCCACCTCCTCGAGCCGGGCGGCGTCCACGTCGACCAGCACGAGGTCGCTGCCGCGGGCGGCCAGCTGGTAGGCGAGTTGCTCGCCGATGCCGCTGGCCGCGCCGGTCAGCACGGCGGTGCGGCCGCCGAAGTGATACGGGGTCATCGGGCGATCTCCTCCAAGGGGGCGGGGGCGGGCCGGCGGGTGAAGGTCATGTCGCGGGTGACGTCGGCGCGCGGGGTGGCGATCACGTCGCGCAGGTAGTTCTGCCGGACCAGCCACGGGTCGCGCTCGCCCTGGCGGGGGAACTTGTCGAGCGCGCGCTGCACGTACCCGGAAGAGAGATCGAGCAGGGGACGGCCGCGACCACCGGGGGTCTTCGGGACGGCCACCGCGTAGCCGTGCCGGTCCATGTGCTTGAGCAGGCGCATGACGTAGCGGTGGGAGAGGTCGGCGCGCAGCGTCCAGGAGGCGTTCGTGTAGCCGATGCAGTACGCCAGGTTCGGCACGTCGCCGAGCATGATGCCGCGGTAGGCGGCCGACTCGCCGATCTCGACCGGCTTGCCGTCGACGGTGGCCCGCACGCCGCCCATCGGGATCAGCGACAGGCCGGTGGCGGAGACGACGATGTCGGCCTCCAGCACGCGGCCGGAGCGCAGCCGGATGCCCTCGGGCACGAACGTGTCGATGTGGTCGGTCACGATGCCGGCCTTGCCGGACTTGATCGCGGTGTAGAGGTCGCCCGACGGGAGCACGCAGAGGCGCTGGTCCCACGGGTCGTACTTCGGGTTGAAGTGCTCGTCCACGTACGCCGGATCGTCGAGGGCCTTGACGGCGAAAGATCGCAGGATTTGCCGTACGCGTTGCGGCCGTCGCCGCGCGAGCTGGTAGAAGCCCTGGGTGAGCGCGATGTTCTTGGCCCGGGTGAGCCGGTTGGCGACGCCCAGGGGGAGGACGCGGCGCAGCCCGTCGGCGATGATGTCCCGCTCCGGCAGCACCGTCATGTAGGTGGGGGAGCGCTGCAGCATGGTCACCTGGGCGGCGTCCGCGGCCATCGCCGGCACCAGCGTCACGGCCGTCGCGCCGCTGCCGATCACCACGACCCTCTTGCCGGTGTAGTCCAGATCCGACGGCCAGAACTGCGGATGGATCACCTGCCCCGAAAACTCCGATATTCCGGGAAAATCGGGCTGATAGCCGGTCGCATAGTCGTAATATCCGGCGCAGCCGTACAAAAAGGAACAGGTCAATGACGAACCGTCCGCCAGCCCGACGGTCCAGCGTGCGGTCGCCGACTCCCAACTGGCCGTGACGACGCGGGAGCCGAAGCGGATGTGCGGCAGGATCCCGCCGTCGGCCGCGGTGTCCTCGATGTACCGGCGGATCTTGTCGCCCGGCGCGATCGACTCAGGCTCCCGCCAGGGCCGGAACGGGTAGCTGAGGGTGAACATGTCCGAGTCGGAGCGCACGCCGGGGTAGCGGAACAGGTCCCACGTCCCGCCGATCGCGTCCCGGGCCTCGAGGATCGCGTACGTCTTGCCGGGCAGTTGCTCCTGCAGCCGCCACGCCGCGCCGATCCCGGACAGGCCGGCGCCGATGATGAGTACGTCGAAATGTTCGGCCATGGTCCCAGTGTCGTGACCGGGCCCGCTCGGGGACTTGCCTGCGCGCGACACTCATTTATCCTTTCGCGACATGGGATCGATGGTCCGGGCCGCCGGGCTGCGCGGACTGCCCTCCTTGATCGACGATCTTGGAGGCGACGGGCGGGCGCTGTTCGCGGCGTACGCTGTGGACGCGGGGCTGGTGGACACCGACGACGCGGTGATCCCGTCGATGGTGGCCGGTCGCCTGCTCGAGGCGGCCGCGGCCGACCGGGACTGCCCCGACCTGGGGCTGCGGCTGGCCGCCCGGCAGGACACCGCGATCCTCGGGCCGCTCGCCATCGCGATCGAGAACTCGGCGACGCTGGGCGAGGCGCTCGACTGCGCGACCCGGTTCCTCTTCGTGCACTCGCCGGCGCTCACCATCGCGCAGACCGCGGACCCGTCCGGCCGGCCCGGCGTGGTCGGGCTGCGCTACGGCTCCACCGAGATGGACCCGCTGCCGCCGCAGGTCTGCGACAACGGCCTCGGCCTGCTGCACCGGATCACCGTGCTGCTCTCCGGCGGCCGTTACGGACTGCGGTCGGTGCACCTCACGCACCGTCCACTCGCGCCGGTGGCCCGCTACACCGAGTTCTTCGGCGCCGACGTCCGCTTCGGGCAGCCGGCCGCCGTGCTGCGGGTGCCGGCGACGCTGATCGAGGCCCGGGTCGGCGGCGCGAACCGGGTGCTGCGCGAGGTGGCCCTGGACTACATGCGCGCCCACTTCCCGGCCCCCGAGCAGCCCCTCGACGAGCGGGTGCGCCGCCTGATCACCCAGTCGCTCGGGTCGTCGCCGGCCGACATCGCCGCGATCGCCCGCCGGCTGCAGACCCATCCGCGCACGCTGCAGCGCCGGCTCGCCGCGATGGGCACCACTTTCGAGCAACTTCAGGACGGTGTACGCCGGGAGACCGCGCACCGCCTCATCACCACGACGGACCTCCCGTTCAGCCAGGTCACCGCGATGGTCGGGCTCACCGAGCAGTCGGCCCTGACGAGGGCGGTCCACCGCTGGTATGGCATGAGCCCCCGCGACCTGCGCCGCTCTCAGTGAAACCACGGCGGGGTGCCCGCGCCGGAGATCCGGATGCCGCCCCAGGGGTCGGGCTCGCTGAGCTTGACCGGGGTCCGCGGCGACTCTCCGATCGTCAGGTGAGCCTCGCGCAGGCCCGCGCTCACGCGTTCGCAGAGCGAGGCGTCCGGCGTCGTGCGGCCGGCCCAGCGGAACCGGCCCTCGACCGGCTCGAACTGCGCGGACATCCGGATCGACACCGGGAGGTCCTCTTCGCCGACCCGTAGGGTGGCGGGCCCGCGATACTCCTCGTCAGAGTCCATGCCGGGTCTCCTCCTGATAGGCGGCCAGACCGCCGGGGATGTCGGCGGCGTGCGCGATGCCGGAGACGCCGCCCCACAGGAACGTCGTCAGGTACTCGCCGAGGGCCTCGCGGCTGATCGGCTGCTGCTGCCGCAGCCACCAGTCGCCGACCGCCTGCACGTAGCCGACCACGCCGTACGCCCAGGGCAGCGCCGCGCCGGAGTCGAGCCCACGGGCCCGCAGCCGGTCGCCGAGGATCCGGGCCAGCCCGCTGGCCACCGTGTCGACCACGTCGGCGACCACGTCCCGGCTGCGTGCCACGTCCGGCTGGTGCACCACGAACTGGTAGAGGTTGGTGTCGGCCTCGATGTGCGCCAGGTACGCGTCGATCGCCGCCGCGATCACGTCCCGCTCCTCGCGGACCTGGGCGACCGCGGGGGCGATGGCCTCGAGGACCATCTCGGCCGCGCGCTGCCCGACCGCGAGCCACAGCTCGGACTTGTCGGCGAAGTAGCGGTAGAGCACCGGCTTGCTGACCCCGGCGCGCGCCGCTATCCCGTCCATCGCGACCTCGGGACCGGCCTCGCGGATCGCCTCGATGGCCGCCTCGGTCAGCTCGGCGCGCCGCTGCTCGCGGTGCCCGGCCCAGCGGCCCTTGCGCCCGTCGGTCCCGGGATTCATAGTACTAGAAGTAACTGTTACCCGAGGTAACGTCAAGTAGGTCACAGGAGGACTCATGACGTCCACGGACCGCGAACGCGAACGAACCGCCAGCCGCCTCCTGCGCTCCTCAGCCGAACACTCGTACGACCCCGGGGTGGAGATCGACTGGGCGGCGCCCTTCGCGCCCGGCCTTTATTTCGTCCCGCCGCACCGCTCGAGCCTCTACGGCACCGCGCTGTGGGACGGGCTGACCGAGGAGCAGCGGATCACGCTGACCCGGCACGAGGTGGCCAGCATCGCGGGGCTCGGCGTCTGGTTCGAGACGATCCTCATGCAGCTGCTCATCCGCGGCTACTACAAGCAGGACCCGACGGCCGCGCACGCCCAGTACGCGCTGACCGAGATCGCCGACGAGTGCCGGCACTCGGTGATGTTCGGCCGGATGATCGCCAAGCTGGGCACCCCGGTCTACCGCCCCGACCCGGTCAACGCGTTCCTCGGCCGGTGGATCGGCGCCACCGGGGTCGGCCCGCGGATGTTCGCGGCCATCCTGATCTGCGAGGAGATCCTGGACGCGCTGCAGCGCGAGGCGATGGCCGACGAGCGGGTGCAGCCGCTGGTCCGGATGGTCAGCCGGATCCACGTGGTCGAGGAGGCCCGGCACGTCCGGTACGCCCGGGAGGAGCTCGCCCGCCAGGTGCGCGCGGCCGGCAAGGGGCGGCTCGCCTTCGACAAGCTGGTCATCGCCCGGGCCGCCCTCCTCTGCGGCCGGCGGCTGATCCACCCGGACGTGTACCAGTCGGTGGGCATCGACCCGGCCGCCGGGCACCGGGCGGCGCTGGCCAACCCGCACTTCCGCGAGACGCTCCGCTGGTCCGGCGAGCGCGTGGTCGCGTACCTCAATGATCTTGATTTGGTGGACGGCCCGGGCAAACCGCTCTGGCGGATGTCCGGCCTGCTCTCGGCAGCCTAGCGGTAACGCACGGTAATCATCGGGAGGCTCGTCACACCCGCGCGCCCACTTTTGGCCGATCGGCCGGTGGGCGCACGCCGTCACTCCGCGTGACAGTAGCTCCTCACAGGTGAGGGGAGGACGGCATGGACGACGCCTTCGTTGCGTACGGCGAGGGCCACGCCGACGGCAAGGCCGGCCGCTCGGACGCGGCCCACGCGGAGGACCCGGGAACCGGCGCCGACTACCGGGTCGGGCTCGTCGACGGGCAGCTGGCCGCGTTCGAGGACGCGCTGGTCGCCGCGATCCGCCGGGCGATGGGCGACAAGCTCGATGGATGACGAGTTCCGCGCGTACGAGGCCGGCCGGGCCGACGGTCTCGCCGCCGAGCGCGACCCCGAGCGGGCCGGCGACCCGGTGTTCGGCCGCGATTACCGGATCGGCTTCATCGACGGCCGGATGGAGGTCTACCGGCTGCACGCCGGCGTCCGCCGGATCGTCGAGGACGACGGGTAACCTGGGGTCACAACCGGTGAGGTCCGGTTGTGCATACGCGTTGACGCTCCGGAAACCCCCACTCGACGAGACCGTAACCGCAGCTGGCAACGCTTGCGGGGACTAGGGATGGGGAGCGGATGAGCGAAGGCGTGCTGGCGGGCTTCACCGTCGCGGTGACCGCCGAGCGGCGCCGGGACGAGATGGCGGCGCTGCTGCAGCGTCGCGGGGCCCGGGTGGTGACCGCCTCGGCGATCGCCATCGTGCCGCTCGCCGACGACGACGCCCTGCGCGCCGCCACCGAGGCCTGCATCGGGCTCGCCCCCGACCTGGTCGTCGCCACCACCGGCTTCGGCTTCCGCGGCTGGATCGAGGCCGCCGAGGGCTGGGGGCTGGGCGACCGGCTGCGCGAGGTGCTCGGCGGGGCGCGCATCCTGGCCCGCGGCCCGAAACCGTGCGGCGCGATCCGGGCGGCCGGGCTCACCGAGGAGTGGGCCGCCAAGACCGAGGCCTCCGAGGAGATCCTGGAGAAGCTGCTGGCCGAGGGCATCGCCGGGCACCGCATCGTGGTGCAGGAGCACGGCGAGCCGCAGACCGAGTTCGTCGCCTCGCTGCGGGCCGCCGGCGCCGCCGTGGTCGAGGTGCCGGTCTACCGCTGGATCGCCCCGCCGGACACCGCGCCGGTCCGCCGCCTGGTCGAGCAGATCACCGCCGGCCAGATCGACGCGATCACCTTCACCAGCGCGCCCGCGGTCAGGTCGTTCCTGAGCCTGGCCGGCCCGGACGCCGGGGGCGTGCTCGACCACTTCCGCGCGAGCACGCTGGTCGCCTGCGTCGGCCCGGTCACCGCCGCGCCGCTCGCCGAGCGGGCCGTGCCGGTGGTGATGCCCGAGCGGTTCCGGCTCGGCGCGCTGATCAAGACGGTCACCGACGAGCTGCCCCGGCGAGCGGTCCGGCTGCGGGTGGCCGGCGAGACCATGGAGGTGCGCGGCCACGCGGTGCTGCTGGACGACGTCTTCCGCCCGCTCGCCCCGGCCGCCATGGCCATCCTCAGCGCCCTCGCGGCCCGGCCGGGCTCGGTCGTCTCGAAGGACCAGCTGATCGCCGCGCTGCCCCGGGGCAACGACAGCCATGCGGTCGACGTGGCGGTGGCCCGGCTGCGCACCGCGCTCGGCTCCGGCCAGCACATCGAGACCGTCATCAAGCGCGGCTACCGCCTGCGCGTGGACGAGCCCGTTTAGCCACCTCCGGTCGACGCTGCCCGGGTCCGATCAAAGAAAGAGGCAGCGCCATGAGTCCCACCCTGCTCGCCGTCGCCCACGGCACCCGGTCCGCGTCCGGCCAGCGGCAGATCCGCGACCTGGTGGCCGCCGTCGCGCGCCGCCGCCCGGGCCTCGACGTGCGCCTGGCCTACGTGGACGTGCAGCGCCCGCACGTCGCCGAGGTGGTGGCCGGGGTCCGCGAGGCGGTGGTCGTGCCGCTGCTGCTCTCGGCCGGGTACCACGTGCGGGTGGACATCGCCGAGGCGGTGCGCGGCACCGGCATCCCGGTCGCCGGCCCGCTGGGGCCCGACGACGTGCTGCTGGACGGCCTGATCGGGCACCTGCCGGCCGCCGATGCCGTGGTCCTGGCCGCCGCCGGCTCGGCCGACCCGCGGTGGCGGGCGAGCGTCCACGAGATGGCCACCCGGATCGGCGCGCACGTGGCCTACGCCTCCGGCAGTGACCCCAAAGTGGCCGATGTCGTCGCGGACCTGCGTCGCCGGGGCGCGCGCCGGATCGCGATCGCCGCCTACCTGCTGGCCGACGGATTGTTCTATCGCACGCTGCACCGCGCGGGGGCCGATTTCGTGACGCCGCCGCTCTGCCGGGACCCGGCGGTGGCCGGTCTGGTGCTGCGCCGGTACGAGGAGGCGGCTTATTCGGTCGCCGCGGCGGCCGGATCGCGGTAGAACCGGCGGGTGAGCGAAGAGCGGCTGCCGGGCGGGCGCAGTTTCGGGGCGGTACGGGTGGGCGACGAGGTGCGCCGCCGGGCCGAGCCGTGGACGGCGAGCGTGCACTCGGTGCTGCGCCATCTCGAGGCGGCCGGCTTCGCGGGCGCGCCGCTGGCCCGGGGCTTCGACGAGCAGGGGCGCGAGCGGCTGACGTTCCTGCCGGGGCTGACGCTGGGGGAGACGTCGCCGTGGCCGGAGTGGGTGCGGTCGGACGGCGCGCTGCGGCAGGTCGGCCGGTGGCTGCGCCGGATGCACGACATGACCGAGACGTACCGGCCGGGGGAGGGCGCCGTCTGGTTCACCGGGCGGGTGTGGCGGCCGGGCCTGGTCATCGCCCATCTGGACGCGGCGCCGTGGAACGCGGTCTGGGGCGAGGAGGGCCTGGTCGGCTTCGTCGACTGGGACACCGCCGGACCGTCCGAGCGCGAGGACGACCTGGCCTTCTCGGCGCTCACCTGGACGCCGCTGCTGACCGCCGGGACAGCCGAGCCGGTCGGGTTCACCGACCCGGCCGACCGCCGCCGGCGGTTCCACCTGTTCCTCGACGCGTACGGCTACATCGGCGACCCGGCCGCGGTTCGCGACGCCATCCTCGGGCGGGTCGAGCGGAACGTCGCGGTGATCCGGAAGCTGGCCGAGACCGGCGAGCCGACCTTCCGGCGGTTGCTGCCGTGGGCGGCCGACCTGGAACGGTCCGGCGCCGAGGTGGCCGCGCTGCCGGAGTCGTTCTGGGTGACGCCGGAGCGCTGAGGGTTCTCACAACGGCGTACGGTCGCTTGTAGGGTTTTCCGAACGTTCGCGCAATCGCGACGGTCCGGGCAGAAAACAATGGCCCGCGAGTATTCCCGGTGTGATCAAACAACGCTTGGTGGTCATTGGGAACGGCATGGCCGGCGCCCGGACGGTGGAGGAGATCCTCGCCCGGGGCGGCGACTTCGACATCACGATGTTCGGGGACGAGCCTTACGGCAACTACAACCGGATCATGCTCTCCAATGTGCTGGCGGGCGTGGAGGACGAGTCCGGGATCTTCCTGAACGACCTTTCCTGGTATTCCGACAACGGCATCACGCTGCACGCCGGGGTGCGCATCGACCGGATCGACCGCAAGAACAAGGTGGTGTACGCCGGCGACGGCACCGCCACCCCGTACGACAAGCTGGTGATCGCCACCGGCAGCTCGGCCTTCGTCCCGCCGATCAAGGGCGCGCACGTCCCGGGCCGCGGCTACCACCAGGGCGTCTTCGTCTTCCGCACGCTCGACGACACCCGCGCGATGATCCGGTACGCCAAGGAGCACGAGCGCGCGGTGGTCATCGGCGGCGGCCTGCTCGGCCTCGAGGCCGCCCGCGGCCTGCAGAACCACATGCCGCACGTGACCCTCGTGCACGCCGTGGGCCACCTGATGGAGCGGCAGCTCAACGAGCGGGCCGGCGCGACGCTCAAGACCGCCGTGGAGCAGAAGCTCGGCATCGACGTGATCGTCAACGGGATGACCACCGAGATCACCGGCAAGCACGCGGTCACCGGGGTCAAGCTCGCCGACGGCCGGCTGATCGAGTGCGACGTCGTGGTGGTGGCCGCCGGCATCCGGCCGAACACCCAGGTCGCGGCGGAGAGCGGCCTCGCCGTCGAGCGCGGCATCGTGGTCGACGACCAGATGCGCGCCCGGGGCGAGGAGGACATCTACGTCGTCGGCGAGTGCGCCCAGCACCGCGGCGAGCTGTACGGCCTGGTCGCCCCGCTCTGGGACCAGGCCCGGGTGCTCGCCGACCACCTCACCGGCGCGAACCGGCAGGCCGCGTACCACGGCTCGCAGATCGCCACGAAGCTCAAGGTCGCCGGCGTCGACGTCGCGTCGATGGGGCTGCTCGAGCCGCAGCACGAGGACGACGAGCTGATCGAGTACGCCGAGCCGAGGAAGGGGGTCTACAAGAGCGCGGTCATCCGCGACGGGCGGCTGGTCGGCGCCATCCTGGTCGGCGACAACCGCAAGGCCGCGTTCCTCATGAAGGCCTTCGACCGCGGGCTGCCGCTCCCCGACGACCGGGCCGGGCTGCTGTTCGACCTCGGTGGGCCGGCCGCCGAGGAGAGCGTCGCCGATATGCCCGACGACGAGCAGGTCTGCAACTGCAACGGGGTGTCGAAGAAGGCGATTTGCGGCGTCGTGCAGGACGGCTGCGCCACGGTCAGCGGGGTGATGGACAAAACCCGCGCCGGCAAGGGCTGCGGCACCTGCAAGCCGCTCGTGCAGCGGATCGTCGAGTGGGCCAACGGCGGCGAGGCCGCGGAGGACCCGGCTGCCTCGTACTACGTGCCCGGCGTGCCGATGCCCAAGCCGGAGCTGATGGACGCGATCCGGCTCTACGGGCTCAAGTCGGTCTCCTCGGTGTTCGCCAAGCTCGGGGGCGAGGAGGACGCGAAGAGCAAGATGGGCCTGGCGTCGCTGCTCAAGATGATGTGGGGCGCCGAGTACGTCGACGAGCGGGACGCCCGCTTCATCAACGACCGGGTGCACGCGAACATCCAGCGCGACGGCACGTTCTCGGTGGTGCCGCAGATGAAGGGCGGCGTCACCACCCCGGCCGACCTCAAGCGGATCGCCGAGGTGGCCGAGCGGCACGGCGTGCCGATGGTGAAGCTGACCGGCGGCCAGCGGATCGACCTGCTCGGCATTCCGAAGGAGAAGCTGCCGCAGGTCTGGGCCGATCTCGACATGCCGTCCGGATACGCGTACGCGAAGAGCTTCCGGACCGTGAAGACGTGCGTCGGATCGGACTTCTGCCGCTTCGGGGTCGGCGATTCCACCGCTCTCGGGATAGCGATCGAGGAGCGCTATCAGGGAATCGAGGGGCCCGGCAAGATGAAGCTCGCGGTCACCGGTTGCCCGCGCAACTGCGCCGAGGCGTACGTCAAGGATCTCGGTGTTGTCGCTATTGACGGCGGCAAATGGGAGATCTACGTCGGCGGTGCGGCCGGCGCCCACGTCCGCAAGGGTGACCTGCTCGCGACGGTGGACAGTCCCGAAGAGGTCGTCAAGCTGACCGGGCGGTTCCTGCAGTACTACCGGGAGAACGGGAACTGGCTGGAGCGCACCTACGCCTGGGTGCCGCGGGTCGGCATCGAGAAGATCCGCGCGGTCGTGGTGGACGACGCCGAGGGCATCGCCGCCGGCCTGGATGCCCGGATGGACGCCGCCGTCGCCGCCTACCGGGACCCCTGGAAGGAACGTGCCGAGCCGGTGACCCCCGGACAGTTCCGCACCTCGCTGCCGCTGACTGTGCTGCCCCAGGTTCCGGTGCGGGCATGAAGACGCTGCACATGATCGGCTCGATCCACGACATCCCCCTCGGGGAAGGCCGCACCTATGCGGTCGACGGCGAGATGATCGCCGTGTTCCGGCTCCGCGACGGCTCGATCCGGGCGCTCTCCGCCGTGTGCCCGCACAAGGGCGGCCCACTCGCGGACGGACAGGTCGACCTGAAACAGGTCGTCTGCCCCCTCCACCTGTACGCCTGGGACCTCGCCACCGGCTGTTCGCTCAGCGGTCAGGACGCGGTGTCTGTCTATCCCGTCCGTGTCGACGACGATCAACTCATCCTGGAGATGTGACATGACAGCTACACTGCCCATCGCCCGCCCGGCGGTCACCGTCCGCGGACATTGGATCGACGACTGGCGGCCGGAGGACCAGGGATTCTGGGCCTCCGTAGGCGCCCGGATCGCCCGGCGGAACCTGATTTTTTCGATCTTTTCGGAGCACATCGGCTTCTCGGTCTGGTCGCTGTGGTCGGTGCTGGTGCTCTTCCTCGGCCCCGCGTACGGCATCGACCCGGCCGGCAAGTTCATGCTGACCGCCGTGCCGACGCTCGTGGGCGCGGCGCTGCGGATCCCGTACAGCTTCGCGGTGGCCCGTTTCGGCGGCCGCAACTGGACCGTCTTCAGCGCCTCGCTCCTGCTGGTCCCGGCGGTGCTCGCGGCCTTCCTGATCAAGCCGGGCGTCTCCTACACCACCCTGATCATCCTGGCCGCGGTGGCCGGCGTCGGCGGCGGCAACTTCGCCTCCTCGATGACCAACATCAACGCGTTCTACCCGAACCGGCTCAAGGGCTGGGCGCTCGGCATCAACGCCGGCGGCGGTAACCTCGGCGTCGCCGCCGTGCAACTGGTCGGCCTGTTCGTGCTCGCCACCTTCGGCGCCGGCCACCCGGGCATCGTGGCCGGCATCTACATCCCGCTGATCGTCGTGGCCGCCCTGTGCGCCACGTTCTACATGGACAACCTTTCCCAGGTACGCAGCGAGAAGCGGGCGATGCGGGACGCCACCCGCGAGCCGCACACCTGGATCATGTCGCTGCTCTACATCGGCACGTTCGGCTCGTTCATCGGCTTCGGGTTCGCCTTCGGCCAGGTGCTGCAGGTGCAGTTCCACGCCGAGTTCGGCACCCCGGTCAAGGCCGCCTACCTGACCTTCCTCGGGCCGCTGCTCGGGTCGCTGATCCGGCCGGTCGGCGGGGCGCTGGCCGACCGGCTGGGTGGCGCGAAGGTGACCTTCGTGAACTTCATCGCGATGGCGGCTGGCGCCGCGGTCGTCCTGCTGGCCGCTCAGCAGAAGTCGCTGCCGCTGTACATCGTCGGGTTCGTGGCGTTGTTCGTGCTCAGCGGCGTCGGCAACGGCTCGACGTACAAGATGATCCCGGCGATCTTCAAGGCGGGACACCCGGACGACGAGCCCCGGGCCCGGCGACTGTCCGGCGCGGTGATCGGCATCGCCGGCGCGATCGGCGCGCTCGGCGGGGTGCTGGTCAACCTGGCCTTCCGGCAGTCCTTCCTGGAGACCAAGAGCGCGGACGCGGCGTACGTCGGGTTCATCGCCTTCTACGCGCTCTGCGTGCTGGTGACCTGGGCGGTCTACCTGCGGCCCGGCGCCCGCACGGCCGGGCAGGTGTGATCCGGCGGAGTGCGGGACGCTACTGTTCAGCGCGTGTCCCCGATCGAGCTGAACACGAACGTTCCGCACTCCGCCCGCATCTACGACTACCTGCTGGGCGGCAAGGAACTCGGCCTTTAGTCCGTTTTAGGGTGGTGGGCGGGGCGGTCGGATGGTTCGAGGCCGACCGTACGGCCGCGGCGGCGATCACCGTCGACTGGCCGCACCCGGCCGTCTCGATGCGGGCGAACCGTAACTACCTGGCCCGCCAGGCCCGCTTCATCGCGCAGGAGCTGGGCATCCGGCAGTTTCTCGACATCGGCGCCGGCCTGCCGACCGCGCCCCATCTGCACGAGGTGGTGCAGACCGTCGCGCCGCCTGGCCGGCCAACTGGATCTCCGGGATTCTGGAGTGCCCGGCCTGCGCGGGGAAGCTGTTCCTTCAGGCTGGTCTGACCCCGGCCACGAACTCGCGCACGGGCGAGCCGCGCGTCCGGAAACCGCGTACGCCGAAGCTGCGGTGTGGTGGTCACGCGAAGCAGCGCCTTGCCTGCGGCGAGTTCAAGGGGATCGACGCGCAACCGATCATCGACGTCATCACGGGCATGTTCGCCAGCGACACGACAGACATTCTCGCGTTTCAGCGCGTGGCGGGCAACGCGCACGAGTTGGACGAGTCGCAGGCCAGGCTCCGCAAGATCCAGGCCCGGCTGTCCGCGACGGAGGATGATGACGAGCTTGACTCGCTGGTGGCGGGGCGCAAGGCGATCAAGGCAGTCATCGAGGAATTCGTGATCGTGCCCGATCGCTTCTCTTGGTCAGTCCGGCGGTGTGGGCCAGCACCTGACGTACGGTCACCGTGCCGTTGTCCGGCAACTGCCAGGACGAGAGGTACGCGTTGACATCGGTGTCGAGGTCGATCGTCGCGTCGGCGACCAGCCGCAGGGTGCCGAACGCGGCGACGTGCTTGCTGATCGAGCAAGCGGGGAACAGCAGGTCGTCGCCGGCGCTCCAGAAGTCACCGCCCGGTCCGCCGCCCGCGACACCGATGGCGGGCACCCGATCGGCGTCCGCCACGCCGCGCCATTCCTCCTCGAACCCATGGTTCACGAGTATGCCCGAGCGGGCGTTTCCGGCAGCCGGAGTCGCGAGGCGCGGGCGTTGCGAGGGCGACTACGGAATTAGTTGAACGGTTCCGCGGATGTCGCGCCGGAAGGACGGTTCGACAGATCGCAGTATGGCGAGACGGTGGTTCTTGTCATGTCGACGATCGCCGGAACTCTTCCTTCGTCGAGGTGGAAGGTGACCGGTCCGAGGTTGGCGCCGCTCTTGGCGCAGTCGGCGCCGGCCCCGATCTGGCCTCCCACGATCTTGCCGGTGGAGTCCCGCCAGACGTAGGCGGTGCCGCGGGTGAAGAGCTGGTCGCAGTTTCCGCTGTGCACCGTCATGGTGACGGCGGCGGCCCCGTCGTCGCTACGCTTGCTCGCCCGCGCGTCGATGGTGGCGGTGACCGGTGCGAGGCCGTTGTCCGGGCCGCCGGTGGGCAGCCAGGAGGTGACGGCCGGGGTGACGGAGATCCGATCGGTGGCCGACTCCTCGCCGGCGATCAGCGTGTTGCCGACGGCGATGGTGGCGCCGGGCAGCAGGATCGGCACCTCGACCACCTGGTATTTGGCCTGGCTTTCCAGGACGACGGAAGCGCCGGAGGCGCCAAGGGCCTGGAAGGCCACGCGGGTGTGGTACGCGACCCGGTCGGTGGTGTTCTTCAGCATCAGGCCGATGCTCACCCCCAGATAGTGGTTGCCGTCGGTCCGTACGGTGCTCCAACCCTGCTCGGTGACGGTGACACCGGACGGGTCCGGATGGGCCACGGCGGACGGTGGCGTGGCCAGCTTGCACGGCTCGGCGTCATCGGTGCCCCGATCGCAGGCAGCGATCGCGATCGGCAGCGTAAGCACGCCCAGCGTGGCCCACATGAGGGTCCTGCGCACAGTTCCCCGCTATTCTTGATCGCCGTAATACTTGCTCGACAACGCGGTGAGCTTGTCGAACAGGTCGCGGATCAGTTCGCCGGCCGCCTCGGCCACGGCCTCGGCGAACCGGTGCTCGTCGAGCGCCCGCAGCGTTCCGGGCCGGATCGAGGCCTGCCAGTCGCGGAAGCCGACGACACGTACGGTGATCCGCCCGTCGGACGACGATCCGGTCGCCACCAACTCCTCGCGTTCTGCTTGCCACGCCAAGTCGCGTTCGTCGGACGGCGGGTCCCCGGGAACGAATTCCTCATCGGTGACGTCGGTGAAGATTCGCCGCACCTCGCGGCCGCGGGCCACCCACAAGTGGGCGGCCAGAGCCTCGAGCTGGCGCTCCATGTCGGCTTCGTAGTCGAACAGCCGGTAGTAGCCCTCCCGGAAGGAGATCGACAGCTCGCTGCCGTCGCGCAGTTCGGCGGTGATCCCGTCTCCGAGTGTGGAGGCGCGGACCCGCATGGTGTCGATCCTGTCGGCGAGCTCGCCCATGTCAGTCCGCCGCCATTCCCAGGCCGAGTCTGGGGTCGCGGATGGTCCTGGCGGTGGCGTTTGCCAGTTGCGGCCGGCGCGCGATGACCAGGTCGGAGTTCGCCCGGATGAGCACCACGTTCGAGTCCATCGCCTCTTTGATGTGGCTCTCACCCTCGAGGATGTCCCGCTTCAGCTTGTCCAGCGCGTTCTGCACGTTCTTGAGGACCTCCGAGGGATTGCCGCCGCTGAGGCCGCCTTGCTCCGGCTGCTTGTACGGATACGCGCCGGCCGACGACGCGACTTCCGCGACGATCGCGATCGCGAGCGGCGTCGCCGTCCCGAAGGATCCCACCTCCGCGAGGGAGGCGGCCGCGATGGCGCCGATCGAGCTGAGGACGGTCAGGTTGAACCCCAGCTTTCCGTCGCCGTTGCCGCAGAGGTGGTGGTGGGTCAGCGCGTCCATCGCGCTCACCGCGTTGTCCGCGATCTTCGTGACGTTCTCCCGCGCGTTCTTCCAGATCGCGCTCTCGGCCTGAGCCGCGCACATGAGCGCGACGGCCAGCTGGAACTGGTTCGAGCTGATCGGTTTCCACTTGTCCAGGAAGTTCTTCCTGAACTCGATGGCGGCCTCGCCGTACCAGTCCTTGACCAGGCCGAAGACCTCGTCGATCGCGCCGAGCTGCGGGTTCGCCGTGATCCCGTGTTTCTCGATGTCGCTTTGGCCATAGTTCAGCCGCTGCGCCACCCCGCGGACCGTGTCGCCGTACGAGGTCAGGGCGGCCGGATCAGGCATGCCGAAGTACGGGACGAACATATGTGGCACATGGGCGTACTTGGCCACGGCCTCGCCGAGAACCTCCTGAATTTGCTCGTCAGTGGAGGCGCTGCCCTTCTCGATCTTCCCGTTCCGGTACTTGTAGCCGTGGCTGTGCAGATCGGCGGCGATCGCGGCTTGCCGCAGCTTCTCGGCGGTCTGCGGAAGCTGTTCGTAGCTCGATCCCATCAGTCCGTCCTGCCGTTCGCGGCGTCCAGCCGGCCCCGAAGTTCCTTGTACATCGCGGCGGCGTCTTGGTCGGTCTTCGCGTACTCGTTCGCACCCATCACCAGCGCGGCGCCGGTGTCGTCCATGTTGTCCGCGGTAGCGAGGAGGATGTCGACGATCGAGTCGCACAGCTGCTCGAACGGGGACGCCGCGGTGCCGGAGGCCCCGCCCAGCTCGGGATCGCGGCGGAGCAGACCCGTGATGACGGGCAAGGAGTTGAGGGATCTGCCGGCTTGCCGGAATTCCGCCGCAACCTGTGGCAGTTTGTAGTGACCCGCGTCGTAGAGATCCGCGAGATCCGCACCGAGCGATGCACTCGAGATCGACACTCAACTTCCTCCTGCTGACGGCGCATCGGTCGCACGCTTTCGAGTGGACAGGGGACCACGCGGGCACGGCGGCGGCAACGAGCCTTTACCCGATCCTTACCGCGACGCCCTAGGCTGGCCGGGTGGGTACGACGGACGCGGGCGACCGCACCGGGGCCGGGGAAACAGTGGGGGCGGCGACCAGGTCGCTCACCTTCGGCGTACTCGGGCCGCTCGCACTCTGGTCACCGGGCCGAGCGGCCGGTCTCGGCGAGCCGCGCCAGCGGGCAGTGCTGGGCGTCCTGCTCATCGAGGTGGGCCGGACCGTCCCGACCGAACGGTTGGTCGAACTGGTTTGGGGCGCGCCCGCACCGGCCACCGCCCGCAAGGCCGTCCAGGGCTATGTCTCCCGGCTGCGCCGCCTCCTCGGCGCCGCACCGTGGGCGGTCCTGCGCACGGAGCATGACGGGTACCGCCTGGATTGTCCCTCCGACGAGGTGGACCTCCACCGGTTCCACCGCCTCGTACGGCAGGCACAGGCCCAACCGGCGCCGGCCTTGAGACGTGGCCTGCTCGACGAGGCGCTGGGCCTGTGGCGCGGGCCGGCGTTGGCTGACCTCGGCTCGCGGCGGATGCGCGACGAGCTGGCGCCGGTGCTGGAGGAGGAGCGGCTGGCAGCCCTCGAGGACCGCTTCGACGCCGATCTGCGCCTAGGCTGTGAGTCACGAACGATCGGTCCCTTGCGGGCGATGGTCGCCGAACACCCGCTCCGCGAACGCAGCGCGGGGCTGCTCATGGTGGCCCTGCATCGGTGCGGGCGCAGTTCCGAGGCGGCCGAGGTGTTCCGTGCGCTGCGCCATCGGCTCGTCCGCGACATCGGGATGGAGCCCAGTCAGATGCTCGGCGCGGTGCACCGCGCCATCCTCGCCGGCCTGCCCGTGCTGCCGCCTCCCGCGCCGGCGACACACGAGGATCCTCGCCGGAACCTGCTGGACTCCATCGGCCGGGTCTCCGCCGCGCACGTGGACGTGCTCATCGACCTCGGCGAGCGGCATCGGCGCGGCGGCGACCTCGATCGTGCGCTCGCCTGTTTCCACGCCGCCCGTGCGCTGTCACGCGACGGCCATGACCAGCGCGAGTTCGAGCGGGCCAGCAAGCTCATCGAGGTCGTTCACGCTGCCCTTGGCGACCGCACGCTCGTGCTCTGATAGCCGGACGGCGTCGATGCCGACTTTTCCGTGCGGGGCCGGCAACACCCGTCAGGATGGTGCAGGGGTCAGATGACGATGGCTACCGGTCCGCGCCCGCCTCTGCGGATCAGAGGTCATCGGTCGTACAACACCTGGGCGGAGCGCCGCCGAGGCTGGCGCGGCACGGTGGCCGTCTGGGAGGTCGGGACCGGCGTCGTGGCGACCCTGATGCGGCTGAGCGTCGAGGCCGGCCGCTGCGTCTGGACCCCCACCGGCGACGGCCTGCGGATCCACGGCAGCCGGCACGTCTTCGCCGTCACGTTCGTGACCGGCGGCCCAGCCGTGTCAACCTTCGTGGCAATGCGGGCGCCGGCCCCACCCGTACCGCAAGATGGGTTTGATCTGTGCGGACGCCGGCCCCGGGGCGCCCACGTCAAGATCAACTATCCGTTCACCTGACGGAAACCGCGACGGGGTCATTCGTAGGTAGAGTGCCGCCATCCTCGACGACATAGACCCGTTCATCGGCACCGCAGCGACCGACCTGCCCCGCGCGCACGGTCTGGCCGCCAGTTGGTGGTGGCCGAAACCGCAAGTCGGCAACACGCACCCCGGCGCCACCTCGCCGCTGGGGATGGTGAGCGCCTGCGCCTACTCGGGGGCCTACCCGACCGGCTACGGGCGCTACGCCAAGAACACCGAGGGCGTGCCGGAGGAGATGTTCGACCGGCTGCAGGCCTCCGGCTTCACCCACTTCCAGCAGTCCGGCACCGGGGCGATCCGCAAGTACTACAACTACGTCCGGGTGACGCCGATGGTGCAGCCGCTCGACTCGCTGGGCGAGTCGTGGGCGCTGCAGAACGAGGTGGCCGAGGCCGGTTACTACGCCGCCACGCTCGACACCGGGGTGCGCTGCGAGATCACCGTCGGCGCCAAGGTCGCGGTGCATCGGTACACGTTCCCCGAGCACCGCTCCGCCCGGGTGGTGCTCGACCTGTCCATCGGCGGGCTGGCCATCGACCTCGGCCGCACCGTGCCGCTGCGCGCGCAGGTGGAGAGCATGGGCCACGGCCGGGCGCAGGGCACCGTCGTGATGGAGGGCGTGCCGCTGTCGGTCTACCTCGAGGCGGACACCCCGGGCTGGCGGCAGATGCTCTGGTACGACCGGCGGCTGATCGAGGGCGGCACCCGGCTCGACTTCGACAGCATCCGGCACACCACGCTGCGCCCGTTCGGCATGCTCTTCATGGGCTCGGCCCGGGCCGGCCAGGTGGTCGAGCTGCGGATGGGGTTCTCGCTGCGTGGCTGCGAGCAGGCGAAGCAGAATCTGGAGCGCGAGTGCGGCCCGGAGGCGCCGGCCTTCAACGTGGTCCGCTCCCGCACCCGGGCGCGCTGGCGCGAGCACGTCGACAAGGTGCAGGTCGAGGGCGGTACGAGGGCCCGCCGCCGGGTGTTCGGCACGGCGCTGTACCACTCGCTGATCAAGCCGTGCGTCGCCGACGACGAGAGCCCGTTCTGGCCCGACTCCGGCCCGTACGCCTTTGACGTCTGCACGATGTGGGACATCTACAAGACCCAGTTGCCGCTGCTCGCCGCGATCGCCCCGGACGGCTTCACCGGGCTGCTCGAGTCGCTCATCCGGGTCTGCGAGGAGGAGGGCAACTTCCCGATCGGCTACCGGATGGCCCGCGGCGCCGACCGGTTCTTCCGGCAGGCCAGCGCCCTGGCGCACACCGCGCTCGCGGACGCGCACGCGATCGCCCGGCCCGGCCTGGACTGGTCCTGGGCGCTCGTGCACATGGCCGACGACCTGCGCCGGATGTACGGCGAGGACTTCTTCGAGCACGGGCTGGTCCATCCGATCACGCACACCCTCGATCTGGCGTACGCCCATCACTGCACCGCCCAGGTGGCCCGCGCCCTGAACGACCGCCGCCTCGCCGACGACCTCGAGCGCCGCGGCCGCCAGTGGGTCAACGCCTTCGACCCGGCCACCGGCCTGCTCCGGGACAGCGAGTTCTACGAGGGCGGCAAGTGGAACTACTCGTTCCGCCTGATCCACGACATGGCCGGCCGGATCGCGCTGGCCGGCGGCGACGACGCGTTCATCGCCATCCTCGACCGCTTCTTCGGCTACGGGGCCGACCCGGTCAAGCAGCCCGGCCGCTGCCCGGCGCCGACCGAGATGGCCAGCGGCTACGCGCTCAACCGGTTCGAGGGCCTGAACAACGAGCCGGACATGGAGGCGCCCTGGGCCTACCACTACGCGGGCCGCCCCGACCGTACGGCCGAGGTCGTCCAATCGGCGCTGACCTGGCAGTTCGGCACCGGCCCCGGCGGCCTGCCGGGCAACGACGACTCCGGCGGCCTGAGCTCCTGGTACGTCTGGGCGTCGCTGGGCCTGTTCCCGGTGGCCGGCCAGCACCTCTTCCTGATCAACGCGCCGGCCTTCGAACGGGCCGTGGTCCAGGCCGGCGACAGCGAGTTCGTGATCGAGACCAGCGGCCACTCGGAGACCCCGATCGGCGTGGACGGTATCGACCACGACCCGCGGCCGCAGTATGTGCAGTCGGCCACGCTCAACGGCGAGCCGCTGCACGCCACCCACCTGTCCGCCGCCGACCTGTACCGCGGCGGCCGGCTGCATCTGCGGCTGGGCCACGAGCCCAGTACCTGGGGAAGCGGGATCCGTCCCCCGTCCCTGTCCTGAGTCCCTGCACCCCCCGAGGAACCAGCCATGAATCACCCCAGCCGCCGCTTGGTGATCGTCGTCCGGGCCGACCCGGTGATCTGCGGCCACTCCGGTGAGGCCCGCAATCTGGCCGAGGTCGCGCTGACCCGCGGCTTCGACGACGTCCGGCTGCTCACCTGGCCGATACCGACGCTGGAGGCGGCCGGCCTGCCGCTGAAGCCGCTCGACCGGCTGCTGCCGTACAGCCCCGGGATCACGGTCGAACGCCCCGAGGCGGTCGGCGACTACCGGGTGCCGGACGGGCGCCACCTGGCCGGGCTCACCGGCCGGCTGGTCGAGTTGCTGGCCGAGCCGGTGCCGACCGTCTGCCTGTCGATGTACCTGGTCCCGCACACCACCGTGGTGGTCGACGCGGTGAACGCGGCCCGGGCGGCCGGCTTCGACCCGCAGGTCCACACGATCGCCAAGGCGGTCGGCTCGGACGTCACCAACGTGATCCGCTCCTGCCTGCGGGAGGGCCGGTTCGGCGCCGCCACGGTCCTGTTCACCACGTTCCTGGCCAACGACGAGGTGGTCGCGGTCTCCGAGTACACCCGCGACGAGATCATCGCGTCGGCCCTCGAAGTCGATGCGCACTGCCACACCACGTTCGCCGACCAGTGCCGGAAGCGGGTACGGGTCAGTTACCCGCCGATCGACTCGTCGGCCTTCCTGAGCAAATCCGATGAATCCGTCGAGGAGGCGTTGGCCCGCCGCGGGCTCGAACGCGACGGCTACATCCTGTTCCTGTCCCGGGTGGCCCGGGCCAAGGGCATCTACGACCTGGTCATCGCGTACGGGCAGATGCAGTGCCGGGAGAACGTGAAGCTGGTCGTCGCGGGCACCGGCCCGGCCCTCGAGCACGTCCAGGCGATGGCCAAGGAGGACGACCGGATCGTCTTCCTCACCGACGTCGACGACGAGGAGAAGCCGCTGCTGATGGCCGGGTGCGCCGCGTACGCGCTGCCCACCAAGCCGGAGCCGGACTTCGTCGAGACGTTCGGCATCGCCCTGGCCGAGAAGATGCTGGCCGGCGGCGGCCCGATCGTCACCACGCTGACCGGCGGCACCGGCGAGGCGGTCGGCAAGGCCGCGGTGATCGTCGAGCCGGGCGACATCAACGGGCTTGCCGAGGCGCTCGACCGGGTCGTGCTCGAGATGTCGGCCGCCCAGCGGGCCGACTACGAGCTGCGGGCCCGCGAGAAGGCGATGGAGTTCGACCGGGCCGCGGTGTTCGACGGGCTGTTCCCGCGGGAGGCGGCCGCTCGTTAACATCCGTGGATGGCTCCGGCCTACCGGACGTGGATCAGGATGGCCCGGCTGCGCGCGTTCGCCGGGCTCACTCTGCTGTGCCTGGCCGGCTGCGTCTTCGCGCTGGTCAGCCCGTGGTTCCTGCTGTTCCTGGCGCCGCTCGGGGTGGTCGGCTACAGCACGCTGATCCTGACCCTGACCGCGTACCGGCTGAGCCCGCGCGGCGGCGACTTCCAGCGGCGCATCCACCTGCTGGTCGTCACCTCGCTGTCCGTGCCGCCGGCCGGGCGGGCCCTGGATGTCGGCTGCGGCAGCGGCAGCCTCGCGGTCAAGCTGGCCCAGGCGCACCCGGGCGTGACGGTGGTCGGCGTGGACTCGTGGGCCGCCGACTGGGAGTACTCCGCCGAGCAGTGTGCCCGCAATGCCCGGATCGAGGGCGTGGCCGATCGCGTCACGTTCGAGCGGCAGAGCGGCAGCGCCCTGTCCTTTCCGGCGGCCTCCTTCGACGCCGTGGTCAGCTGCATGACCTTCCACGAGATCAGGGAGAACGCCGACAAGACCGACGGGGCCGCCGAGGCGCTGCGCGTCCTGCGCCCGGGCGGCACGTTCGTCTTCCTCGATCTCTTCGGCGACCGCTCCTTCTATCCCGACCCTGCGGCGCTGCCCGCGCTCGTGGGCGCCGATCCGCGTCCACTATCCGACCTGATGGCCCTTCCGTTCCCGTTACGTCATCCGAAGGTGCTCGGCCACGCGATGGTCGTCACCGGAACGAGGCCGCCGCCGGCTCAGGGGAGTCGGTAGCTGCCTGACTTCGGGCGCCAGCCGGCCGGCGGGTCCTCGCCGGTGCGCCCGTCGACCGCCTCGCGCAGCAGGTCGGCGTGGCCGGTGTGCCGCCCGTACTCCTCGAGCAGGTCGCAGAGCAGGCGGCGCAGGCTGGCATGGGTGCCGTCGCCGGCGGCCGCGTGGATCGGCTGCCCGAGGTCGCCGGTGGCCAGCGCGGCGGCGACGCGGGCGCGGGCCCGGTCGACGGCCCCGTCCCACAGCGAATACAGGGTCTCGGGGTGGTCGTCCGCGGCCGAGGCGAACTCCCAGTCGTTGTCCCCCTTCCAGCCCAGCGACTCCCACGGCTCGCCGATCGGGAGGCCGCGCAGCTTGGTGGTGGAGTAGTAGTCCTCCACGGCGGCCAGGTGTTTGAGCAGGCCGCCGAGGGTGAGGGCGGAGACACCGAGGCGGGCGCCGAGGCCGGCCGCGCCGAGGTCGTCGGCCTTGTAGCGGAACGTGGTGCGCAGCCGGTCGAGGGCACCGAGGAGGTGCTCGGCCTCGGTGCCCGCCAGCGGCGGCTCCCACGGGAAGTCGACGGTCATGCGGCTCACCGTAGACCGGCACCGCTCCGATCGGGGTCCGGGGTCGTCGCCGGGTCGTCGCCGGTTTCGTGCAGCGAGCGGCTCAGCGCGTAATACACCACCGAGGTCACCGCGAGGCCGACGATCCAGGCGACGTCGACACCGCCGAGGGCGCGTGCCCCGGGGCCGGTGAAGGCGTCGGCCAGGACCATGAACGGGACCTCGGCGAGAAAACCGATGCCGTACGCGGTCAGGCCGCGCCAGCCCCAGGCGCCGTAGACGCCGTCGGGGCGGAACAGGTCGCCGATCTTGTAGTGGCCGCGGCGGACGACGAAGAAGTCCACCAGGTTCGTGGCCGTCCAGGGGACCAGCAGGTAGAGCATCAGGGTGAGGGACGTCAGGACGGTGTTCACGCCGTTGCCGGTGACGGCCTTGCCGATCACGAACCACAGCACGGTCAGCGCCACGATGGTCAGCACCCGGGCCGCGCGGGTCGGGCGCAGCGCGCGGAACGAGTCGATCCCGGTCAGCACGGTGAGCATGCCGCCGTACGCGTTCATGCCCATGGTGGCGGCCAGCGCGAGCGCCGAGAGGAGCGCGACCGCGTCGCCGAGATGGGACAGCACGTTGTTGCCGGCCGTCTGCAGCCCGGCCAGGCCGTCGGTCGCGCCGAGCCGGATCGCGAGCCAGCCGCCGAGCACGATCAGCCAGATGGCCGCGCCGGCCGCGCCGAAGAACACCGAGGCGATCACGTCCCGCGGGCGGGTGCCGGCCGGCAGGTAGCGCGAGTAGTCCGACACGTACGGCGCGTAGGTGATGTTGTACGCCGCGGCGGCCGACAGTTGCGCCATGAAGGCGACCCCCGAGAAGCCGTACGTCGTCGTCGACGGGCCGCCGCCGGCGTGGCCGGTGAGCACCCCGATCGTGACCACGACCATCAGCGGCAGCGACACGTAGAGCAGGATCCGGAAGATCCGGTGCACCCCGTCGTGGCCGAAGATCGCCAGCGCCGCCGCGCCGACCGCCGCGCCCACCGCGACCAGGTTCTTGTCCCAGCCGAACGCGCTGTTCAGGCCCTCGCCGAGCAGCACCTGGTCGGCCACGTTGAACGCCAGGTAGGTGAAGAGCGTCGCGAACAGCGGCAGCACCACGCCGCGATAGCCGAACTGCGCCCGCGACTGGATCATCTGGGGCAGGCCGAGCGCGGGGCCCTGGGACGCGTGGAAGGCCATGAAGATCGTGCCGAGGGCGATGCCGAGCCCGCCGGCCAGCGCGGTCCAGCCGAGGCTGAGTCCCATCGACGGGCCGATGAAGCCGATGGGGATGGAGAAGTACTGGAAGTTGCCGAGGAACCAGAGGGGGCCTTGGTGCCAGAGGCGGCCGTGCCGCTCTTCGTCCGGCACCCAGTCGATCGAACGGGACTCGATAAGCGTGGCCATACGGGGCTCCACCGCCGGCACGGCCCGATCGCGGTGGTGCACTTCGACGCGCATCTCGACACCTGGGACACCTACTTCGGCGCGCCCTACACGCACGGCACCCCGTTCCGCCGCGCCGCCGAGGAGGGCCTGCTCGACCCGGCCGGTTGCCTGCACGTCGGCACCCGCGGCCCGCTCTACTCCAGCGGCGACCTCACCGGCGACGCCGAGCTGGGCTTCCAGATCGTGCACGCCACCGAGATGGACGACATCGGCGCCCGCGGGGTGGCCGAACGCATCGCGGCCCGGACGGCCGGGCGCCCGGTCTACGTGTCGGTGGACATCGACGTCCTCGACCCGGCCTTCGCGCCCGGCACCGGCACCCCCGAGGCCGGCGGCCTGACCAGCCGCGAGCTGCTGGCCGTCCTGCGCCAGCTCGCCGGCCACCACCTGGTCGGCGCCGACATCGTCGAGGTCGCCCCGGCGTACGACCACGCGGAGATCACCGGCATCGCGGCGGCGCACGTCGGCTACGAGCTGCTCTCCGCGATGGCCGCGAAACCCCGATGAGCGTGGGTACGTGACGCGCCTCGCGATGGGGTGTGTTCGGCCGGTCCCGCACCTACGGTGGAACCATGCTCGGCCTCATCGACCAGTTCGGCTACTTCGGGGTGGCCCTGATCGTGTTCGTGGAGAGCTTCGGCGTCCCGGCGCCGGGGGAGACGGCGATCATCGCCGGCGCCGCGTACGCGGGGAGCGGGCATTTCAACATTTTCCTGGTCGCCACGGTCGCCTTCGGCGCGGCGGTGACCGGGGACAGCATCGGGTATGTCATCGGGCGCCGGGGCGGGCGCCCGCTGGTGCACCGGTTCGGCAAGTACGTGCGGCTCACCCCGGAGCGGTTCGACAAGGTCGAGGGCTTCATGAACCGGCAGGGCCCGAAGGTCGTGGTGATCGCCCGCTTCGTCGAGGGCCTGCGCCAGTTCAACGGGATCGTGGCGGGCACCAGCGGGATGCCGTTCCACCGGTTCCTGATGTGGAACGCGCTGGGTGCGGCCCTGTGGGTGGGAGTCTGGTCGACCGGCGGCTACCTGGCCGGCGACCACATCAAGGCCATCGAGTCGGCGGTCGGCAAGTACGTCGCCTTGGCCGTCGCGGTCGCGGTGCTCGCGCTCGCCGGATACGTCTGGTACCGGCGGCGGAAGAGGCGGGCCGAGAAACCGGCGGCGGATTCACCCCGGCGGAACGGGTCACCGATCGGCTGACCGGACGGCCCCGGCCCAGACCGGCGCCGGCTCGCCCGCAGGTAGATCGCGAGGAGCAGCAGCGTCACCGGGAACGCGGGACCGCCGATCCAGAAGATCAGGTTCGCCGGCAGGGGATGGCCGGCGAGCGCGTCCAGCGATTCGCGGCGGCTCACGCCGTACATCTCGTTCAGGACACGCTCACCTTCGGCATGACGACGATGATGGTGGGCCGGGCGGCGCGGAGTCACTGGTGCTGGCCACCGGGCCGGCGGTAGGGCTGGCCTCACCCGTCAGCGCCGGCGGGCGGCGATCTTCGCGCGGACCCGGGCCAGGCGGATCGCCTCCTTCAGGGTGTGCACGTCGTAGGCGCCGTAGTGGCGCTGGCCGTTGATGAAGAACGTGGGGGTGCCGGAGACCCCGCTCAGGTCGGCCGACTGCAGGTCGTCGGCGATGCGTTCGGCGGACGCGCGGCGCATCATGTCCTCGTGGAACCGCTCCTCGTCGAGGCCGATCTTCCGGGCGTAGCCGAGCAGGTCGGTGATGCGCAGGTTCTCCTGGTGCTGGAAGAGCAGGTCGTGCATCTCCCAGAACTTGCCCTGCAGGCCGGCCGCCTCGGCCGCCTCGGCCGCCAGTTGGGCCTGCGGGTGGACATCGGTCAGTGGCAGGTTGCGCCACACGTACCGCAGGTCGGTGTCGGCCATCAGCTCGCGGACCACCGGCTCGGCCCGGCCGCAGTACGGGCACTGGAAGTCGCCGTACTCGACCAGGGTCACCGAGGCGCCGGCCGGGCCTCGGACGTGGTCCCGCTCCTCGTCGACCTCCGGGATCAGGTCGGTCAGCTGGTCGGCGTCGCCCAGCAGGGCCACCGCGCGTTTCGGCTTGGGCAGCAGGAAGGTGAACCGGAACTCGGCCCAGGTCAGCACCGACGCGGCCAGGCCCGCGGCCAGCACGCCCAGCTTCGCCTCGGCCAGGGCGTCGCCGGTGAAGGCCAGGGCGGCGATCAGGAACGACACCGTGAAGCCGATGCCGGCGATGGTGCCGGTGCCCAGCACCGAGGCCCAGCCGACGCCGGGGCGGATCCGGCCGTGGCTCAGCCGGGTGACCACGGCGGAGACGCCGGTGATCGCGATCGGCTTGCCGCAGACGTACGCGACGAAGACGCCGATCGTGATCGGTGAGGTGATCGCGTGGCGCAGGAAGCTCGCGTTGATCGCGATGCCCGCATTGGCCAGGCCGAACATCGGGACGATGAAGTAGCTGCTCCAGCCCTGGTAGGTGCGCTGGAGGCGGTCGTTCCAGGAGAACGACTGGACGACTCCGCGCTGCGCGAAGCGGGCCAGCTCGGGGGTCGGCTGTTCGCGGAACTCGCGGAACAGGTCGCTGGCCTGTTCGAGGGCGTCGCGGGCCGGGGTGTACGCGGCCGCCGCCAGGCCCAGCGCGAGGCCGGAGACGACCGGGTCGATGCCGCTGGCCAGCATCGCGCCCCAGACGGCGATACCGAGTGGGACGTACGCGTACCCACTGCGCACCTTGAGCCGGACCAGCAGGAACGTGCCCACGAAGAGCACGACCGCCAGCAGCAGCGGCATCAGCTTGATCTCGTCGGTGTAGGCGATCGCGATGACCAGCAGTGCGACGACGTCGTCGACGACCGAGACGGTCACCAGGAACAGCCGGGCCTGGTCGGGCACCCGGCGGCCGACCAGCGCGAGCAGGCCCAGCGCCAGCGCGGTGTCGGTGGACATCGCCACACCCCAGCCGCCCGAGCCGGGCCCGCCGTGGTTGATCGCCAGGAAGATGGCGACCGGGAGGATCATCCCGGTGACCCCGGCCGCGGCGGGCAGGATGAAGCGGCGCCGGTCGCGCAGGTCGCCCAGGTCGAACTCGCGCCTCGCCTCCAGACCCACGACCAGGAAGAACAGTGTCATCAGGCCGCTGTTGACCCACTCCCGCAGGGTCAGCGAGATGCCCATGCCGCCGAGGTGGATGGACAGGTCGGTGTGCCAGAACCGCTCGTACGACCCGTCGGCGACGTTGGCCCAGACCATCGCCACCACGATCGCGGTGACCAGCACCGCGGCGCTGCCCGCCTCGGTGCGCAGGAGTTGCCGGACCGGGCTGGTCACCCGGTCCGACCAGGCGGTGCTGCCGCGCAGCGGTGCGGTGGCCGGCGAGTCGCTCACGGCACCTACCCAATCACGTCGAGGCCGGTCAGCGCTTCTCTCCGACGGCTGCGAAGATCTTCAGGTCGGTGGTGATCATACGCCGCGACGGCCCGTCCTCGGCGCGCCAGCCGCTGACCGCCCAGGCGCGGCAAGGGTAATCGACGCGGGCGCATGGACGGGAGGCGCCCGGGCACGTATCGTGCATCCAGCTCGTTCTCTATTGGAGGTTTTCGATGCGTCGTGCCGTTCGGGTGGTCGTCGCCGGTGGCGTGGCCGCCTTTTTCGTTGCCGCTTGTGGGAGCGCTCCCAGCGCAGAGCGGGTGAGCCCGGCGGTCACCGTGGCCGCGCCCCAGACCAAGGTGACCTGCGAGGCGGTAGGGGAGGCGTACACCAGGAACATCGGTCCGTTCGCCGAGGCGCTGACCCGGATGGTGCAGGCGACGCCGACCGCGGCGACCCGGGCCGCGGCGCAGCAGAAGCTCAAGGCCCTCGCCGACTCGCTGCGCGCCGCCACCCAGGGCAGCGCGGACGCGCAGCTGAAGTCGGACGGCAAGCAGGCCGCCGACCGGTTGCAGGCGAAGGCGGCGGACGCGAAGTTCTTCGGCACGATCAAGACCGCCCAGGACGTCAGTACGGTGCTCGGGCCGTCGCTGAAGGAGTGGCTGTCGCCGGTCAACCACCACTGTTCCTGAGCACGGCCACGGCGGGCTCGTGCAGGCTGCCCAGCCAGACGTCGCCGTCGTGCTCGCGGACGCCGGTGACCATGTGGAACCTTTTCCGGTCGCCGGCCAGGTCGTGCACGAGCCCGCCGAGGTTGTCGTAGGCCTGGACCCGGACGGTCCGTTTGGGGGCCGGCTGCAATGGCCGGGGGATGCGGGTGACGCTGCGGCGCAGCCAGAGCGGGCCCCGCTGGAGCCGCTCGACCAGGGGGTCCGTGGGGCTGGCCAGGGCGATCCAGATCAGGCCGTCGCTGCCGCGGGCGATGTTGTCCGGGTAGCCGGGCAGGTCCTCGGCCAGGAAGTCCCGGGTGCCCGCCCGCGGGGCGGTGAGCCAGTGCCGGACGATGGTGCGCGCCGCCGTCTCGGCCACCGCGACGAACGACTCGTCCTGCGCCAGCGCGACCCCGTTGGCGAACGCGAGATCCTTCTCCACAGTCGTGACTTTCCCGGAGATATCCCGTTTTCGTAGCCGGCCGGTGCGGGTCACCTCGACCATCTCGGCGCGCCACTCGTCGATCGGATGGATGGCCGACGAGTCGGTGAAGTAGATCGTCCCGTCGGCGGCGACCGCGGCGTTGTTGCAGAACGTCATGTCGCCGGCGAGCTCCTCGATGGTGCCGTCGCCCAGGCCGACGGTCAGCAGCCCGCGACGGGCGTCGCAGACGAGCAGCTTGCCCGGCGGGTACAGCTCGATCCCGAGCGGTCGCCCACCAGTGTCCGCCACCTTCGACGTGCTGCCCGAGACGGGGTCGATCCGGTGGATGACCCCGTCCTCTGTCCCGGTGTAGACCGACCCGTCCGGTCCCACGACCACGTCCTCGGCGCCCTGCCCCGGCACGGCGAAAACCCGGAAATCCATGGCACTGACTATGCGCCACGGCGGCGTACCCCACTAGTACGTCTCACGTTGTATCGTCCCACGTACTAGCGAGACGAGGGGGCGTGCATGGGCCAGGGACGAGTACGGCGGGTGTTTTGGTGGTGTTGCGGCTGCGCGGCGCTGTTCATCGTGTTCGCGGCTGCCACCGGGTACGGCATCGGCGCCCTGATCGCGGTGCTCGCCGGAGTGATCACCCTGCTGGCGCGGGCGATCCGCAGGCGCCGGCGCCGGTGGGCCAAGGTCCTGCTCGCGATGCCGCTGGCCGTCCTGCTGGCGCTCGTCGGCACGGTGGGCTACCTGGGCGTCCGTCACGTGCTGCCGCGCAGCCTGCCGGCGCCGACCGGGCCGTACCGGGTCGGCCGGGCCACCTTCGACTGGACCGATCCCGGCCGCATCGATCCGCTCGCACCGGAGCCCGGCCGGCACCGCGAGCTCTCGGTCTGGGTCTGGTATCCCGCGCCGGCCAGCACCCCCGGGCGGCCGGCGCCGTACGCGCCCGGCCACTGGGCCCGCATGCTGCGGTTCGGCATCCTGGCCAACCGTCTCGACGCCGTGCGCACGCATGCGGTCGCCGGCGCGCCGGTGGCCGCCGGCTCGTTCCCGCTGGTCGTCCTCGAACCCGGGATGGGCCTGGCCGCGCCGCAGTTCACCGCGCTCGCCGAGGACCTGGCCAGCCACGGCTACGTGGTCGCCGGCCTGACACCCACCTACAGCGCCAATGTCACCGTCCTGGATGGACACCTGGTCGCATCCACCCCGGCGGGCAAACCACAGGATCCCGACCGCGCCGGCGGGGACCGGCTCGTGGCGGAATGGGCCGCCGACGCCCGCTTCGTCGCCGGCCGGATGCCCGCTGCCGGCGGATCGCTCACCGGCCACGTCGACGCCGTGCACGTCGCCTACGTCGGGCACTCCTTCGGCGGCGCCGCCTCGCTGCAGGCGTGCCACGACGATCCCCGCTGCGCCGGCGCGGCCGACATGGACGGCACGCCCTACGGCCCGGTCGTGCGCCAGGGCCTCACCGCGCCGATGATGCTGCTCGGCACGCCCGGCGACTGCCTTGCCGCGGCCTGCCACCCGACCGGCGCCGTCGAAGCCGACATCGACACCGCCAGCCGGAGCCTGCGCGCGGCCAGCACCGGCCCGAGCTTCCGGTACGAGGTCGCCGGCGCGAAACACTTCAACTTCACCGACTACGGCGCCTACTACATTCCGGCGCCGCTGCACGGGTTGGTGCAGCTCGGCCCGATCGACGGCGACCGCTGCCTGACCGTCGTGTCCGCCTATCTGACCGCGTTCGCCGACCATGTGCTGCGCGGCGGCCCGGCGCCGCATCCGGACGGCCGCTACCCGGAAGTGCATCCCGTGGCCTGATTTGCGGTTTCGGCAAGTTTGCTACCGGCCCGGCGCGGCCTCCGAGCACGATCTCCGCAGCGGAACAGGAGGCGAACATGGTCCAGATCGCAAGTCCGGCGGAAGGTGCCGTACGGGTAGGAAATCGCTGGTCGGTCCTGGCGATCTGCTCGATGAGCCTCTTCGTGGTGGGGCTCGACACGACGATCGTCAAACTGGCGCTGCCCTCGATCGGGCAGGACCTGCGGGTGGGCACCCGCGGCCTGGAGTGGGCGGTCGACGCGTACACCTTCGCTCTGGCCAGTCTGTTGATCTCCGCCGGTGCCCTGGCCGACCGGATCGGCCGACGGCGCGTCTTCCGGCTGGGGCTGATCGTGTTCGGGGTGGCGTCGGCGGCCTGCTCGCTCGCACCGACCATCGGGGCGCTCATCGCGGTGCGGGCGGTGCAGGGCGTCGGCGGGGCGATGCTGAGCCCGGTCGCGCTCGCCATCGTGGTCAACGTCATCACGGACGCCAAGGAGCGGGCCCGGGCGATCGGCGTGTGGGCGGCGGTTTTCGGGGTCAGCATGGCCGCCGGGCCCCTGCTCGGCGGTGTGCTCGTCGCGGCCTTCGGCTGGCGGGCCGTCTTCTGGGCCGGCGTCCCGGTCATCGCGGTCGTCCTGCTGTTGACGGCCGTTTTCGTCCCGGAATCGAAGGCGCTGCGGCCGAGAAGCCTGGACGGAGCGGGTCAACTGCTGCTGGCCGTCGTGGTGGGCGGGTCGGTGGCACTCCTCATCGACGGGCCGAGGCTGGGCTGGGCCACGCCCCCGGTGGTCATCGGGTCCACCGTCGTGCTCGCCGCGGTGGCGGGCTTCGTGCGGGCCGAGTCCCGGCGCCGCGAGCCGCTCATGGACCTGCGGCTCTTCCGGCGCAAGCCGTTCACCGGTGCGGTCGCCGGTGCGGTCGCCGTCTTCGCCGTCCTGAACATGACGCTGCTGCTCGGCACCCTCTACCTGCAGAACGTGCGGGGCATGACGCCGGCCTCGGCCGGGCTCGTCACGCTTCCGCTGGCGGTTGCCGCGACCGTCTGCGCGCCAGTGTCCGGCTTCCTGGTCGGCCGTACCGGGCCTCGGCTGCCCCTGCTGCTCGCCGGGGGCAGCATCGCCCTGGGCGCGCTCGGTCTCGTGGGCCTGAACGACGACACCGGCCTCCCGGTCCTGCTGCTGTCCTACCTGCTGATCGGCGTGGGCATCGGCTTCGCGAACGCCCCGATCACCAACACCGCGGTCAGCGGGCTACCGGCCGATCGGGCGGGCGTCGCGGGCGGCATCACCTCGACCGCGCGCCAATTCGGCGCCGCGCTCGGCGTCGCCATCGCGGGCGGCATCGTCGCCGACACCGTACCGGCAGGTTTCGCCCATGCGTCACGATCAGGCTGGCTGGTCGTCGCGGCCGGCGGGCTCCTCCTGCTCGCCGTCGCCCGCGTCTCACCGGCCACGGGCCGAACACGGCCGTGACCCGGCCCCGATGCGCGCGTCATCGAGGCCGGGCCGGGCCGGGGCGTCACCTCAGCCGAGCACGCCGGCGAAGCGCAGGAAGGACGGGATGTCGTCGACCGGGGAGCCGTCCGGCAGGCGCACCCCCTGGCTCGGCGACCAGCTCGTCTGGTGCAGGTACGACGTCGGGTCGTGGCGGATCTGGCCGATGATGGTCTCGGCCACGATCCGGCTGCCCACCGGGCCCAGCGAGTTGCCCTGCGCCTTCACCTCCGACTCGCGCAGCACGTAGAACCACAACGGCGTACGCGTGGCGAAGCCGCCCTCGGTGATCGCGGTCGCCACCGGGCCGGCGGCCCCGGCGACCTGGGCGGCCGTCAGCGGGGGGAGGCCCAGCAGGTCGGCCACCGCCTGGCCGGTCGGCAGGCCGAGCCGGTAGCCGCGCAGCAGGTTGCGCCGGGCCAGGTGCTCGAGCAGGGCGATCAGGTCGGTGTTGTGCTGGTCCTCGCCGGCCGTCTGGTTGACCATCTCGGCCAGCGGCGCGGACAGGTGCGTGTCGATCCGGCGGGCGAACCTGTCCGGGAACAGGCTGTCCTTGTCGACGAACCGGTTCCACTCGACCGGCCAGTTGCTCGGCAGCGTCGGGTTCTGGCCCAGCCCGCCGACGCCGGTGAAGACGAAGAGCAGGCCCAGCGACGCGTTCTGCAGGACGTTGTTGCCGGGGCGCCCGAAGTTACGGTTCCAGTCGTACGCGCCGCGGACCATGCTGTGCCCGAAGCGGTACGCCGCGACCGAGAACTCCAGCGGCATGAACGTGCCGTCGTACAGCGCGTCGGCGTCGTTGCCGAGCACGAAGTCCACCACGTCCGGCACCGTCACGGTGCGCAGGAAGTCGTGGACCACCAGCCACTGGTACGTCCAGCGGGTCAGGTCGCGGGCCCGCAGGAAGACGTCGCTGACCCCGGTGCGCTGCGGCTCGTTGGTCCGCACCCAGTCGACCGCGGCGTTGTGGAAGCGCAGGAACGCCACATGCAGCTGCGCGACGACCAGGTTCTCGTCGTTGCGCGCGTCGCCGATCAGCGGCACCTTGTCGGCCCGCCGCGGTACGTCCCGGGCGAAGTCGTCGACCGGTGGGATGCGCACGCCGCCGGCGGTGACCGGCGTGAGCGTGCCGACCTGCAACTTCGCCCGGTCGTCGGTGCGGTACGGCACGAAGATCTGATCCGGGTCGGTGGGGGCCGGCGCGAACGGCCCGTCCCCGTACACCGAATCGAGGTTGAGGGCGGGGTTGCGGGCGTTCTTGAGCAGCGTGCGCACCTGCTCCGGGTCGAGCGGCGGCAGCGGCGTGTCCCGGATGCTGATCACCTTGTCGTTGTCCGTCGCCGCGGTGAGGTCGTGGTCGACGAACTGACCCCAATACGTGTAGATCGGCGGGATCGGCGAGCTGCGGTCGTCGGCCGGCGGCTCCTGGTCGATCATCGCCTCGCCCAGGTGGTTGAGCGCGGTCACGGTGGTGGTGACCTCGTCGTCGCTGCCGGCCGGGAGGTGCGCGTCGGGCTTGCCGACCAGGTCCGGGAAGAGGTAGTCGAAGTCGGTGGTGGCCACCGTGGCGTCCGTCGGCTCCTGAACCACCTCGCTGAGCCTGGTCCAGCCCTCCTGGGCGAGCTGGCCGGCGTCCGGCGCGGTGTCGGCGATCGCGTGCCCGCCGTGTCCCAGGTGGGTGATGATCGTGCTGAGCTGACCGTTCCTTTTCATCAAATTCCCCCGTGTCTCGTCAGGTTTTCAGCGTGACTCGCCGGACTGCCGAGCCGCCTCGGGGAACTCCCTCGGTTGTTGGATTGGCGACACATCCACCATGTAGCGCACCAGCTGCGTGCGCGAGCTGACCCCGAGCTTGCGGTACGCGCTGGACAAGTGGGTCTCCACGGTCTTGCGGGAGAGCCGCAGCGCGGTGGCCGCCTCCGGGTTGCTGAGGCCGCCCGCGACCGCCCGCACCACCTCCGACTCGCGCCGGGTCAGCCCCGCGAGCACCGTCTCCGCGTTCCGCAGCGGCAGGCTGGGCACCCCGGAGATCGGCTCGCGCGCGGCGAACACCATGGCGACCGGCACCTCGGTCACCCGGCGCGCGGCGAACAGCAGCGCGGTCGCGGACGGCTCGTCGATCGTGTCCACATCGTCCACCACGACCAGCAGCGGACGCGCCCTCGCCGCGGTCGTCATCAAGGTCAAAGTCGCCATGCAGATGGCGTACGCCTCGGGCCCGCCCGCCGGTCCGTCCCGCAACGCCAGCGCCGCCCCGAGCGCCCGCCGCTGCGGCGGCGGCAGCGTCGGCAGCCCGGCGAGCAGCGGCCGCAGAAGATCCCCCAGCGCCGCGTACGGCAGGCTCGCCTCGCCCGCGACGCCCGAGGTGGCCAGCACGGTCGTGCCCCGGGCATGCGCCATCAGGCGAGCCAGGAGCGCCGTCTTGCCCGCGCCCGGCTCGCCGGTGACCGCTACCGCGCCGCCCCGTCCGGCTCGTAGCCCGGCGACCAGCCGTTCGAGGCGCCGCAACTGCGACACCCGGCCGGTCGAGAGAGCGTGCGGCTCCGCATCCCATGGCATCTCGCCCCCGGGCAGAATCCGCGCACTGTCCGAACTCGACGATGCCGTTGCTTCCTGGCAGTCACCAGGCCGGAACGCTGGCAACAATCTGATAGCAACCTATCGGCGGATGTGCGGCAGCAGGGCGGGCACCTCGCGCATATGCCGGGCGTACGCCGGGCGGCGCTCCGCCGAGCGGCGGTCCATCATCGGCACGCTGACCAGGGCGAACAGCAGCACCATGAGGGCCGGCCCGGCGACCGACCACCACCAGCCCGGCGCCGCCGCGAGCCCGAAGAGCCACAGCCCCCACCAGAAGCCGATCTCGCCCAGATAGTTGGGGTGCCGCGAATACCGCCACAGTCCACTGTCGAGAATCCGCCCCCGATGAGCCGGGTCGGCGGCGAACCGGCGCAACTGCAGATCCGCGACCGCCTCGATGAGGATCGCGCCGGCCGTGACCACGACGGCGAGCACGTCCAGCACGCCGAACGGCCGCTCCAGCCGGGTCATCGCCGGCCAGACCGGCAGCAGCCCCGCGAAGACCACGAGCGTCGGCATCAGCTGGATCCCGGTCAGGTTGACCACCCAGAACGGCAGCCACGGCGGTCGTTGCTCGCGCAGCCGCACGTACCGCCAGTCCTCGTGGCCGAGGCCCCGCCAGCCCACGGCCCAGTTCGCGGTCAGCCTTACTGCCCAGATCAAAACCAGCGTGAGTACGAGGATCTGCCGGGCGCTCGCGTCGCCCCGCCACAGCGCCCAGGCGACCACGATGACCGCCGGGGCGACACTCCAATAGGGGTCGTAGAGGCTGGCGTTGCCGGCCACGGCACTGACCAGGAACACGACCACGGTCGCCGCGAGGTCGGCCTCGAACGTGTGCCACAGGGGACGGTCACCGGGAGCCGTCGCCGCCACGGCCCAGGCGGCCAGCCCGGCCACCGCGTACGCCATGGTCACCAGCCCGAGACCCACCCAGCGCGACCTCATGTCCGGCACGCTCCCGCGAAGAAGGAGACGGTGACGCGGGTCGGCGGCCGACCGTTCTCCGCGATGTCGAGCGGGATGCAGCCGGGTTTCTTGAGGTGGAAGCCGCCGATGTAGGCGGTGTCGCTGGTCGCGCACGCGTGGAAGACGACCTTGTCAGTGGGGGAGTATTGCCAGCCCTGGCCGTACTCGAGGCCGGCCGCGCCCGCATACCCGGCGGGGATCGTGACGGTGACCGTCGCTCCGGCCCGCACCTCGGCGCCGAGCTTGTAGTCGCCGGTGGCGGGGTCGCCGAAGTCCTTCGGGTTCGCGGTCGCCCAGGACCGCAGGCCGGGCCACTTGATCGAACCGACGACCAGATCCTCCGCGGCCGGCGACATGGTGATGGGGACGTGCGCCTCGGTGCCGGCGCATTCGATGTCCCGCACGCCCGGCGCGCTCCCGCCCGGCGCGGCGCTGACCGTGGGAGGCGCCACGCTCACCTGCGGCATCGGCTCCGGCACAGCGTTGCCGGCCCCGCACGCGGCGGTGACGGACAGGCTCACGAGGGCGGGAACGAGCGCCGCCCAGGCCCTTCTGATCATCGAAGCCCCCTCCGCGTCCGGCGCCGGGTCGTGCCCGGATCATAGGCCGCACGACCGACACTTCACGGCTCATCGATACCCGACCGTCCCGCGACACGGTCGCCGGTCGCCTTCGGCCAACCGGGGACGCGCGGCGAAGTGTGCACTTTGTTTTGCGCGTTTGCGCTGGTGAGGAAGCCGCGCGATAGTACGCGTCATGTCGACCGTCCGTCGTGTCGCCGCTGTCGCCGTGGTCGCGACCGTCATTCTCGGCCTGTCCGCTTCGGCGGCGCAGGCGCATCGGCGCACGACATTGTTCGTGTCGCCGCACGGGTCGGATTCCGCCGCCGGGACATTGGCGGCTCCGATGCGGACGCCGCAGGCCGCCGTCGAGCGGCTGGGGCGGGCGGGCGGCACCGTCCGGCTCGCCCGTGGGACGTACGGGCGGCAAAGAATTGTCATCGACGGGCGGGCGCATGTCGCGATTCTGGGCTCGCCCGGAGCCGTTCTCGATGGCACGGGGCTGAAGCCGCCGGCCGGGCGGAGTGGCATGGTGGAGATCCGGGACAGTTCGGATGTCAGCGTGTCGGGGCTCGGCATCGCCGGGTATCGCACGAAGGCGCTGTCGGCGGTGCCGATCGGCATTTTCGTGACCGGCTCCGGGCACGGGATCAGGCTCGCCGGGAACCACGTCCATCATCTCGGCAACGACAACGGGACTTTGGGCAGCTTCGACATCAACGCGCACGGCATCGCGGTCTACGGGACGGATGCCCGGGCGGCGATCGCCGACGTGCGGATCAGCGGGAACGAACTCGACCATCTCGTTCTCGGCGCCAGCGAGACCCTGGTGCTGAACGGGAACGTCGACGGCTGGTCGGTGACCGGCAACGTCATTCACGACGACAACAACATCGGCATCGACGCGATCGGGTTCGAGGACACCATTTCCGGGCCGGCCCGATTCACCGGCGTCAACCGGGCGCGGCACGGGCTGATCGCCGGCAACCGGGTGTCCCGCATCATCAGCGAGGGGAACCCGGCGTACTGGGAGGACGGTTCCTGGTGCAACTGCGCGGACGGCATCTACGTCGACGGCGGCGGCTCGATCGTCATCGCCGGCAACCGGGTGGACGCCTCCGACATCGGCATCGAGGTCGCCTCGGAATGGAAGCAGGGGCGCACGAACGACATCCGGGTGAGTGGCAATACGGTGACCGGAAGCCGTTACACGGGACTGGCGATCGGCGGGTACGACCGGGACCGCGGTGAGGCGTACGACATCGGGGTCTTCGGGAATTGGCTGCGCGGGAACAACACGCTGCGCGACGGCTCGCCGGAGATTTTGCTGCAGTATTACGTGCACGACACGACGATCAGTCACAACACCGTCATCTCCACGAACCCGGGCCAGACCGTCCTGCTCCACCGCGACGCCCCGGCCGGCGGTGCGGCGAAGAACGCCCGGCTCGTCCTGGACCACAACACGTATCAGGGCCGGGCCGCCGCCGGGCGGGAGCTCTACTACTGGAACGGCGTCGAGCGGCGCGGCCTGGCGGCCTACCGGGCGGCGAGCGGGCAGGACAGATCGAGCACCTACCGACGGAACCGATGAGGGCCCCGGACCCGTCGTAGGGGCATGAACCGGAGACTCGGCGCTCTGCTCGCCGTCGTGGTGGTGTTGGTGGCGGGCGCGTGCGGCTCCCGGGTGCCCGGTGACGCCGGGCGGATCGACGCGAAGCTGGTCAGCGACCTCGGACCGGGCGAGGCGCAGACCGTGGCGCAGTCCGTGGACGCGTTCGGCTTCGACCTGTTCCACCAGGTGGCCGACGGTAAGCAGAACACGATCACGTCACCGGTGTCGGTGGCCACGCTGCTCGCGATGGTCCTCGCCGGCGCCGACGGCGACACTGCCACGAAGATGGCTCAGGTGTTGCACCTCGGCGAGCGCCGCGACGTGCGGGTCGGCGCGCTGCTGCGCTCGCTGGCGGACACCGACGAGGTCGAACTCTCCGTCGCCGATGCGCTCTGGGCCGGCCCCGCCACTGCACTTCAAAAGGACTATCAAGATTTCGTACGCCGGACCTTCGGCGCCACGATCGGCCAGGGCGATCTCGGGTCGCCGGGCATCGTCAAGACGGTCGACGACTGGGCCGCGAAGAACACCGGCGGCCGGATCGACCACATCGCCGCCGATCTCGGGTTGCCGGACGCCCAGGCCGCCGTGGTGCTGCTGAACGCGGTCTACTTCCTCGGCCGGTGGCAGACGCCGTTCGACAGCGGCCTCACCCGCCCGGCGCCGTTCGCGGCCGGCGGCGCCGCGCCGGTGGACGTGCCGACGATGCAGCTGCGGGCCACCACCCTCGGCTACGCCCAGCTCGACGGCTATCGGATGCTGCGCCTCCCGTACGGCAAGAATGGCCGTTACGGCATGGAGATCATGCTGCCGGACCAGGGCCACTCGCTGGCTGGCATGCTCAAGGGGCTGGACGAGAGCACGTGGCGCGCGGCGGTCGGGCGGCTGAGCGAGCAGGAGATCGACGAGGTGACCCTGCCGAGGTTCGAGCTGCGCTGGTCGGGCCGGCTGATGAAGCCGCTGGCGCAACTGGGCATGCCCACGGCCGGGTTCGGCAGCATGTCCGCGGCGAACCCGGCCCTGGCCACGGTGGTGCACAAGACCTACCTCAAGGTCGACGAGAAGGGCACCGAGGCCGCCGCGGTCACCGGCGGCATGATGGCCACCGCGGGTCGCGCGAACCCGCTGGAGTTCCGGGTCGACCGGCCCTTCGCGTTCACCATCTCGGACCGGCAGACCGGCGCGATCCTGTTCCTGGGCGCCGTCGCCGACCCGCGGTCCTGACCCGCCTCAGATCGGGTTGCTGGTGTAGATCGCCGTGCTCGCCTGGCTGCCGATGAACGGGTTGTTGACCGCCCACAGCAGACCGCTCTCGTACTCGGGCACGTCGAAGTCGCACTTCACCCAGCCGCCGGCCGCGCCCCGGTCGTTGAAGCACTGCCGGGCCCAGTTGTGCCCCTGGATCGTGCCGGCGGCGGATTCCCCGTTCGCCTTGGTGTCCTTGACCCAGACGTAGTCGCCGTACGCGGCGAAGCACGCCTTCGCGCCGGTCGTCGACACGCACCAGACGTTGGCGTTGTCCGCGGCCGGCGGCGCGCCGCTCGGCGAGCCGGTCGTGGCCGACGCCGCGGACGCCGTTCCGGCCACGACGAGCGCCACCGTCGCGGGCACCACCAACGCGGCCGCCGTCAACTTCCGAGATTTCGTCATCATCCGGTTGGTACTCCTCCGGTCGGTTGATCTTGTCCGGGGAGACAGGGTAGCGCGAAGGTGACAACCCTTCCGGACGAGTCGGTCAGGTCAAGACGACGAAAGCCGTCGATGGGGGTTGGTATACCCGAACTCACCGTTTTCGGGGAGGTAGGGAATATGTATCGAAGACCGGTCAAATGGGTCGCGCTGGCCGCGGTGCTGGCCGGTGCGGCCCACGGTTTCCCGGCGGCCGCGGGGCGTACGGAAACCGCGGTGGTGAGCACGAGCCCGGTGAGCGGCGTGGTGGAGTCCGACGTGGCCCTGCGCCTGCCGTTGCCGGCCTCGGCGGGACCGCACCCGGCCGCCTGCGACTGGCTGCACTACCTGCGCTATCGCGACCGCAACGGCCCGGCGAGCGCGGCGAGCGCCGACCGGATCCTGGTGGCCCAGCCCGGCATCCTGGAGGGCGCGGGCGCCTTCGACAGCGTCGCCCGGGACTCCGTCGCCGAGGCCGCGCGCCGGGGGCACCACATCGAGTTCTGGGCGCTGGACCGGCGGTCGAACTGCTTGGAGGACCACACCGGCATCCGGGCCGGTCTCGCCGCCGGCGACGCCCGCGTCGCGCTCGACTACTACTACCACGGCGCCACGGTGGACGGCCGCCGGTTCGCCGGATTCCTGGACAACTCGCAGGTCGCCTGGCTCGCCAACGTCGGGATCGAGCAGACCGTACGGGACGAGTACGACGTGCTCACGGCCGAACTGCCCGACCCGGCCGTACGCCGGCAGAAGGTCCTCTGCGGCGGCCACTCGCTGGGCGGCGTGATCACCGGCTACTTCGCGGTCGCGGACTTCGGCGGCGACCCCGGCTACCGCCAGTGCGGCGGGTACTTCGCCCTGGACACCACCATCTCCACCTCGCTGGCCGACCTCAGCGGGCAGACCCCGTCCGGGGCGCTGCCGGACGTCGGCATCGGGTACGCGCTGATCCAGTCCGGCCTGGCGAGCGGCGTGCTCAGCCGTACGGTATCCGCACCGGTCCTGATCAACGCGGAGACCATGAACCTGCTGGCCGTGGCCGGCGTGGCCGCCCGCACCGACCCGGACCACGAGACGCTGCTGCCCGCGCTGCCCTCGAACACCAACATCGACACCACCCAGCGGATCCTCTTCGCCAAGGACTTCGCGACGTTCCTCGCCGGCTCGCCGTCCGTGCGCGACTTCCACCTGACCAACGCGGCGGTGCTCGGCGGCCTGCTGGACGACAACTCCCAGCCGCTGTCGTTCCTGGAGTCGAGCGACGGCTTCTTCGACGGCGGGCCGATCACCGACAAGAGCTTCCCGCTGCCCTCGGACGTCACCCGCGATCCGTCGCTGGGCGCGCTCGGCGGGCTGGTCGGCAACCGGCCGATGGCCATACCCGCCCAGCCGGACGGGCCGCTCTACACGTGGCGGAACTACAACCGGATCGGCGCGCCGGACGACCCCGGCTACCGGAGCGCGGACGGGCAGCTGTTCAGCACGCCGGGCGAGGAGGTGACCGACCTGCGGGAGCTCGCGCGCAGCCTCGCCGAGCACCCGCTCGACTTCACCGAGCAGTACTTCCCGACCAGGCTCGTCACCGACATCGAGCAGGACACGGCGCCGGAGATCACCCGCCTCGTGGCGCACCCCGAGGGCCTCACCGCCAACCCGATCATCACGCTGGTGGCCGGCGACGGGCTGCTCGCGGGGCGGACGCTGCCACCGGAGTACCACCCGGTCGTCGCCCCGGGATACCAGCATCTCGACGTTCTGACCGCCGCGCCGGCGCAGAACGACGGCCGGCCGGAGATCGTGTCGACCAGCCTGGCCGGCTTCGCCCTCTCCTGACCCCCCTTTGGCCCCTTTGGAAGGAGCAACCCATGTCCCGTTCCCTCGGCCGCCGCGGTGCTGTCGTGGCTTCCGCCGTCCTCGCGGTGATCGCCGTCCCGCTGCCCGCCTCGGCGGCGACGGTGTCCGCGCCGTACGCCTGCACCAGCCCGTTGGGCACGCAGAGCGTGACCATCTCGGCGTCACTCACCGCGACGCCCAACCCGGCCGCCGCCGGCGCGCCGGTACGGTTCCAGCTGCACGTCAGCAACCTCGGGCTGACCTCGCCGCTGACCGTCAACTCGTGGAGCGGCAGCGCCACGCTCGTGGTGAGCGGCGCGGAGACCGGCCAGTTCCCGGTCACCGGCAGCGGCGGGCCGATCGCTCCACTGCAGCCGATCACCGGCGACATGTCCGGCTCCTGGACGCCGTCGGCCACCGGCGTGGACGAGGTGCGCGGCGGCAACGTGGCGATCACCGCGAACGTCGCCCTGATCGGCAACGTGTCACTCAGCTGCACGCCGTCGCAGCCCCAGCCGGTGGGCGAGACGCTGACCGTGCAGTAACCCGCGCGGCCGGGCCCGACTGACCGATGGCAGGATCCGGGCGCCCGCTGACGACGCCGGAAAAATAGCCGGGGGACCGGGGGCGGAGGCGCCCCGCCCCCGGCTATTCTGTCGCGTCGAATTGATCAGGTCAGGAGGATGCGTGGGCGCTTCGGGGTGGGACTACTACATGCCCTACCAGGAAGACGTGTATCTCGCCTTCATCACCCTCCGGCAGCTGGTCTTCGAGGCCGGCGAGTTCCTCTGGGCGGTGAGCGGCAAGAACGCGTCCGACGACCCGGCGCGCCCGACGAGCGAGGACGAGTTGTGGGGCGAGGAGGTCGTGCGGCTCAAGGGCACACACTCGATCCTCGACATGTACAAGGTGCTGGCCGACGGCGAGAGCCCGAACTACGGCTACCTGCCGCACCCCTACGACACGTTCGAGGAGTACATGGCGCTGGTGAAGGAGCACGGCAACCCCGAGTACGGCGTGATCGTGCCGGTCGGCGAGGCCGAGGCGTACGAGGCGGCCGGCGACACCAAGCTCACCCGCAACCACGTGGCCCTGCTCGTACCGCTGGCCAAATATCCCGGTTTCGGCCGGGTCGCGGTGTTGCACGACGAACGTGGCACGCCCGCCGAGCTCTACTTCTGGGGATTCTCCGGCGACTGACGTCACATGGGGTGGCCCTGGGTTGACCTTGTGCGTCAGGATCGCGACGTGGCTTCCCTCCGGTCCGAGCTGCGGCCAGGCCCGGCCGCCCCCCAGGCGCTCCGTCGCCCGTGGTGGCGCCGGCCGCGTCCGGCCGTGCCGCTGTCCGGCGTGCCGGTGCCCGGCCATGGCTCGTGGTGGCGTCATGGGCTCTCGTTCGCGCCGTTGTCGGGCCGGGGCCTGTGGTGGCGTCACGGACGTCCAGCCGCGCCGCTGCCGGGCCGGGGCTCGTGGCGGCGGCGGGCGCGTCCGCCCGCACCGGAGAGGCCCACGCGCCCGTGGTGGCGCCGGCTGCGCCTGCCGCTGCTGCTCGCGGCCGGTCTGGCGCTCGCGGCGCTCGGCCTGTGGGGCCGCTTGCCCGATCCGCGCGCGTTCCTCGGCGCGCTGACCGGCGCCGACTACTGGTGGGTCATCCTGGCTGCCGCGCTGCAGGGTCTTTCGCTGAGCGCGTTCGCCTGGCAGCAGCGGGAGTTGATGCGCGCTTTGGGCGTACGCCTGAGAGCGCGCCGAGCCGCGGCCGTGACCCTGGCCCGCACCGCCATCTCGATCGCCATGCCCGCGGGCGCGGCCGTCTCGGCGGCCTACGCCGTCCGCGAGTACCAGCGCGGCGGCGTCAGCAAGGAACATTCCGCCGCCTCGATGATCGTCTCGGGTCTGGCCTCGATCGGTGGCCTCACCCTCCTCTACGTGACGGGCGGCGCGGCGGTGCTCGGCCGCGACCCCGCGCTGCTGCTGAGCCCCCAGCCGCTGGCCGTGGTCGGCGGTCTGCTGGTGCTGACCACCGCCGCGATCATCGCAGGCCGCCGCGTCCCCTCGTTCGCGGCGGCCATTCGCGGCAACGGCCGGATCATGACGTGGATCCGCCGGACCCTCGCCTCGGCCCAGGAGGCCTGGCAGGCGGGCGCCGGCCTCCGTACCCGCGACTGGGCGGTCGCGGTGCTGCTCTTCGCGATCAACTGGCTCACCGACCTGCTGTGCCTGGCCGCCACCTGCCGGGCGGTGGGCCTGCCGATCGGCGTGGTGACCCTGGCCGGCATCTACCTGGGCGTGCAGATCGTCCGGCAGGTCCCCCTCACCCCCGGCGGCGTCGGCGTGGTCGACACCGCACTGGTCGCCGGCCTGACCGCGGCCGGCGCGACGGCCGTAGCCGCCGCGGCGGCCGTCCTCATCTATCGCCTCATCTCCTGCTGGCTGCTCCTCCCCGCCGGCGGCCTGGCGGCAGTCCTGCTCCGACGGGGCGCGACGCACACTCGCGCCGAGTAACGGTCGGCCGTTCGCCTTTTCTGCCGGCCGCCGTCCGCGCCCTCACCGCTCCTTGGGCCTGCGCTCCTTGGGCCTGCGCTCCTTGGGCCTGCGCCCCGGGTAGCGGCAGGTGTGCGGGTTTGCGGGCCGTGATGGTTGTTGCGGATGGCAACCGGCCGGTCAGAGGCAGGAGCCCGGGTCTGCGCTGTCTCCGATGATGGTGACGAGGATGCGCCGGAACGCTTGGACCTGCTCGTGGCGGAAGCCGGTGAGCGCCGAGTTCTCGACGGCGGCGCAGGCGTGCGCGACCGCGGCGCGCCGGGCTTCACCGTCGTCCGTGATGACGGGAATGCGCAGGCGACGATCGCGGGGATTGCTCTGGCGCACGATCAGTCCCCGGTGCTCGAGCCGGTCCAGTTGGCTCATGAGAGTGGTCTTGTCCAGTCCGAGGGATTTGCCGAGATCGCCCTGTGTCATGCCAGGGCTGTTCCGCAGCGCGCTCAGCACAATGTAGTCGCGCAGCGTCAGTCCGTGGTCCTCGGCCTTTTCCCCGGTCGCGTGACGCATGCGTTGCGCCGCGCGGTGCAGGAGCCAAGTGATCTCGGAGTCGGCCGAGGGGCCGGAACCCGCCGTCTCGGGCGTGAGGCCGGCGGGCGCCGGCGGAGTCGAGGGATTCATTCGCGGGCCTTATGTCTTCAGTGCTGCTGTGCCGCGGGCTCGGCCGTCAGCCGGGGGATGTCGTCATAGGCGTGGAGATCGTGAGCGGGGACGATGTGCATCAACCCATCGAGGGCGATCATGCGCCGCAAATCCCGGCGGACCTGGCCGGGATCGTGATCGGCGAGCTTGCTCATCAGCCATGGTCGTTCGACGCGCCGGCGTATGCCGTCGAGCTGCCAGGTCAGATCGCCGATGAAGGCGTATCGGGAGCCGGAGGGCACGGTCACGAAGACGATGACCGATCCGGTCGTGTGTCCGCCGGCGTGAACGATGACCATGGAGCCGTCGCCGTGCACGTCGTGACTGGAGGGGAATCCGAGGTACGGCCGATCGTCGAAGCCGTACTCATGAATCTCGTGACCGCGGGAGACGTGCCGGAAGACCTTGCCGTCCCAGTGTCCGGATGCGTGCCGGCGCTCGTGTCCGTTCATCCAGATCGGCGTGTCCGGGAGGCTGTCCAGACCGCTGGCGTGGTCCCAATGCGAGTGGGTCAGCACCACGCCGAGCAGGCGGCTGCGGTCGTAGCCGCCGGCGTCGAGCTGCTCGCCGACTGTTCGGCCGACGTGGTGAGTGGAGCGCATGAACCGCGGAAGCATCGCGACATGCGCTGCGACATCGACGCCGAAGCCCGCGTCGATGAGCAGATCGCCGTTCGGATGCTGTACCAGGATTGCCGACGCGGCGAACTGGCGCTTGTCGCGGAACGATCCGCCACGCACGGCCAGCGCCGCGGGTGTCTCGTACGTGCCGGTCGGCAGCTGATAGACGGCCATGTCGGCGGGTGCGTCGGCGTCGGGCAGCGGTCGCGTCCAGGGAGGCGGGTTCGGGAGAGGCTTCATACGAAGACCGTATGACTCCGGATCGTCTGAGACAAGAAGATCTGAGCTCGGAAGGTTCCAGCAGTATGTCGACACCCGAGCCGCAGCTTTCTTCGGCCGGCTGGATCGCGACGGCGGCCTGGGCGAGGCTGTTGCTATTGCTCGGCTGCTATTGCTCGGCCAACGCGTCGCGGACGAAGGCGCGCCAGCGTGCCTCGGCCTCGGGGGTGGTCACCCCGTGCGAGCCGGGGTAGGCCAGCCACTCCTTTCGGTCGGTCGCCAAGCGCTGGAAAAGCTCTCGCTGCCCCTCCAGCGGGAAGAGATCGTCGTCCAGCTGCACGTGGAACAGGACCGGGCAGGTGATCCGCCCGGCGTCGGCGGCGAACCGTTCTGCCAGATTCATCGCCGGGTTGAGCGCCGGCCCCTGCCGCAGCCCGAACCTGCCCAGGACCGCCGCCCGGCACCGGACCCCGAGGGCGGCGACGAGCGGCAGCCCGAAGCGACTGCCCATCGACAGACCCACGTAGCCGAGGCGCGCGTCGTCGGCCAGCCCTTCGGCGGTCAGCGCGCCGATCGCCGCCAGCCAGTCGCCGACCATGCGGTCCAGCACCGCCTCGGCGCCTTCCCGGGCTACCTCGGCCCAGTAGGCCTCGGCGGTCATGGCGGTGGTGACCCGCTCGCCGTGGAAGGGACCGTCGATCGCCATCGCCGCGAAGCCGGCCTCGGCGGCGAACCACCGGCCCAGCCGTACGATGCGCTCGCTGCGCTTGTCCGACCTGCCGCCGTGGCCCAGCAGGACCAGCGGCGGAGGCGTGCTCGCCAGCGGCGGAGGCGTGCTCACCAGCGGCGAAGGCGTGCTCACCAGCGGCGAAGGCGTGCTCACCAGCGGCGAAGGCGTGCTCACCGGCGGCGGAGGCGTGCTCACCAGCGGGGGAGGCGCGCTCGCCGCCCGCGCGGGGAGCCAGGCTAGGACCGGCACGGGGCCGCTCGGGCGCTGGACGTGGAACTCGCGCTCCTCTGCCTTGCCCACCGGTTGTCGGGTGCGCCACTCGATCCGAGCCCCCATCTGGACATCCCATCACCTCTCTGGGGCGAACCCAAGGCCCTATGGCCCCACCCCTGATCTCGATCTCGATCGGCGGCTCCCCGTGAAGGGTCGCGCCTGCCGCTGGACGCCATTCTGGCCGCGCCGCCCGGCGCCGGCATCGGACCACGGTCGCTCATACCGTGGTCCGATGTGGTCTTCGCCGGCCCGTGGCAATCTCATCGGCATCAGCAGCACGGCCGGCCGGGAGGTGCGGGGTGAGGAGGGCTTGGGGATCGGGGTATCGAGGCAGGCGCAGATGCCAGGCGAAGAGGACATAGGTGCCGCCGGCGCAGATCAGCCAGGTCACGGCGGCGTGCACCAAAGCGCGCCACAGGACTGATGGCACCGCGGCTGGTAGTGAGGCGACGGCTGGTCGTGGGCGCCAGCTGCAGATGGGGCGGCGGCCATGGTGGGTGGCTGGGTTGGGCGCGCGGTGAGGCCGGGCGGGTCGTGAGGCCGGGCGGGTCGTGAGGCCGGGCGGGTCGTGAGGCCGGGCGGGTCGTGAGGCCGGGCGGGTCGTGAGGCCGGAGGCCGGGCGCGCGGTGAGGCCGGCGGGTCGTCCCCGAGGCCGGGGCGGGCCTCGGGGACGGTGGTGGTCAGGAGCAGGTGGTTTTGTAGAGGTACTTGGCTACGTCCGGCTGGTCCACGTTGTCCTTCGTGATGACGGTGGAGTCGGTGCCTATCTCCTTGGTCACCGACTGGCCGCGGGCGGCTGCGGCTGCCTGGTCCACGCCGTCGGAGCCGATCTGGGCCGGCTGCTGGGCCACCAGGGCCTGGACTACGCCGTTGCGCAGCTGGTCCACCTGGGCCGGGCCGGCGTCGAAGCCGACGAGCTTGACCTGGCCGGCCTTTCCGGCTGCCTTGACCGCGTTGTTGGCGCCCTCGCTCTGGTCGGTGCTCAGGGCGAAGATGCCGGCCAGGTCGGGGTGGGCGGCCAGCTGGGCGGAGACCAGTTGCGAGATCTTGGCTACGCCGTTGGAGGTGAAGACGTTTCCTACGTACTTGATGTTCGGGTATTTCTTCAGGCCGTCCTCGAAGCCCTTCTGCCGTGCCTCGGCGGTGCTCACGCCGGGCTGGCCGCCGACCAGCAGGACGCTGCCCTTCTCGCCGACCAGCTTGGCCAGGGCGTCGGCGGCGGTCTCGCCGCCCTTGAGGTTGTCGCTCGCGATGGCCGAGGAGACGAAGCTCGTGTCGGCCAGCGTCGTGTCGACCAGGACCACCTTGATGCCGGCCGAGGTTGCCTGCTTGAGGGGCTGGATCAGGGCGTTCGAGTCGTTGGGGGCGATGAACAGCGCGTCCGGGTGGGTGGCGATCACCGAGTTGAGCAGGGGGATCTGCAGGCTCACGTCCCAGTTCTTGGCGCCCTGCACGGTCAGGTCGACGTTGTCCTTGGTGGCCTCGGCCTTGGCACCGCAGGCCATCGTCTCGTAGAACGGGTCGCCGGCCACGCCCTGGATGAAGGTGACCTTGACCTTCTTGTCGGCGCCCGAGCCGGACGAGGAGCCGGACGAGCCGGAGGCGTTCGAGCCGCAGGCGGCGAGGGTGGCGGTAACGGTGACGACGACGGCGAGTTTTCTGATCATGGGTGGGCCTTTCTCCGGTGGAGGACCTCGCGCGGTGAGAGCGGCGAGGACGGCAAGAGGGGCGACGGCGGCGAGAGGGGCGAGGGCGGCCAGAGGGACGAGGGCGGCGAGAGGGACGAAGGCGGCCAGAGGGGCGAGAGGGGCAAAAGAGGCCAAAGGTGCTAAAGGGGCGACGGCGAAGAGGGAGATGGTGCGACGGACGCGGGGGGCAAGGGTCACGAGCCGCTTGCCTTGCGACGTCTGCTGCGCTGGTCGACCATGACGACGGCGACGAGCGCGGCGCCGAGGGCGACCTGCTGCCAGAACGGCTCGAGCCCGAGGATCACGAAGCCGTCGGTCAGGACCGAGGGGATGGCGACGCCTACGATCGTGCCGAGCACGGTGCCGACGCCGCCGCTGAGGCTGGTGCCGCCGATGACGACGGCGAGGATGGCCTGCAGCATGTCGGTCTGGTGACCGTTGAGCGTGGTGGTCTGGAAGCGGGCCAGGCTCACGTAGCCGGAGAGGCCGGCGAGCAGCCCGGAAAGGACGTACACCTTGAGGATGTGGCGGTCGACGTTGATGGCGGCGCGGCGGGCGGCCTCCTCGTGGGAGCCGATCGCCATGGTGTAGCGGCCGAAGCGGGTCTGCGACATGACGAACGCGCCGAGGGCGGCCACCGCGAGGGCGAGCAGCACCGTGTACGGCACGCCGAGGAAGTCGCCGTAGCCCAGCACGTTGGCGAGCCCGGCCGGGACGCCGTGCATGTCCTGGCCGCCGGCGATGATGTAGGCGAGCCCGGTCGCCGCGGCGAACGAGCCCAGGGTGGCGATCAGCGGCGAGATGCCGCCGCGGGTGGTGACCAGGCCGTTGACCAGGCCCCACACCAGGCCGGACAGCAGCGCGGCGCCGAGGCCGGCCAGGATGGTCAGCGGGCCGCCGCCGCCGATCGCGAGCATCGTCTTGAGGCCGACCACGCCGGAGAAGACGAGCACCGAGCCGACCGAGAGGTCGATCCCGCCGATCGTGATGACGAACGTCATGCCGACGGCGATGAGCAGGTAGCTGGACGCGTCGACGGCGATGCTCTTGGCGTTGAACCACGAGACGAACTGGTCGGGCCGGGTCGCCGAGAACAGCGCGACCAGCGCCACCAGCACGAACACCGACCAGCTGCGCTGCGTGCCGCCCAGCAGCCGCCGCCGGCGCGACCCGCCGGCCGGCGAGCTCTCGGCGGCCTCGTCGGTGACGCGCTCGACCGGGGTCCCCATTGGCGGCTCGGCGGCGGCTGTCGGGGCCGCCTCAAGCTCGGACATCGCCTCACCTCGAATCCCTAGGTGTGACAGCGTTGTCACCTTCCTGACTCGGGACGGTAAACCTTCGGAGCGCGCACCGTCAACGATCGTGGCGCTACCGATGCAGGGTCAGATCCGGCCGGACCTCCCGGACCGCGGCGGCGACCTCGTCCGGCATGGGCGGGATCGGGCGCGGGACCGGCGTGCCGGCCAGGCGCAGGCCGAGCTCGGCGAAGAGGGAGTTCGCCCAGGCGAACCACGGTCTCGTGAACACGGCGGGGTCGTCGACGTGGAGGCTCTCGTGCATCAGGCCCGCACCCGCGTCGGTGGCCAGCAGCGTCCGGAACAGCCCGTCTGCCTCCGCGGCCGACTCGGCGGTCAGAGCCTGCATGCACAATGCCATCGGCCAGACGTGACGTGCCGGGGTGTGCGGGCTGCCCACGCCGGTGGCTGCCGCGCCGCGGTAGAAGTACGGGTTCACGTCGCTCAGGACCATGGCCCTCGTGCGGCGGTACGTCGGGTCCGCCCGGTCGCACCAGCCCAGATACGGCAGGGAGAGCAGGCTCGGCACGTTGGCGTCGTCCATCAGGTTGGCGCCACCCAGGCCATCGACCTCGTATGCGTAGACCGGGCCGGCCGGCGCGTCGACCACGTCGGCCCCGACCAAGCCGTCCCGCGCCACGCCGGCCCCGACCACGCCGTGCCGGGCCGTGCCGGCCTCGACCACGCCGTGCCGGGCCATGCCGGCCTCGACCACGCCGTGCCGGGCCACGCCGGCCGCGATCTCGGCGGCCAGGGCCAGCGCGCTGCTGGTCACGTCGGCCGGGAGCAGGTCGTTGCGGCCGAGGTGGACCAGGCCGTCGAGGGCGACCACCGCCGCCGCGTTGGCGGGCACCAGGTAGCCGTACTCGCATCGGTCGTCGCTCGGGCGGAAGCCGGACCAGGTCATGCCGGTGCGGGCCACCGGTGTGCCGAGGCCGCCGCGGTCCAGCGTGTCGCCCTGGAATTCGCCGGCCAGGCGCTCGAACCGGTACGGCGAGTGCCGCTCGTGATCCTGCTCGGTGCGCCACAGCTCGAGGATCCGCACGGCGGCGGCGCCGAACTCGTCGTCCAGGTGGTCGGTGCCGCCGCCGGCCGCCCAGAGTTCGTAGCCGGACGAGAGGACCGCGCACAGCGAGTCGAGCTCGTACTTCCGCTCCCAGACGCCGGGCCCGGGCGGTGGCCGGTCGTGCTCGTCGGCATGCGCGCCGGTCGGGCCGTCGTTGATGGCGTTCGCGTACGGGTCGAGCAGCACCCCCCGGGCCATCCGCCGGACCACCCCGCCCAGCACCCGCCGCACCTCCGGATCACCCGCCGCGACCAGGTACGGGCGCAGCTGGCCGAGGGTGTCCCGGTGCCACATCGCCGGGATGTCCCCGGTGATGACGAACGGGTCGCCGGGGGTGCCGCGCAACGTCGTGGTCCAGGCGCTGGCGAAACAACCCCGGAAGGTGTCGCCCGCCCCGTACCGGCGCTGCAGCAGCCCGGCCGCCGGCGCGGCGACCGCGGCCAGGCTCGGCGGCAGGGCGGATCGGATCTCTGCGGGCATGGTCATGGTCCCGCCCTCCCGTCGGATGCGTCCGCCGGTCGGCGGGAACGCGGAGCCGGCGGTGGTGTTGACAGCGCACGCTAGCGCAGTACCGTCAGATGCGACAGCGTTGTCATCGACGGTGGCGAGCCGGGCCACCGACGAGCCGGGCCACCGACGAGCCGGGCCACCAAGGGGAGGCGCAATGACCAGCGAGGCGGACGCCCCGATACTCGAGCTCTCCGGAATCACCAAGAGCTTCGGCACGGTGCGCGCCCTCCGCGGCGCCGACCTGACGGTGCGCCGCAACGAGGTCGTCGCGCTGGTCGGCGACAACGGCGCCGGCAAGAGCACGATGATCAAGGTGATCTCCGGCGTCCTGCAGCCGGACGCCGGTCGGATCGCGGTCGACGGGCAGCCGGTCTCCTTCGACAGCCCGCTCGAACCGCGGCGGCACGGCATCGAGACCGTGTACCAGGACCTCGCGCTCGCCCCCGACCTCGACCCCGCGGCCAACCTGTTCCTCGGCCGCGAGGTGCTGCGCGGCGGCCTGCTCGGCCGGCTCGGCGTGCTCGACAAGCCGCGCATGCGGGGTCGCGCCGAGGAGGCGTTCAGCCGGCTCGGCGTCGGCCTGCAGGACACCCGCAGCCAGGTCGGCACCATGTCGGGCGGCCAGCGGCAGGGCATCGCGGTGGCCCGGGCCGTGCTGTGGGCCAGCCGGCTGGTGCTGATGGACGAGCCGACCGCGGCCCTCGGCGTGGTGCAGACCGGCCGCGTACGGGCGCTCATCGAGTCGGTCCGCGAGCAGGGCGTCTCGGTCCTGCTGGTCAGCCACAACCTGCCGTTCGTGTTCGAGGTCGCCGACCGGATCGAGGTGCTGCGGCTCGGTCGCCGGGTGGCGGTATTCTCCCGCGCGGAGGCCACCGCGGAAGGCGTGCTGGGCGCCATGACGGGCGTCACCGACATGAGCGGGCAGTAGCGGAGACCACCGCGGAGGGCGTGCCCCGCGCCATGACGGGCACGGCTGAGCGGGCAGTAGCGGAGGGCGTGCCCCGCGCCATGACGGGCACGGCTGAGCGGGCAGTAGCGGAGGGCGTGCCTCGCGCCATGACGGGGCGCGGCCGACATGGGTGACGGGCGGTAGGAGAGCGCGCCTGCCGGAAACGAGCAGCCGCGCGGCAGTGGGCCGTGCGTGACCGGCGGCCGGCCGCCGGACTGGACAGGAGGAGACCGATGGCTCGGCCGACGATGAGCGAGGTCGCCACGCTCGCCGGGGTGGGCCTCAAGACCGTCTCCCGGGTGGTGAACGGGGAGGGGCGGGTCAGCCGCGAGACCCGGGCGCGGGTCGAGGCGGCCATCGCGCAGGTCGGCTACCGGCGCAACGAGGTCGCCCGCAGCATGCGCAACATGCGGTCGGGCCAGAGCACCGACGACCTCGGGCTGATGCTCGGCGATCTGACCAACCCGTTCTTCGCGGCGGTCGCCGCCGCCGTGATCGCCGAGGCCCGCGGCCGCGGCTACGCGGTGGTGCTGGCCAGCGCCGACGAGGATCCGCAGGCGGAGCGCGGCGCGATCGACGGCCTGCTCGGCCGACAGGTGGCCGGCCTGCTGCTGGTCCCGGGCGGCCGCGACTACAGCTACCTGAAGTCGGAGATCGACCACGGCACCCCGGTGGTCTTCGTGGACCGGCCGGGCGGCGGCCTCGAGGCGGACGAGGTGGTGCTCGACAACGCGGCCGGCGCGCGGATGGCGGTGACCCATCTCGCCGCGTACGGGCATCGGCGCATCGGAGCGATCGTGGCACCCAGCCGATGGGCCACCACCCAGCGTCTCCGCGGTTTCCGCGAGGCGATGAAGACCGAGGTCGGCGCGGTCGACCCGAGCCTGGTGCGGCGCCTGTCCACCGGCTCGGTCGCCGAGGCCGAGCGGGCGGCCCGCGGGCTGCTCGCGATGAGCGACCCCCCGACCGCCATCTTCGCCACCACCGGTTTCATGACGCAGGGCCTGTTGCGCGCGCTGGGCCGGCGCCGGGACGTGGCGGTGGTGGGCTTCGACGACTTCCCGATGGCCGACATGCTGCCGGTCCCCGTCACGGTCGTCGCGGGCGACCCGACGGCGCTGGGCACCGCCGCCGCGCAGACGTTGTTCGCCCGCATCGACGGCTGGGCCGGCCCGCAGACCCGCCAGGTGATCCGCCCGACTCTGCTGCCACGCGGCAGCGGCGAAATCCGGCCGAGACAGGCGGACGGCTGACAACGCGTTCGAGGGCGACCGGACTTAACATTCTCGATATGAAGCGCCCGACGATCTACGACGTGGCGCGGGAAGCCGGCGTGGCCGCCTCTACCGTCTCGCGGGCTTATGCACGGCCGGGACGGGTCCACGCGGAGACGGCTCAGCGGATCTTCCGGGCGGCCGAGCGTCTGGGCTACCGCTCCGGGGCGGCCGGGCAGGCGCCGGGCGGCGGGGGACAGCGGAACGCCATCGCCCTGGTCGTAGCCGACGTGACCAACCCTTTCTACGGAGACATCATCAAGGGCGCCTACGAGGCCGCCCGGGAGGCCGGCTACCAGCTGATCCTCTCGCACACCAACGAGTCGCCGAAGGTCGAGCGGCAGACCATCGAGCAGGAGCTCGGCCAGGTCGACGGCCTCGTCATCGCCAGCTCGCGGATGACCGACTCGGCGCTGCGAATGGTCGTCAAGCAGAAGGCCGTGGTGCTGCTCAACCGGGTCATCCCGGAGGCCAACTGCGTGCTCATCGACGCCGAGCGGGGGATCCGCCGGGCCGTCGAGCACCTGGCGCGGCTGGGGCACGAGCGGATCACGTACGTGGCCGGGCCGGAGACCTCCTGGTCGGACGGGATCCGATGGCGGGCCGTGCGGAAGGTCGTCGGGGAGCTGGGGCTGGAGGCCCGGCGGATCGGGCCGTGCGAGCCGACCGTCCTCGCCGGGCTGAGCGCCGCGCTGCGGGTGGCCGAGCTGGGGTCGACCGCGGTGCAGGCGTACAACGACCAGCTGGCGATCGGGGTGGTCAAGGGGCTCGGGCGGCTCGGCATCGAGGTGCCGTCGCAGGTGAGCGTGGTCGGGTTCGACAACATCATCTTGGACGAGCTGGTGGAGCCGCAGCTGACCACGATCGCGTCGCCGCTGTACCGGATGGGCTTCACCGGGGTGCGCAACTGCATCGCGGTGGCGCAGGGCGCGCAGCCGAGCGGCGATCCGCTGGTTCTGCCCGTACGGCTGGTGGTGCGAGGGTCGACCGCTCAGCGTAAGCGGAACAGCACCTCGCCGGCGCGGGGCACGACCATGGTCGCCGGGTCGGCCTCGAACTCGGCGACGTCGATGGTGGACGGGTCGCGGTAGCCGAGGTGGACCGCGCGGCAGACCTCCTCGGGAATGCCGGTCGCCAGCGTGACCTGGACGCGCAGCCGTTCCTCGCCGCTGGAAGGATCAAAAACACCAGCCCCGCGCAGATGCGTGGAGTGGGCCAGGACTCCCCAGTGGACGTGCTGGAAACGGTCCCACTGCTTCACGAAGTAGTCCCGGCAGTGGTAGCCGATCTCGTGGATCTGCGGGTGGCTGGTGGCGATCTCCCGGATGTGCGGCGCGTACAGGATGACCTCGCCGCCGTCCGCGACCACCGGCTCGACCTTGTAGAAGCCCTTCGCGCCGGTCCAGATCTCGTCGTACATCCGGGGGATCAGCGACAGCACCCGGCCGACCGGTTTCTCCAGGTACGTGATGTGGGTGGCCGCGCTGATCTCGGCGGCGCTGGCCCAGGACGCGATCGGATCGCCGAACGAAATGGAGTGGAGGCCACCTGAGTGGGCCGTGACCACGCTGAACGCGTACGTGTCGGCCGGGATCAGCGCGGCCCCGTCGTTGATCAGCGCGCGCACCGGGGTGAGCCCGGTGGTCCCGATGATCTCGGCGGAGGTGATCAGCGCGCCGAGCCAGTGCGAGACGTCGATGATCTTCTGCCCGGCGACGCCCGGGAAGAAGTACTTGTTGCCCCCGGACATGCCGACCACCTCGTGCGGCAGCACCGGCCCGACGACCAGCGCGATGTCGTGCTCGACCACGGCCCGGTTGAGCAGCACCTCGACCTCGCCGGTCAGCCGGCCGCCGGAGAGCTCCTCGATCCGCGCGGCGGGGATCGTCCCCAGGTTGGCGAAGGTCGACGGCTTCCACCACTCGTGGTTGATCACCTCGGTGCCGGGATAGTCCCCGCCGACGTGCGTGCGCAGCGCCAGCTCGGGCATCGCGCCGTGCGTGCCGAGCGCGACCAGGACGGTCAGCCGCGACACCCGGCCGTGCAGCGCCTGGTGAACCGCCCCGACCAGGAGCGGGAGCGGGCAGACGCGGGTGCCGTCGGGCACGAGCACGCACACGCTGCGCCCGTCCGCGTCCAGCCCGGCCAGCTGCTCGGCGACGAAGGAGCGCACCTCGTCGTCGCTGAGGACCCGGTCGGCGCCGCCCACGCGGGCGGCCGGCAGAACGGAGGTGGTCATTCCTCGATCCTGCCCGCCAGCGCCGTCTGTGCCCACGCGTACGAGAGACGGTGTGATTCGCGTTTTGAATCCACGCTCGGCTCGTCCACCTCGATCATGAAGTCGCCCTCGTAGTCGAGCGGGATGGCGGCCAGCACCGCGTCGAAGTCGACCACGCCGAGACCGGGCTCGGCCCACAGCCGCTTGCTCGCGGTGGCCTCGCGGTAGGACAGGTCGTGCCGGTCGAGCAGGTCGCCGAAGACGTCCTTGATGTGCAGGCCGCCGAGCCGCCCGGCGTAGCGGCGGATGAAGGCGGCCGGGTCGACGCCGGCCCAGCGCAGGTGTCCGGTGTCCGGGCCGAAGCCGATCACGGCGGGGCCCAGGTCGTCGAGGAGGCGGCTGATCTCGTACTCGGTCTCGAAGATGCCCCCGACGTGCGAGTGGTGCAGCGGCCGCAGCCCCTCGGCCTGCAGGGCACGGCAGACCTCGCCGCACGCGTCGATCGCCCGGGCCAGCCGGCCCTCGTCGAAGCCGGCGCCGACCGCGGGTTGCGCCAGGCGTTCCGGTCGCGACATCGAGGAGACCATCGTACGGTCGAGCCCGAGCTCCACCTGGGTCGCCGCGAACCGTTTGGCCCGCTCGACCTCGTCCGCCACGGAAACGGTCTCGTCGAAGGGCGAGTTGAACAGGCTCAACGACGGCTTCAGGCCGTAGCCGGCGATCCAGGCGGCGTACGAGGCGGCGGTCATGTCGTCGGGCACGTCGGCCTTGACGGCGGTGAACCCGATCTCCTGGAAGTCGCCGAACGCCGCATCGAAGACCTCGCGCGTCTTGCCGGCACTGGCCCAGTAGGGGATCGGGTTGGCGGCGAGGCGGCTCACAGGATCACCGGCTTTCCGGTACGGGACGATTCGTAGGCGGCGGTGATCACGGCGACCGCCTGGCGGTTGGTCTCCAGGTCGACGCGCAGCTCCTCGGTGCCGGCCAGCGCGCCCAGGAAGTTCAGGTACTGCCGGCGGTGGGCGTCGGAGAGCATCCCCGGGTTGCTGCTGGCGGTCGGGGCGCCGCCGCCGGAGATCACCCGGTTGGTCCCCATGAAGCGCTCCTCCGCAGCGGAGCCGGCCGGGGTGGCGTGGAAGAACGCCAGCTCGTCGTTGTCGATCACCGCCGAGCCGCGGTCGCCGTGCACCTGCAGGCGGGCGCTCAGCCCCGGGTACGCCGCGGTGGTCGCGTGCAGCACGCCGAGCGCGCCGGACTCGAACCGGACCACACCGGTCGCCACGTCCTCCACCTCGATCCGCTCGTGCGCGAGGGTGCCGGTGCAGGCGAACACCTCGACCGGCCGGCCGAGCGCGGCGATCAGCAGGTCGACCGTGTGCACGCCCTGGTTCATCAGCGCGCCGCCGCCGTCCAGCTCCCAGGTGCCCCGCCAGCCGCCCGAGTCGTAGTAGCTCTGCCCGCGCCACCAGTCGATCGACGCGATGCCGGAGGTGACCCGTCCGAACTCGCCGGCCGCGATGGCCGCCAGGACCTGCTCGGTGGACGGGTCGAAGCGGTGCTGGGAGATGACCGTGACCAGCGTGCCGGCCTTCTGCCGGGCGCGGATGATCTCGTCGGTGCGGGCCACGGTCACCTCGGCCGGCTTCTCGATGATCACGTGCTTGCCGGCCGACAGGGCCTCGATCGCGATCTCGCCGTGCAGGCCGGTCGGCGTGCACACCACCACGACGTCGATCTCCTCGGCGGCGAGGGCGGCCGTCAGCGAGGGATAGGCGTGCTCGGCGGACAGGGCGGAGGCCTTGTCGATATCGACGTCGGCCACCGCGACCAGGGAAAGGCGATCGGCCAGCTCACCCATGACCTTGGCGTGGTGCGTGCCGATCACGCCGGCACCGACGAGGGCGAATTTCGGGAGCGTGCTCACGCGTACTCAATCTCCTCGGTCTTCAACAGGTCGGTGAAAGCCTTCCAGGCCGTACGGAACAGGTCCGGCCCCGAATATCCGCCGGTGGCGTGGCCGAGCGCGAGATGCGGTTCGAGCGAGAAGAAGCCGTCGAATCCGTCGTGCCGCAGCGCCCGCATGGTCTCGGCCACCTCGCCGTCGCCCTGGCCCGCGGGCACCACCGTGCCATCGGCCGCCAGAGCGTCCTTGATCTGCACGTATTCGAGGTGCGGCCGCAGTTTCGCGTACCCCTCGGCATAGGGGCGCACGCCGACCTGCACGAAATTCGCCGGGTCCCAGGCCAGCTTCAGATAGGGCGAGCCGACCGAGCGGATCAGATCGAGACAACGGGCCGGGACGTCGCCGTAGATCTCCTTCTCGTTCTCGTGCAGCAGGATCAGATCGGCCTCCTCGGCCACCCGGACCAGCGCCCGCATCCGGTCGATCACCTCCGCCCGATGGCCGGCCGGGTCCGCGCCGGGCCGCAGGAAGAACGAGAAGATGCGGATGTACGGCGCGTCCAGCTCGTGTGCGACCTCGGCGGCGTGCCGCATGCGCTCCAGATGCGGCCCGAACTCCTCGTCGATGAAGATCTTCCCGATCGGGGAGCCGATGGAGGACACCTGCAACCCGTAATTCCTGAGCGTTTTCTTCATGGTGGCCAGTTGGTCGGGGGAGAGGTCGAGAATGTTGACGTCCCAGGCGCTGCGTACCTCGATGTACTTGAGGCCGAGCCCGCTCGCGACCTCGCACTGCTCGGTGAGATCGGGGGAGATCTCGTCGGCGAATCCGGAGAGAGTCCACATTTCAGGAGCCTTTTCGGTAGGTCTCGTCAATGATCATCTGGGATTTGAGGGCCTCGGCCGGGGTTATCCAGAACGGTTCCCCCGCCTCGATCGCGCGATAGAAGTCGGCGATCAGCAATTGGTGCGAGGCGCCCCAGTAATCGCGGCCTTCGCTGTTCGAACGGGACTCGGTGACCACCTCGATCCGGCCGTCGGCATGGGTGATGGTGAGATCGCCGCGAAGGTGCAGGGTCGCCGAGGAGGTGACGATCTCGATGGTCACCGGGGAGTCGACCGCGTTGGTGACCGTGGCGAAGACGACGCTGCGGGCGCCGCCGGCGTGTTCGAGCAGCAGGTTCGCGGTGTCCTCGACGTCGGTGCCGGGAAGGTCGGCGATGCGCCCGGCCCAGCCGGACACCTGCGACACGTCGCCGAGCAGCCACTGCATCAGGTCGATGGTGTGGATAGCCTGATTTATCAGGACACCGCCGCCGCTGCGCTGCACCCGGCCGCGCCAGGGCCGTTTCGCGTAGTAGGCGGCGTCGCGATGCCAGAAGACGGTGGCGGACCCGCCGCGTACACCCGCAGGCTTTTGATCTTGAAGGAAGGTAGCGGCGGCCTGAGAGGTGGCGTTGTAGCGATTCTGCAGGCAGACGCCGACCTGAAGATCCGGGAAGCCGGCCAGGGCATCGATCAGGCGCGAGGCCTCGTCGATCGTGTGCGCGACCGGTTTCTCCAGCAGCACGTGGGCGCCGTGCGCGAGGGCCTCGAGCGCGATCGGCACATGCGTGTCGTGCGGCGTGCAGATGTGCACCACGTCCGGGCGGAGCGACGAGAGCATCGCCCGGTAATCCGAGGCGGAGTCGCAGGTGCCGACCAGGGAGGCGCCCAGCGCCCGGATCGCGGCGACGTGCACGACCGACACGTCGCCGCGGCCGACCAGCAGCACCCTCACTTGATGCCGCCCGCGGTCAGCCCGCCCACCAGATACCGCTGGAAGACCAGGTAGAGCAGGACCACCGGCGCCGCGCAGACCAGCGCCGCCGCCATCATCTGGGAATACACCGGCAACGCGCCGCCCTCCTGGGAGGCACCGAAGACCTGCAGGGCGACCGCCGCGGTGTGCGTCTCGGGGCGGGTCAGCACCGAGGCGAACAGCACGTCGTTCCAGCCCAGCAGGAACGCGAAGATCCCGGCGACGACGATGGCCGGCAGGCTCAGCGGCACGATGATCCGGCGCAGGATGGTGATCGTGGACGCGCCCTCGGTGCGGGCCGCCTCCTCCAACTCGCGCGGCAGCCCGCGCAGGTAGGTGACCATCACCCAGGTGGAGAACGGCAACGCGAAGGTCAGGTACGCGATGAACAGCCCCCACCGGGTGCCGACCACGGTCAGCCCGAGGTAGTTGCCCGCGCTGGAGAACAGCACGAACACCGGCAGCAGCATCAGCGTGCCCGGGACGCTCTGCAACCCGACCAGCCCCCGCAGGATCGTCAGCCGACCCTTGAAACTGAACCTGACCAGGACGTACGCCGTGGTGGTGCCGAGCAGCGCGGACGCGATCGCGGTCGCCCCGCAGACGATCAGGCTGTTCACGATGCCGGTGGACAGGTCCGCGGTGGTCCAGATCTTGTGATAGCTCTCCAGGCTGAACGAACTCGGCCAGAACTCGCCGGAGGCCACGCCCACGTCGCTGTTCAGCGAGGCGAGCAGGATGTACGAGACCGGCACGAGCACCGCCGCGCACAACAGCACGGTCAGCGTGATCAGCAACGGCCGGGGCAGCAGCCGGGTCGCCTCGGCGTGCGCGCTCATCTCCGGCCCCCTTCCTCGTGGACGTCCAACTTGACCGCCCGCAGGTAGATGAAGAGCGGAATCAGGATGACGATCAGCGACACCACGGCCATCGCCGCGCTGAGCCCGAAGCGCAGGCCCTGGAAGCTGGTCACGTAGACCAGCATCGGCATGACGTTGACGTTGTCCGGGGCCGGCGCGCCGAACAGCACGAACGGCAGCGTGAAGTTGTTGATGTGGTTGAGCGTGGCGAGCAGGCAGGCCAGCAGCACCGGACCGCGCAGGTACGGCAGGATCACCTTGGTCAGCTTGGGCCACCAGGTGACGCCGTCGACCGCGGAGGCCTCGTGCACCTCGTGGTCCACCGACTGCAGCGCCGCCAGGGACATCAGGTAGATGAACGGCCAGGCCGCCCAGATCTCCACCAGGATCAGCGTCCAGTAGCTGCGGCCGCCGCTGAGCCAGAGCGTGTTGTGCTGGCCGAGCAGGCTGTTCACGATGCCGTCCGGCTGCAGCATGGTCTTCCAGACGGTGCCGACGACGAACGAGGGCAGTACGTACGGGATGAGGAAGACCGCCCGGACCAGCCCCCGCCCGCGGTATTTGTTCTGGGTGACGAGCGCCGCGGCGATCCCGATCGGCACCGTCGCGGCGGTGGAGAGCACCGAGAACGACACGCTGATCCAGATCGAGCGCAGCAGCCCGGAGCCGAACGCCTCGGAGTAGTTGGCGAGGCCGATGAACGGCGCCTCGACCCAGCGGCGCAGCGTGTACTGGTCCAGGTCGATGAAGGAGATCCACAGGGCCAGGGCGAGCGGGATCAGGATGACCAGGACCATCAGGATCCCGCCGGGCGTGAGGAGCCACAGCGGACGCTGCCGCTCGGTCACGCCCCGTCTTTTTCGCTCCGCCTTGGTCTCGGTCGGGCGGGCGAGCAGCTCGGTGGCCATGGTTACTTGGCCCGGTCCAGGGACGACTGCGCGGTCTTCTGCGCGGTGGCGATCCGGGCGTCGATCTGCGCCGGGCTGAGCGAGCCCTTGGCCAGGTCGGGCAGCGACTGCACGGCCACGTTGGTCAGCGCGAGCTGGATGTCGCTCCACGCGCCGGTGAACGGGGTGGCCACCGACTTCTTCGCCGCCTCGGTCACCGCGGCCAGCGTCGGGTCGGAGGCGAGGGACTGCAGCGCGGAGGCGTTGGCCGGCAGGCTGCCGAACTGCTTGTAGTAGTCGAGCTGCACGTCCGGGTCGGTGACCAGCTTGACGTACTGGAAGGCCAGGTCCTTGTTCTTGGAGTAGTCGGCGACCAGGAGGTTGTCGCCGGAGAGGATGCTGGCCGCCTCGACGCCGCCGGCCGGCCGGCTGGTCGCGCCGGGCGGGACGGTCGGCAACAGCGTGTACGCCCACTTGCCCTTGACCGCGCCCTGGTTGAGGGAGTTGGCCGAGGTCGCCGTGGTCAGCAGGAGATAGCCGGTCTTGCCCTTGGCGAACGCCGCCACGGCCTGCGGGTTGGTCCAGCCGACCGCGGCCGGGTCGACCACCTTGTCGGTGGTCATCCAGCCGAAGTACGTCTGGTACGCCTTCGACACGGTCGGGTCCTGCAGCTTGGCGGTCTTGCCGTCGACCAGCGGGTTGCCGGCCTGCACCGACATGCCCCAGACGAACTTCCACGGGTCGTAGTTGTCCTTGTAGGCGATCGCCATGCCGTACTGGTCGCCGTGGGTCAGCTTCTTGGCCTGCTGGGTCAGCTCGTCCCAGGTGGTGGCCGGCTTGTCGATGCCGGCCGCCTTGAGCAGGTCGGTGTTGTAGGCCATCACGAACGGGCGGCTGACCCAGGGGATGCCGACCTGGTTGTTGTCGTCCGGGCCGGAGATGCCGAGGGTGGCCGGGTTGAACGTGTCCTTGCCGCCGATCTTCGTCCAGTCGTCGGCGCTCATCTTCACGAAGGCGCCGGTCGAGTAGGCGGTCGGGGTCTGGGTGGTGCCGACCGCGTAGACGTCCGGCCCGGTCCCGGACACCACCGAGGTCTGTATCTTGGTCAGCTCGTCGTTGGCGGTGGCGAACTGCTCGAACTTGACCGTCGCGCCGGTCTGCGCCTTGAACTTGTCGCTGATCGTCTTCTGCCAGGCGGCGAACTGCTCGGGGTACTGCGTGTTCGCCCCGATCAGCACGTCGAGGGTCTTGCCGCCCCCGCCGCTGCCGCCACCGTCCCCGCCGCCGCACGCGGCCAGTGCGGCGGCGAGTACCGTCGCACCGGCCACGGCCATGATCTTCTGGGTACGCATCGTTATGTCTCCTTCGCCGGTGCCCGGTTTCTTCCAGTGATCCGGATCACTGTTTATCCGGCCCGGCGGTTTCGGCAACGAGTTGCCAATTGTTGCCTCGCGGCCGTGGCAACAACTGGCAACCGCTTGCCTTGCGGGTTTTCGGCCGTCGAGGCTCGGGCGCATGGCCGCCCTGACGCTGCACCCCGATCGGCTGCTGCCGGCCGATCCGGGGGTCCGCTCCCTCGCCCGTCGCCTCTACGAGACCGTCCGCGACCTGCCGATCGTGAGCCCGCACGGGCACGTCGACCCGCGGGTGCTGCTCGACGATCAGCCGTTCGCGGATCCGGCGTCGTTGTTCCTCCAGCCGGATCACTATGTGACGCGGCTGTTGCACTCGGCGGGGGTTCCGCTGGCGTCGCTGGGGGTGGGGCGGGGGCCGATGCCGCCGGCCGCCTCCCGGGCCGCGTGGCGGTTGCTGTGTGAGCATTGGGATCTGTTGCGGGGGACGCCGGTGCGTTATTGGCTGTCCTCCTCGTTCGCCGAGGTTTTCGGGGTGACCTCGCGGCCTTCGGCGGCCAATGCCGACGCGCTTTATGACGAAATTTCCGGGCAACTGGCGCAGCCTAGCCATCGGCCGCGGGCGCTGTTCTCGCGCTTCGGGATCTCCTTTCTGGCGACGACGGACGACCCGGCGGACGATCTGTCGGCGCATCGGGCCCTGCGGGGGACGTTGCCGGTCGTGCCTACCTTCCGGCCGGATCGGTACCTCGAGGTGGGGCGGGCCGGTTGGCCGACCTATGTGAAGGAGCTCGGCGGCGACCTCGGGGACTATGCCGGATTTATCACCTCTTTGGAGGCGCGGAGGCGATTTTTCGTGTCGCAGGGGGCGGTGTCGGCCGATCACGGGCATGCCGACGCTTCGGCTTTGCCGCTCTCCGTGCCGGACGCTTCACGGATTTATCGGGCGGCGCTGGCGGGGGAGGTTACGCCGGCCGAGGCGACCGCCTTCCGGCGGCACATGATTTTCGAGATGGCTCGGATGTCGTGCGAGGACGGGCTGGTGATGACCCTGCATCCGGGGATCTACCGCAATCATCATCCGGGTACGTTCGATTCCTTCGGGCCGGATACCGGGCACGACATTCCGGTGGGGGTGGAGTTCACGCGGGCGCTGCAGCCGTTGTTGGCGCGGTTCGGGACCGTTCCCGGGTTCCATCTCGTACTCTTCACCGTCGATGCCACGGTCTACAGCCGGGAGATTGCGCCGCTTGCCGGGTTCTATCCTTCGGTCTACGCCGGGGCGCCTTGGTGGTTCCTGGACAACCCCTCGGAAATACGCGCCTATCAGCGGTCAGTTGTCGAAATTTCGGGCTTTTCGCGGATGTCCGGATTTATTGATGACACTCGGGCGTTCTGCTCGATTCCGGCCCGGCATGATATGTCGCGACGATTGGACGCGGGGTTTCTGGCGACCCTGGTCGCCGAGCACCGTCTCGACGAGGAGGAGGCCGCGGAGACCATCCGGGATCTCGTGGTCACCCAGCCCCGGCGGGTCTTCAAGATTCCAGGATGACCATCAGGGGCCGCTTCGTCGTTGACGCGCGTACGACGCAGCGGGCCGGACCGCACGTTGCACAATTCATGACGAATCGGACGAGAGCGTGGATCAGGGCGTTTCGCCGACAGCCACTGGCCCGGACGCGCCACGGTGGTCGTGACCCGGCCGCGTCCCTCCGCCCACGCGCAGGCAATGGTGATCGCCCTGCAAAACCACGCCGCTCGTCGCCACCACGGCTGACGCCCGGAGCGACGCCCTATGAGTCGGCGATATTGCTGAGCAGCACGCAGGCGCGGGCGATCGCGTTCTGATCCTCGGGGCTGAGTGCTTGCAGGTGCGCGTCCAGCCAGGCATTGCGCTGGATGCGAGCGGCGCGGGCGAGTTCGGCTCCTTCGGGAGTGGGGCTGAACAGCACCTTTCGGCCATCGTTCGGATCGGCCGTACGGACCGCGTAGCCGGCCGAGGTGAGCCGGTTCACGGTCTGGCTCATGGACGCGGGGGCGACGTGGTCGTGTTCGCTGAGCTGGGTCAGGGTCTGTGGGCCGTTCTTGTACAGCCGGGTGAGCACTTCGAGCGCCGTGTCTCCGAGGCTGCCGTCCGGGCGTTCGCTGCGGAACCGGCGGTAGAGGCGCCCCACCGTTGATCGCACTTGACCGCCGAGCCCGGTCTCGCCGAGGACGCCCGAGCCTTCACCGGTTGCACCCGTCTCCATGGGTCATTAGTGTACCTAAACACAGATATTTAGTATACCTAAGCACCCTGGTAACGCGTCGATCGGAGCGCCATGACAGTACGTATCCCCGTCGGCGGGGCGAGCGTGGGTAGAGAGCCGTTCACGTGGCGCTTCACCACCCCGCTGTTCGTCGGATCCGCATTGAACGCGATCAACAGCTCCATGATCGCCACCGCGCTCGTACCGATTGCGGCCGGCCTGCACGTCTCGGTAGGTCGGACCACGTCCCTGGTGACCGCGCTGTATCTGGCCAGCGCGATCGCCCAGCCCACGGCGGGGAAGGCCGCCGAGGTCTTCGGTGCCCGCCGGGTCTTCCTGCTCGGGATCGCGCTGGTCCTGCTCGGCGGAGTCCTTGGCGGGGTGGCGCGGAACCTCGTCGTGCTGCTGGCCGCCCGGGTGGTGATCGGCCTGGGCAGCTCCTGCGCCTACCCGACGGCGATGATGCTCATCCAGCGCCGCGCCACGGCAGCCGGGATGGCGAAACCACCCGGCGGTGTGCTCGGCGGCCTGCAGATCGCCGGCGTCGCCACCGCCTCGCTGGGCCTGCCCATCGGCGGCGTCCTGGTCCAGGCGGCCGGCTGGCGGTGGGTGTTCCTCGTCAACGTGCCGGTGGCCCTTGTCGCTCTTGCCGCGGCGCTGATCTGGATTCCGCGCGACGCCGCGCGGCGGGCGCCGGGAAACGCCCGCGAGGTCATCGCCCGCGTCGATCTGCTCGGCATCATCGGCTTTGCCCTGGCGATGACGGCCCTGCTGGCGTTCCTGTTCTCGATCCCGGAACCGAACTGGATCATGCTGGCCGCCGCCGTGGTGCTGTTCACCGTCCTGACCCGGTGGGAGCTACGCGCCGGGCACCCGTTCGTCGACATGCGGCTGCTGGTCCGCAACGGGGCGCTGACCCGGACGTACCTGCGATACGCCCTCGTCGCCCTGTGCGTGTACCTCGTCCTTTACGGCATCACCCAATGGCTGCAGGCCGGACGCGGGATGTCCGCCCTCGGCACAGGACTGCTCCTGCTGCCGACGAGCGCCGTCTCCGGTGTCGTCGTCGCACTGATCTCGCGGCGCAACCTGGTTCGCGGCCCGGTCATCGTCGCGGCTGCGGCCAGCCTGGTCGGGTCCGCCGGCGTGCTGCTGCTCTCCTCGGACGCCGCCGTCGTCTGGATCGTGCTGATCACCGTGCTCTTCGGCGTCGCGCTCGGCACCGGCGCCAGCGGGAACCAGATCGCCCTCTACACCCAAGCGCCACCCGAGCAGCTGGGTGTCGCCTCCGGGTTGTTCCGCACCTTCGGCTACGTCGGCTCCATCGCCTCCTCCGCCGTCACCGGCATCGTCTTCCACACCAGCGTGAAAGACAGCGGCGTCCACTTGATCGCTCTCGTCATGACCGGCGTCAGCATCGCCGCCGTCGCACTGTCCGTCCTCGACCGGGCCCTCCGCGGCCCGGGCCGGCCCACCACCCGACCGTAGAAGGAGGAACCGACCCCATGCCCAACCCCCTCGGCCGCGCGCTGCGCCATCGACGCGCGGGACACCACACCCTCGTCTGGGCCCACCCCGACCTGCGGGCCCCGGAAAACTTCGCCCTCACGAGCCCCGCCTTCGGCCAGGGCACCGCAATCCCCGAGCGATACCGCGGCCGGCTCTTCGGCGCCGACATCTCACCGGCCCTCGCCTGGACACCACCACCGGCCGGCACCGCCGAACTCGTGCTCATCGTGCAGGATCCCGACGTACCGTTCGGGAAACCCGCCACCCACGCACTCACCCTCGGCATCGACCCGGCCCTGCCCGGCATCCCCGAGAACGGCCTCACCCGGCCCGGCTCGATCGACGGACTCAAACACGGAAGAGGCGCCCTCGGCCACCGCGGCTGGGCCGGCCCCATGCCCATCCCCTCGCACGGTCCGCACTCCTACGTCTTCCAGCTCTTCGCCCTCGACCACCGACCCGAGTTACCCGAGAAGTTCGCCCTCACCGACGCCCTCCACGCCATGACCGGACACGTCATCGGACGTGCCCGGCTCGACGGCACCTACGAAATCCGGTAGCCGCCAAGGCCGCGATGGCGGGCCTGTACGGCGTGCTCTACGTGGAGGTGGCCCGGCGGCCCGATGGCCACACTTCAGGGCCACCTGGCGATCCCCGTGACCGACGGATGCTTCCGTGGAATCTCGTGTTCTGAGAACTGGGTGGACCCCGCCGCGGTGTGCGGGGAACAGTCGGGTTGTGGAGAACATCGTCACGGTACGTCATCGTTCGGTGGAGGAGATCAGGGAGCGGCTGCCCCTCGTGCGGCGGTCCCCGCGGGACCTGGGCGCTCTGGCGCTGGCCGTCTGCCGGCCGGCGGTCGACGCCCGCGAGGTGCTGTCCCACGCCGAGCTCGACCTGGAGACCGGGCTGATCGGCGACGGCTGGAGCCGGCGGGCCGGTTCCCGCACCGACCCGTCGCCGAACCCCGAACGGCAGCTGACCGTCATCAACTCCCGGTTCATCGAGCTGATCGCGGGCCCCGACCGGGACGCCTGGGCCCTCGCCGGCGACCAGCTCTACGTCGACCTCGACCTGAGCGTCGACGCCCTGCCGACCGGCTCCCGCCTGGCGATCGGCGACCGGGCCGTGATCGAGGTGACCGAGCCCCCGCACAACGGCTGCGCCAAGTTCGCCGCCCGGTTCGGCCGCGACGCGCACAAAATCGTCTGGACCGAGGAGGGCCAGCGACTCCGCCTGCGCGGCCTCAACGCCCGCGTGATCGTCGGCGCGCCGATCGCAACGGGCGACGCCGTACGGGTCACGCTCCGGTCGACGCCGTAGGGCGTTCCTGGGTCAGCGCCAGGTGGTGGCCGTCCGGATCGCGGAAGAAGGTCATCCACAGTTCGTGGTCCTCGGTCCGGTGGACCACGTGCGGCTTGTCGACGAATTCGACGCCCGCGTCGGCCAGCCGGAGCTGTTCCGCGTGGATGTCGTCCACGGCGAAGTACAGCGTGACCTTGCTGGCGAACTCCGGCGGCTCCGGCACCCCGAGGTAGAGCCGCACGTCGCCGCTGGCGAAGAAGGCCATCGGCTGGCCGGGCACGACGAACAACAAGGGAATGCCGAGCACGTCGCGGTAGAAGGCGACCGACCGGTCGAGGTCCGTGATGCTGACGTGGATCTGGGTGACTGGCCCGAGTGCCATGGCTCTCCTATACTTCACCGCGGTTTATTGTTCACCTAGGTGAAGGTTAGTGATGGCTGGTCGCAAGCGTCAATCCCCGCAGCTGCCGCAGCCGCCGGCGGGGCTGCCCGCCGACGACCGGCATCGCGCCGCGAACGTGCTGCATTCGGCGGCGGTACGGTTGCTGCGCCGGGCCGCGGCCGCCGACCGGGGGATGGACCTCGATGGGCCGCGCGCCTCCCTGCTGTCGGTCCTCGTGTTCGGCGGCGCGCAGACGATGAGCCAGCTCGCCGAGCGCGAGCGGGTCACCCCGCCGGCGATCACGAAGCTGGTCTCGGCGCTGGAGTCGGCCGGGCTGGCCGCGCGCCGGCCGTCCTCGAGCGACCGGCGGGTGGTGCTGGTGGACGCCACCGACGCGGGGCGCGATGTGCTGGAGCGTGGGCGGGCCGAGCGCGTACGAGCGGTGGCCCAGCTGCTCGACGGGCTGCCCGCGGCCGACCTGGCGACGCTGGAACGCGCGGCTCAGATCATCGGCGAGCGGCTCGCCGCGTCGTAGGCGGCGGCCAGGGCCTCGTGGAGGACGACGCGCTCCGGGCGGCCCTGCTCGCGGGCCAGCGCGGCGACGTCCTCGAACTCGGGCATCACCTGCACCACGACTCCGTCGCGAGAACCGACCTTCACGCGTACGCGGCCTTCGCCGACGGATACCTCGACGAACTCGCGATCCAGGGCGACCCGGCCGCGCTCGCTGTGCCGGATGCCGAGGGTGCTGGTGTCCCGGAAGATCCGGTCGCGGGCGGCCGCGGCGAGGTCCGCCCGGCAGAGGACGCTCAGCGTGTGGGCGGGGCGGCCCTTCTTCATCAGGATCGGGGTGAGCCAGGCGTCGGCGGCGCCCAGGTCGAGGAGGCCGCTCAGGACGCCGGGCCAGAGCCGGGGATCGAGATCGTCCACGTTGGCCTCGAGCAGGATCAGGGCTTCGCCGGGGCCCGGGGTCTTCGCGCCGACGAGCACCCGGACGATGTTCGCCCGGCCGGCGGGGTCGCGGCTGCCCGCGCCGGCACCCACCGACTCGAGTCGCATCGCGGGGAGCGGCTCGCATACCTGAGCGAACGTACGGAGCAGCGCCATGCCGGTCGGGGTGGCGAGCTCGCCGTCGCCGCCGGCAGCCACCTGCCAGCCTCGGGACAGCTCGGCCACCGCGGGAGCGGGTACCGGGAGACGGCCGTGGCCGGCCCGGACCGTGCCGGCTCCGAGCGCCACCGGGCTCGCCGAGACGGCGGTGATGCCCAGGTCGGCCAGGGCGGCGCAGCAGCCGACCACGTCGGCGATCGCGTCGAGGGCGCCCACCTCGTGGAAGTGCACCTCGTCGGGGGTGATGCCGTGCACACGGGCCTCGGCCTCGGCGAGCCGGCCGAAGACCGCGCGGGCGGTGGGCTCGGTGAGCAGGTCCCGGATCTCGTGCCAGTGGCGTTCCGGCGGGTCGGGGTCGAGCAGGTCGATGTCCACCTTGAGCGCCCGCAGCCCGGCGCGGCGCACCTCATGGGTACGCACCCGGACGGCGTCACCGGCGACCGCGTCGATCGCCGCCCGCACCGCCTGCTCGCTCGCCCCCGCATCGAGCAGGGCACCGAGCAGCATGTCCCCGGCGATCCCGGCCGAGGCGTCGATCCATGCGTGCCGGCCCTCGCTCACGCTCCCCGCCGCCCTTCGGGGGAGATCTCGGAGATGGCGGACGGGGCGGCGATCTGGGCCGCCAGGTGGCCCGCGCCGTAGCCGTTGTCGATGTTCACCACGGCCACGCCCGGGGCGCAGGCGTTGAGCATCGTCAACAGGGCGGCCAGCCCCTCGAAGGCGGCGCCGTACCCCACCGACGTCGGGACGGCGATCACCGGCGCGGAGATCAGGCCGGCCACCACGCCGGGGAGGGCGCCGTCCATCCCGGCCACCACCACGACCGCTCGCGCCCGGCGCAACAGGTCCAGGTGGGAGAGCACGCGATGGAGCCCGGCCACGCCCACGTCGACCACCAAGTCCGCGGCTCGGCCCAGGTAGCGGGTGGTCAGCAGGGCCTCCCGGGCGACCGGCAGGTCCGAGGTGCCGGCGGCCAGGACCACGACCGGCCCGCCGCTCGGCGCCGGCGAAACGGGCGGCCAGGCGAGCAGGCCCGCCGACGGGTCGTGGAAGGCATCGGGCAGGACGTCGAGAATCGCGACGGCGTGGGCCGGGGTGGCCCGGGTGAAGAGGGTGACCATGTCGGGCCGCGAGCGCACCGCGGCCGCGATGCCGGCGACCTGCGAAGGGGTCTTGCCGGCGCAGTAGACGGCCTCGGGATAGCCGCGCCGCCGCGCCCGATCCACATCAAGGTCCGCAAAGGACGAAATATCGGAAATGTCGGTCACTCTGCAGCCTCGCCAATCGCCGCTTGGGTGAAGGCTCCCGATTGGATGCCGGCCAGATCGAGGGTCACATAGCGGAAACCGGCGGCCGTGACCGCCTCGTGGATCCGGGAGCGCAGCGGCTCGGCGGCGGCCCGGGGCAGGTCGTCCGGCGGCAGTTCCACCCGGGCCACGTCGCCGTGGTGGCGTACCCGCAGATCGGCGAAGCCCAGGCGGCGGAGCGCGGCCTCGGCCTGCTCGATCTGGCTCAGCTTGCGGGGGAGCACCGCCGAGAAATGCGGGATGCGGGAGGCCAGGCAGGGCGCGGCCGGCTTGTCGGCGCTGGACAGGGCGAACGAGCGGGCGATCCGGCGCACGTCCGCCTTGGTCAGCCCGGCCGTGGCCAGCGGAGTCAGCACCCCGTGCGCGGTGGCCGCCCGCGAGCCCGGGCGGTCGTCCCGGCGTACGTCATCGGCATTTTCGCCGTAAGCTATCGCGTCCAGTCCGTGCTCGGCCACGACGGACGCGTCGATCCGGGTGAACAGCTCGTCCTTGCAGTGGAAGCAGCGGTCCGGGCCGTTCGCGCGATACTCCGGGCGGTCACCCTCGTGCGTCGCCACCTCGATCAGGGGCACGCCGATCTGGTCGGCCACCGCGTGGGCGGCGGTGCGCTCGTCGGCGGCCAGGCTGGGGGAGACACCCAGGAGAGCGACGACCCGGCCGGGGCCGAGCGCCCGGGCCGCCAGCGCCAGCAGCACCGACGAATCGACGCCGCCGGAGAACGCCACCCCCAGGCGCCGCACCCCGGAAAGCTGCCGCGCCACGGCGGCGACGGCCTCGTCGGCTTCGGCAGTGGCGAGATCGGAGTCGCTCATGACGGCCATTGCACGCCGGAAGCCCCGGTGATCGGCAAGCGGTTGCCACAAGTTGCGCTCACGGCCGCCACACCACGATCTCGACGTCGCCCAGCTGCTCGGCGAACCGCCCCGCCGGCGCGGCCGCCCGCAGCACCTTGCGCAGGTCGGCGTCGAATTCCTCGAGGCGCGCCCCGAGCAGGTGCGGCGTGGATCCGGAGAGCGAGTAGACCGAGGAGACAACCTCATCGGCCGTACGCTCGACCACACCCATCGGGACGAACCGGCGACGCGGCCCGGCCCAGCCCTCGGCCCGCATGACGTCCTCCTCGCCGGAGCGTCCCTCGTCCGGCAGGGTGCCGCGCCCGGCCCGCCGCTCGGGCCCGAGATACGCCCGGACGAGCGCGCCGATCTCCTCCCACGGCGGCCGGGGAAAGGGCAGCGGACCGGTCGGCGGTACGCCCTGGTGGGTGCCCGCCCCGATGTGCACCCACGCCCCGCCCGGCTCGAGCATGCCGCGGCCGGCGCGGGCCACCGCGTGCTGGTCCATCCAGTGGAAGGACTGCGCGAAGGTCAGCACCCGGAACCTACCCAGGTCGGCCGGCAACTCCTCGGCGCGCAGGCACCGCCACTCGATCTCCGGGGCGCGCGCACGGGCCACCTCGATCATCCCCGGGTCGGCATCGACACCGACGGCCCCGGCGAAGAGCGGCGCGAGCACCGTGGTCAGCGAGCCGGGCCCGCACCCGACGTCGAGCAGCCGCCCGCCGCCGTCGAGGCCGAGCTCGTCCCGGACCGCGCCGGCCAGCGCCGGCGGATAGGGCACCCGGCCGGCCACGTAGTGCGGCGCGCTGCCGGCGTAGAGGGTCTCGTCCCACTTCCACGACCAGCTCACCCGCCCACGCTACCGGAGCCCCTCGCGGGCCCGGGCCTCGGTGGGGGCGAGCGCCGCGCCGAGCGTCCGGGCGGTGTCGATCAGCGGCACGTGGCTGAACGCCTGCGGAAAGTTGCCGACCAGGCGGCACTCCGCGGTGTCGTACTCCTCGGACAGCAGGCCCACGTCGTTGCGCAGGGCGAGCAGCCGGGCGAACGTCTCCCGGGCGTCCTCGTGCCGCCCCATCAGCGCGTAGTTGGCGGCCAGCCAGAACGTGCAGGCCAGGAAGGCGCCCTCACCCGGCGGCAGGCCGTCGACATCGGTGCCGGGGTGCTGGGTGTAGCGCCGCACGAAGCCGTCGGCCATCAGGTGCTTCTCGATCGCGGCGACCGTGCCCACCACCCGCTCGTCGTCGCCCGGCAGGAAGCCGACCAGCGGGGCCATCAGCATGGCCGCGTCCAGCTCGGTGGAGCCGTAGAACTGGGTGAACGTACGGCGGTCCCGGTCATGGCCCTTCTCCAGGATCTCGGCCCGGATCTCGTCGCGCAACCGGGTCCAGCGCCCGGCCGGGCCGTCGAAGCCGAACTCGTCGACCGCCTTGACCGCGCGGTCGGCGGCCACCCAGGCCATCAGCTTGGAGTGGACGAACTGCTTCGGGCCGCCGCGCACCTCCCAGATGCCCTCGTCCGGGTCCCGCCAGTGCCGCTCGACGAACTCCATGAGCTTCACCTGCAGGCCCCAGGCCGGCGCGCCGGCCTTCAGCCCGGCGCGCCGGCCCTGATGCAGGGCATCCATCACCTCGCCGTAGACGTCCAGCTGGAACTGCTCGGCGGCGGCGTTGCCGATCCGCACCGGATTGCCGTCGTAGCCGGTCAGCCAGTCGGCGACGTACTCGCCCAGGCGGCGCTCGCCAGCCACGCCGTACATGATCTGCAGTTCGGCGGGGTTGCCGGCGATCGCCCGCAGCAGCCATTTGCGCCAGGCGATCGCCTCGCTCTGAAAGCCCGAATACATGAGCGATTGCCGCGAGCCGTTTCACGGTCGGCTGTGTTCTCGAAGAACAGGCGGACGATCAAGCGCAGCCGGACGATCAAGCGCATGCGGGCGATCGGGACGTGCCACCCATCGATCACGAATCCGCGTTCGAGGCGGGTCTGGCCCTCATCCTCGGCGGCCTGGTCGCTCGGACAGGTCCGGCAGAATGACGTGATGACGCCATTCGATGCGGGCTCCGAGCCCGTCTATTACGTGGTCGAGATGACCGTGCCCTTCACCTCGCTGGCGGAGGCGCAGGCCAAAGCCGCGGAGCCCCTGGCCGAGCACGTCAGGCTGACGACGGATCTGCATCGTGCGGGGGAGGTGCTGATGGCCGGTGCCTTCCTGGAGCCCGACGCCCAGGACGGCTACCTGCGGACGATGGCCGTCTGCCGCAGCCGGGAGGCCGCCGATCGCTTCGTGGCCGGCGACCCGTTCGTTCGGAACGGGACCGTGGTCGACCACCGCGTCCGCGCGTGGGCCAACCTGTTCGCGGGGCCGCGCCCGGCAAGCTGAGTGCGGCCCCGCGTGACGGTCACCCCTTGACCGAGCCGGCCAGCAGCCCGCGGACGAAGTAGCGCTGGAGCAGCACGAACACCACGACCGGCACCAGGATGGAGACGAACGCCCCGGCCGACAGCAGTTGCCAGGCCGTGCCCCGGGTGCCGCTCAGGTTGGCCAGGGCCAGGGTGATCGGGGCGACCTCGTTGCCGCCGCCCGCGAACACCAGGGCGACCAGCAGGTCGTTCCACACCCAGAGGAACTGGAAGATGCCGAACGCCGCCAGCGCCGGGGTGAGCAGCGGCAGCATCACCTTGAAGAAGATCGACACGTGGCCGGCGCCGTCCACCCGGGCGGCCTCGATCAGGCCGGCCGGCACCTCGCGCATGAAGTTGTGCAGGAGGTAGATGGCCAGCGGCAGCGCGAACGTCGAGTGGGCCAGCCACAGGGTCCAGAACGTGCCGGTGATGTGCATGTGCACGAAGATCTCGAGCACCGGGATCAGCGTGATCTGCAATGGGACGATCTGCAACGCGAAGATCGTGATGAACAGGAAGTTCTTCCCGGGGAAGTTGATCCAGGCGAAGGCGTACGCGGCCAGCGACGCCAGCGCCAGCGGGATGAGCACCGCCGGGATGCAGATGACCAGCGAGTTGACGAAGAAGTCGGCCATGTTGACGCCGCCGTCCTCGCCGAACACGGACCGGTAGTTGTCCAGGGTCAGCTGCGGGTCGGCGAAGAACGTCCACCAGCCGGTGCGCTTGATCTTCGTCTCCGGGCGGAACGACGACACCAGCAGGCCGAACGTCGGGATGGTCCAGAGCACCGCGATGACGATCGCGGCCAGCGACGCCCACGGCGAGCTGAGCCGCTTCTTGGCGACGGCGGCGGCGCTGGGCCTGGTGGGGATCAGGTCGGATTCCGTCGCCAGCGGAGTAACGGCGGTCATCGTGCCTCCGATCGGCGAACCTGCCGGATGTTGTACGCGACGACCGGGATGACCAGGATGAACAGCAGTACCGCGAGAGCGGCGCCGAGCCCCTGGTTGTCGGCCCGGAACGTCTGGCTGTAGAACTCGTTCGCCACCACGCTGGTCTTGAAGTTGCCGCCGGTCATCGTGCGGACGACGTCGAAGACCTTCAGCGTGCCGATGCCGATGGTGGTCAGCACCACCACGATGGTCGGCCGGACGCTGGGCACCGTGATGTTCCGGAACATCGTCCAGGCGTTGACGCCGTCGAGCCGGGCGGCCTCGACGATGTCGTCCGGGATCGCCTTGATCGCCGCGGACAGCACGGTCATGGCGAAGCCGGCCTGGATCCAGATCATCACGATGATCAGCAGGAATGTGTTCAGCGGCGACTCGATGAGCAGCTGGACCGGCTTGCCGCCGAGCCACACGATGACCTGGTTGATCAGGCCGATCTGCTTCACGTTCGCCTGGTCGGGGCGGTACTCGTACATGAACTTCCAGATCACCGACGCCGCCACGAACGAAATGGACATCGGCAGGAAGATGAGTGCCTTCGCGAACGACTCGAATCGGGACTTGTCCACCAGAATGGCGTAGAGAAGGCCGATGCCGGTCGCCAGGAACGGCGTGATGACCACCCAGAGCACCGTGTTGCGCAGAACGGTGAGCTGATCGTCGTCGGTGAAGATGGTCTTGTAGTTGTCGATCCCGACGAACGCCTTGCCGGCGGCGTCGAAGAACGATTCATAGATCGTCCGGAGGCCGGGGTAGACCAGGCCGAACGTGAGCATCAGCACGACGGGCAGCAGGTACAGGTACCCGACCCACTTCTCGTGCCGCTTGCCGCCGAGCCGGCCGGCGAAGAACAGGATGACCCCCATGACCGCGGCGAACAGCAGAAGGGCCGCGACCATTTGTAAGAGTTTTTCCGGGGTGGTGGAGGCGGTGTTGAACACGCGACCCGTACCTCCTTCGTGCTGGAGAGGTGAAGAGGCGAAGGCCGGCCGGGAGAACGGTGCCCTCCCGGCCGGCCCCTGGTGGAGCTATCAGATCACTTCGGCCAAGACTTTTCGATGTTGTCGACCGTCGTCTTGGTGTCCTGCCCGGTGATCCAGGCGGTCGCCTGCTTCCAGAACGAGTCCGAGCCGACCGCGGCGGGCATCTGGTCCGAGCCGTCGAAGCGGAACGTCGCCTTCGGGTCGGACAGGATCGACGCCGCGAGCTTGTCGATCGGGCTGGTCAGGTTGGCCTGGTCGAGACCCTTGTTGGCGCTCACCCAGCCGCTGCCCTGCTTGGCCTTGATGTTGGCCCAGGTGTCCGAGGACAGGTAGGTCTGGAACGCCTTGACCTCGGGCCGGTCGGCGAAGGAGAGCACGAACTCGCCACCGCCGAGCACCGGCTTGGTGGAGGCGTCCTTGCCCGGCAGGTAGAACGCGAAGACGTCGCCGTCCTGGGCCACCTTCTTGTCCTTCGGCCAGTTCGCCGCGTAGAAGCTGGCCTGGCGGTGCATCATGCAGGTGCCGTCGAGGATCGGCAGGCCGCCGTCCTGGAAGGTGGTCGACGCGATGCTCTTGACGTCGCCGAGGCCGCCGTTGACGTAGGCGGGATTCTTCAGGTATGCGCCGACCGCGTCCAGGGCCGCCGTCGACTCGGGGCCGTTGAACGGGATCTGGTGGTTGACCCACTTGTCGTACGTCTCCGGCCCGTAGAGCCGGAGCATGAAGTCCTCCATCCAGTCGGTGACCGGCCAGCCGGTGGCGTCACCGGAGGCGATGCCGGCGCACCACGGCATCTTCTTGTCGGCGACCATCTTGTCGCTGAGCGCCTTCAGCTCGTCGAGCGTGGTCGGGATCTGGTAGTTGCCCTCCTTGAAGTCGGCCGGCGAATACCACACCAGCGACTTCACGCTCGCGCCCAGCGGCGCGGCGTAGAACTTGCCGTCGACCGTGCCGTACGCCTTCCAGTCCTTGCTCCAGAACTTGTCGACGTTCGCCTCGGTCTCGGGCGGCGCGGCGACCGCCTTGCCGGTGGCCACGAGCTGCTTGAGCAGACCGGGCTGCGGCACGATGGCGAGGTCGGGCGGGTTGCCCGCCTTCGCGCGGACCAGGATCTGGGTCTCGAAGGACTTGTCGCCGTCGTACTTGACCGTGACGCCGGTGCACTGCTCGAATGGCTTGTACGAGTTGATGTGCGGGGTGTCCTCCGGGGTGACGATACCGGTGTAAATGGAAACCGTCTTGCCCTTGAGATCACCGAATTTGGTGTATGGCGCGCAGTCGATCGCTGACGCCGACGCGCCGGATGACCCGCTGCTTCCGGAATCCTTGCTGCCGCCGCAGGCTGCCACGCTGAAGATCAGCCCGGCGCTCAGCGTGCTGGCCAGCACGACCCGCGAACGCGGGCTCGTGGGTTGTCCGAACATACCGCTCCCTATGTCAAATCGCGCCTCCGACATCCGAAGACGTCGCCGTCCGAAGCGCTACTTGGCTCACAGTCAAGTGGTGACCGGCACGTTGCGCAATGATTTCCGCTTGATCGACTCGGTAACGATACGGCAGCGGTGACCCGGGGCCCTTAACCGGTTAAGGAGAATCGCAGGTCAGGCGCGCATTGGCCCCAAGGAGACCCTAGACGCGAAGCGGCCGCCCCGCTCGGATATCTGGGATATCCGGTGGGACGGCCGGTGTCCTGCCCAAATCGGGCTTATCGGGAACTCAGCCCGAGACCGCCAGATATTTGTAGCCGAGGCGCCCCATCCGCTCGCTGTCCAGCACGTGCCGGCCGTCCAGCAGGATCGGCGTACGCATCAATCCGACGAACTTGCCCCAGTCCAGCTCGAGGTACTGCGCCCACTTGGTGACCAGCACCACCGCGTCGCAGTCGTCGAAGAGCCCGTCGAGCGTCTCGCAGAGGTACGGTGCGAGCTCGGGTTGCTCCCGGCGGAACCGCTCGGCGGCCACCGGGTCGTGCAGCCGCACCCGGGCGCCCCGGGCCAGCAGCATCTGGGCGATGTCGACCGCGGGGGAGTCGCGCAGGTCGTCGGTGTTCGGCTTGAACGCGATGCCGAGCAGGCCAATCTTGCGGCCCTTGAGGATGCGCAGCTCGTCCTGCAGCCGCTCCACGGCCGCGGCGCGCTGCCGGTCGTTGACCTCGCGGGCCGCCTTCACGATCGGCATCTCGAGCTTGTACTCGCCGGCGGTCGCGATCAGTGCCTTGGTGTCCTTGCCGAAGCAGGAGCCACCCCAGCCCACGCCGGGCTCGAGGAAGCGGGAGCCGATCCGCTGGTCGAGGCCGATGCCGCGGGCCACCTCGGTGATGTCCGCGCCGACCTTGCCGGCCAGCTGGCCGATCTCGTTCACAAAGCTGATCTTCAGGGCCAGGAACGCGTTGGCCGCATACTTGATCAGCTCGGCCGAGGCCAGGTCGGTGGAGACCAGCGGGACCGCGCCGGTGTCGTCCGGGCGGGGCAGGAAGCTGGGCGCCGTGAACGTCTGGTTGATGATCGGCCGGTAGAGGTGGTTGAGCACCTCGAGGCTGCGCGGATTGTCCGAGCCGATGACGATGCGGTCCGGGTAGAGGGTGTCGTGGATCGCGTTGCCCTCGCGCAGGAACTCCGGATTCGACGCGACCGAGAATTCGCAGCCGGCCGGGCGGTCGGCGCGGTCGGCGAAGGACTCGCGGAGAATCGCGTCCACCCAGTTGCCGCTGCCGATCGGGACCGTCGACTTGTTCACCACCACGGTGAAGGTGTGGTCGAGGTTGCGGGCCACGCTCTCCGCGGCCGAGCGCAGGTAGCGCAGGTCGGGGCTGCCGTCCTCGGCCGAGGGGGTCTGCACGGCGACGAACACCACGTCGGCGCCGGGCACCGCCTCGGCGTAGCTGGTGGTGAAGGTCAGGTTGGCGGCGGCCTCGGCGAGAAGGTCCTCCATGCCCGGCTCGTAGATCGGGCACTTGCCGGCCGTGAGCATGTCGACCTTGTTCCGGTCCAGGTCGACGCAGGTCACCTGATGCCCGAGGAACGCCAGGCTGACCCCGGTCGTGAGACCGACATAGCCCGTGCCGACAACGCAAACCCTCATGAACCGCTCCTCATCCGGCCGTGGACAACGCCAGACTATACACAGAGTCGAAACATTACCTCCTGGGCTAAACGTCCGCTCGGTTGACGGAAGGTGTTCGCGCCATATCGGCGCGTTGCTGAACGTTTTTAAGCAATTGAGTGGCGCCAATTCTTAATGGTCGCCTTAAAAATCGCGCGATTGTCAACTTGGGGTTTCTGGCTCTTGACAGGGCGATGACGCGGGGCCGACGCTTCTGGGAGCGCTCCCATGTGAACGCCTGTCTATGAAAGGTGCCGGATGAGAAGGACAGCGATCGGGGCGGCGGTCACCGCCCTGTTGGCCGGGGCGGTGGCGTACGCGCTGGCGCCCGCGACCACGGCGTCGGCGGCCGCGGCCGACCCGTACACCTGGAAGAACGTCCGGATCGACGGCGGTGGCTTCGTCCCGGCCATCGTCTTCAACCCGGGCGAGAAGAACCTCATCTACGCCCGCACCGACATCGGCGGGGCGTACCGGTGGAACGAGACCGACCAGAGCTGGACCCCGCTGCTCGACTGGGTCGGTCAGGACAACTTCGGCTACAACGGGGTGCTGTCCATCGCCCCCGACCCGGTCGACACCAAGCGGGTGTACGCCGCGGTCGGCATGTACACCAATGACTGGGACCCGAACAACGGCGCGATCCTGCGCTCCTCGGACAAGGGCACCACCTGGCAGGTCACCACGCTGCCGTTCAAGAACGGCGGGAACATGCCCGGCCGGGGCGTCGGCGAGCGCCTCGCCGTCGACCCGCACAACGACAAGAACGTCTGGTTCGCCGCCGAGGGCGGCAACGGGCTCTACAAGAGCTCCGACTACGGCGTGACCTTCAGCAAGGTCACCAGCTTCCCGAACGCCGGCAACTACGTGCAGGACCCGACCGACACCAACAACTACCTCAACCAGAACCAGGGCCTGAGCTGGGTCACGTTCGGCGCCGCCAACCAGATCTTCGTGGGCGTCGCGGACAAGTCCAACCCGGTCTACATGTCCAACGACAACGGCTCGACGTGGAGCAGGATCGCCGGCGAGCCCACCGGGTATCTCGCCCACAAGGGCGTGGTGCAGGGCAACTACCTGTTCATCGCGACCAGCGACACCGGCGGGCCGTACGACGGCGGGGCCGGCGAGGTCTGGCGCTACGACATCACCGCCGGGACCTGGACCGACATCAGCCCGACCGCGGTCGCCGACCGGTACTACGGCTACTCCGGGCTCACCGTCGACACGCAGCACCCCGGAACGCTGATGGTCGCCACCCAGATCTCCTGGTGGCCGGACGCGATCTTCTTCCGCAGCACCGACAACGGCGCGACCTGGACCCGGATCTGGGACTGGACGAGCTACCCGAGCATGTCCAAGCGGTACACCATGGACATCTCCGCCGACCCCTGGCTGACCTTCAACAACAACCCGCAGCCGCCCGAGTCCACCCCGAAGCTCGGCTGGATGAACGAGACGCTCGCCATCGATCCGTTCAACTCCGACCGGATGATGTACGGCACCGGCGCCACGCTCTACGGCACGACCCAGCTGACGAACTGGGACAAGAACACCACCTTCACCATCAAACCGATGGCCAAGGGCATCGAGGAGACCGCCGTCCTCGACCTGGCCAGCCCGCCCTCCGGCGCGCCGCTGGTCAGCGCGCTCGGCGACATCGGCGGCTTCTACCACGCGTCGCTCGACGCGGTGCAGCCCAGCTTCCACAACAGCCCGAGCCTGGGCAGCAACACCAGCCTCGACTTCGCCGAACTAACGCCCACGGTGTTCGCGCGGGTCGGGAACGCCGACGCGGCCCCGCACATCGGCATCTCCGCCGACGGCGGCAAGAACTGGTACCAGGGCCAGGAACCGGCCGGGGTGACCGGCGGCGGCACCATCGCGGTCGGCGCGGACGCCGGATACATGGTCTGGTCGCCGCAGGGCACCGGGGTCTACTACAGCACCACGCGCGGCAGTTCGTGGACCGCGTCGGCCGGAGTTCCCGCGGGAGCGATCGTCGAATCGGACCGGGTCAACCCCAGGACCTTCTACGCGTACGCCGCGGGCAAGTTCTACACCAGCAAGGACGGCGGCGCCACGTTCACCGCGTCGTCGGCCGCCCTGCCCTCCTCCGGCCGCCTGCACTTCCATGCGGTGCCGGGAACCGAGGGCGAAGTCTGGTTCGCCGGGTCGACCGGGCTGCTGCGCTCGACCGACGCCGGCGCCACGTTCACCAAGGTCTCCTCGGTGACCTCCGGGATCAACGTGGCGTTCGGCAAGGCCGCGCCCGGGCAGTCGCACCTGGCCGTCTTCCTGGTCGGCACCGTCGACGGCGTGGCCGGGGTCTTCCGCTCCGACGACAACGGCACCTCCTGGGTCCGGATCAACGACGACGCCCACCAGTACGGCAACGCCGGCGACGCCCTGGCCGCCGACCCGCGCGTCTTCGGCCGGGTCTACCTCGGCACCAACGGCCGCGGCATCTTCTACGCCGATCGCAACGCCACCGCGACCACCCCGCCGACGACAACTCCCACCACGCCGCCGACGACGAGCCCCACCACGCCGCCGACGACCACCCCCACCACCCCGCCGACGACGACCCCCACC
>NZ_JOJL01000005.1 GCF_000721705.1 Actinoplanes subtropicus
GTAACCCGGGCACCGCGCTCTCACGGTGAGCCGGTCCGGCCGGCGACGACCGCGATGGCGGCGATCAGGAGAGCCGCGCACGTCGCCAGCGCCGGCAGCGTCCCGCCGTGGCCGGCCGCGAGTTCGGAACCTTCATCACCCAGCAACACGGCGCACCCTTCGTACACCCGGAGTCGCACGGTCCACGGGTCGGCCGCCCCATCTCAACCTCCCGGTCAAAGATCGCTTACCTTGCGACGGCGTGCCCGAACCCGCCACAAGCGACGCCGAGCCACCGACCTTGAACTCGCACTCGGCTTCGGATCGGGGATAGCGCTCGGAGCCGGGAAGAGTGTGAAACTCATCCGAGCGCGTACTGCCGGTCATACTCGGTGAGCACGTCTTCCAGCAAGGACACCGCGGCGGCCAGGTCGGCCGTGAACGGGGCCAGCCGGCGCACGGCCCGGAGCGCGTCCTCGTCCCCGGCCCGCGCCGCGGTCAGGCCGGCCGCCAGAAATCCGCGGTAGCGATCGTGATAGTCAGCGCGGGCTCGGGTCACGCCGAGCATCTCGCGCACGCCCTCCGCGGTCGAGTTGTCGGAGAAATAGGAGACCAGGACGCGCTCCAGCCCGGAGCGTTCCACGTCGTTCATCGGGCCTACCCCTGTTCCGGCAGCACGGGCATCGTGGTCTGGATGATGTAGGGCGGTGTGCCGCCGGTCGCCTTGAGGATCACCCGGACCCCGGTGAACGGCGTCGACGGCGGTACCGGCTCGGCGACCCCCGTCTCGGGGTTCCACCGGTAACCCTCGCCGAGATTACCGAGGCCCGGGTCGAAATCGGGCAGCGTCAGATTCTCGCCGGCCGGCGGATTCCCCTCCAGCCAGGCGTCGATGGCGGGCTTGGCGGCTGCGATGGAGTCCGAGGTCGCCGTCTCCATCAGGTGCTCGCTGAGGAACTTGGCCGCGACGCCGGACCGGTTGGTCTCGGCCATGCCCCGCACCCATCGCGGATCCGTGTCCGGGCCGTGCTTCTTCAGGCCGTGGCTCGGATCGCTCAGCGTGCCGTCGGCCTGGAGCACCTGGCGGCCCTCGGTCGCGGCGAGCCCACCCTCCTGGGTCCAACGGGTCTGCGGCGCTTCCGGCTCCGGTGGCCGGGGCGGCATCTCGCTCTCCAAGGCCTCGAGCTGCGCCAGTTCCTCTCCGGCGAGCTCGTGGATCTCCTCGGGGCTGCTCGCGAGGCCCTCCAGCTCGTCGAACGTCATGCGTAGCCGCTGCGCCCGGTCGGCCCAGTCGCCGCGGCGCAGTTCCTCGGCCCGGGCCTCGGCCTCGAATGCCCGCCGCTTCAGGTCGGCGACCGTCTCCTTGCCGGGAGCGCCGGCCACCGCCGCCGCGTCGCCCTCGATGTGCGGGGAGCCGCCGCCGGTGCCGGGCTGGTTCTCGTACCACTCGCCGTACGCTTCCATCGATTTGAACCGCACGGTGACCGGTTGGCCGTCCGGTCCGGGGTAGGTCAGCGAGTACGGCTGTGCCTCGCCCGGGTCGTAGCCGTAGGTGACGGTCTCGTTGCCGCGCTCGGTGACGATGCCGATGGTCTGCTCGACCGGTGTGCCGCCGTTCCGCTCCGACTGCAGGCGGGCCACGTCGAAGTCGCCGCCGCTGCCGCTCGGGTAGCGGTGGGCCTCGTGGGTGACGCCGGTGGCCGGGTCGACCGGGTGCGAGTGCTCGACCAGCTCCCAGCGGCCGGGCTCGCCGGGCCGGCTCTCCAGGAACTCCCGCATCGCCGAGTTGGTGGCCGCGCCCGCGTCGATGTACTCGTTGTTGCCCTGCACCACGATGCACTCGCCGGTCTCGCTGTTGCGGTAGACGCCGGCCTCGTGGTGCGGGGCGTCCCGGCGCGAGTTCTCGTACATGACCCGCGCCTCGGCCTCGGTCATCGGCGTCTCGCCGGACATGACCGTGCCCTCGGGCAGGTCCATGACCGGTTCCTCGGCCGGGCCGGAGAGAACCGGCTCGGTGCTGCTTTCCACCGGACCTTGCGTACGCACCGAGGACGCGGACGTCTCCGCCGCCGTCACGTTGAACGCGGCGCCGCTGTCCACCATCGCCCCGCGCGCGCTCTGGGTGGCGCCCTCGATGAAGCGACCACCCGGGCCGTACGAAAGAGCCATCGACAGCCCGATGTTGGTCAGCAGGCCCTCGTGCCAGGGCCGGCCGGCGGCGATGTTGTTGACGACGCCGAGCGTCGCCCCGGTGACCACGTTGACTCCCTTGCCGACCGCCACCGCCGTGACCTCGGTGATCGCCTGGCGTTCCACCGCACCGCCGAGCGCCCCGGCGACCCCGCCGCCGATCGCGCCCCCGACCGCCCCGAACGCCGCACCGACCAGCATCTGCTTGCCGAGATCGCCCCAGTTGGTGTCGCGGCCGTGCACCGCGTTGTCGGTGAGCGTGGTCGCCGCCGCCGACAGCGCCCCGGACAGCGCCCCGGCCACGATCAGCGCCCCGATGCCGGTGCCGAGCAGCGCGACCACCGCGATCGTGACGACCAGCCCGACGATGACGCCGGCGATCGTCCCCCAGGGGATCGAGTCCCACGCCTTCTCCAGCCAGCTGCGGTGGGTGGCCTCCTCGGCCTCCTGCATCGCCTTGGTCATCCGGCCGTCGAGTGTGGTGACCGGCTCCCGCGCCTTGCCGGTCGTCTCCGCCGCCTTCTGGGTGAGCGAGGTCCGGAAGTCGGTCAGCACCTGCCCGAACCGCGCGTCGAGGTCGGCGATGATCTGGTCGAGGCTGGCGAGGTTGCCGCCGACCAGCGCGCTGCCCGACCCGGTGGCCGCCGTGGTGAGCTCCGCGAACTGCGCCGCCAGCGACGTGGCCTGTCCCGCCGCGGCGTCCGCACCCTGACCGGCCACCCCGGACGCGTGCTGCCGGGCCTGATCGCTCGATTGCAGGAGTACGTCGAGGGCCTGCCCCGCGGTCTCGCTGAACGCCTGCGCGATCTCGGCGAGCATCACCCGCGCCTGCTGCTCGGCGTCCCCGAACCCCTGCCGTACGTGCCCGCTCAGCTCGCCGGACAGCTTGGCCGCGGCCGCCCGGCGGATCTTCCGGTTGGCGACCCCGGCCAGCACCCCGTCGAGCAGCGCGGCCCCGGCCGCCGCGGCCTGCGCGTGCTGCGCCTGTCCCGCCTCGACCGTCTGCTGGCCGGCCGCGAACACCGACTCCTTGGCCGCGTCGGCCTGCTGCCGGACGGCGGTCATCACGGTGGTACGCAGCCCGCCGAGCTGCCCCGACAGCTCCGCCCCGAACGCGGCCAGCGACGCACTGCCGGCCGCGACCGCCTGGTTCAACTGCGCACCCGCCCCGGCGGTGGTCTCGCCGAGCACCGCGGCGACGGTCGGCATCCGCAGCTGGATCTGCATCGCGATCAGGTTGGCCTGCGACACCAGCTGGGCCTGCGTCTCCGGCCCGAGCGCGCGCAGCTCACCGACGGTGGTGCCGAGCTTGCCGGAGATCTCCTTGGCGGTGTCCCCGGAGACCTCCCGGGCGGCCGCCGCCCGAGCCTCCGCCCCCTCCGCGTCCGCGCCGCCCGGTGCCGCCGCCCGCGCCGCGCCGGCCGTCCGCGCCTGCTGGGCGAGCCCTTCCACCTCGGCACCGGTGCCCGTGGCGATGCCCTCGGCGGACGACACGACGGCGTTTCCCGCGCTGACGCCGCCGGCCTGTACCCGCGCTGTGCGGTCCGCGTACCCGCTGAACAGCTGCTGCTGCGTCTCGGCCGACCAGGCGGCCAGGCGTTGCTGCTCGCTCTGGTGGGCGGTGGCCAGTTGCTGCTGCGCGCCCGCGATGGCGGCCCCGAGCCGGGCGGCCGCATCCCCGAAGGCCGTGTCGACCGCGGCGAGCTGAGCGGCCGCGCCCTCGTCGATTCCCGCCTGCTGGGTCTCCACCATGGCCGCGATGGACGCCAGTTGCTCGCCCACGGCGGCGGCGAGCGCCGCCTGCCCTTCGCTCCCGGCGGCCGCTATCGCGGCAACAACTTCCTGCGCCCCTTCATCGACTGCATTCGGCACGGCAACAACGGCCGTCGCGGTCGGTGGCAAATCCAGCTTGCGTACGGGCGAAGCACCACCCCCGACGGAGCCCCCACCAGCCGGAACCGTGGAGGACGCCGCCGCAGCCGGAGCCGGCGCGGCCGGAAGCGCCCCGGCGGCAGCGGCAAGCCCGGCCGATCCCGGACCCGCGGCGGACGTAGAACCCGCGCTCGACGGGACCCCCGATGCGGCAGGCCCGCCACCGGTCACAGTCGGCGCGGACGCGGGCGTCGCGACGGCGCCGGCCGAGGATGTGGCGGACGCGGAATCCGGCAGGGCCGCCGAAAGAGCGACCGCCCCGGGCGGTCCACCGACGGCGGGCATGGCCGTGAGACCTGGGCCGCCGGGAGCGGGGGTCGATGCGCCACCGGAGAGCAGGCGAGCCACTGCGCCGTTGCCGGCCGACTGCTGGAGCGCGGCCACCGCACCGGCGCCCAGCGCCGGCGGCGTCGGTGGTGGGTCGCCGGGAGACTGCCGCGCACCCGCGCCGGCCGAGCCGAGCAGCGTCGCCACCGCACCGTTCCCCGCCTCGGCCAGGGGACCCGGCGACGGCGCGGCGGGATCGGGCTCCGGGCCGCGGTCGGTCTTCTGTTCCACGGGCTCGAGACCGCGGAAATCGCGGGTCGCTTCCATCAACCTCCCCCGCGGTGAACGGCGAGCGCGTCGCCACTTTATCGAGTTCACCGTCCACTTCGAAGTCAGATCATGTACAGCCCCGCAGCCGGGCGTTGAGCCGTGCGGCCTGCAAGGTGAGATGGTCCCGCTCGGCGAGGTTGCCGGCCGCCCGGGCGGCCTCCGCGTACAGCCGGGCCGCGGTCGCCAGGTCACCGTCGCGCTCGTGCAGGTACGCCGCGGCCGCGGTGCGCCGGGGCAGCGCCGGGTCGAGCTCGGCCAGCGCCGCCAGACCGGCCCGCGGGCCGTCCGCCTCGCCGAGCGCCACCGCCCGGTTCAGGCGGGCCACCGGGCTGCCGGTCAGGCGTACCAGTTCGTCGTACCACTCGACGATCTGGACCCAATCGGTCTCCCCGGCCGTGCGGGCGTCCGCGTGCAGCGCGGCGACGGCCGCCTGTGCCTGGAACTCGCCGAGCCGGTCGCGGGCGAGGGCCGCCTGCAGCACGCCGACGCCCTCGGCGATCAGGCGGGTGTCCCAGCGGGCGCGGTCCTGCTCGGCCAGCGGCACCAGGCTGCCGTCGGGGCGGGTGCGGGCCGGGCGGCGGGCGTGGTGCAGCAGCATCAGCGCCAGCAGGCCGGCCGCCTCCTCGTCCTTGGTCATCGCCGCGACCTGCCGGGCGAGCCGGATCGCCTCGGCGGCCAGGTCGACCTCGCCGGAGTAGCCCTCGTTGAAGACCAGGTAGAGCACCCGCAGCACGGTGGCCAGGTCGCCGGGCCGGGTGAACCGGACGCCGGCGACGGTCCGCTTGGCCCGGCTGATCCGCTGCGCCATCGTCGCCTCCGGCACCAGGTAGGCCTCGGCGATCTGGCGCGTGGTCAGGCCGCCGACCGCGCGCAGGGTGAGCGCGACGGCCGACGCCGGGCTCAGCGACGGGTGCGCGCACAGGAAATACAACCGCAGCGTGTCGTCCACCGCGGCGCCGGGCCCGGGCGCCGGCTCGGCGTGAATGAGGTCCTCCCGCTGCCGCCGGGCGGCCTCGGCGCGGGCGGCGTCGAGGAACTTGCGCCAGGCCACGGTGATCAGCCAGCCCTGCGGGTCGCGCGGCCGGTCCTCCGGCCCCACCCGTACCGCCTCGATCAGGGCCTCCTGCACGGCGTCCTCGGCCGCCGCGAAGCCGGCTCCGCGGCGGACCAGGACGGCGATCACCGTGGGGGTGAGGCCGCGCAGCAGGGCCTCGTCAACCATGGCACCCGGTGATGGTCGGCGGCGCGGTGAGGAACGGGCGCAACTCGAGCCACTCGTGGATCGGCTCGCCGCCCGCGCCCGGCGCCGCGGACAACTCGCCGGCCAGTTCGAGGGCCCGCTCGTAGCTGTCGACGTCGATCACCATCCAGCCGGCGATCAGGTCCTTGGTCTCCGCGAAGGGGCCGTCGGTGACCGGCGGCCGGCCCGGCCCGTCGGAGCGGACGAAGGTGCCCTCCGGGGAAAGCGCTTGCCCGTCGACGTACTCGCCGGTGCTCTCCAGCCGCTTGGCGAAGTCGTCCATGTACTGGATGTGGGCCGCGACCTCCTCCGGCGTCCACTGGTCCATCGGTACATCGTTCACCGCCGCGGGCGCGCCCCGGTAGTGCTTGAGCAGTAGGTACTTGGCCATTGTTGTCTCCCCTTGTCAGGTGTTTCCCGCCCAGGACGGAGCCGGCCACCGATTCTCGACATACCCGGCAGAGTTTTTTCGCCCGAGCGGAGGATGCGGCCACAACCGCCCGAACGTGAAGATCATTCGGCGTTGTCGGGTGGAAATTTCGGAGATGTCATGGTGCGTAAGGCGCGAGCATTCGCGTTGGCCGTCGCGGTCGAGGTCGCGATCGGGGCGACGGCCCTGGCCGTCACACAGGTCGCCGGGCCGGCGGCCGCCGCGGCGCCGTCCGGGCAGGTCACCGTCGGGTCGACGGCGGTGGTGCTGAACCAGCCGGCCGACCCGTTCCTCGGCAAGGTCACGCCGACCGCCGACGCGGCCGTGACCGGCATGTACGCCCCGCAGGTCGCCTGGCCGCTGATCGGGCTGCACATGGTGCTGCTGCCGAACGGGCACGTGGTCAGCTACGGCACCCCGGTGGGCGTCGCGCAGCAGGGCGGCATGTCGTACGACGACTGGAACCCGGCGGCGGGCACCGCGGCGGCCGCGCACACGCAGGTCGCCTCCATGCATGACTACAACAGCTTCTGCAACGCGCTGCAGGTGCTGCCGGACGGCCGGGTGCTGATGGTCGGCGGCAACTCCACCATGAACACGATGATCTACGACCCGGCGACCGGCGCGCAGACGATGGGGCAGAACCTCGCCCGGCAGCGGTGGTACGCCGCGGTGCTGCGGCTGCCGGACGACCGGATGCTGGTGCTCGGCGGCGGCAACTACTACAACACCACCGCGTACCAGAAGCCCGGCGACAACTCCGGCGTCGCGACCGTCCCGGAGATCGGCACCGGCACCGGCGCGTGGACCTCGCTGACCGGGGCGGACAGCACGGTCGCGTTCGGCGCCAAGGACAACCGCTGGTGGTATCCCCGCGGGTACGTGGCGCCGGACGGCACCGTCTTCGGCGTCTCCTTCGACCAGATGTGGCGGCTGAACCCGGCCGGCACCGGCTCGGTCACCTCGCTGGGCACCCTGCCGACCCCGATCGGCGTCTCCGGTTCCTCGGTCATGTACGCGCCGGGGAAGATCCTGTTCGCCGGCGGCGGGCAGCGGTTCAACGAGACGTCCGAGGTCGCCACGAACGCCGCCACCACGGTCGACATCAACGGCGCGAGCCCGGTGGTGGCCACCCCGGCGCCGATGAAGTTCGCGCGCAACTGGCTGAACCTGACCGTGCTGCCCACCGGCGAGGTCTTCGCCAACGGCGGCACCAAGGTGGGCACCCAGGCCGGGGCGGCGAACTCGGCGTACCAATCCGAGATCTGGAACCCGGACACCGGGCAGTGGCGGGCCGGGGCCACCGCGCAGCGCATCCGCACGTACCACTCGACCGCGATGCTGATGCCCAGCGGCGCGGTGCTGACCGCGGCCGGCGGCGTGCCCGGCCCGGAGGACAACCTCAACGCCGAGATGTACTACCCGGCGTACCTGTTCACGAAGAACGCGGACGGCAGCGTCGGCTGGGCCTCGCGCCCGCGGATCAGCAGCATCAGCGGCAGCCTCGCCTACGGCGGCACGATCACCCTGGGGATGGCCGACGGGCGGACGCTGGCCTCGATGTCGCTCACCCGGGCGGGCGACGTGACCCACTCGTACAACGCCGACCAGCGCCGGGTGCCGCTCACCTTCCAGCAGAACGGCAGCTCGGTCACGGTCACCATGCCGGCCGACGCCAACCACCTGCCGCCGGGCTCGTACCTGCTCTCCGGCGTCGACACCAACGGCGTGCCGACCCCGTCGCAGATCGTCACCGTCCGCTCCGACGGGGGCGCGGGCACGGTCACCGTGCTGGAGAAGGACCAGTCGGCCGGCCCGGGCACGCCGGGCGGCGAGACCGACGCCGGCATCGTGCCGCTGACGGCCGGCACCAACGTCGGTCTCGAGCCGGTCGACGTGGTCGGCGACCGGGTGCGGCACTACAGCTTCGCCGGCCGGATCGACCCGATCAGCGCGACCAGCCCGCTGGTGGCCCGGCGGGACTCGTCGTTCACCGTTCGCAAGGGCCTGGCCGACCCGTCGTGCGTGTCCTTCGAGTCGCTCAACTTCCCCGGCCGGTTCCTGCGGCACCGGAACTTCGTGATCTACCTGGACACCAACGACAACTCGGCGCTGTTCGCGAAGGACGCGACGTTCTGCCCGGTGGTCGGGCTGAACGGCCAGAACACGTCCTTCCGGTCGGTCAACTATCCGGATAGGTACCTGCGTCATCGCGCCGACAACAAGCTGTACCTGGACCAGTTCGACAGCACCGACCTGATGCGCCAGGACACGACCTTCGCGGTACGCCCCGCCCTGGCCACGTCGTAAACCCGAAGCGAGTCGTACCCGAAACTGGTCGTAACCGGTCATGCCGGGCGGCGAGCCACGCCGAGCGCGTGCGGGCTCGCCCCCAGCATGCTCGGCTCGCGCTCGGTGAGCCGGACGGCGCGCAGCAGCGGCTCCGGGTCGAGCATCCGGCCGGCCAGGTCGGGCAGCAGGTGGGCGAAGCCCTCCACGGCCAGCAGTTCGATCCCGGTGAAGCCGGCCGACGCCAGTTCGCCGGCGAGCTCCGGCAGATCGTGGAAGTACGCCCAGAATCCCGACGGGCGGGGCCGGGCCCGGTCCTGCGCCCGGCCGGTGCGCGCGATCCGGTCGAGGTCCGTCCAGATCTGCTCCTCGTGCAGCACCCCGCGCAGCGTCGCGTCCATCACCCCCGCGTGCCGGGTGATGACCTCGGCGAGCAGCAGCCCGCCGGGGCGCAGCACCCGCCGCGCCTCGACCAGGGCCGCCACCCGGTCGGCCGGCTCGACCAGGTGGTAGAGCGGGCCCATCAGCAGCACCACGTCGACCGCCGCGCCGGGCAGCGGCAGTGCCCGCGCCTCGCCGAGCACCGCCGGCACGCCCCGGGCGCGGGCCGCCGCCACGTGCTGCGGCATCGGGTCGATCAGCAGCACGTCGTGGCCGGTCTCGGCGAGGCGGGCCGCGTGCGCGCCCGGCCCGCCGCCCACGTCGGCGACGACGCTCGCCGGTGGCAGCAGCCGCGCGAAGATGTCCCAGGTGCGCAGGCGCAGCAGGTCGCCGGACCCGGGCCGCCACAGCCGGGCGTCCTCGTCGTAGGAGTCGTACCACTCGCGGACCCGGGGCTCGAACCTCACCGGTGCGGCCAGCCGATCTCGTCGAGGAACTCGGCCATCGCGCCGACCACCTGGGCCAGCACCGCGATGGAGGCGGTCACCGGGCCGGGCACGTACATGCCGTGGTCGGCTCCCGGGACCTCGAAGACGTGCGGGGTGAGGCGGCGGCCCGCCCCGCCGTCCCAACTCGGGTCGGCGCCGCCGCCGACCAGCAGGAACGGCGCGGTCGCCCGGGCCAGCGCGGCCACCACCGGCGGGTGCCACAGCAGCGGGGTGAGCCAGACGGCCGGCAGGTCGCGCTCAGCGGCCAGCGCGGCCGCGTGCGTGCCGAGCGACTTGCCGATCAGCAGCGGCTGGCCGGCCGGCAGCGGCAGGATCTGCGCCCGCACCCACCGGTCGTAGTCGTCGAGGCCCTCCGGCGGCTTCTCCGTCCACTCCCGCCGGTGCACGACCGCCCCGCGCGACCGGGCCACGTCCCCGGTGTACATGAGCAGCGGCGCACCGGGCCCGAACAACCGCCCCGGAATCACGACAGCGTCGGCCATGCCGCGACATTACGGCAATCCGCGCGCCGCTTCAGTCCGGCGAGGCGCCCCCGGGTCTCTGGTCCGATTTGCCGAGCATCCCGCGGTTGTAGCCCTCGGCCACCGCGGCCGCCCGGTCGTTGACGTCCAATTTGGCGTAGATGTTGAGCAGGTGCGTCTTGACCGTCGCCTCGGTGATGAACAGCCGCGCCGCCGCCTCCCGGTTGGTGTGCCCGGCCGCCACCAGCTTCAGCACCTCCAGCTCGCGCTGGCTCAGCGGCCCGGTCGACGGCGCCGGCGTGCGCAGCCGGCTCATCAGCCGCGCGGCCACCGACGGCGACAGCGCCACCTCACCGCGGGCCGCCGACCGCACCGCCCGCAGCAGTTCGTCGCGGGGCGCGTCCTTGAGCAGGTACCCGGTGGCGCCCGCCTCGATCGCCGGCAGCACGTGACTGTCAGTGTCGTACGTGGTCAGCACCAGCACCCGCGACGGCACCCCGCGCCGGGTCAGCTCCCCGATCGCGGTCACCCCGTCCATCCCGCTCATCCGCAGGTCCATCAGGATCACGTCCGGGCGCAGCGTCTCGGCCAGCCGCACCGCCTCGGCCCCGTCGGACGCCTCCCCCACCACCGCGAACTCGGGGTCGCGGGCGAACATCGCGCTCAGCCCGTCCCGTACCACCGGATGGTCGTCGACGATGACCAGCTTGATCGGCTCACTCATGCGCGCTCCCCTTCCAAGGCAGGCAGGCCGAGATGCCGGTGCCGCCGCCCACCTCCGATTCGATCTGCAACGTGCCGGACAACGCCTCGATCCGCTGCCGCATGGCGATCAGCCCGTACCCGCCCGGCCGCCCGAGATCGAAGCCCGGCCCGTCGTCGCGGATGTCGAGCGCGGTCTCGTGGTCCATGTAGGACAGGGTGATACCGACCCGGGTGGCGCCCGGTGCGTGCTTGCCGACATTCGCCAAACCTTCTTGCGCCGTACGCAGCAGGGCGACCTCCGCCTCCGGGCGCATCGTGCGGGTCTCCCCGGTGACCGTCACCTGGACCGGGATGCCGTGCCGGGACGACCACTTCGCGGCCACCTCGGTGATCGCGTCGGCCAGCCGCCCGGTTTCGAGGGGTTCGGGCCGCAGCTCGTTCACCGACCGGCGGGCCTCGGTCAGGCTCTCCCGGGCCAGCGCGGTCGCCGCCTCGTGGTGCCGCCGCCACGCCACCGGGTCGTCGGCGGCGTGGTCGGCCGCCTGCAACTGGGTGACGATGCCGGTCAGCCCCTGGGCGAGCGTGTCGTGGATCTCCCGGGCCATCCGGGCCCGCTCGTCGAGCACGCCGGCCGTGCGGGCCTGCTCGACCAGTTTCTCCTGCAGCGCCGCGTTCTCGGCGAGCGCGGCCTGGAGCCGCTCGTTGGTCTCCCGGCTCTCCCGCAGCGCCGTCTCCCGGGCGTCGGCGTGCCGGGAGCCGAGCTCGCCCAGCCAGGACAGCAGGCACATCGGCAGCGTGTTGACCACCACGACGCCCAGGTACTCGGCGCGGCCGGCCCAGCTGCCCAGCTCCAGCCCGGAGGACTGCGCGGTGCCGGCCACGATCGACGCGCCGGCGACGAACCACAGCTCGCGCGGCCACCCGATGATCCGGAACGCGTAGACGTACAGCGCGATCGAGTAGAAACCCCACCACGGGTCCCGGACCACCATGACGAACCCGAACACGATCAGCCCGGCCAGGAACACGCTCATCACCGCGGGCCGCTCCCGCCACGCCGGCCGCAGCGTGAACAGCGCCAGGGTCCACACCGCGGCCACCGCGCTCAGCGCCAGGTCGACCGCGAGGCGGCGCGGCTGGTGCTGCAGGAAGGCGATGGAGAGGGCGACCATCACGGCCAGCAACACGTACGGCACCACGGTGACCATCGGCCGGAACCGCTTGTCCCAGGCCGCGATCTCGGCCATCTGCCAGCTCATCTCGCGCCTCCCCCGGCGCACCAATCTAGTCGCCGGAGGTTCCGCGCGGATCGCCCGATCCACCGGGCGCCCGGTGGAGCCGCTCCACCGATCGGTTGATCAGGTACGGTCGCCCGATGCCCCGTCTCCTGCTGGTCCGGCACGGTCAGGCGTCCTTCGGCGCCGCGGATTACGACGCCCTGTCCCCGGCCGGCCACGAGCAGGCGCGGGTGCTGGGCCGGGCGTTCGCCGCCCGCGGCCTGCGCCCCGGCCTGATCCTGCGCGGCGGCATGCGCCGCCACGAGGAGACGGTTGCCGGCCTGCTCGACGGCCTCGGCGCCGCCGTGCCGGTGGTCACCGACCCGGACTGGAACGAGTTCGACTTCCAGCACGTCGTCGAGGTCCACCGCCCGCTCGACGGCGACCACGCCGCGCTGACCCCGCGCGCCTTCCAGGAGATCTTCGAGGCGGCCACCGCGCGCTGGGCGTCCGGCAGCCACGACCTCGAGTACGCCGAGTCCTTCACCGCCTTCCGCGACCGCGTGGCGCGAGCCCTGGCGACCGCCACCGCCCGGCTGGGCGAGCACCGCGACATCGTGGCGGTCAGCTCCGGCGGCCCGATCGCGATGGCGGCGACGCTGCTGACCGCCGGCCCGTCCGCCGACACCCCGACCCTGGCGGCGGTGTGGGCGTCCCTCAACCGCGTCACCGTCAACACCGGCGTCACGAAGCTGATCGCCGGCCGGCGGGGGCTGTCGCTGTCGACGTTCAACGAGCACCCGCACGTGGAAGCCGACCCGAGCCTGCTCACCTACCGCTGACTCGTCAGCCGTAGAGCACGGCCAGGAACAGCGGTGCGTACGCGCCCTCCGTGTTACCGATGACCATCAGCATCAGCGGCAGGCAGGCGATCGCGGACAGCACCCCCGCGGCCAGCATCAACCGGCTGGTGGCGGACCGGCGGATCAGCGTACGCCAGAGAAGAACGCTCAGCGTCACGACGGCCACGAGCAGGACGCCGCAGATGATGGCCTTGGGCCGCTGCCAGGCGAGCCGCTCGTCGATCGCGTGCTGCAGCGCCGGCGAGATCTGCGCGCTGCCGGCCCGCAGCCACGTCTCGCCGAGCGGGGAGAAGCTCGTGCCGGCCAGCGTCTGCCCGGGGTTGACGACGCTGGTCACGTTCGCATAGCAGACCACGACCATCAGCAGGCCGAGGATCAGGCTCGCGGTGCCGAACCAGAAGTAGCTCCGGCGGGCGAAAGTGCGCCGGCCGGCCCGCCGGAACCGCACCCAGCAGAACCCGGACAGCACCAGCAACAGCAGCGTGCAAAGCCCGCCGACGACAAGGAACGCGACGTGAAAACTCCGGTCGGCGTCCAGGAGCCGGTCATCGGCCGGGCTGGTCAGGAAATGCATGGACCCGACCGTACGGACGGCGCGGCTCGCACACCTCCCTCCCGCGACAGACCGCGCGGCCCGGGCCCTCCGCCGTCCGGCCGAGGGTCACAGGCGGATCAGGTCGGCGACCTCCCCGGGCCGGCCCGGTGACGTCATGACGTGCAGGAGAACGCCGGCATTTGCCGACGGCCCGCACCGACCCCAGGGCGACCGTGATCTCATGGAGCAATGACCCGCGAGTACCTGCTGACCAACGCACGCGCCGAGGCCGGCGAGCGGTTCGTCCGGCTGGCCGAGCTGTTCGACGGCGTGACGCGGGGGCATTTCGACCGGCTGGGGGTCGGGCCCGGTTCGCGCTGCTGGGAGGTGGGTGCCGGCGGCCCCAGCATCCCGGAGGCGCTCGCCGCGGACGTCGGCCCGGGCGGGTACGTGCTGGCCACCGACATCGACCCGTCGTGGCTGAGGGCGGACGGCGGATATGAGGTGCGCCGGCACGACGTCACCGCCGACCCGGCCCCGGAGCCGGGCACTTTCGATCTGGTGCACGCCCGGCTCGTGCTCGTTCACCTACCCGATCGCGCCCGGGCGCTGGCCACGATGGTGGCGGCGCTGCGGCCGGGCGGCTGGCTGCTGGTCGAGGACGCCGACACCGCCCTGCAGCCGCTGGCCTGCCTGGACGACAGCGGCCCCGCGCAGCAACGCGCCAACCGCCTCCGCGACGCGTTCCGCGAGCTGCTCGCCCGCCGCGGCGCGGACCTGCGCTTCGGCCGGACGCTGCCGCAAGTGTTGCGCACGGCCGGCCTGGTCGATGTCGCCGCGGCCGGTTCTTTCCCGGTCGGCGGCCCGGCCTGCAACCACTTGGAGGCGGCAACCATCCGCCACGTACGCGGCGAACTGCTCGCGGCCGGCCTGACCGACGACGCCGAGCTCGACGCCCACCTGGCCGCCATCAACGCCGGCGAGCTCGACCTGACCCTCGCCCCGCTGATCTCGGCCTGGGGACGCCGCCCGGACGCCGGTCAGCTCACCCCTGAGGACAGGTAGTCCGCGAGACGAGCCGATCCGGTGAGCATGGCCCGGCTGCGTGCCGTGATCCGCTCCCGCCACTGATCGATGGAGGCGGCCAGCGGGCCGGGGCCGCCGGCGGCGTGCACCTGCTCGATCACCGCCGCGATGTGCTCCAGCGGGTAGCCGCCGCGGCGCAGCAGATGGGCGAGTTCGGCGTCGCGTACGTCGTCGGCCGAGTAGGCCCGCGCGGTTCGTGACCGGGCCGGGGCCAGGATGCCGGCCCGTTCCCATTTGCGCAGCGTGGCCGGGGTGACACCGAGCCGGTGGGCGACGACTCCGATCGGGACGGGCCCGTCGGGGTCCGGGGTGGCCGGCGTGCTGGCCGCGAGCACGATCGCCGCCGAGGCGACCCGGTCCACGGTCTCCCGGTCCCGGTGGAGCTGCACGTGGGCGGCGTCGAGCACGGTCAGCGCCGCCGGGAGATCGCCGCGGAGGACGGATCTCATGATCTCGCCGGCGGCGCGGTAGCCGTACCCCGGAAGCAGAGCGACGTATGCGGCCAGCGCGCCCACATGGTCGTCGGTGTACACCCGGTAGCCGCTCGCCGTCCGGGCCGCGGGCGGGATCACCCCGGCCTGCTCGTAGTTGCGGACCGCTTGCGCGGACAGCCCGTGCGCCCGCGCCAGATCCACCGGCCGGTACACCACCGTTTGAGGCTTCACAGGGCCAGCTCCAGGTGAATCGACGCGAAGTTTCAACCGCTGGTTCAACGATACGGTTGAGGTCATGGCTTTCGACACCGAGTTGCAGTCGCTCCTGTCCGTACACCGGCCGCATCTGCTCGCGATCGGTGAGCCCTACCACGGCGAGCCGGCCTTCCCCCGCCTGCGCAACCGGATCCTCGAAACACTCGCCGGGCACGGCTTCCGGTCGATCGCGATCGAGTCGGACCGCGCGGCCGCCCTCGCGGTCGACGACTACGTCCAGGGCCGGCGCGACGACGTGGACCTGACCACCGGCATCAGTCACGGCTGGGGCGCGCACCCCGCCACCCGCGAACTGATCGACTGGCTGCGCGACCACAACGCCGAGCTGCCGCCCGGCGAACGCATCACCTTCCACGGCTTCGACGCGCCGACCGAGATCACCGGCGCGCCCAGCCCCGGCCCACTCCTTCGCGAGCTGCGCGACTACCTCGGCGTGCCGGCGCCCGACCTGGACCGCCTGGTCGGCGACGAGGGCAGCTGGACCGCCCAGGAGATCATGTTCGACGCGACCCGTTCCCCCGGCCGGACACCGGAGGCTGCCGCACTGCGCGGCCTCGCCGAAGACCTCCGATCGCAGCTGTACGCCGAAGCACCCCGCCTGATCAGGGACACCTCCACACCGTCCTGGAACCGCGCCCGGGTGCTCGCCAGCACGGCGATCGGCCTGCTCACCTACCACGCGGCGATGGCCGAACCGGGCACCCCGTCGCAGCGGATCGGCCGCCTGCTCGCCGCGCGGGACGCGCTGATGGCGCAGAACCTGCTCGACATCCACGCCCTGGAGCGCGACCGCGGACCGATCCTGGTCTCCGCCAACAACGCACACCTGCAGCGGCACCCGAGCCGGTGGGACACCCACTGGGACGGCCAGGACCTCGCGGCGCAGTGGAACGGCGCCGGCTCCATCGTGGCGCCGCTGCTCGGCGACAAATACCTGTACGTGGCCGGCAGCCTCGGCGCCAGCGGGCCGGTCGGCCTCGGCCGGCCGGAGCCCGGCACCTACGAGTGGCAGCTCGGCCCGCAGACCGGCATCTTCCCCCCGCCCGACGGCACCGACCTGCGCGAACGCGTGACGGACCTGCTCGGCTACTTCCCGCTGGACCCGGGAACGATCGAGACCTGCGACGCGATCCTGCACATCGGCTCCGAGCCCGGCGCCGCCGACGCGGCCCGGATCGCCGGCCTCCCCGGGGTGACCGAGACCCGGATCCCGCCGGACTCGGAGATGCCGCCCTACACCTGGGGCGACCGGTTCTTCTTCGCCGGCGAGGACCGCATGCGGCCGTTCGCCACGATCGTCGGGCACGACGTCCCGGGCTTCGACGAGCGGTCCCGGCTGTCCGAGCCCGGCCGGTACCGGCTCAACATCGAGGTGGGGCGCGCCGAGTTCCGCAACCTGTTCGGCTACGGCCCCGAGGAGTTCGCCGCCCGCAGCGACGGGCTCGACTTCGCGCGGGCCGACCGGCTGATGCCACATCCCGCCTACGCCGTGCAGGGCTGGGCGAGCGTGGTCAACCCGGGCCCGGCCACCGCGGACGAGGTGGAGCGGCTGCTCGCCCGGGCCCGCACCCGCAGCGCCGATCGCCGGCACCGCGATCTTTCGTGATCTTCGGCAGTTCCCTCATCGGGTGCCGGAGGCCCCGCAGGGCCGGAACCGGGCCAGGTACGCCAGGCTCGGCCCGCGGCGCTCGGCGAGGTGCAGCCCCTGCCCGTCGGCCAGCCGGTGCAGCCGCCCGAACGGGATCCAGTGCCGGTCGAAGAACTCGCCGACCACCAGCCGGCCGGCCGGCTTCAGCACCCGCGCCGCCGCGCCGAGCACCCGGGCCGCCTCCGGTATCTCCCCGAGCGCGGTCACCAGGTAGACGGCGTCGAACACGCCGTCGTCGAAGGGCAGCTCCCGCGCGTCCGAGCAGTGCGGCACGATCGCCGCGTTCCGGCCCGCTTGCCCCTCCTCCTTCGCCCGGCGCATCACGTGGTCGAGCATCTCCTGCTGCACGTCCACGATGTCCAGGCGCCCGTCCGGACCGAGCTGCGGCGCGATGTGCAGCGCCTGCAGACCGGTGCCCGGACCCAGTTCCAGCATCCGTTCACCCGCCCGCGGGCGGAGCACCGCGTCCAGATCGGACAGCCCCAGGAAGGGCAGCTCCAGATCCAACAGGCGCCGCTGCGAGTACGGATACGGTGCGCGGTCGCTGAACCACCATGCGCCCGCGGCGACGGCGGCGGCTCCGGTGGTGGCGGCGAGGACGGTCCTGGGCGAGGGACGGCTGATGAGCGGCATCGGTCTTCTCTTCTCGGTGACGCGCGGCGGGCGCGGACGGAACGGGTACGCGACGGCCGGTCAGCCGCGCGGGAACGGGGTGCGCAGGACGCGCGCGGCGAGCACGGTGCAGACCAGCGCGACCGGGATCTCGGCGAAGACCGCCATGACGATCGCCGTGGCCAGGTCCGGGCCGGGCGCCGCCGACGTGACGTCGAACCAGGCGTCCACGAGCAGCAGCACCGCGCCGCCGGCCGCGGTCAGCACGCACCGGTTGTCCCGCCGCAGCAGGAACCGGCCGGTGGCGACCAGCGCCAGCGCCTCGCAGCTGTCCAGGCCGACCCAGGCGAGCGGCCAGTGCGCGACCCGCGCGCTGGCCGGGAGGGTGACCGAGAGGTAGTACACCCACGGGATCATCGCGAGCCCGGCCAGCACGAAGGCGGCGCCGAGCCCGCTCGGCCGGCGTCCGCCGGGGCGGTCGGCGCCGGCGGCCGGACGCCGGCGGCCCGGCCGGGTCCCGGGCTCGGACCCGATCCGGCCGAGGACGGGGTCGCGGTCGAGGCGGTCCGTGACGGCGAGCATGGCGGTCTCCCCTCTCGGCCCGGCGTCGTCGTCTGGTGGTGCGCCGGGCACGATCACCAGCCTGGCCGCCGCGGCCCGGCGAATCAGTAGCGCGGCTTTCCGTTCCGGGGGTGGTGCCAGGTACAGGCCGAAGCGGGCGCCAGCGCCATGGAACGCCGGTCACTTCGGCGAATACCGTGGAGACCATGAACACGGTCCTGGCGCCGATCGGCCGCTTCCTGCTGACGCCCTGGCGCGGGCGGGCGTGGCGCGACCTGTGGTTCGTGCTCCTCTCCTCGGCGCTGAGCCTGCTGCCACTCGGCCTGATCGGGCTGCCGTGGGCGGTCTTCGCCCCCAGCCACCTGCCGTGGGTCCTCGCCTGCGCCTTCCTCCCGCCGCTGGCTGCGGTGCTGCTGGGCCCGCAGCTCACGACGTTGCGCCGGTCCGCGTACTACGAGATCAGGGGCGCCCAGATCCCCCGGGCCCCGCACACGGCGTCCACGGACGCGCCGTTCCTCCCGCGGCTGGTCGCGCGGCTGCGCCATCCCCGCACCTGGCGGCAGGCCTGCTACCACCTGATCGCGGGACCGGCGGCCAACCTGGCCGGCGTGATCGCGGGCACCATGTGGGCCGGCGGGCTCATCGGCTTCGGCTGGCTGAGCGCGGCGATCGTCCTCGGCCCGAACTGGAAGATGCTGCCCCTGGCGACCTCCCTGGCGCTGTGCGGGGCGCTTGGGTGCCTGGTAGTGGTCTACCTCATGCCTTGGCTGGTCATGGCCTCGGTGCGCTGGGATCTGAAGTTCGCCACCGGCCTGCTCGGCCCCAGCCGGGCGGAGCGGCTGACCCGCCGGGTGACCGACCTGACCGAGAGCCGGGCCGCGGTGGTCGACGCCGCCGACGCCGAGCGCCGCCGGATCGAGCGCGACCTGCACGACGGCGCCCAGCAGCGGCTGGTGTCCCTGGCGATGAACCTGGGCCTGGCCCGGGCGACCCTCGACCTGCCCGAGGACGCCCGGGCCGCGCTGGCCGAGGCGCACGAGGAGGCCAAGGCGGCCCTGGGCGAGCTGCGCAACCTCGTCCGCGGCCTGCACCCGGCGGTCCTCGACGACCGGGGCCTGGACGCGGCGCTCTCCGGCATCGCGGCCCGCTCCCCGACGCCGGTGCGGTTGGCGGTGGACGTGCCCCGGCGGGTCTCGCCGACGGTCGAGGCGGTGGCGTACTTCATGGTCTCGGAGGCCCTGGCCAACGTGGCCAAGCACGCCCAGGCGTCCGCGGCCCGGGTGGACGTGCGGCTGGACGGCGCCCTGCTGCGGTTGTCCGTCGCGGACGACGGGATCGGCGGCGCCGACGCCGCCCGCGGCTCCGGGCTGACCGGCCTGGCGCAGCGCGCGGCCTCGGTGGACGGCAGGTTCCGGATAGTCAGCCCGGTCGGCGGGCCGACCACGATAACGGTGGAGCTTCCGTGCGAACTGTGATCGCCGAGGACTCGGTGCTGCTGCGCGCCGGGCTGACCAAGCTGCTGGAGACGACCGGCTTCGAGGTGGCCGCCGCGGTGGACGACGCCGCCGGGCTGCTGGCCGCGGTGGAGCGGCACCGCCCGGACCTGGTGATCGCGGACGTGCGGATGCCGCCGACCTTCACCGACGAGGGGATCCGCGCCGCCCTGGTGGTGCGGCGGCAGTGGCCCGCGGTGGCGATCATGGTGCTGTCCCAGTACGTCGAGGAGCGCTACGCCGCCGACCTGCTCGCCACGAGCACCACCGGCGTCGGCTACCTGCTCAAGGACCGGGTCGCGGACGTGGACGTCTTCCTGGAGTCGCTGCGCCGGGTGGCCGCGGGCGGCACCGCGCTGGACCCCGAGGTGGTGGCGCAGCTGCTGGTGCGGCGGCAGAACACCTCGCTGGGCCGGCTGACCGGGCGGGAGCGGGAGGTGCTCGGGCTGATGGCCGAGGGGCGGTCCAACGCCGGCATCGCGGAGCAGCTCGTGGTCAGCGAGAGCGCCGTGGCCAAGCACATCAACAGCATCTTCACCAAGCTCGACCTGCACGCCTCGGAGGGCGACCACCGGCGGGTCCTGGCCGTGCTGCGGTTCCTGGAGAGCGCGTCGCCGACCGTCTGAAGCGGTTCCGCGGCACCGTCCCGGGACAGCCTCGGGACGGCCATGCCTTGTCCGGATCGAAGGCCCCCGCCGACTCTGAAGCGGCCGAACTCGACGGCCACCGCGTCTACACGCTGAAGAACCAGAACTCCCAAAGGTGCCCGGACAAGTCGTCGGACCCCGCCGACGGGAACGGTAACAAGGTGTACCAGTACGGCTGTATTCCCGGTGCGCTGTCCCAGCTGCTTCAGGCTGAGCCCGCTCTGCGCTCGTAGCGCGGCCAACCGTTCGGGCCGACGCACACCATAACAGTCATTATGGTGTCCTGGTGTTTTGTCCGTTTCCGGCATTATCGGATTGCCGGTAACAGTAATCCGATAATTACCCGTGACGGTCGGGGAACAGCCGGCGGATGGCGGGTGAGCCGTCGAGCACCGGCTGTGGGACGTTCGCGGTGAACAGCGTGTCGATCTCGCCGGTCTCCAGCATGCCGCTGAGGGTCTTGCCGGCCGGTGCGGCGGTGACTTCCACGCCGGCCGGATGGGGGTGCGTGGTGAAGCCGAACGGGGGCATGGGGTGGTCGAGACCGCCGATCACCCAGCGGTTGCGCTCGGGCCGGAACCCGTACTCGTCCATCAGCGGCGACGCGCAGATCGAGCGTATGCATTCGAGCGGTCTTTCCCCGGCCCGGGTCGGTCTACTCGGTGCGCAGCGCGGTCGCGGTCCGGGTCCGGGCTGCCCAACCGGCCGGTAATGCGGCGCCCAGCAGGGCTATCAGCGGACCGGCGACGACCAGGGCGGCGAGTTCCGGCCGGTGCAGCACGTTCACGGCCTGACCTGGGAGGTCGAGGCCGGCGGCGTGGCCCATCGCGGGCGCGGTGCGGGCGTACAGGGCGACGCCCGTGGGCACCCCGAGCAGGCCACCGGCCAGGCCGGCCGGCAGCACCGAGGTGAGGACCATCGCCGTGGTCCGGCGCGGGGTCATGCCGAGCGCCTTGCACACGCCGATGTCGCGGGTGCGGTCGCGGGTGTCGAGGACGACGTTGTTGAGCACCCCGAGCCCGGCGATGACGACCAGCATCACGGTGAGCAGGCCGGTGAGGAAATTCAACGCCAGCAGGGTGCCGCTGCGCGTGCCTTCGGGCGTCAGGACCTGCATGCCGTACGGGGTGACCGCCGCACGCAGGCCGGCGAGGTACGCCGCGGTGTTCGTCCCCGGCCGCGGCGTCACGTAGTAGGAATCGGGCGTGAGCTCCGGGAAGGTGGCGGCGTCGACGAGCACCTCGGGGTCGGTGTGCGGGTCGAAGACCTCGCCGACGATGCGGACCGCAACCGTCCGGCCCTGGGCTTGCAGCGTGACCGTGCCGCCGACGCGGGTGCCGGTCTCGCGCAGGAACGTGCTCACCGCGACCGCCTCGCCGGCGCCGTGGAACCACCGGCCGGTGACCATCTGGTAGCCGGCGTCGCTCGCGTCCCCGCCGAAGGTGTAGAGGTCGGAGGTGCCGCTCATGCCGGCGACGGCGACGCTCGTCTCGCCGCGCGCGTAGTAGGAGCGGGTGCCGGGCTGCGCGGCGATCGCGGCGCCGATCTGTGCCGGCGTGCCGGTGATCGGCTTGGGGCTCGGCGGGGTGCCGGGCTGCTGGCCGCGGGGAAGGAACTGCAGGCCGCCCCGCACCAGGACGGCGCCCAGGTCGTGGTTCTTCGCGGCGGCGACGTCGGCGGTGGTCGCGGCCAGCCCGAGGGCGAACGTCACCGTGGCGGCGCCGAACGCGACCGCGGCGATCAGCCCCACCGCGCGCGCCGGCCGGGCGAACGGCCGGGACAGGCCGAGGCCGACCTGCGGCGGCCCGGGCACCCGCGCGGCGATCCAGGCGGCGGCCCGCCCGTGCCGGGAGACCGGGCGCTGCCCGACGGCCAGGGCTTGCACCGTACGCAGGTGGCCGGCCCGCCACGCGCTCGCGATCGCCGCGACCGCGACGACGGCCAGCACGCCCGCCACCACGAGCAGGTCGGTCCCGGGCGCCACACCCGAGGAGGCCGTGCCGTAGACCGAGTTCGTCTCGGCGAGGACCGGCACGGCGAGGGCGTTGCCGGCGACGACGCCGAGCCCGGCACCGGCCGTGGCGGGGATCAGGGCCTGACCGGCGTACGCCCGGGTGACCTGGACAGGCGTACACCCGAGGGCTTTGAGCACGCCGATGCGCCGGATGTTCGCGCCGATCGCCCCGGTCACCACGGTGCCGATGATGAGCACCGCCATCACCAGCGCGAGGAGGCCGAAGGCGGTCAGGAACGGCACGAAGATTCCGGTGTTGCGGTCGGCGTCCTGCCGGACCACGAGCCAGGACCGGGCGCCGGTGAGCGCGCCCGCCGGGACCGCGGCGGCGATACGGCCGCGGGCGGCGTCGACCCGGGTGTCGGTGCCGGCGTCCACGAACCGGTACAGCATCTGGTAGCCCGTGGGCGCGGTGAGCGCGGCCGGCGTGACCCAGGAGTCGGCGGTACGGCTGACCGACCGGGCATGGCCCACCACGGTGAACGCGGGCGAGCCGGGCAACCCGGGAAACCGCAGGACGCCGCCCGTCCGGGTGTAGGGCGCGTCGGCGCCGAGGACGATTTCGCCGGGTCCGGCCGGCCACCGGCCGTCGGTGAGCGCCACGTCGTCGACGGCGCCGCCCGGGCCGGCCCGCCCGACCAGGGTGAGCGGCGCCGCATCCGGGGGCGTCGCCAGGACCACCGGGAACGGGCCGGCCGCCGCGGTGACCCCGGCCACCCGTGCCGTCCCGGCCGCCTGGGCCGGGCTGAGCTTCGCCGCGTCGAACTGCGCCGTCAGATGGGCGCCGTGCTGGCCCGCGAACGCCCGGTCGAACGGGGCCGCCGAGGCCACCAGCAGCGATGCGCCCAGGACGGCCGCGGTCACCGCCATCAGCACCGCCAGGCCGACGGCGACCGTCGTCAGGCGGCGCCGGCGCACGCCCGCGCGCACCACCCGCCCGAGCCCGCTCACCGCGCCACCTCCGGCGTGACCGTCCGGCCGTCGAGCAGCCCGACCGTACGGGTGGCGAGCGTACCGGCCAGCGCCCGATCGTGGGTGACCAGCACGATGGTCTGGCCCTCCGCGTGCAGTTCGGCGAACAGCTCGCACACGTCGGCGGCCGCGGCGCTGTCCAGCGCGCCGGTCGGCTCGTCGGCCAGCAGCAGCGGGGGCCGGTTCACCAGCGCCCGCGCCACGCCCACCCGCTGCCGCTCGCCGCCGGACAGCCGTCCCGGGTACGAGCGGGCGAGCCGCCCGATGCCCAGCCGCTCGAGCAGGTCCTCCGCCCGGTGCCGCGCCGCCGCCCGGGCCGTGCCGGCGAGGGTCGCGGGCAGCGCCACGTTGTCCGCGACGGTCAGGTCGTCGAGCAGGTTGAAGAACTGGAACACCAGGCCGACCCGCGACCGCCGGTAGCGCGCGGACGCCGCCTCGGACAGGCGGTCCACCCGGAGACCGTCGACCGTGACCGTCCCCTCGTCCGGCCGGTCCAGCCCGGCAAGCAGGTTGAGCAGGGTCGACTTACCGCTGCCCGACGGGCCGATCACGGCCAGGGTCTCGCCGCGCGCCAGGCGCAGCGTCACGTCGTCCAGGGCCGGGGGCCCGGCGCCGTATCGGCGGCACACACCATCCAACTCGATCACTTCGCGCTCCTTCCGCTCGTCGGCCCGACGGTAGGCAGGCGGCCGGTCCGGGCACGTCGGCGGCGCGAGGTGAGCTCGTCATCCTCGCGGCGTAGTCCGCCGGCGGACGCGCCGGGCCGGGCGGCCGGGCCACAATGACCGGATGAGTGACGGGCGTGACCGGCTCAGCCGGCGCGATGCGCTGCTGGACGCGGCATGGGCGGCCGGGCTGGCCCTGACCGGCCTGCACTATGCGCGTCAGGGCGTCTCCCGGCCGCCGGCCGGGGGCCACATGATCGGGGGCGGGCCGGTCGCGATCATGCGGCCGGCCCACATGATCGCGGCCGGGCCGGTCGTCGTGCTGCTGGCGGCAGCGGCCATGCTGCCGCTGGCGCTGCGCCGCCGCTACCCGCTGACCGTGCTCTGGTCGGTCACCGTGACGACGGCGCTGCTGCTGGGCACGAACCCGGACCTGGTCTTCGCCGGCTGCCTCGCGCTCGGCACCGCGATCTACAGCGCCGCCGCGTACAGCCCCCGCCGGCGGGCGACGCTGGCCTCCCTGCCGGTGGCCGCGGGCCTGCTCGTCGTGCTCTTCCAGCATGCCGCGCTGCCCGACCTGCCCGGCGCGTACGTCGGCTTGCTCGCGCTCGTGCCGATCGCGGTGGCCGCCACCGGCATCCGGGTCCGGCGGCGCCGCGCCACGCGGGCGAACGAGCGTCGTGCACGGGAGGAGGCCGAGGCGACCCGGGCCGCGGTCGGCGAGGAACGCGCCCGCATCGCCCGCGAGCTGCACGACGTGGTGACCCACCACGTGGGGATGATGGTCATCCAGGCCGGGGCGGCCCGGATGGTCCTCGGCACGTCGCCCGGCGAGGCCGAGGAGGCGATGCTGGCCGTGGAGGCCACCGGCCGCACCGCGCTCGCCGACCTGCGCGACGCCCTCGGCGTGCTCGGCGACGACGACATGGCGGCGCGGCTGCGCCCGCAGCCGGGACTCGGCTCCGTGCCCGAGCTGGTCGAGCGGGTCCGCGACGCCGGCGTCCGCGTCGACTACCGGGTGATCGGCGAGCCGCGCACCGTGTCGGCCGGCATCGGCCTGACCGCCTACCGGGTGGCGCAGGAGGCCCTCACCAACGCGGTGAAACACGCGGCCGGTGCCGAGGCCGCGGTGACGGTGGAGTACCAGCCGCACCAGGTACGCATCGAGGTGACCGACACCGGGCCGGGGCCGGGCGGCGCGGCCGGCGCGGGATACGGGCTCGCCGGTCTCCGCGAGCGGGTCGTGTTGCACGGCGGCACGTTCGCCGCCGAACGGCGGCTCACCGGGGGCTTCCAGGTGCGGGCGACTCTTCCGCTGGCGGCGTCATGACCGGCGAGGGGGTACGGGTCGTGATCGCCGACGACCACCGGCTGGTGCGGACCGGGTTCCGGATGATCCTCGGCGCCGCCGGGATCGAGGTGGTCGCCGAGGCGGCCACCGGCGTCGAGGCGGTGGCCGCCGTCCGGCGTACCGTGCCGGACGTCGTGCTCATGGACATCCGGATGCCCGAGCTGGACGGCCTGGCCGCCACCCGCGAGCTGCTCGGCGACGGGACCGCGCCGTACTGCGTGCTCGTGCTGACCATGTTCGACCTCGACGAGTACGTCTACGCCGCGCTGCGGGCCGGCGCCAGCGGCTTCCTGCTCAAGGACGTGGCCCCGGAGCAGCTCGTCGCCGCCGTACGCACGATCCGGGCCGGCGACGCCCTGCTCGCCCCGAAGATCACTCGCCGCCTGGTGGAGCGGTACGCGCTGCGCGACGAGGCCGAGGTGCCGTCGCCCGGCCTGCTGGAGCGGCTCACCGCCCGGGAACGCGAGGTGCTGCGGCTGGTGGCGAACGGCTGCAACAACGCGGAGATCGCCGACCGGCTCTTCCTCTCGGCGGCCACCGTCAAGACCCACGTCGCCCGGGTCCTGGCCAAGCTGGGCCTGCGCGACCGGGTCCAGGCCGTGGTCTTCGCCTACGAGGCCGGTCTCGTCAGCGCCGGCCGCGACCACTAGACATGGACTTCGACCCCGGGCTGCTCCTCAGCAAGATCATGGCGGCGACCGAGCAGTTGCTGGAAACGGCGGCGGACTTCGACGACGCCGGCGTACGGCAACCTTCGCTGCTGCCCGGCTGGTCCCGCGGGCATGTGCTGACCCATGTCGCCCGCAACGCGGACGGCGGCACGCGGATGCTGACCTGGGCGAGGACCGGCCTCGAAACGCCGGAGTACCCGAGCGTGCGGGCCCGTGCGGAGGAGATCGAGGCGGGCAGCGGCCGCCCGGCGACCGCGCTGACGGCCGACGTCCGCGCCAGCGCGTCCCGCTTCGCCGACGCGTACGCGGCGATGCCGGGCGAGGCGTGGTCGCGGCTTCTGCGGTGGACCTCAGGCAAGCAGCGGCCGGCGTACCGGGCCGCGGACGCCCGGCTGACCGAGGTCCTCGTCCACCATGTCGACCTTCGGGCCGGCTATCAGCCGCGCGATTGGCCCGCTGACTTCGTCGCGGGGTTCCTCGCCGACGTGATCGCGGCCTTCGCCGGCCGTACGGGAGTTCCGTCCCTGTACCTGATCGCCTCGGACACCGGGGCCGGATATCGTCTGGGCGGGCACGAGGGCGCACTCGTCGTCCGCGCCGAGCAGGCGTCGTTGCTGGCCTGGCTGCTCGGCAGGTCGAAGGGCGGGAACGATCTCCCGGCACTACCCTTCCTCTATTGAAAAGCGGTGCAGGCGTACGTGATGGTCTCCGTCCACACCTCGGGGTGGGTGAACCAGAAGTCGTGCGGAACGCCGGGCACCGTCGAGAACCGGCCGTGCGGGACCAGGGCGGCGACCTGCTCGACCGGCCACGACGGGCGGATGTCGTCGCCGGCCGCGAGGAAGTGCATCGGCACCTCGCAGGTGGCCAGGCCGCGCCACAGGTCCGGCCGTTGGGTCCACTCGGTGAACGAGGCGCCGAGGGCCGCGTGCACCGCCGGCACCCAGTCGATCTCGACTTTCGGCTCGGTGGGCCGGCCGGCCTCGTAGGCCTCGGACCACGTGCGGTCGCGCTGGGGGCCGCGGCCGGCGACGCCGACCAGGGCGGTCACCGCTTCCGGGTGTTCGACCGCGTAGCGCAGGCCCAGGTCGCAGCCCCAGGAGTGGCCGACCACGAGCCAGGAGCCGACGCCGGCCGCCGCCCGGACGGTTTCGAGGTCGGCGATCGCCTGCTCCATGGTGTGCGGGCCGCCGCCCGAGCGGCCGACGCCCCGCGGTTCGGGATACCAGGCGCGGTGTCCGCGCGGGGCGAGGTCGTCGCGTTCCAGGTACTGCACGCATCCGGGGCCGCCGGTGAGGACGACGACGTCCGGGCCGTGACCGGTCATGCCGACGTGCAGGGCCGCGGTTGCGGCCCGGATGGTCCGTGACTCCATGACCGGGCACGCTATCAACGCGGGCCCGCCCGGCGGCCGGGGTCGGAGCCGGTGTCGCAGCCAGGCCGCCGCCGCACCGGGGACCTGTCCCCACCGTACGATATGGGAATTTCGGGCAGGTCGCGCCGGCTCTTCAGGGGGCCGATCAGCAGGAGCAGGCCGGTCAGCGCCAGCCCGCCGGTCATGCACCACATCGCCGCCCGGATGCCGATCGCGGTGGCGAGGCCGCCCGCGATCAGCGCGCCCAGCGGGATCGCGCCGAGGTTGAGGAACTGCATGCTGACCAGGACCCGGCCGAGCAGCCGCGGGGGCGTGTACTGCTGGCGGAAGGCGGCCTTCACGACGTTGCCGGCCACCACGCCCGCGCCGATGACCAAGCCGCCGGCGACCAGGAAAAGCAGCCCGGCGCCGGGCCGGGTCAGCGGGATGAGCAGCCCGAACGGGGTCGCGCCGAGCTCGCACAGCAGCATCGCCCGGGCGGTGCCGGCGCGGCGGGCCAGCGGGGTGGCCAGCGCGGCGCCGAGCACGCCGCCGCAGCTGATCGCGGCGATCAGCAGGCCGACCGTGCCGCCGCCGATCCCCACCTCGCGCACCAGGAAGACCACCAGCAGCGACTGGTAGCCGATCAGGCCGACGTTGCTGGCCGCGCCGTAGACGGTCAGCACCCGAAGGTAGGGGTCGCCAGCCACGAACCGGACGCCCTCCACGACGTCGCGGCGCAGCCGGGCCGGGGTGCGGGCCGGGCGGGGTTCCCGATCGGGGATCGACCAGATGCACAGCGCGGAGACGGCGAAGCTGACCGCGTCGGCCAGCACCGCGCTGGTCGCGCCGGCCAGCTGGATGATCAGGCCGGCCGCGCCGGGGCCGGCGACCTGCATGGTGGACTCGGTGCCGTGCAGCATCGCGTTGCCGCGCGGCAGGTCGCCCGCGGCCAGCAGGGACGGCAGGTACGCCTGGCTGGCGGTCTGGAAGAACACCGCCACCGTGCCGGCCGCGACGGCGACCGCGAGCAGCTGCCCGATGCTCAGCACCCCCAGCCAGGCGGCCGCCGGAACGCTGAGGAACAACAGCACCGACACCAGGTCGCAGGCGATCATGACGGGCCGGCGGCGGGCCCGGTCCACCCAGGCGCCGGCCGGCAGGCCGATCAGCAGCCAGGGCAGCCAGGTCGCCGCGTACAGCAGGGTGGCCTGGAACGCGGTGGCGTCCAGGGTGGTCACCGCGATCAGCGGCAAGGCCACGTTGGTGACGCTGCTGCCCAGTTTGCTGCTCGCCTCGGCCGCCCACAGCAACCGGAAGCCCCGGTTCACGGCTGGGCGGGCACGGCGTGGGCGAAGAAGAACACCGGGTCGCGGCGCCGGCCGTCGTCCGGTGTGGCCCGGTCCTTCCAGCGCCCGACCAGCTCGAGCAGGTGCTCCTCGAACTCGCTCAGCTCCTGCGGGGTCAGCCGCAGCCAGTGGTCGGTGGCGAACGGCGTGTCGCCCCAGGTCTGCTTCTCGGACTCGCGGACGGCGTGCCAGGCCCGCACCAGGCCGACCTGCCGGTCGAGGTTGAGGGCCGCCGCGGCGCTCGCCACCGCCTGGGCCGCCGGGTCGTCGTCGAAGTCGGCGGTCGTCCACCGCACCCCCGGCGCGACCAGCCGCCACCAGCGTTCCCGCCGGTCGCGGGCCAGTTCCGGGGCCTCGGTGACCAGATCGCAGCCGGCCAGCACCTTCATGTGGTGGCTGACGTTGGCGACGGCCTGCCCGGTGCGCTCGGCCAGCATGCTCGGTGTGGACGGGCCGTCCACCTTCAGCACGTCCATGAGCCGGCGCCGCAGCGGGTGGGCGAGCGCGGCGAGGACCTTCGACTCGGTGACCTGACGGACTTCTTCCTGGCTCATGCCCCCATCATGGTTACGCAAGAGCTGTTGCGCAACATCTCTTGCAGACTAAACGGCGGTAGTGTTCAGGGCGCCCTGCACGAACGACGCCAACCGCCCGGCGAGGGCGTCGTCGGTGACCAGGAACTGCAGGCCGACCTCCGGTTCCTCGCCCGCTTCGCCCGCGGCGCTGTTGACCACCGTGGCGTGCACCGACACGCTCTCGCGGCCGTGCGCGATCTCGGCCGTGACCGTGTCGCCCTCGCGCAGCGTCATGCCGGGCGGGACGGTGCAGCGCAGGCCGCCCGCGCTGATATTGATCATGGTGACCGGGACGGCCGGCCGGCCCGCCACGGACAGCTTCGCGGTGCCGCCGGCGGAGACGCGCTCGTGTTCGCGGCGCTCCAGCGCGGCGGCCAGGCCGGACATCTGCTCGACCCGGCTCAGCGTGTCGGCCATCTGCCCGGACAGCTCGTCGACCAGGCTGTCCTGGTCGGCGGTGACCGCGCGCAGCGAGTTGGCCGCCTCGCCGACGCTGGCGATGCCCTCGATCATGGTGGTGATCGTGCGGGCCATCTCGGCGGTCTCGCGTTCCAGGTCGGCGATCGTCTCGGTGATCTGCTCGGTGGAGCGGGCGGTGTTGGTGGCCAGCTCCTTCACCTCGTCGGCGACCACCGTGAAGCCCTCGCCCAGGTCCCCGGCCCGGGCCGCCTCGATCGTGGCGTTCAGCGCGAGCAGCTTGGTCTGCCCGGCGATCCCGGTGACCATCGCGGCGGTGTCGGCCACCCGGCGCAGGCTCAGCTCGAGCGAGGTGATCACCCGTTCGGCCTGGCGGGCCTGCTCGACGACCGCCGCGGTGGCCGCGTCCGTGGTGGTGATGCTCGCGTCGATGATGTCGGCGGCGTCGCGTACGTGCCCGACCTGGTCGGTGACCCGCCGCAGCTCCTCGGCGATCAACCCGGTCGACTCGTCGATCACGGTCTGGGTGCGCTTGCGGAACTGCGCCTCGACCTGCCGCTGGTGCAGGAAGCTGGAGCGCAGCTGCTGCTCCTTGGCGGCCTGCGCGTCGCGGATCGCCCGGTCCTGCTCCTGCAGGCGGTCGCGGGCGACGGCGAGGGCCCGCCCGATGTCGCCCATCTCGTCGCGGCCGCCGGGCAGCGGCTTGTCGGCGAGGTCGCCCTCGGCGATCGCGGTCACCGCCCGTACGGTGCTGCGCACGTCGGCGGTGGTGCGCCGGACGGTGGCCACCGCGAACCAGCCGGCCAGCAGGAACCCGCCGACCGCGATGACCAGCACCACGGTCCGTTCCCGCCGGTAGCCGTCGAGCCGCGTGTCGAGCAGGTCGCCGAGCACCCCGATCAGCGGCGCGACGGCGGCCCGCGCGGCCTGCCCGGTCGCGGCCGGGTCGGCGGCGGTCGCCCTGGCCAGGTCGTCGGTGACGACCTTGGCGGCGGCCTTCGCCGCGTCCTGCACCGCGGCGACGCTGGTGAGCCGGCCGGCCAGGCCGTCCATCGCGGTGTTCTGCGCCGCGGTCCGCACGTCGGCGCCGAGCGCGTCGGCCGCCGCGCTCAGGTTGCCGGCGGTCACCGCCCGCTCGGCCACCTGCGGGCCGGGGACGGCCGACTGCATCGCCGCGACCAGCGCCTTGGGCAGCTGCACGATCGCCGCGTCCATGATGTAGAACGAGTCCAGGTCCGGGTCGAGGATCAGTTTGGACGCGTTGCCCGCCTCCCCGATCAGCCCCGCCAGGGCCTGCGCCAGCGCGAGCCGGGCGGCCGCGCCCCCGTCGCCCGGCGCCGGCAGCCGGCCGGCCAGGTCGCCGAGCCCGAGCGTCGCCGCGCCGGCCCGCACCGCGCCCAGGTCGGGCGTCTGCCCGGCGACCGTGCCGGCGAGCGCGGTGAGCATCGGCACGACCGCGTCGGCGCCGCGCCGCTCGGCGCTCGAGAAGCCGATCTGCCCGCCGCGTGCGACCGTATACATGGTCGTGGCGACCCCGCCCGGCACGAGCAGCACGACGACCAGGAAAGCGAGCCGCATGCCGGTGCGCAGCCGATCACCCACGGCCAGCATCGGCCGCAGCAGCAGCGGCCCGCTCTCACCGGCGACCATCGACGCTCCCGGACGGTTAGGGGACACCGACAGTCTTTCCCGCCAACCGCCCCACCGAGGCAAAAACGGCTCTGTTTAGCGGTGCTCAGGTGAGCCGGAGCAAAACTAACTGGACCTAACCCATCGTCCCCGGCAGGTTGAGACGCATGCTCTACGTCCCCGTCATCACCCCGTTCGACACCGACGGCACGGTGGCCTGGCCGGCCCTGGAGGCCCTCGCCCACGACCTGCTCGCCGACGGCGCCACCGGCCTGGTCGCGCTGGGCACCACCGGCGAGCCGTCGTCGCTGACCGCCGACGAGCGCCGCGACGTGCTCGACCTGCTGGCCGCCGTCTGCCGCGAGCACCAGGCCCCGCTGATCGTCGGCGCCAACGACCCCGACCAGCTGCGCGTGCTCGCCGACCGGCCCGCGGTGACCGCCGCGCTCAGCCTCGTCCCGCCGTTCCTGCGCCCCGGCGAGGAGGGCGCGATCGCCCACCTGCAGGCGTTGGCCGCCCAGTCCCCGGTGCCGCTGGTCGTCTACCACGTCCCGTACCGCACCGCCCAGCCGCTCACCGCTGCCGCCCTGCACCGCCTGGCCGCCACCCCGAACATCACCGGCATCAAGTTCGCCCCCGGCGTCATCGACCCCGGCGTGGTCGCGTTCCTCGCCGCCCCACCCACCGGCTTCACCGTCCTGGCCGGCGACGACGTGCTGCTCGCCCCGCTGCTGGCGCTGGGCGCACACGGCGGCATCCTGGCCTCCGCGCACGTCGGGACCGCCGCCTACGCCCGACTGGTCACCGCCTGGCGGACCGGCGACCTCCCCGTCGCGCGCCCGCTCGGGCAGCGCCTGGCCGGCCTCTCCGCCGCCCTGTTCGCCGAGCCCAACCCCACGGTGATCAAGGCCGTGCTGCACGCCGACGGCCGCATCCCGACTCCGCAGGTCCGCCTGCCGCTGCTGCCCGCGGCCCCCGAGTCACTCCAACAAGTTCTAGATCAAATTCCCGAGATCGTACGGTGGGGACAGGTCCCCGCTGCGCGGGACGGCCTGGGTGCCACACCGGCCCCGACCCCGGCCGCCGGGCGGGCCCAGCCCAAGACCCCCGGACTACCGGTCCGCTAGCTCAGCGCGGACCGCCAGGAACGGGGGCAGCCCCACCCGCGGCTGCCGCTCGGCCAGGCGCCGGCCCGGTGGCGGCTCGGCGACCAGCTCGATCACGAAACCGTGCTCGGCCAGCACCATCAGATATGCCGACAGCGTGCGACGGTGGTTGCCGGCCCGCCGTACGCCGGAAGGATTCGCCGACCGCCAGAAGCCCTCAGCGAGGTAGTCCCCGACGACCCGGCGGCTCACCCGGCCCGCGCCGTTGTTCAGCGACCGCCCGGCGGTGACCCGGTCGCACGCGTGACGATCCCCTCGCCACACCCGAGATCCACCACCCGGGAGATCCGGTTGCAGCGCGGCCGGGAGGGCGTCGCGGGCGAAGTCGTGCGGTGGCGAGCCGCCGCTCAGCCGGGCCGCGTACCAGTCGGCGATCGTGTCCCCGGTATGCATTGTCTCGATCGGCGGCTCCATCGGGTGCGGCACATGCTGCCGTTTGAACGGCACCCGTAGCCTGTTGAGGTGTTCGCTGCGGAAGCGCCGAAAGTCACCGATTGGATGCAGGGCCTCGGCACCGTCGGGGCCCTGCTCGTGTCCCTCATCGCGCTCTGGTTCACGGCCCTGCTGTACCTGCATGAGGTCCGGATCCGCCGGGAGGAGAAGGCCGACGCCGACGCCGCCCAGGCTCGTCTGATCTTCGGCCGGGTGGTGGAGTTCCGCGCTCCGGCCGAGATGCTCAGCAGCGTGCGGTACGAGGTGGCCAACCACAGCTCGGCGCCGATCTTCCAGCTCTCGGCCGAGGTCGCCACCCCGTCACGGGACACCGTGCGCGGCGGCACGGAACATGACGGGCTCGTCGGCCATCCGGTCCTTGATCTGGTTGCCGATCAGCCCGTCCCGGTCGGCGGCGGGACGACCATTCAGGACCTGGCGCTCACCATCGATTTCACGGACGCGGCGGGGCTGCGGTGGCGGCGTACGGGCCGGGACGCACCCGTCCGCATCCTCGGCGCTGCTTTGCCCGGCACGGACTCGCGGCCCATTCTCGCGCTGACCGCGGTAACGCTCAGCGTGCTGGGCATCGTACTGACCCTCATCGCCCTGTTCGGCTGAGCCTCCCGGAGGAGACCGTGCGCTACTCGACGATCGTGGCTCGGCTCAACGGATTCGACACCCCGGTTTTCGGTCGCACGCTGACACCGTCCGACCAGGAGCGGGCCACGGTCCGCGGGCTGATCGCGTTCCTGGAGGATCGCCGCGCCCTGTACGAGAGCCCGGATCGGGAGGTGACCGACGACCTGATCGGGTCGGTCGCACAGATCCGGCAGCGCCTGAACGAGCTGTTGACGACCGGCGAGCTGCCGGAGACGATCGCCGAGCTTCTGCGGCCGATCCGAGCCGCGTGCCGGGACTTCCTCAGCGCGGCGCAGATCGGCGAGGCCGATGCTCAGGCGCTAATCGATCCGTCCGATCCGGAACGGGTCCGGGTGCTCCGGCCCCGGGCGTACTTCCAGCTCAAGGGTCTGCGCGACACCGCGGGCTTCGCCATCGGTCTGCTGGCGGTCCGTTACGGAATCGACGTGGAGGACCAGATCGGCGACCTGATTCCCGACACGTACGCCTAGCCGGTCACGTACTCGGCCACCTCGACGGCCAGTTCCAGCGGCACCCGGGTCAGCGGGTCCTCCCTCCCGGCCCGGTCGAGCAACGCGGCACGCAGGGAGGTCGTTCCGAACCGGCGGGCGGCCAGCGCCGCGATGGCGACTATGTCCACGTCGCCGACCTCGACCGGCGAGGCGGCGTTGAACCACAGGTACTCGTTCGCCATCGCCGAGTTGATCGCGGTCGCGTACGAGGCCGCCATCGCGTCGAGGTGCCGCGCGACGACCTCGAGCCCGGTGTCGTCGCCGGCCATCAGGTGCAGCGCTACGTCCCAGTAGATCCGCAGCGGCATCCCGAGCGCGCCGATCGGAACGACCCCGAGGCGGTGGGCCGAGCCCTGTGCGTACTCCCGGATCGCCGCGGAATCCTGGTCGCCGGCCAGAGCGAGCAACAGGTAGGCCTGTTGCTGCGGGTGCAGCAGCGGGGACGAGGTGGTCGCGCTGTTCTCCGCGTCGGGCAACGGGCGTCCGGCCAGCACCCGGATCAGCTGGTCACGCCGCAGCGTCCGGGTTCCCGGCCGCAGATCACGCGGCCGGAGCGCGGCCAGCAGGTAGGTGCCGAAGCCATGGCCGAGCTGATCCCAGATCCGGGCCGAGCGGATCAACAGCTCCACGGCTCGCGCCGAATCGAGGATCATCGCCCATTGGCCGGCGGAACGCAGCGCCGAGGCCGCCTCGATCAGACCGGCCTGTCGACCGGAATCGGTCTCCCCGCGCCGGCGGGCCAGGTTGGCGTAGGACTCGTAGAAGTCCGTCATCGTGCCGATGCGGTCGGCGGAGAGCTGGAGTGCGTCGAGGTGTGCCGCCGACATCTCAGATCAGCTCCCGGACGTTACTCAGCGTCTCCGGCGGGGTGAACGCGGGGTTCTGGTGAGTCCAGCTCCGCCGGAAATCCTTGGCGGCCCGGTCCCACACCCACTTCTCGCACCGCTGGATGTGGTTCACCGGAATCACCACTTTGGCGGTTACCTCGCCCTCGTTCTGGAACGCCGAGTAGGCCCGGTACGTGTTGAGATCGCGCACCTCCTCGGCGACGCCCTCCACCTCGACTGCGGCCCGGGGGCCGACGATCACCCAGCACCAGTAGAGGTACCCGACGTTCTGCTTGCCGAAGCGGGTGCCGTAGAGAAGGGCGGTCTCCAATGCCGGATGTACTTCGTTCGTCCTGGCCGCCATGTCGCGCGAGATCGTCCCGCAGGCGATCGAGATGAACGGCGTGACCTCCGAGAACGGCCGGCCGGTCAGCGGATCGCGGGAGCTGAAGTGGTTGACGTGCATGTCGAGGGCGGCCGGAGTGAGCTTCTTCGACTTGTCCGCCTGGGAAATCGATCTGGTATCGCTCCACCAGTTGCAGACGATTCCCACGTGCGAGTCGATGATCCGCTCAGCCGAAGCGTCGTCGGGTAGCCACAAACCCTTGATCCCCCATTGCACGATCATGACGCGGATACTACGGACTCCCCCGCCGGGTACGAATCCGTCAAAGGACCCAGTGCTTCCGGGCTTGGCGGGTTTCCTCCCGGCGGCAAGAACCTCGCGGTGGCGCCGATGCCGGCCGGCAAATCGTCCACCTCGTTCATCGGCGGCGGCAACATCGCCGTCTTCAAGGACGCGAAGAACCGGGACGCCGCATGGAAGTTCCTGGCCTGGCTGAGCAAACCTGAGGTTCAGGTGAAGTGGTATCAGACCGTCTCCGACCTGCCGGCCGTGCAGTCGGCGTGGACCGATCCGGCATTGACCGGCGACAAACTCCTTCAGGTCTTCGGCGAGCAGCTGAAATCGGCGAAGGCCCCGCCGCCGTACCCGACCTGGGAGCAGGTCTCCGCGGTGCTGGACACCGAGGTGGAGAAGGTCTGCATCGGCGGCGAGGATCCGGCGGCCGCGCTGAAGAAGGTGCAGCAGCAGGCCGACGCCATCGGCACCGGGCTCTGACATGGCCGTGCAGCAGGCGGTCCGGGCGGGCGCGCGGCACGCGTCCGCCGAGGCCCGGCCGGGCGCCCGCAAGTGGCGGCGGGCGGTGACCGGGTGGTCGTTCGCGGCGCCGTTCACGCTGTTGTTCGTCGTGTTCGCGCTGCTGCCGGTGGTGGCGTCGCTGCTGATGAGCGTCACCGACATGCGCTCGACCGATCTGCGGCACCCGTTCGCGGTCAATTTCGTCGGCCTGAACAATTACACCCGGCTGTTCGAGGATGCGCTGTTCCGGCGGGCCGCGGTGAACACGGCGATCTTCGTGGTCGTCGGGGTGCCGCTGACGATTCTGGCCGCGCTCGCCGCCGCGAACGCCGTCAATTCCGGGCTGATCCGGCTGCGCGGGCTGTTCCGGGTCGGGTTCTATCTGCCGGTGGTGACCAGCATCGTGGCGATCGCGGTGGTGTGGCGGTTCCTGCTCGACCCGGACGCCGGGCTGGTCAACAATCTCCTCGCCCAGGTGGGCATTCAGGGGCCGGCCTGGCTGCAGGACCCGCACACCTCACTGGGATCGATCATCGTGATGGCGACCTGGCGGAATTTCGGGTCGCTCATGGTGATTTTCCTGGCCGCGCTGCAGGGTATTCCGCTTGACCTGTACGAGGCGGCGACGCTGGACGGCGCGGGGCGATGGCAGCAGTTCCGCCGGGTGACGCTGCCGTTGATGCGGCCGGCGCTGCTGTTCGGGGCGGTCATCACCGGGATCGGCTATCTGCAACTGTTCGAGGAGCCGCTCGTCATGACGCAGGGCGGGCCGTTGTCGTCGACGCTGTCGGTCTCGTACCACATCTACCACCAATTCGGTTTCGGCAATTACGGGTACGCGTCGGCGGCCGCCTACGTTCTGTTCATCGCCATAGTCGCGCTGTCGGCCCTCCAGTTCCGGCTCCTGGGAGCGCGCGATGCTGACTAGACGCGACATTGTTGGCCGATCTGTCCTCTATTTCGTGCTGTTTGGTGGCCTGGCGGTCGTCGTCGGACCGTTCCTGTGGATGCTGCTGTCCTCGTTCAAACCGGAGAGCGAGATCCGCTCGGTGCCGCCGACCTGGTGGCCGAGCCACTGGACGCCGGCGCACTACCACGACCTGTTCGCCCGGCTCGACTTCCCGCGCTACTTCCTCAACTCGGTGATCGTGGCGGTGCTGGTCACGGCCGGGAACCTGCTGTTCTGCTCGCTCCTGGGATACGCCCTCGCGAAGCTGAACTTCCCTGGCCGCAAGGCGCTGTTCCTGATCGTCCTGGGCATGCTGATGGTGCCCGGCATGGTCCTGTTCGTGCCGCAGTTCGTGCTCGTCTCGAACCTGGGGCTGGCCAACTCGTACGCCGGCCTGGTCCTGCCGTTCCTCGCCGGACCGTTCGGCGTGTTCCTGATGCGGCAGTTCCTGCTGTCCGTCCCCGACGATCTCATCGAGGCGGCCCGGGTCGACGGCGCCGGCGAGTGGCGGATCTTCTGGCGGATCGTGCTGCCGCTGTGCCGGCCGGCCCTCGCGACGCTGGGCATCCTGACGTTCCTGGCCTCGTGGAACAACTTCCTGTGGCCGCTCGTGGTGGCCACCACCGACGACAAGTACACGCTGCCGGTCGCGCTGGCGCTCTACAGCATCGGGCAGAACCGCATCTACTTCGGGCTGCTGCTGGCCGGCGCCGTGGTGGTCGTGCTGCCGGTGCTGATCGTCTTCCTGGTGCTGCAGCGGCAGTTCCTGCGCGGCATCGCCACGACCGGTCTCAAGTGAGGGGATGTTCCCGTGCTACGACGCCTCCTGGCCACCCTCCTGCCCGCCGCCCTGGTCCTGGGATTCATGACCGCGGCAGGTCAACATCCGTTGCTTGCGTACGCTAGGGACACGTGGCGTTCGCTGACCGCCATGGCCGACCCGTCCACGGGCCTGGTAGCCGACAACATCTCCGGCGATCTATCCGTCAAATCGGCCTATACGTCCCCGACCAATATCGGCGGCTATCTCTGGTCGGCCGTCGTGGCCCAGTCCCTGGGGCTGATCTCGTCGCGCGAGGCCGTCGCGCGCGTCGACAAGACCCTCACCACGCTATCCGCACTGAAAAAGCACGAAAAGTCGGGCATGTACTACAACTGGTATGACCCGCACACCGGGGCGGTCCTGACCACCTGGCCCGACGACGGTTCCACGATCACGCCCTTCCTGTCCAGCGTCGACAACGGCTGGCTGGCCGCCTCACTCCGCGTGGTCGAGGGCGCGCTACCGTCCCTGCGCGGCAAGGCCGACCGCATCCTGCGCGCGATGAACTTCGGCTTCTACTACAACCCGGACGCCACCACCGCGGCCGGCACCAAGGGCCTGATCGCCGGCGGCTTCTGGGACACCCCGCCACCCGGCTGCTCACTGCCCCGCGACGGCGTCTGGTTCACCTGCAACCACTACGACATCACCGTCACCGAGCCGCGGATCGCCACCTACCTGGGCATCGGCGCCGGCCAGATCCCGCCGGCCGCGTACTTCACCACCATGCGCACCCTGCCCGACACCTGCGACTACTCGTGGCAGGAGAGGGAACCGCACGGCTTCCCCACCACCCACCTCGGCGTGCCCGTCTACGAGGGCTCCTACCGCTACCGGGGCATCACCTTCGTGCCCAGCTGGGGCGGCGACATGTTCGAGGCGCTCATGCCCGACCTGTTCGTCCCCGAGGAGACCTGGGGCCCGGCCAGCTGGGGCCGCAACCACCCGGCCACCGTCGCCGCACAGATCGAGCACGGTCTCCACGACGCCAAGTACGGCTACTGGGGATTCTCTCCGGCATCGAACCCGTTCGGCGGTTACTCCGCGTGGGGCGTCGACGCGATGGGCATGGACACCGACGGCTACCCCTCCGACGTGCAGGGCGGCAAGTACGACGCCGGCTTCGGCACCTGCCGCCCGCCCGGGCCGCCCGCCGTCTACGGCGACGGCGTGGTCACCCCGCACGCCGCGTTCCTCGCCCTCCCCTACGCACCCCAGGCCGCGATCGACAACCTCGCCAAACTCAAGACCCATTTCGACGCGTACGGCAAGGGTGGCTTCTACGACGCGATCGCCGTGCGCTCCGGCACCGTGGCCAAGCGATACCTGTCCCTGGATCAGGCCATGACCATGGGCGCCCTCGGCAACGTCCTGTCCCACGACGTGCTGCGCCGCGCCTTCGTGACTCCTCAGTTCGAACGCGTGATCCGCCCGCTGCTGGCCCAGGAGACCTTCAACGTGCCCGCCGGCCAGCCCCTCCCCCAGGTCGGCGGCGGAAGCCGATGACGCCGCCCGTGTCGCCGCCCGGGTTGCTGCTCTTCCCGCCGCCCGGGTTGCCGCTCTCCCCGCCGCCCGGGTTGCCGCTCTCCCCGCCGCCCGGGTTGCCGCTCTCCCCGCCGCCCGGGTTGCCGCTCTCTCCGCCGGATGGGAGCCGCCGATGACGATCGAGGAGCAGGCCCGGCAGCGCTGGGCCCAGTTGATGGGCGGGGGCGGCGCCCAGGACCGCACCCCCGGCACCTCGGTCGCCGCCGACCTCCCGGCCCCCGACGGCGTGTCGGCGGTGGCCGGCCGGGGCCAGGTAACCGTGTCCTGGTCCCCGGTTCCCGGCGCGATCGGCTATGCGGTGCACCGCTCCGCCTCCCGCGAGGGCCCCTTCGAGGTGGTGGACCACGGCGGCGGCGACGTCCTGGCCGTCCCGCACGGCCCCTACGCGGACACCACTCCCGCGCACGGCGGCTGGTATGCCGTGGCCGCCCTGCAAACCGTCAACGCGATCGGTCCGCTCTCCGCCCCGGTCCCGGTCACCGCCCCGCCAGTCACCCGCCCGCCCGGCGGCGCCCTGCCCGGCGGCGGCGCCCCACCCGGCGGCGGTCCGCCCGATTTATCCGGCAAGTCCGGCGAGGTGACCGTCGAGCTCGGCGAAGGCACGGCCCCGCTCCCCCGGATCTGGCAGGAGATGGTCGGCTCCGAGCACCTGAGCCACCTGCTCTCCCCCGACCTCACCGGCGGCCGCCCGATCGGCCCCGAACTGCGCGAGGCCCTCCGCCGCGTCCACGACGACCTGGGCATCCGCTCCGTCCGCGCGCACGCCATCCTCGGCGACGACCTCGGCGTCTACCGCGAGCACGAGAACACCCCCGAATACCACTTCGACCGGGTCGACCAGGTCTACGACACCGTCCTCGACCTCGGCATGACCCCGGTCGTCGAGTTCGGCTACATGCCCCGCGACCTCGCCGCCGACCCGTCCCGCACGGTCTTCACCTACCGGGGCGGCATCTCCCCGCCCAAGGACTGGTCCCGCTGGCACGACCTGATCCGCGCGTTCACCGCCCACCTGGCCGACCGCTACGGCCTCGACGAGCTGCGTTCCCGCTGGCGGTTCGAGGTGTGGAACGAGCCGAACCTTTCGGTCTTCTGGTCCGGCACCCCCGCCGACTACTGGCGGCTCTACCGGCTCACCGCCCACGCCGTGAAATCCGTCGACCCGGCCCTGCGGGTCGGCGGCCCGGCCACCGCCGCCGTCGGCTGGATCGACGACCAGGTCCGCGCCGACGCCCCCACCGACTTCCTCTCCACCCACGTGTACGGGACACTCCCCCTCGACCTGCGCCCCTGGGCCGGCGGCCGCCCGATCCTGTGGACCGAGTGGGGCGTCACCGCCACCCACGGCAGCCCCCTCAACGACTCGGTGTTCGCCGCCGCGTTCCTGCTCAAGGGCATGCACTCGGCGGCCGGCCGGCTCGACGCCCTCGCCCCGTGGGTGGCCTCCGATCACTTCGAGGAGCTCGGCCGCCCGCCCCGCCTCTGGCACGGCGGCTTCGGCCTGCTCACCGTCGGCAACCTGGCCAAGCCGAAGTTCTGGGCCCTGTGGCTGGCCCAACGCCTCGGCGACACCCAGCTCCCGGTAACCCTCACCGGCGACGGCGCCGGCAGCCTGGTCGAGGCCTGGGCCTCCCGCTACCCCGACGGCGGCCTCGGCCTCCTGCTCTGGAACAGCACCCTCGACCACGGCAAGGTCACCGGCAACGCCGCCCTGGCCCGGCTGATCCGCTTCACCCCGCCACTACCCACCCCACACACCCTGCGCCTGTGGCGAATCGACACCGACCACGGCAACCCCGCCACCCACTGGCACGGCGCCGACTGGCCCACTCCCCAGGAATGGACCGACCTGCACGCCGGCGACCGCCTCGACGAGGCCCAGCCCCCACGCCGCGTGACCCCCGGCGAGGAACTGGTCCTGGCCCTGCCCAACCCCGGCATAGCCTTCCTCGAACTACGTCCGGAAGAGCCGACGGCATGACCACGACGACGAGACCAAGGCGCCTGTGGAGCCGCTGTCGCATGCTCGTCGCCGAGCAGACGCCACTTTCGCCAGCGCGGATCCGTTCGACGATAGGTCGGTAGGGTCGCGGACCGTGGATGCTCAAACCGAGGAACTGCGTCACGCGCACGACGTGCTCGCCGACTGGTATGCCGAACGCCTGGCCGGACTTCTGGAGTCGATGCCGATCGAGCGCGCGATGCTCGACCTGTTCAGCGAACTGACCCTCGCCGCGGGCAGGGGCGCCGAGGTGGCCGACGTGGGCTGCGGGACCGGTCGGCTCATGCCGTACCTGGCCTCGCGCGGCCTTTCCCCGCGTGGCGTCGACCTGTCCCCTGGCATGATCGAGGTCGCTCGCCGTGACCACCCGGCGTTCCCGTTCGAGGTGGCCGACCTGCGCGACCTGCCGTTCCCGGACGCCTCGCTGGCCGGCGTGGTGTGCTGGTACTCGCTGATCTTCCTGACACCGCCGACCCGGGCGGTCGCGTTCGCCGAACTCGCGCGGGTCCTGCAACCGGGCGGGTATCTGGTGACCGCGTTCAAGGACGGCGACGGTCAGCACCGTCGTGGCGGGCGGTCCGCCGGATTGGGCGTGGAGTTCGACTCGTACTGGTTGCCCGCCCGGGAGATGCTGGACCTGGCCGCCGGCGCCGGCCTCGACCTGGTGTTCCACGGCAGCCGCCCGCCCGAGGAATCGGAAATCTGCCCGCAGGGCTACCTCCTGTTCCGCAACGCTTGACGCGCCCATGCGCGTTCGTGCGCGGCGATGCTGCGGCCTACCGGAGGTCGGCCGGCGTCGGTGCGGGCGGTGTCGGTGCGGGCGGCAACGCCTGCGCCGCGCACCGCCGGGGCGGGGCCGTCGGCGTAGCGGGTCTCGGCGCGCTCGAGCCCTGCCGGCCGGGTAGGTTCTGGCCCGTGCGGAACTGACGGCCGAGCCGCACGGCTGCCCACCGCCGGCATGCTCCACCAGCGACACGCCCACCGCCGGCACGCCCACCAGCGGCACGCCCGGTCAGCGGCGCCCGGTCAGCGGCGCCCGGTCAGCGGCGCCCGGCGTCGATCGGCCGCAACACCCCGCCGGAGTCGACCGCCCGCGCCGGCCCGCCACCCTCGACCGGCCGCGGCGAGCCGACCGGATCGGCCGGGCGCCACCCCCGGCTACGCCCCCGCCGCACGATCAGCGCGGCCGCCGCCAGCAGCAGCACCAGCGCCGCGCCGGCCGCCGCGAACCACAGCGCCATCTGCCGCGACTGCTCCCGTCGCTCGGCCAGCGCCACCGCGGCCGGATCGTTCGGGTGCATGACCTGCGGCGCGACCGGCGCCCGGGAGGCCGGCCCGAGCGACTCGGTCAGCGCCCGGTACGGGTTCAGCAGCCCCGCGCCATACTCCTTCGGCCCGCCCGGCGCCGGATCCGCCGTCGCCTGCAGCCGCCGCCGCACCTCGCCGGGCCCTATCCCCGGGAACCGCTCGAGCAGCAGCGCCGCCGTCGCCGAGACGAACGGCGCCGAGAAACTGGTGCCCTGATCGGTCAGGTTCCCCGCGCCGCGGTTCGCGACCGTCACGTTCACCCCGTACGCGGAGATCGACAGGAAGGCGCCGCGCTGCGAGAACTCCGCCCGCGTCCCATCCGGCCCGACCGCCGCCACCGCGATCACCCCCGGCACCGCGGCCGGCCAGGTCGGCACGTCCTCCCCGTCCTTGCCGTGGTTACCGGCCGCGGCCACCACCACGACCCCGGCCTCGAGCGCCCGCCGGACCGCCGCGTCGACCAGCTCGTTCTCCCGGGTCATCACGAGCGACAGGTTGATCACCTGGACGTGGGCGCGCCGCACGGCGAAGTCGATCGCCGCGGCGAACCGGGCCGGCGAGCCGGGATCGCCGGACGTGTTGCCCTCGGCATCCTCGGTCTGCTCGCTGATCCGGATCGGCACGATCCTCGCCCCCGGCGCCAGCCCCTGGAACCCCGTGTCGCCCGCCGGGGTGGCCGCGATCAGGCTGGCCACCGCCGTGCCGTGGCCGATGCAGTCCTGCCGGCCGTTCGGATCGTTGCGCAGGAAGTCGGCGCCGGTGAGCACCTGACCCTGCAGCTGCGGATGGGTGGGGTCCACCCCGGAGTCGATCACCGCGACCCGGATGCCCTTGCCGGTGGCCAGCGGGGCGAGCCGCTGCGGCGCATACACCGCATCCTCGGCCGGGGTGCCCTTGAACACCGACGCCCTGGCCGGCTCGGTCTGACACGCCGCCGCCTGGGCCGGCGCGGGCGCCACCAGCACGGCGGACACCGCCACCACCGCGGCCGCCCGGCGAGGCCAGCGCATCGACAACACCCCCGTCTCCAACGATTCGGATGGATGGTACCGAGGGGCTGCGACAGAATCCGCCCGCGCCCACCCACCGACCACAAATACAGGCTGGACAACTTTTGTTTTCGGTGAGAGGCTCACCCCATGCACGACGTAGCCGTCATCGAAGACCCCGCCGCCGCCGAGGTCTCCCTCGACCCCATCCGCAGCCGCCTGCTCGCCGAACTGGCCCAGCCCGGCAGCGCCACCATGCTCGCCGGCAAGGTCGGCCTGCCCCGCCAGAAAGTCAACTACCACCTGCGCACCCTCGAACAACACGGCCTCATCCACCTCGTCGAGGAACGCCGCAAGGGCAACGTCACCGAACGCATGATGCAGGCCACCGCCGCCTCCTACGTCATCTCCCCCGCCGCCATGGCCGCCGTCGCCCCCGACCCCGGCCGCGCCCCCGACCGGCTCTCCGCCCGCTGGCTGCTCGCCCTCGCCGGCCGCCTCGTCCGCGACGTCGGCGCCCTGATCACCGGCGCCACCCAGGCCCAGCAACGCGTCGCCACCTACGCCCTGGACGGCGAGATCCGCTTCGCCACCCCCGACGACCGCGCCGCCTTCGCCGCCGAACTGACCGACAGCGTCACCCAACTCATCTCGAAATATCACTCCGAAACCGGACGCAAACACCGCCTCGTCCTCGCCGTACACCCCGCCCTCGATTCCCTGGAGAAGTGACCATGGGCAAGGAATTCGAGACCCACCTCGACGCCACCGTCACCGCCACCCCCGACCAGATCTGGGACGCCATCGCCACCGGCCCCGGCATCTCCACCTGGTTCGTCGGCCGCACCGAGATCGACAACGGCGAGGTCCGCACCGCCTTCGGCGACAACTGGATCCCGGCCGGCACGATCAAAATCAACAACAGACCACACCATTTCGCGTACGGGTCGGAGCCCGCCCCCGACGGCCGGTTCATCGCCTACGACTACCTCGTCGAGGGCCGCGACCAGTCCGGCACCACCCTCCGCGCGGTCACCAGCGGCTTCCTCCCCGGCGACGACTGGGCCGACGAATACGAAGCCATGCGATACGGCACCCAGCTCTTCTTCGCCACCCTGGTCGAATACCTCCGCCATTTCCCCGGCCGCCCCACCACCCCGGTCACCGCCTTCGGCCCGCCGGTCACCGACTGGCCCGCCGCCTGGACCGCCCTGCACAAGGCCCTCGGCCTGAACCCGTCACCCCAGCCCGGCGACGAACTCCCCGGCGGCGGCCAGGTCTACTTCACCAACCCGCACACCCTCGGCCTGCGTACGCCCACCGGCCTGTACCGCTACATCCGCGGCCTCCACGGCGCCTTCGTCGCCAGCCACGCCCTCACCGCCCCCGACACCACCGACTGGGCGGCCTTCCTCGCCCAGTTCTGAAGGCCGCCCAGCTCTGAAGGGAATGCCCCGACATGTCCACTGTGACCTCCGCCGACGGCACCACCATCGCCTACGAGACCACCGGCACCGGCCCCGCCCTGATCCTCGTCGACGGCGCCATGTGCCACCGCGACTTCGGCCCCGCCCGCGCCCTCGCCGCCGCCCTCGCCGACACCCTCACGGTCCACTTCTACGACCGGCGCGGCCGCGGGGAGAGCGGCAACACCCTCCCCTGGTCCGAGGACCGCGAGATCGACGACCTCGCGGCGATCCTGGGAGCCGCCGGCGGCGAGGCCGCCCTCCTGGGACAGTCCTCCGGCGCCGTCCTCGCCGCCGACGCCGCGAACAAACTCCCCGGCATCACCCAACTGGCCCTCTACGAGCCCCCGTTCATCGTCGACGTCACCCGCGCCCCGCGCGAGGACACCTTCGTCGCCGACACCGAGGACCTGATCGCCCGCGACGACCGCTCCGGCGCCCTCAAGAAGTTCATGAAGCACGTCGGCATGCCCGCCGCGATGGTGCACATCATGGCCCTGACCCCGCCCTGGAAGAAACTCAAGGCCGTCGCCCCGACCCTCCCGTACGACCTGCGGATCCTCGGCGACACCGGCCGCGGCGTCCCGCTGGACCCGGCCCGCTGGTCGAACGTCACCGCCCCCGCCCTGGTCATGGACGGCGGCAAGAGCCCGCAGTACATGCGCAACGCCGCCAAGGCCCTCAGCGAGGCGCTGCCCAAGGCCCAGTACCGCACCCTCCCCGGCCAGACCCACATGGTGAAGGCGGCCGCCCTCGCCCCCGCGGTCAAGGAGTTCCTGACCGCCCGCTGAGCCGAAATTCAAAGGCGGGTAGTCGTTGATTCCTTTTTGGTTTTGACCTTTCTCTGTGTTGTGACCGGGTGACGTGGCGCACGTCGCGTAGAGCATCCTAGGATGATGGTGCCCGGGAAGTTGCCGCCGGTGTGGTGGCGCCTCCCGGGCAGCCCGCGCGCCTAGGGTGAACAGGCGATGAGCGACAACGACGCCCCCACCGACAACGAGACCCGCCCCTGCGCCCACTGTGGACGCCCCGTCCCCCAGCGGGCCTCGGCCGGCCGCCCGTTCCGCTACTGCCGGGACAACGACGGCGAGTGCCAGCGCGCCTCCCGCAACAGCAGGATGCGGCACCGCTCCTCCCCCGGCCTGGCCGGCCAGGTCGCCCGCACCTGGGAGATCGTCGACCGCCTCGACCAGCTCGTCGGCTCGCTCTCCGAGGCACTGCACTCCGAACTCTCCCCCGCCGGCGTCGAACGCCAACTGGCCGAACTACGCGCCGAGACCTCCGGCCAGATCGCCGCCGCCCACACCGAACGCGACGACGCCCGCCGCGACGCCGAGCGAGCCGCTACCGCGGTGGCCAACGCCCAGCAGCTGACCGCCGCCGCCGTGGCCGAACGCGACGAGGCCCGCCACCAGGCCGAGGAGTCCGAACGCCGGGCCACCGCCGCCACCGAGAGCGCCGCCCGCGCGAACACCGAGCGCGACGAGGCCCGCCGCGAGACCACCAAGGCAACCGCCCTGCGCGAACGAGCCGAGTCCGAACGAGACGCCGCCCGAGCCGAACTGACCGAGACCCGCGAAGCCGCCCGAGCCGAACTCACCGAAGCCCGCGAGGCGGCTCGAGCCGAGCTCACCGAACTGCGCGAGGCCGCCCGAGCCGAACTGGCCGCCACCCGCGAGGAACTCGCCACCGCCCAGGCCGACCTCCAGCAGGCCCGCCGCGACCGCGACACCATCGAGCGAGAGCTGGCCGCGGCCGTCGACGAGGCCCAGTCCGCCGCCGCCCGCGCCGACGAGCTGAGCCGCACGGTCGACACCCTCAAAACCGCCCGGCAAGACCTGACCGACCAACTCACCGCCGCAACCAGAACCACCGAGGCCGTACGCCGGGAGGCAGCCACCGCCCGCACCACCGCCGACGCGGAGCTCACCAGCCTGCGCCAGGCCCTGGCCGAGGCCACCACCGAGCGAGACACCCTGCGCCAGGCCCACGAGACCCTGACCCGCGCCGCCCACCAGGCCGCCCAGGACCGAGCCGACCTGGAACGCCGCCTGACCACCGCCCGCGCGGACGCCGAGGCAGCCCAGTCCCGCGCCACTCAGCTGACCGCCCAGGTAAGCGACCTGGCCTCGGCCCTGGCCTCGCTCGGCGGCGCCCGCCCCACCCCGCAGCCCCGAGCCGAAGCCACCACCTGACCCCGGCCAACGCAGCCCCGCGAAAGCGCTCAGCCAACGCAGCCCCGCGAAAGCGCTCAGCCAACACACCCCGCGAACGCGCTCAGCCAACACACCCCGCGAACGCCGGCAGCCAGCGTGGCCGCGTCGAAGCCACGCGCCAACGCCCCCACTCAGCGCGGCCGCGTCCCATCCGCCACCTGACACCAGCCGAGCGAGCCGGTGCCACCGGCCGACGCGGCGGCGCCGTCAGTCGTCGGTTCGGCTGGCGGCGCGGCTGCCCACGATCCCGCCGACGACGGCAAGCACCGCCATCGCGAGGGCACCGACCACGATCACCCCGTCGACGTCGCTCCCGCGCACGAAGAGCCCCACCACACCGGCCACCATCGCCGCGAGCCCGCCCAGGGTGACCGCCGGCCCGGCCGCCCGGTTGCCGGCCGCGAAGGCGCGCTCACTCCGCATGGTGCTCGCCGTCCGCACCCCGGCAAGCCGGTTACGCGGCAGCCGCCCAACCCAGCCCAGCACCCCACTCACGGCAACCAGGGCACCCGCAACGATCACCACGACCGGTCCGATCACGGCAGGCCCTTCTTCCGTTCGCGACTGACCCCACCAGTCTCTTCCCCGGCGCCGGCGCCGGGGGCAAGGACAGCGGCGGCACGTAGTGACGCCAGGCACTTCCTCTAGGCATCCTAGGATGAAGCCGGTCCGGGCGAGGCGGGCGAAGCCCGCGAGCCCGAAGCGCCACGACGGGTCAGCCCGGCGGCCGGGTGACAGGCCCGGCCATGCAGCATGCAGATCCGCTGAACCGGGGACTGGTGCCGACCCGTACATCCAAGGCAGCAGGACCAGGACGACTGGAGAAACCACCCGAGCCAGGGACCCGCCCGGAAGGACCGAAAGAGGCCTGTGAACGCGCTTGGACACGCAAAAATGGCCGCCCCGGAGCGGGACGGCCATTTCACCAAGCCAGCTGGTCAGCGGCCTCGACGGGTCCGCACCTCTTGGAGGCGTTCGTTGAGGATGTCCTCCAGCTCCGAGATCGAACGGCGCTCGAGGAGCATGTCCCAGTGGGTGCGCGGCGGCTTCGCCTTCTTCTGCTCGGGCTCGCTGCCGTCCACCAGGCGGGCGACGCTGCCGTCGAACTTGCACTCCCAGGTGGTGGGCACCTCGGCGTCGACGGCGAACGGCACCTCGAACTGGTGGCCCTTGACGCACAGGTACTCTCGGGTCTGCCGGGGAGCCAGCTCGGTGTTGCGGTCGGACTCGTAGCTGACTGCGCCAAGACGGCTGCCGCGCAGCATGCGTTCGCCCATGATCGGCTTTCCCCTCGCTCGTGGTGCTGCTTCCGTTGGTGTAACGAAAGGCGCGGCCGTGGGATTCCACGGTCGCCAAGGCTCCGGACCACCGTTGTGACGGCAGTGTTAACGCTACGAGCGTAACCGGACCCCGCATGTTCCCGTCGGCGCAGACCCCCGCCGAAGTGGACCTTGGTCCACTTTACGGGACTATGGGTGTTCTGCGGGTGGTGCGACGTCGGTCACTCGGCCGGTTACCCGGCAATCCGCCGCCCGATTCGCCGGGCCGACGCCAGTTGTTCGTCCGGTGGTCATCGAATCTGAGATGTCTCTCTCAGCGGAGCACCTCGCCCTCGATGACCTCGCCCTCGATCGCGGCGCTCGGCTGGGCGGCGGGCGACGGCTGGGCGGCGGGCGACGGCTGGGCGGGGACGACCACGACCGGGTCGCCGCGGCGGACCTTGACCTTGCGCGGGCCGAAGAGGTCGCCGGCGACCAGCGGGTCGATGCGGCGCGCGGCGAAGCTCTCCACGCCGCGCCGGGCGACGCCGCGGAACGGCGGGACCAGCAGCAGCAGGCCGGCCAGGGAGGTCAGGTAGCCGGGCGCCGCCAGCAGCAGCGCGCCGCCGAGGCCGACCAGCGAATTGGTCACCTCGGGGCCGGGCGGGCGGCCCTCGTCAGCGGCGGCGCGGAACGCCCGCCAGCCGCGGATGCCCTCGCGGCGCAGCAACGCCATGCCGGTCAGGGTGAAGACGGCGAGCAGGAGCAGGGCCCAGCCGCCACCGATCGCGTGGGCGACCGCCAGGAACACCGCCACCTCGGCCACGACCAGGGCGGCGAGCGCCAGCGGCAGCAGGGCAAATCCTCGACGCTGCATGTGAGCCTCCGGTGTCACGCCAACCGATCCAGCATGACACGCGGGCACCCGGTCACGGCCAGGTCGAACCCGGGCGCGACTTGCGGCCGAGCATCCGCAGCAGCCCGTCGCGGCGCGCCTGCACCCCCCACACGGTGACCCTGAGCAGCTGTTCCTTGAAAATGTTGCCGCTCATCTTGCTGACGCCGTGTTCGCGCTCGGTGAACGTGATGGGCACCTCGGTCATCCGGAAACCGTTCCGGTACGACCGCCAGGCGAGCTCGACCTGGAACGAATACCCGGTGGAGGCGATGGTGTCGACGTTGATCGCGTCGAGCACCGGCATCCGGTACGCGCGGTAGCCGCCGGTCGCGTCGCGGAACGGCATGCCCAGCGCCATCCGGATGTAGATGTTGCCGCCGCGGGAGAGCACCAGCCGGTGCGCCGGCCAGTTGTGCACGCTGCCGCCGGCGATGTAGCGGGTGCCGAGCACCGCGTCGTGGTCCTTGAGCGCGTCGAGCAGCAGCGGCAGCTCCTCGGGGGCGTGCGAGCCGTCCGCGTCCATCTCGACGACCGCGTCGTAGCCCTTGTCCTTGGCCCAGGCGAAGCCGGCCTTGTACGCCGCGCCCAGCCCCTCCTTGCCGGCCCGGTGCAGCACGAAGATGTGGTCGTCGGCGAGCGCGAGCTCGTCGGCGATCCCGCCGGTGCCATCGGGTGAGTTGTCGTCGGCGACGAGGATGTCGATCGCGGGCACCGCGGCCCGGACCCGTCCGGTGATCATCCGGATGTTGTCGGCCTCGTTGTAGGTCGGGATGACCACGAGCACCCGTCCAACTCCCGGGTAGCCCTCCGCCTCGCTCACCTTGCCTCCGCCTCGTCGGTACCGTCGATGCTGGTCTCACGCCGGCCGCGCCGCAGGACGAACGCGGTGGCCAGGGCGGCCACCGCCAGGACGACAGCCGCGATCTCGGGCAACACACCCAAGCGAGTGGCCAGCGTACGCGACGAACTCAGGTGCATGGCACGCACCTTCACCGCCGCGGTGTCGAATCCGGTCTCCTGATGGACGCTGCCGTAAACGTCGACGAAGCCGGAAACGCCCACGGTGGAGACCATCAGGGAGTCGCGCCCGTGCTCGACCGCGCGCAGCCGCACCATCGCCATCTGCTGCTTCGCCTCGGCCGCGTTGAAGGTGGCGTTGTTGGTCTGCACGGCGAGGACCTGGCCGCCGCCGGTGACCGTGTCGCGGACGATGCCGTCGTAGGCGACCTCGAAACAGATGACGTCGCCGAGGGTCAGCGGCCCGGTCCGCAGCACGCCCGGCCGGGTGCCGGAGAGCATGTTGCGCACCAGGTCGACCTTGTCGGACACCAGCCGGGCGATCGAGCGCAGCGGCATGTACTCGGCGAACGGCACCGGGTGACGCTTCACGTACTGCTGGGTCGGGTCGGGGCCGGCGCCGGGCACCCAGAGCAGGCCGGCGTTCTTGATGTCGTTCGGGTTGCCGGTCCGCAGCACGGCGCCGACCAGGATCGGCGCCTTGATCGCGTCGGCCGCCGCGGAGATCTCGTCGGCCGCGTCCTGGTTGCGCAGCGGGTCGATGTCGCTGGAGTTCTCCGGCCAGACCACCAGGTCGGGCTGTTTCTGCTGGTGGGCGGCGACGTCGGCGGCCAATTGGCGGGTGGCCTTGACGTGGTTGTCGAGGACCGCGCGACGCTGCGCGTTGAACTCGAGGCCGAGCCGGGGGACATTGCCCTGGACGATCGCGACGATCTTCGTCGGGCCGCCGTCGCCGCCGAGCGGGATGGCCCGTGGCGCGATGATCAGGGCGAAGGCGATCACGAGCAGCAGGATCACCGGCTCACGCCACGGCTTGCGGCGATCGAGCCCGGCCAGCGCCAGCCAGGGCTTGCGGCGCTCCGCACGGGACAAAGCGCGCCATGCCGGAAAAATTGCGTAATAGAGGCCGGCCAGCGCGCCGGCGGCGGCGGCGACACCGAAGGTCACCGCCGGGGCGCCGCCGAGCGCGGCGAGCCGCAGCACGGGCGCGTCGCCCTGGCTGAACGCCAGCCGGCCCCACGGGAAGCCGCCGAACGGGGCCCGGTCGCGCAGCGCCTCCTGGGCGACCCAGAGCAGGCCGAGCAGCGGCGGCCAGAGCAGCCCGCGATACCGGTCGAGCAGCGGCCGCAGCCAGGCGGTGGCCAGCCCGGTGAGGCCGAAGAAGACCGCCTCGGCGGTGGACAGCAGAGCCCAGGGCAGCCAGCCGGCCGCGAAGCTGGTCCAGTGCAGCAGCGGGTAGAACAGCACCACCCCGGCCAGGAAGCCGAGGCCGAACCCGGCGCGCAGGCGGCGCCGGTGGGTGGCGACCGCGAGCAGCGCCACCCCGGCGACGGCGAGCGGCCACAGGTCGAACGGCGGAAGCGCGAGCAGCAGAGCGGCGCCGGCGGCGGCCGAGAGCAGCAGGGCCGTCCGGAGGCCCACCGGCGCGGGCGGCTCGGCAGGCGGGCTGGCCTGCGGCGCGACCGGGGGCTGCAACGTCATTTCCACGCGCGGAAGGCTACCGGTCCCGGCTGGGAACGGAAGAGGCGCGGCCGGGACAGCGGCCGCGCCTCTGGTGCTCCTTCGCCTCCCGGGCACGGGCGGCGGGCCAACGGGACGTCGCGGACGCCTTCGGACCGACCCGCCGCGGGCTGGCTGCCCTCGTCGTGCCGTTGTCTACTGGCGCCGTTCCCTACCCGTGCCCCGTCGACGGTCAGATCGGTCGACTGCCGCCCCGCCGACCCCCACCCACTGGACCTGGCTGAACGCGCGACCCCTGCGAGGACTGCGGCCAGTGGGTAGAGGAACGAAGTAGACAACGATCGCTTGCCGTGCTCAGGAAAGAAAGACGGTACGTCCGGCCCCCGCCCGCCTGTCAACCGCCACCCCCGCGCTTGGGCGTGTCGCGTTTTTCGGCGTGTCATGTCCCGTACCCGATCGAGTTACAGCGTGTTCAACAGGCGGGTCGCGGCGTCCGGGTGATCGGCGGCGAGCAGGCCGGCCGCGGCCAGAACATACCGCTGGTCGACCACGGTACGGGCGCCGGCCGGGGCGGCCCAGCCGCCGGCCGTGTCGGCGAGCACCGCTTCCAGCACATACGGGCCGCCGCCGTGCCGCAGCACCCCGCCCGAGCCGACCACCAGGCGGACCTCGCGCAGGTCACGGCCTCCGGTGCGTGGCCGGCCGGGTCCCGGAGAGTGACCGCGGGCGTGCCGGCGGAGGGCCACGATCGCGGCGGCGGCGGCCAGATCACGATCACTCTCCGGCATCGGTGGCCGTCCGGTTTCCGGGAGTGCCAATTTCTCGGCTGTGGCGGCCGCCACAGTGCCGGGGGCGCCTACCGCAACGCCGAGATCTCCTTCGACCGTACGGGAGCGCCAGAGCGTGCCGGCGACGTCGCGGCGGGGGCCCGCGGTGAGCTCGGCGTCCGGGACGAGGGCGGAGTAGACGTCGGTGGTGGCGCCGCCGACGTCCACGACGAGGACTCCGGTGCCGGTCAGGTCGGCGAGCAGTTCCACGCCGGCGAGCACGGCGTCGGGGGTGGCGGCGCGGACGAGGGAGGCGAAGCGGGCGCCCTTCGAGAGCTTCTTGCCGCCGATCACGTGCTTGAGGAAGACCTCGCGGATCGCCGCCCGGGCCGGTCCCGGATCGAGGACGCCGATCCTGGGCAGCACGTTCGCCGTCGCGGTGACCGATATGTCGCGATTTTTCAGGATAAGGGTCGCCTGGTCGCGGGCGTCGGCGTTGCCGGCCAGCACCACGGGCACCTTGAGGCGTGATGTCGCGATTCGTCGGGCGTTGTGCAGCAGAACGGACGCGTCGCCGCCGTCGGTGCCGCCGACCAGGAGGATCACGTCCGGGCGGGACTCGCGGAGGGCGAGCACCTTGCGCCCGTCGAGCGGGCCCGCGGCCACGTGGACGACCTGGGCGCCGGCCGACAGGCCGACCCGGTGCCCGGCCTCGGCGGTGACCAGCGATTCGTAGCCGACCACCGCCAGCCGGAGACCCCCGCCGGCCGAGCTGCACACGTACAGCAAATCGCTTTTATCGCCTTTTACGGCCGTCACCGCGGCGTCCAGGCCGTGGAGCACGTCGCTCGCGGCCGTGGTCGGCACCTCGGCCCGCCCGGTCATCTCCCCCGATGCAAGATCGATCCGACCGGCTTTCGTGTACGTGGACCCGACGTCGACGCAGACCGCGGCCGTCATCCCTTCGGGGGCACCACGACGGTGCCGGTAGCCGTCACCGCCACGATCGGCTCGGCCAGGACCGCCGCCGACGAGCCCCCGGTCCCCCGGCAGACGACCTTCGACTCGAACGCGATCCTCCGGGAGCGGGTGCCCATCTTCACCACCGTCGCGGTGATCTCCAGGACGTCCCCGGCCTGCACCGGCGCCTTGAACTGGACGTCGTCGTAGGAGGCGAACAGCCCCTCGTCCCCGTCCAGCTGGATGCACACCTCGGTGGCCACGTCCCCGAACAGCCCCAGCGAGTACGCCCCGTCGACCAGGTTCCCGGCGTAGTGGGCGTGCGAGTAGGGCACGTACCGGCGGTGGACCACAGTGATCATTTCGAGCTCCCGGTCAAGGCGTGGACGAGATAGGACGCGACTTCCCGCGGCGTGGTCCCCCGGCCGAAGATCCGGTCGACGCCGAGCTCCCCGGCCATCAACTCGTCGAACCGCGGCCCGCCCACGATCAGCAGCGGACGCCTGCCCGCCGGCAGCGCCTCCCGGAACGCCGCCGACATCGCCCGGGTGTTCTGCAGGTGCGCGTCCCGCTGGGTCACCACCTGCGACACCAGCACGGCGTCCGCCTTCTGCTCGCGCGCCGTCTCGACCAGATCGGGAACGGACACCTGCGCGCCCATGTTGGTCACCGCGAGCTCCCGGTACGACTCCAGCCCCTTCTCCCCCGCGATCCCCTTGAGGTTCAGGATCGCGTCGATCCCCACGGTGTGCGCGTCCGTCCCGATGCACGCCCCGACCACGTTGAGCCGCCGGCGCAGCCGCCGCTTGATGACCGCGTTGACCTCCTTGGCGCTCAGCAGCGGATAATCCCGCTCGACCACCTGCACCTTCTCGGTGTCGACCAGGTGGTTCACCTTCCCGTAGACCACGAAGAAGGTGTACGCGTCCCCCATCTGCTTGGCGTGCACGAGCATCGCCGGCTCCATCCCCATCTTCCCGGCGAGCTGGAGAGCGGCCCCTTCGGCCCGCTTGTCGTGCGGAACCGGCAGCGTGAACGACAGCTGCACCATCCCGTCCCCGGTCGTATCCCCGTAGGGCCGAATGATGGTCATGACTCCAGGGCCTCCGTCACGGGGTTGTAGTAGTCGTCCTCGTGCTTGGCGACGCCATCCAGGCCCTTTCCGCGGTCGGCCGGGCGTTTCATGATGCCGAAGGTGCCATCGGCGATCGCCTCCAGCAAGGTGTCGTCGACGATGCGCTCCAGCAAGTCGACGGCCTCGCCGAGGACCTGGTGGGCGCGCTGCTGGAGGAAGCCGCCCGGGGCCGGGACGAAGTCCTCGTGCAGGTTGCCGGCGCCGTTGAGGACGTAGCGGACGTTCTGCAGGGCGACATCGCGGTCGGACAGCCACGGCGTCACGACCGCCTCGGTCATCATGCCCACGAGGAGGATGCCCTGGCCGGTGAGCGTGCCGACCAGGTTGAAGAAGCCGTCGAGCAGGTTGCCGCGGAACACGTCGCCGGTCATGTGCTTGGTCGGGGGCATCCACTTGAGCGGCGCGTCCGGGAACAGCTCGCGGGCGAGCAGGGCGTGCGCCAGCTCCAGCCGGAACGACTCCGGCAGGTCCGGGTTTATCTCGAAGGCGTGGCCCAGGCCGAGCTGCCAGTCGGCCAGCCCGGCCTCGTGCGCGAAGTACTCGTTCAGCAGCTGCGAGACGGTGACCGTGTGCGCCGCCTCGACCGCGTCGGCCGTGGTGAGGTAGTTGTCCTCGCCGGTGTTGATGATGATGCCGGCGCGGGCGTGCACCTGGCGGCTGAAGCGCTGGTCGACGAAGGTGCGGATCGGGTTGATGTCGCGGAACAGGATGCCGTACATCGAGTCGTTGAGCATCATGTCGAGGCGTTCCAGGCCGGCCAGCGCGGCGATCTCCGGCATGCACAGCCCGGAGGCGTAGTTGGTCAGCCGCACGTACCGGCCCAGCTCCCTGGACGTCTCGTCGAGCGCCGCCCGCATCAGCCGGAAGTTCTCCTGGGTCGCGTACGTGCCGGCGAAGCCCTCCCGGGTCGCGCCCTCGGGCACGTAGTCGAGCAGCGACTGGCCGGTCGAGCGGATCACCGCGATCACGTCGGCGCCGGCCCGGGCGGCCGCCTGCGCCTGCGGGATGTCCTCGTAGATGTCCCCGGTGGCGACGATCAGGTAGATCCACGGGCGCTGCTCCGGATCCCCGTACCGCTTGATCATGCGGTCCCGCTCGGCCCGGCGGCGGTCGACGACCTTGAGGCCGTCGCTGGTCGCCCTCTTCGCCGCGCGCCGGGCCGCGAGGGCTTCCGCTTTCCCGGCCGGTACGGCGAACCGCACCGCACCCGCAGCGGCCTTCTGGGCCAGGACGGTGATGTCGTCGACCCCGCTCGCCCGCATCGCGTGGAACACCGGCAGCGCCACCCCGTGGCCCAGCCCCACGTCCGCGACCACGGCGTCCACGAGGCGGTTCACCCACGGGATGCCGTCCGGGTCGGCGCCGTGCACGCCGGCCAGGCGCAGCACCGCCCGCTCGACCGACACGGTGGTGTGCGACCGGGCCAGGTCGACGACCGGCCGGCCCGCCTTCGCGGCGAGCCGGCGCGCGGTGCGGACCACCCGCGGATCGAGGTTCAGCTTCCCGGCCACGTACTCCTCCTAGGACCCGTCGTAGATCGTCTGGCCGGCGAGGACGGTGCGGCGGCACACCGGGCGTTCCGGGGTCATCCCGTCCACGTCCGGCAGCAGCGTGGGCAGCCCGCCGGTGGTCCCGGAGGGCGTCTCCCACACCGCGAAGGTGGCCTGCTTGCCGGGCGCGAGCACGCCGGCGTCGTCGACCCCGGCCGCCCGCCAGCCGCCCCGGCTCGCGGCGGCGAAGGCGGAGCGCACGTTCATCCGGTGCGCCGGGTTGGTCGGCGCCGCCGCGGCCACCACCACCGACCACGGGTCGAGCGCGGTGACCGGCGAGTCCGAGCCGAACGCGAGCGGGACGCCGGTGGCGTGCAGGGCACCGATCGGGTTGCTGGCCGCGGCCCGCTCCCGGCCGAGGCGCTGGGCGTACATCCGGTCGGGGCCGCCCCAGAGCGCGTCGAAGACCGGCTGCACCGAGGCGGTGACGCCGAACTCGACCATCCGGGCGATCATCGGCTTGTCGATCAGCTCGACGTGCTCGATCCGGTGCCCGGCGGCGCGGACGTCGTCGACGCCGACGTGCTTGGCGGCCAGCGCGAACCCGTCGAGGACCGCCTCGATCGCGGCGTCGCCGATGGCGTGGAAGCCGCCTTGCACGCCGACCGCCATGCACTCGAGGAGGTGCTCGGCGGCCTGCTCGGCGGTCACGAACGCCTGGCCGTGGCCGTGGTCGCCGTCGTGGTACGCCTGCCGCAGCGACGCCGTGCGGGAGCCGAGGGCGCCGTCCGCGTAGAGGTCGCCGGCCGCGCCGGTCGCGCCCAGGTCCCGGGCTCGTTCGGCCCCGCCCAGCTCGCCCCAGTAGGCGTACACCCGGGGAAGGTTCTGCTCGGCGAGCGCCAGCACCGAGAGCAGGTCCGCCTCGCTGGAGGTGCCCGGCCCGCCGCACTCGTGCACGGCCGCGATGCCCAGCGACGCGGCGCGGGACAGGGCTGACCGCTGCGCCGCTCTCCGCTGCTGCGGGGTCAGCGACTCGAGGGCGACCGCGCGGGCGGCATGGTGGGCCTGCTCCCGCACCCAGCCGGACGCGTCGAAACCGGCCACCCCCTCGGCCGCGGACAGCAGCGACGTCGAGACCAGCGCGGAATGCACGGATGCCTGCGACAGGTAGACCCGCCGGCCGCCGGCCGCCTTTTCGAGGTCAGCGGCGGTGGGCGGGGTCTGCTCGGCCCAGGTCGACTCGTCCCAGCCGTGACCGTGCACGACCGCGCCGGCCGGCCGGGTCGCGGCGAACACCGTCACCCTTTCCAGAAGATCAGCAGCGGACCGTACGCCGGACAGGTCGAGCCCGTCGACGGCGAGCCCGGTGTCGGTGGCGTGCACGTGCGCGTCGACGAACGCCGGGGTGACCAGCAGGCCGCCCAGGTCCACCCGCCGGTCGGCGGAGGGAGCGTCGGCGGCGTCGCCCAGCCACGCTATCCGGCCGTCGCGGACCAGCATGGCGGTGGCCCGCGGGTCGGCGGCGGAGTAGAAGCGGCCGTGCGTGAAAAGAACCGAGGGGTGCTCTGTCATGCGCGTCAGTGTCCCGCGACCCGCGCCTCGAACAGGCGCCGGATCGCCGGGTCGCGGCGGAGCAGGTCGACGGCGAACTCGGCGTGCCCGGGCAGGTACCCGTTGCCGATCAGCATCGTCACGTCGGCGGCCAGGCCCTCGGCGCCCAGCGCGGCGGCCGGGAAGCTGGTCGCCATCGAGAAGAAGATCACCGTGCCGCCGGGCGCGGTGGCCAGGATCGCGCCGTGCTCGCAGCCGGGCACGTCGACGCAGACGACCGTGACCGTGGCCGGGGCGCCCAGCGCTTCCGTCACCGCATGGGAGACCGCCACCGGGTCGCGGGCGTCCGCGATCGCCACGACGTCGGCCAGCTGCCCGATTCTTTCCGCTTCGTCCTCGTTTATCACGACGGCGGCCGTCCGGGCGCCGGCCAGTCGGGCCGCCGCGAGGGACAACGAGCCGCTCTTGCCGGCGCCGCCGAGCACGGCGACCGTCACCGGGGTCTCCCCATCCGACCGCCCCACCACCACCCTTGACCGGACTGAAGACTGGTAGTCGCGGACCACGCGGTCGGTCAGCGCCGGGGCACCGCACACGTCGTAGACGGCCAGGGCCAGTTCCGGGGCGAGATCGTCGGGCAGGACGGCGGCGACCGAGCGGCCGAACAGGATCGCCGTGCCGGTCGCCGGGACCTGCTCGCTGCGGCCGTCCCAGCCGGCCAGGCCGTCGGTGATCAGCAGCGGGGTCAGGGTCAGCGAGACCAGCGTGGCCACCCGGTCGCCGACCTTGAGGGGCAGCGGCGACGACGGGCCGACCGCCTCGACCACGCCGATCAGCATGCCGCCGGAGCCGGTGACCGGATTGTGCATCTTGCCGCGCGTACGCACGATCTCCAGCACCTCGGCGCGGATCGCGTCGCCGTTGCCCTCGTGTTTCTCCGCCAGCTGCCGATAGCTGGCGGCGTCGAGGTTCAGCCGCTCGACCGCGACGCGCACCTCGTCGGCGCCGATCTCGGGGCTCGCGTCGAGGCGCCACGCGGCCTGCGGCAGCACCCCGGCCGGTTCGAGGACCCGTCCGAGCCCCACAGAAGACGACATCTGCCCCATCCTTTGCGTTTGAACAGCCGCCCTACCGTAAATCCTACGGGCCAGAGGTTTCTAGACGAAAAATTATCCAGTACGTTGGTTCCCGATCACGCATCGACCCCGGGAGGCACCGATGACCGCCGCTACCGGTCAGCCCTACGACTACCAGCGCCGTCCCCTGGCCGAGCCGGATTGGACCCGATTCCCCGGCTGGCGTGACGTCACCACGGCCCAGTGGGAGTCCGCGCAGTGGCAGCGGGTCAACTGCGTGAAGAACGTGAAGCAGCTGCGCGCGGTCCTGGGCGGCCTGCTCGACGAGCGGTTCTACGCCGACCTGGAGGCCGACCAGCGGCGCCTGGCGACCATGTCGATGCTGGTCCCGCCACAGATGCTGAACACGATGGTGCCCACCGCGGCGCCGGACACCGAGTCCTTCTACGCCGACCCGATCCGCCGCTACATGATCCCGGTGGCCTCCGACCGCGACCCGCTGTGGCCGTCGCACCCGCACGCCACCCGCGACTCGCTGCACGAGCACGACATGTGGGTGGCCGAGGGCCTCACCCACCGCTACCCGACCAAGGTGCTCGCCGAGCTGCTGTCGACCTGCCCGCAGTACTGCGGCCACTGCACCCGGATGGACCTGGTCGGCAACAGCACGCCCGCGGTCGACAAGCTGCGCCTCACGCTGAAGCCGGTCGACCGCTACGACGCGCACCTGACCTACCTCAAAGCCCATCCGGGTGCACGGGACGTGGTGGTCTCCGGCGGCGACGTCGCGAACGTGCCGTGGAAGCAGCTCGAGGCGTACCTGATGGGGGTGTTGTCGGTCCCGACGGTGCGCGACATCCGGCTCGCCACCAAGGCCCTGATGGGCCTGCCGCAGCACTGGCTGCAGGCCGACGTGGTCGAGGGCATGCAGCGGGTGGCGATCACCGCCTCCCGGCGCGGGGTCAACCTGGCCGTGCACACCCACGTCAACCACGTGAACTCGCTGACCCCGCTGGTCGCGAAGGCGGCGCAGACGCTGCTCGAGGTGGGCGTGCGCGACGTACGCAATCAGGGTGTGCTGATGCGCGGTGTCAACGCGACCACCGAAGACCTGCTGGACCTGTGCTTCGGGCTGCAGGGCGAGGCCGGCATCCTGCCGTACTACTTCTACATGTGCGACATGATCCCCAACGCCGAGCACTGGCGGGTCCCGGTCTGGCACGCCCAGCAGCTGCAGCACGACATGATGGGCTACCTGCCCGGCTACGCGACCCCGCGGATCGTCTGCGACGTGCCGTTCGTCGGCAAGCGGTGGGTGCACATGCTCACCGACTACGACCGGGAGCACGGCATCTCGTACTGGACCAAGAACTACCGCACCTCGATCGAGCAGGACGACGACGAGGCGCTGTCCAAGCAGTACGCGTACTACGACCCGATCGACACGCTGCCGCAGTCCGGTCAGGACTGGTGGCGCAAGCAGGAGGCCGATTCGTAACGGGCGTGCGAGGGCCCCGGGACGACGCTGTCCCGGGGCCCTCGCATCCCTTACCGCGGGGGCTTACTGAAAGGCGTCCTTGACGTCCTTGCCGGCGTCCTTCACGTGCTCGGCGGCCTTGCGGGCCTGGGCTTCGGTCTCCTGCGCCTCACCCTTGGCGACCAGACTCTCGTTGCCGGTGGCCCGGCCGACGGCCTGCTTGGTCTTGCCGGACAGTTCCTCGGCCTCGTTGCGGACCTTGTCGGTGGCGCTCATCGGTACACAGCCTCCTTGATTGTCGTCCAACAAGTACTTGCCCCGGGCTGCACCGGATGAAACCGGCTTAACATGCCGCCGTGGACGATCATTCTGCGCACGCGAACTCGTTCGGGCCGGCCGCGGACATCTACGAGCGTGGCCGGCCCGGCTATCCCGACGCGGCCCTCAACTGGCTGCTGCTGCCTGGCCGGCCCCGGGTCGTCGACCTCGGCGCCGGCACCGGAAAGCTCACCCGGCAGATCCGCGACCGAGGCCTGCCGGTCACCGCCGTCGACCCGTCCGAGCAGATGCTCGCCCAGCTCGCCCTGGCCGTGCCGGGCGTGCCGGCGCTGGTCGGCACGGCCGAGCGGATCCCGCTGCCGGCCGGCTCCGCCGACGTCGTGCTGGTCGCCCAGGCCTGGCACTGGGTCGACCCGGCCCGTGCGGCGCCGGAGATCGCCCGCGTCCTGGCCCCGGGCGGCCGCCTCGGCCTGGTGTGGAACCTGCGCGACGAGGCGGAGCCGTGGGTGCGCCGGCTCGGCGAGATCATCGGCAACGCCGAGAACCAGCGCGACACGGAGGTGGGCGAGCCGTTCGGCCCGGTCGAGCTCGCGCATTTCCGCTGGTCGATGACGCTGGGCCCGGAGCGGCTGATCGACCTGGTCGCCTCCCGCAGCTCGATCATCCTGCTCCCGCCGGCCGAGCGCACGGCGGTCCTGGACGAGGTGCGCCGGCTGACCGCCACCCACCCCGACCTGGTCGGCCGCACCGAGTTCCGGATGCCCTACGTCACCGAGTGCGCCCGGGCGACCCTGCCTTATTCGCCGCGAGAATAGCTCCATCCCCGCTGGCCTCAGGGCTTACCCTGACTTTCCCCCGACAGGTATTATCTCGGCGAATACCGGCGGCGTAGCGTGCCGGACATGACAGTTTCGACCACGCTGCTCGGCCTGCTGGAGCCGGAGCCCAGCCACGGATACGAGCTCAAAAGGGGATACGACTCGCTGTTCGGCGCCGACCGGCAGCTCTCGTTCGGCCAGGTCTACGGCACCCTCAACCGCCTCGAACGGGACGGGCTGGTGACCGCCGGCGGCCCGGCCCCGGGCTCCGGCCCCGACCGCAAGCGCTTCGCGATCACCCCGGACGGAGTGGCCGCGCTCGAGGAGTGGCTGGACCGCCCGGAGCCGCCCGAGCCGCACCTGCAGCCGGTGCTGTTCGCCAAGGTCGTGCTGGCCGTGCTCTCCGGCCGGCCCGCCGCCCGCTATCTGGACACCCAGCGCGCGGCCCACCTCGAACGGATGCGGTCGCTGAACACCCAGCGCCGCAGCAGCCGGCTCACCGAGTCGCTGACCGCCGAGTACGGGTTGTTCCACCTCGAGGCCGACCTGCGCTGGATGGACCTGACCGCGGCCCGCCTCGACCAGCTGGCCGCCGAGGTGTCCCGATGACGGCCGCGACGCTGACCGCCCGGGCGGTCACGAAGACATACGGGACGACGACCGCCCTGCACGACGCGACCGTGACGATCGCGCCCGGCGAGATCCTCGCGGTGCTCGGCCCGAGCGGGTCCGGCAAGTCCACGCTGCTGCACTGCCTGGGCGGGGTGCTCCGGCCGGACGCCGGCGAGGTCTGGCTCGGCGACCTGCGCGTAGACCGCCTCGGCGAGCGCGCCCGCACGGTGCTGCGCCGCGACCGCTTCGGCTTCGTCTTCCAGTTCGGGCAGCTCGTCCCGGAACTGCCCGCGATCGAGAACGCGATGCTGCCGATGCTGCTCGCCGGCGCCGGCTGGCCGGAGACCCGCCGCCGGGCCGGCGAGCTGTTCGACCGGCTCGGCCTCGCGGGCCTGGCGGGACGCCGGCCGGGCGAGCTCTCCGGCGGCCAGGCCCAGCGGGTGGCGGTCGCGCGGGCGCTGATCGCCCGGCCGGACGTGCTCTTCGCCGACGAGCCCACCGGCTCGCTCGACTCGCTCGCCGGGCAGCAGGTGATGGATCTGCTGGTCGACGCCGTACGGGCGCAGGGCGCGTCCCTGGTGCTGGTCACCCACGAGGCGCGGGTGGCGGCCTGCGCCGACCGCGAGATCGTCGTGCGCGACGGCCAGGTCGGCACCCTGGTGGAGTCATGAGCCGCCTGCTGGCCCGGCTGATCGCCGGCCGCGACTCGCTCGTCCGGCTGGCCGCCACCGCCGGCGGCGTCGCCCTGGCCGTCGTCCTGCTGCTGTTCGCGGCGGTGGCCTACCCGGCGCTGCACGCGCACGACGTACGGGCCGGGTGGCTGCACACCACCGGAACCGACGACGGCCGTGGGCCGCTGCTGTTCCGCACCGGGCTCGAGCACTACCGCGGCCAGCAGATCGTCCGGGTCGACGTCGCCGGCCTGGCCGCGCCGCCGGGGCTCAGCCGGCTACCCGGCCCCGGCCAGTACGCGGTCTCCCCCGCGCTCGCCCGGCTACTCGCCACGACCCCGCCCGACCAGCTCGCCGACCGCTACCCCGGGCGGGCGGTCGCCACGATCGGCCCGGCCGGTCTCGCCGGCCCGGCCCAGTTGATGATCGTCGTCGGGCACACCCCGGCCGAGCTGGCCACCTACACCGGCGTCACGTCGGCGACCGGGTTTGCGACCACACCGCTGCGGCACGGCTACAACGACTTCCTGCGCATCATGCTGGCGATCGGCATCGTCGGCCTGCTCTTCCCGGTGCTGGTCTTCGTCGCCACCGCGACCCGCCTCGCCGCCGCCCGCCGCGAGCAGCGCCTCGCCGCCCTGCGCCTGGCCGGCGTCACCCTCGGCCAGGCCGCGCTGCTCAGCGCCGCCGAGGCGCTGCTGAGCGCGGCCGCCGGCGTCGGGCTGGGGTTCGCGGTCTTCGCCCTCCTCCGCCCGTACGCGGCCGCGGTGCCCTTCGACGGCGACGACTTCTACCCCGGCGACCTGCGGCTGACCGCGGCGTCCGGGACCCTGATCGCCCTCGGCGTGCCACTCCTGGCGGTGGGTGCCGCGCTGCTCTCCGCGCGCCGGGTCGTCTCCCCGCTCGGCGTCGCCCGGCAGGCCCCGCGGCCCCGGCCGACGTGGCGCCGCCTGGTGCCGCTCGGCGCCGGCGTGGCCCTCTTCGCGATCGCGCTGCCGGTCGCCGTGGTCCGCGCCGGCGACCGCACCGCGACGGCGCTGCTGTCCGCCTCGTTCCTGGTGGTCGTCGCCGGCATCGTGACCGCCGGCCCGTGGCTGACCGTCCTCGCCGGCCGGGCCACGCTGCGGATCGGCCGCGGCCCGGCCGCCCGGCTCGCCGGCTGGCGGCTGCGCGACGACCCGGCCGCGGCCTTCCGCGCCATCAGCGGCCTGATCCTCGCCGTCTTCCTGGCCAGCCTGATCTGCGGCGTGCTGCCCAGCGTCATCGGCGGCCAGAGCCGCAAGAGCCTGCCCCAGCCGGACGGCACGGTCCTCGCCTATCTCGGCGGCCGCCAGGCGACCGGCCTGCCGGCCGCGCGGGCCCGGCAGCTGCTGGACGATCTGCGGAAGCAGCCCGGCGTACGCCGGACCAGCACCATGCGGCGCCTCCCCGACGCCTGGGCCCGCTCCTGGCCGGGCGGCGGGGAGCCACCGGCCCCGGTGGCGATGACCTGCGCCGACCTGGCCGCCACCGGCTACGCCACCTGCCCCACCTGGGCCCCGGTGATCGCGGCCGACCTGCACCGGATCGGCGCCGATCCGCGGCCGGTCCGCCCCCTCGCCCGGCCGCTGACCCCGGAAGACCTCGCCGGCCTGCCGCTGGCCGCGCTGATGGTCACCACCGACGGCCGCGCCGCGAGCGAGGAACGGGCCCGCACGGCGATCCTCTCCGCCGCGGGCGGCCTGGACGCCTGGGCGGAGACCACGGCCGACGCCGACGCCCAGCTCAACCACCGGCTGATCGCCCTGCAACGCCTGGTCACCGTCGCCCTGCTGCTGACCCTGCTGATCGCCGGGTGCGGCCTGGCGATCTCGGGCGCCGGCGGCCTGGTGGAGCGGCGCCGGCCGTTCGCGCTGCTGCGGCTGGCCGGGGCCCGCCCGGCCGACCTGCGCCGGGTGCTGCTGGCCGAGCTCGCCACGCCGCTGCTCACCATCGCCCTGGTCAGCGCCGCCCTCGGACTGGCACTGGCGGCCCTGGTCGTGCACGCCACCGGGACCGCGTGGCGGCCACCGGACCCGGCGTACTGGGCCGCCCTGGGTGGCGGGGTCCTGGTCGCGGCGGCGCTCTCGGCGGCGATCGCGTTCCCGCTCTCCGGCCGGCTCACCGCGCCCGCCACGGTCCGCTTCGAATGAGCCGGCTAGGGCCGCAGCACGATCTTTCCCCGCGCGTGGCCGGTCTCGCTCAGCCGGTGCGCGGCGGCGGCCTCCGCCAGCGGGAACACGGCCGCCACCGGCACCGTGAACCGGCCCTGTCCGGCGAGACCGGCGGCGACGGCGAGACCCGCGATCGCCGGGGTGTCGGCGCCGGGGCCGCCCGAACGCGACAGGTGCACGCCGTGCGCGGCGGCATTCAGGTCGGCCACGGTCACCACCCGGCCCGGGTCGCCGGCCAGCTCCACCAGCTCGGGCAGCGACCCCGAGCCGGCACAGTCCAGCACCGCGTCCACCCCGCCGGGAGCCAGGGCGGCGACCCGTCGCGCCAGCCCGGGCCCGTAGGTGGTCGGCGCCGCCCCGAGCCCGGCGAGGAACTCGTGGTTGGCGCCGCCGGCCGTGCCGATCACCCGCGCGCCCCGGGCCACCGCCAGCTGCACCGCGACCGTACCGACGCCGCCCGCCGCGCCCTCGATCAGCAGGGTGGCACCGGCCCCGACGCCCAGCCGGTCGAGCACGCGGGTCGCCGTCTCGACGTTGCCGGCCGCCCCGCCGGCCTGGTCCCAGCTCAACGCGGGCGGCTTCGGCGCCCAGGCGGCCAGCACGGCATACTCCGCGTTCGCCCCGCCCAGCCGGGCGAGCTCGACCATCCCGAAGACCGGGTCGCCCGCGGCCACGCCGGCGGCGTCGACGCCGAGCACGTGCGGCAGCGGCAACGGGATCCGGTCCCGGAACCGGCCCGAGCGCAGATACCAGTCGGCCGGGGTGACGCCCGAGGCCCGCACCGCCACCCGGATCTGCCCGGGCCCGGCATGCGGCTCCGGCACCTCGGCGATCCGCAGCACGCTTGCCGGACCGTACTCGTCGAATTGCAGCGCTCTCATGGCGGCGACGGTAGTGGAACACCCCGTCCGCTTGGCTAAAGTGAGAGCCGTGCCGGACCGTTTGCCTCACTCCCTCCGCTCCGACGCCCGCGACAACCGCGACCGCATCCTCACCGCGGCACGCGCCCTCTTCGCGGCCGAGGGCCTGGACGTGCCGATGCGCGAGATCGCCCGGCGGGCCGGGGTCGGCCCGGCCACCCTCTACCGCCGGTTCCCGACCAAGGACTCACTGGTCAACGAGGCCTTCCGGGAACGGATGGCGGCCTGCTCGGCGATCCTGGCGGAGGGCCTCGCCGAGCCGGACCCGTGGCACGGCTTCTGCCTGGTCATCGAGAAGGTGTGCGAGCTGCACGCCCGGGACCGGGGCTTCACCGTGGCCTTCATGTCGGCCTTCCCGCACACGATCGACTTCACCGCGGCCCGCGACCGCGCCGTCCGGGACGTCGCCGAACTGGCCCGCCGCGCCAAGAGCACCGGCCACCTGCGTGCCGACTTCGTCATCGAGGACCTCATCCTCGTCCTGATGACCAACGGAGGCATCCGAGCACCCTCACCGGCGGCGGCGGTCGCGGCTTCCCGGCGCTTCGCCGCCCTGCTGATCCAGGCGTTCCGCGCCACCCCGGGGGCGGCGCCGCTGCCCCCGCCGCCCCGCCTACCCCTCACGCCCGTGGCTTGGCCCCGCCCGCCCGGCGACAGCCAGACCCGGCAGCTGCCGTCATTTCCCGCCGGCCGCTCGGCGCCGGCAACCGAACCGAACTGATCGCTCGCTGCTACACCGAAGGTTTGCTCAGCACATCCCCTGGCCGCCGACCGTCACCGGCCGCCGATGTGTACGCAGATTCAGTGGCGGCCTTGGGGCCACCGGGAACGAACCGAGACGCGCGAGAGGCGACCGCGGCCCCGAGTTCGCCGGGCACTGACCACAGACGTACTCCGGGAGTGCGTACGTCCGGGAGTACGTGAGTCTCTGGTCGAGACGGGGTCCGGCGCGGGCAGGCTCGTCATGAGACCAGTTCTGCCCGTTGCCGGCCAGCCGCACGTCGCGCCCGGCACGCCGGGCTCTCGACCTCAGCGAGAGGGTGGAGCTTTCCCGTTCGTGGCGAACGGATGCGCTTCAAGATCTGTGGTCCGGCGTCGATCGTGGAGGGTTTGTGCGCGCCGCCCGGTGGGTTGCGACGGCGGTTGCGGCCCTTTCGCAGCCGTGGGCTCTCCCGCGGTGACCTTCGAGCGGTCGGACCGCACACCGGACAGATCCGGATACGTGCGTACACCGGCCGGCCGCGGGGCAGAAACGACCGCGTTGGGGTGCCGAAAACCACTCACCCGATCAGAGCGTCGACTACCGCCGAGGGGCGCCGATCGGGTATCGGCGTTCGGCTTCGCTCGCGTCCCCGCGCACAGCCCGTATCGCGTCCTAGGATGCTAGGTCAGGTGGGTCGGGGGGTTTGGGGGCGGAAAGGCCAGGTGGGCGGTTCTCGTACGGCGTGGAGAGGACGACCGTGGTGCGGGTGGTGACGTTGGCGGCGGTGCGGATCTCCTGGAGCAGGCGTTCCAGGTCGGCGGGGCTCGCGACCCGCACCAGGAGCAGGTAGAAGTCCTCGCCCGCGACCGAGTAGCAGGAGTCGATCTCGGCCAGGTGGGCGAGGCGCTCGGGCGCGTCGTCGGGCTGCGACGGGTCGAACGGGCGGATCGCCACGAACGCGGTGAGCGGCAGTTCGAGCGCCTCGTAGGAGACCCGGGCCGTGTAGCCGGAGATGACGCCGCGCTGCTCGAGCCGGCGGACCCGCTGGTGCACGGCGGAGACGCTCAGCCCCACCCGCTCGGCCAGGTCGGTGTACGACAGGCGGCCGTCGACGGTGAGGGCGGCCACGATCGCCCGATCGATCTCTTCCACGGCAGAGACATTACTTCCCGGGCCAACACCGTTTTCCGGCCGTCGCCGACCTCGGGCGACTCCCCGGAACGGCCGACCCCCGGTCGCACTTTCGGACCATCGACGTGACCGCATGCCCGAGGGCATGGTGTGGCGATGTCCGCGAGTAGTCCGGATCCGTCCTGGCAGCTGCCGCTCCCGCCGGACGCCGGGCCGGAGCGCCGCCGGGTCAAGCCGGTGCACCTATTGGTCGGCAGCCTGCTGGCTTTGGCCCTGCTGTGCTGCGGCGGTGCGGCCGCCGTGGAGGTGTTCACCAGCGGCAAACCCGGCAGAACGGCGGCCGCCGGCCCGGCCTCCGACCCGGCGGCGGCTCCGACCACCGACCCGACGACGCCGGCCGTGCAGCCGGCGGTGGCCACCAGCGCGACCCCGACCGTAACCCCCAGCAAGAGCCCGCGACCGAGGCCGACCACCCACCAGCCGACCACCGGGCCCACGACCCGCCCGCCGACGAAGACCCCGCCGCCCACCCCTACGACTGTCCCGCCGACGCTGCCGATCGTCCGGGCCGGGTCCTTCTGCGAGCCGGTGGGCGCGTTCGGGATCACCGCCCGGGGCAAGCTGATGCGCTGCGTCCAGGCCAGTGAGGACGACCGCCCGCGCTGGCGAGCCGGGTAGTCAGAGGGACCCCACCTGCAGCCGTACGGCCGCCGTGGTTCGGGCAGTATCACCGGTGGCCAGCAGATCGAGCAGGGCGCCGCGCAGGATGGCCAGGGCCGCGGTGCGCCGGGCCACCGCGTCGGGGGTGTCCCTCGACGACGGCGGCTGGGCGCCGGCCAGCACGGTGAGCCAGTCGGCGACCGTGGCGGCGGCGAACGACGACCAGGGGCCGGCCGGGTCGACCAGGCTCCGGGCGTACGCCTCGAGCCACAGCCGCAACAAGGGACGGTGGGTCTCGTCGGAAAGCCATCCCCAGACGGCCTCGGTGGCGGCCGCCAGGCCGGCGGCTGACGGCAGCGACCGAAGCAGCGCGAGCTCATCGGCCCGCGCCCGGTCGAGCAGCGCCCGGACCAGGCCGTCCTTGCTGCCGAACAGGAACAGCAGCACCCGCGGCGAGGACCCGATCGAGGCGGCCAGCGGGCGCAGCGACAGCTCGGTGATCCCGTGCGAGCGGACGTACGCGTACGCCAGCTCCAGCAATTCCTCTCGCCGCTCCCCCGCCATGGCCGCTATCCTCCCACTGAAACGACTGTTTCAGTAGACCGAAGTGAAGGGGGGAACGATGATCCGGAACCTCGACCGGCCCGGCGACCTCGGCTGGGTGATCAAGGCGCACGGCGAGCTGTACGCGGCCGAGTACGGCTGGGACACCACCTTCGAGGCCCTGGTCGCCCGGATCGTGGCGGACTACGCCGGCGACCACGACCCGGCCCGGGAGAACGCCTGGATCGCCGAGCTGGACGGCGAGCGCGTCGGCTGCGTGTTCTGCATAGCCGGCAAGGACGGGTCGGCCGTCCTGCGCATCCTGCTGGTCGACCCGGCGGCGCGCGGGCAGGGCATCGGCAAACTGCTGGTCGACGCGTGCGTGGAGTTCGCGCGCAAGGCCGGCTACGACCGGATGCGGCTGTGGACCAACGACCCGCTCCGGGCGGCCCGGCACATCTACCTGTCCCGGGGCTTCGAGCTGACCGGCGAGGGGCCGCACCGCAGCTTCGGCGCCGACCTGGTCGGGCAGACCTACGAGCTGGCCCTACGCTGACGCCATGGACGACGACGCCGCCTACGTCTCGACCGGCCGGCTGCCCGCGGCCGGCGACGTCATCAAGGCCCTGGACGACGCGTACGAGAAATTCCGCCACGAGGACGGCGGCGCGCCCTCCACGCTCTACCCGGCCCTGGCCCGCGTCCCGCCGCGGCTGTACGGCCTGTGCGCGGCCGGCGTCGGCGGCGGCATCTACCCGGCCGGCGACGCCGAGCACGGCTTCGCGCTGATGAGCGTCGCCAAGCCGTTCGTGTTCGCGCTGGTCTGCGAGGCGTTCGGCGCCGCCGAGATGCGCCGGCGGCTGGGCGCCAACGCGACCGGGCTGCCGTTCAACTCGGCCGCGGCGGTCGAGCGGTCGGCCGACGGGCGTACCAACCCGATGGTCAACGCGGGCGCGATCGGCACGGTCAGCCTCGCCCCCGGCGGCGACGTCGAGGCGAAGTGGAAGTTCGTCCGAGCGGGGCTCTCCCGCTTCGCCGGCCGCGAACTGCCGCTCGACGAGGAGGTCTTCGGCTCGGCGGCGGCGACCAACCACCGCAATCGCGCCCTCGCCAACCTGCTGCAGACGTACGGGTTCCTGGGCTGCCCGCCGCGGGAGGCGGTCGACCTGTACACCCGGCAGAGTTGCCTGCGGGTGACCGCCACCGACCTCGCGATCATGGGCGCGACCCTGGCGAACGGCGGGGTGAACCCGCGTACCGGCGAGCGCCTGGTCGGGGCGGCCGCCTGCCACCACACCCTGGCGGTGATGGCGACCGCCGGGCTCTACGAGACCTCCGGGGATTGGCTGTACGACGTGGGCGTCCCCGGCAAGAGCGGCATCGGCGGCGGCATCGTGGTGGTGTCGCCGGGCAAGGGCGGGCTCGCCGCGTTCTCCCCGCCGCTCGACGCCTACGGCAACAGCGTGCGGGGCCAACTGGCCGCCGGGTTCCTCTCGAAACGGCTCGGGCTGACCCTCTTCGCGTCCCAGCCGGCGCCCCGATGACGCCCTACGCCGGCACCCCACTGAGCGCGTCGACCAGCCGCCGCGCCGAGCCGGCCAGGTTCCAGCGCTCGGCCAGCACCAGCAGAGCGTCCGGGTTCTTCGGTGCCCGCGGCAGCGTGGCGTCGAAGGCCGGCAGCGGTACGTCGAGGGCCACCTTGCAGACCGGCAGCGCCTTCTCCAGGTAGTCCCGGGCCGCCGCCAGCTTCACCCGCAGGCCCGGCGCGAAGCCCGCCGCCGGGTCGTCCAGCGCCGCCATGATCTCGGGCACCCCGCCGTACCGGCTGACCAGGCGGGCGGCCGTCTTCTCGCCCACCCCCGGCACGCCCGGCAGGCCGTCGCTCGGGTCGCCGCGCATCGCCGCGAAGTCCGCATACCACCGGGCCGGGACGCCGTACTTGGCCTCGACCAGCGCGTTGTCGGCGTCCTCGAGCTTGGCCACGCCCCGGCCGCAGTACAGCAGCCGGGTCCCGCGCTCGTCGTCGACCAGCTGGAACAGGTCCCGGTCGCCGGAGACCACCTCGACCGGGGCCGGCTGGGTGGCGGCGAGGGTGCCCAGCACGTCGTCCGCCTCGTACCCGTCGACGCCGAAGGCCGGAATCCCGACCGCGGCCAGGACCTCGAGCAGGATCGGGATCTGCTTCTCCAGGGCCGGCGGCACCTCCTCCACGTCGCCGTGCGCGACCCGGTGCTTCTTGTACGAGGGAACCAGCGCCACCCGCCATTGCGGCCGCCAGCTGGCGTCGAGCGCGCAGACGAGGCGGTCGGGCCGCCGGGTGCGGACCAGCTGAGCGATCATGTCGAGGAACCCGCGCACGGCGTTCACCGGCTCGCCGGCGGAGGTCTGCGCCGCCTTCTCCGGAATCCCGTGGAAGGCACGGAAGTAGAGGCTGGGCGCGTCGACGGCGAGGAGCGGCTGTCCGGTCACCAGGACACCATAGTCACCACGTCGCCTGAACGGTCGTTAAGATGGGGTGGTGACGGTAGAGCGGATCCTCCCCACCGAGGAGGCGTACGACCTCCTCGAGCTGACCCGTGAGCTGGCCGATCGTGAGCTGGCGGGCAAGGCCGACGAGCACGAGCGGCTGGGCGTGTTCCCGCGCGAGACCATCCGGACGCTGGGCCGGTCGGGTCTGCTGGGGCTGCCCTATCCCGAGGCGGACGGCGGGGCCGGCCAGCCGTACGAGGTCTATCTTCAGGTCCTGGAGGTCCTCGCCGGGCGCTGGCTGGCGATCGCCGAGGCGGTCAGCGTGCACACGCTGGCCTGCTATCCGGTGTATGCGCACGGTACCGAGCGGCAGCGCAAGATGCTGCCGGAGATGCTCGGCGGCGACCTGCTCGGCGCGTACGCCCTCTCGGAACCGCAAGGCGGCTCGGACGCCGCGGCCCTGCAGACCCGCGCGACCCAGGACGGCGCGGGGTGGGTGGTCAATGGCACGAAGGCCTGGATCACGCATGCCGGCCACGCCGATTTCTACAACCTTTTCTGCCGTACGGGCGGGCCGGGCCCCGCCGGCATCTCCTGCCTGATGGCCGACGCCGGCACGCCCGGGCTCGTGCCGCAGAAGCCGGAACGCACCATGGGCCTGCGCTCCTCCGCCCCCGCCCAGCTGGTCCTGGAAGACCTGCACCTGGACGCCGACCGCCTGGTCGGCGCCGAGGGCGGCGGCTTCCGGATAGCGATGGAGGCCCTCGACGCGGGCCGCCTCGGCATCGCGTCGTGCGCGGTCGGCCTGGCCCAGGCGGCGGTCGACTACGCGGCCGCCTATGCGAAGGAGCGCGAGCAGTTCGGCCAGCCGATCGCATCCTTCCAGGGCGTCGGGTTCATGCTGGCCGACATGGCGACCCAGGTCTCGGCGGCCCGCGCGCTGACCCTGTCGGCGGCGCGCCTGAAGGACGCCGGCCGCCCGTTCTCGATCGAGGCGGCCAAGGCGAAGCTGTTCGCCACCGACGCGGCGATGCGGGTGACCACCGATGCGGTGCAAGTGCTCGGCGGGTACGGGTATGTCGCGGACCACCCGGTAGAGCGGTGGTTCCGGGAGGCGAAGGTGCTGCAGATCGTCGAGGGGACGAACCAGATCCAGCGCCTGGTGATCAGCCGCTCGCTGACCTAGCCCGGAGTTGACGGCGTCTTCGCGCTGACGCTCAGATGCTTCGCGTCCCTGCCGAACGGAAGGGGGTGTCGAAGACCCACCGGTTGGATGTGCTCGCTCGGACCGCCCTGGCGGCGCCGGAACTGCCCGCGGGGTCGCGGATCCGGATGCTGGAGCGGGTGATCGCCGTCCAGCGGGCGGCGGTCCGGCGGACCTCGTTGCAGGAGGTCTTCGACGCGGTGACCGCGGGTGCGTACGACCTGCTCGGCGACGAGATCGTCGGGCTGCGACTGCGGGACCGGGTCGACCCCGGCATGCTGCAGATGGTGTCGGCCCACGGCGTACCGGACAGCGTCGCGTGGCGCCTGTGGCGTACGCCCCTGGACTCCTGCGGCGCCGCGGGCCAGGCGGTCATGCGTGACGATGTCGTGGTGTTCGACCGGTACGCCGAGTCGCCCGGGCGGATCCGGGAACTCGCCGAGAGCGGCGTGCGGGCGGCGATGGCCGCACCGGTGCGGGCCGCGGGCGAGGTGATCGGCAGCCTGGCGGTGGCGTCGCGCCGGGCCGGGCGTAGCTACTCCCCGGCCGAACAGGAGCTGCTGGCCGCCTTCGCCGAGCACGTCGGCGCGGCGATCGCCGACGCCCAGGCCGTCGACCGGTTGGAGCAGGGGTTCCACGATCCACTGACCGGCCTGGCCAGCCGGGCCCTGTTCAACGACCGGCTCGCCCACGCCCTGGCCTGCGCCGAACGCGACCAGACCCGGACCTCGGTCCTGACCCTGGACATCGACCGCTTCCAGAGCGTGAACGACTCCCTCGGCCACGCCGTGGGTGACCTGCTCCTGGCCGCCGTCGGCGACCGGCTACGCAGTTGCGTGCGGGCGACGGACACGCTGGCGCGGCTCAGCGCCGACGAGTTCGCGATGCTGCTGCACGACGTGGAGCTGCGGGACCGGGCGGTCACCGTCGCCGACCGGGTGCTGCAGGCCATCCGCGAGCCGTTCCCGATCAACAGCCGGGACATCTTCATCGACGCGAGCATCGGCATCGCCTTCGGCGCGGTCGGCCACCACCAGGACGCCGAGATGCTCCTGCAGTACGCCGAGTTGGCCCTGCACACCGCGAAGCGGAACGGCAAGGGGCGCTACGAGATCTTCGAGCCGGTCATGCACGCGGCCCTGAAGAAGGGCGCCGACCTGGAGACCGATCTGCGGCTGGCGGTGGACCGCGACGAGTTCGTGCTGCGCTACCAGCCGATCATCGACCTGCACTCCGGCCAGGTCAACGGCTTCGAGGCGCTCGTGCGGTGGATCCATCCGCAGCTCGGCATGGTGCCGCCGCTGGAGTTCATCCCGCTGGCCGAGGAGACCGGCCTCATCGTGCCGATCGGCACCTGGGTGCTGCGCGAGGCGTGCCGGCAGGCCGCGGAGTGGAACCGCCGCCGGCCCGCGGACGAGCCGCTCTCGATCAGCGTCAACCTGTCCGCCCGGCAACTCCAGCAACCCGATCTGCCGCAACTGGTCGCCGGGGTGCTGGCGGCCACCGGTCTCACCGGGCGCTGCCTGACGCTGGAGCTCACCGAGTCGCTCCTGATCAACGATGTCGAGACCACCGTCGCCCGGCTGGAGAATCTCAAGAAACTCGGTGTCCGGCTGGCCATCGACGACTTCGGCACCGGCTACTCCTCGCTGGCCTATCTGCGGCGGTTCCCGGTCGACATCCTGAAGATCGACAAACTGTTCATCGACGCGGTCGCGACGCAGGCACCCGGGGCGTCGCTGACCGGCGCGATCGTGCACCTGGCCCGCACGCTGGACCTCTCCACGGTCGCGGAGGGTATCGAGTCCCTCGATCAGTGCGCGCCGCTGCGGGACAGCGGCTGCCAGCTCGGGCAGGGCTACTACTTCGCCAAGCCGCTCACCAGTGACGACGCCGAATCGCTGCTCTTCACGCCCGCGACCGTGCCGGCCGCCGGGCCGGCCTGACCGCCGGCGGTCCGACCTTTTCCGCCGCTCTCAGGTGTCCCTGGGCCACGCCGATGGAATCCGCATGACGCTCTCCGTGGCCGATCCGCCCGCCGTGCCCGGCGTCGAGGTGCTCGGCGTGCTGGGCCGCGGCGCGAGCGCGGTGACCTACCGGGTACGCCGGGACGGCCGGGACTGGGCCATGAAGGTGTATGCCGACGCGGGCGCCGGCCGGTCCGGCCTGCTCGCGCTGCGCCGGGAGGCGGCGCTGCTCACCTGGGTGGACCATGCCGGCCTGACCCGGGTGCACGAGGCCGGCCAGGCCGGCGGCCGGGCGTACATGATCATGGACCTGGTCGAGGGACGGTCGCTGGCCGCCGCCCTGGCGGCCGGGCCGCTGCCGGTGGCCGAGTCGGTCCGGGTCGTCCGCGCGGTCGCCGAGGTGCTCGCCGCCGTGCACGACGTCGGCCTGGTGCACCGGGACGTCAAGCCGCAGAACATCATGCTGCAGCCGGACGGCCGGGCCCGGCTGATCGACTTCGGCATGGTGGCCCGCAACGATGTCGAGGCCGGCGACACGGTCGCCGGGACCTTCCTCTACGCCGCGCCCGAGCAGACCGGCATGATCAAGCGGCCGGTGGACGGCCGGTCCGACCTGTACGCCCTGGGCGGGGTGCTGTTCCACTGCCTGACCGGCGCTCCGCCGTTCCTCGCCCACGACGCGGGCGCGCTGCTGCGCCTGCACGCCGCCACGCCCGCCCCGGCCCTGGCGGAGCAGCGGCCGGACGCGCCGCCCGCGCTGGCCGCGGTCGTCGCGAGGCTGCTGGCGAAGGACCCGGACGACCGCTACCGCGACGCTCGCGACCTGGATGCCGACCTGGCCGCGCTGGACGGCACCGCCGACCGCCCCGGGGACGCCCCGGTGGCGCCCGGCACGGACCCGCTCGCGCGCCCGGCCCTGCTGGTCGGCCGCGACGCCCAGTGGCGCGACCTGGTCGGCGCGTGGCGTCGCGCGAAGGCCGGTGCCGGCGGCTCCGTCCTGGTCACCGGCGTCCCGGGAACCGGCAAGAGCTGGCTGGCGGAGCAGGTCGCCGCGGCCGCCGCCCGCGACGGCGGCACGGTCCTGCGGGCCCGCTGCGCGCCGGACGCCGCGCCGCTGGCGGCGATCCGCGCCGCGGTCGAGCACTTCCTCGCGGGCCGGCCGGACGGCCGTCCCGGCCTGGTCCGGCACGCGGCCGCGGCGGCCGACGCGGTGGCCGAGGCGGCCCTGCTCTCGCCGCGGCTGGCGGCGCTGCTGGACGCCCGGCCGGCGCCCGGGGCCGGCCCCGCCCGGCTGAGCCTGGGCGTCGCCCGGTTCGTCGCCGAGCTGGCCCGCGCGACCGGCGGTGCCGTGCTTCTCCTCGACGACGTGCACGTCGCGGACCAGGCCAGCCGGTCCGTGCTCGCCCGGCTGGCGGCCGGTCTGGCGGGCTGCCCGCTGCTCCTGCTGGCCACCGCCCTGGAACCGCCGGCCGGCGCCGAGGGGCAGGTCATCGCACTGGGACCGCTGGACCGGCCGGGCGTACGCCTGCTCATCACGTCCCGCGCCCGTGGCCTGCGCGTCGGCGACGAGCTGGTGGACCGGCTCGTCGCCCGGGCCGGCGCGACCCCGCTCGAGGTGACCGAGTGCCTCCGGGCGGTGGTCGACGCCGGCCTGCTCGCCCCGCACTGGGGCAGCTGGACGCTGGACGACGACGGCCTGGACGCGGTCACGCTCTCCGCCGGCGTCTTCGATCTGATGCTGCGCCGGCTCGACGGCCTCGACGCCGCCGGCCGCCGGATCCTCACGGTCGCCGCCGCGATCGGCCCGGTGTTCCCCGCGGAGCTGGTGGAGCGGGTCGCCGGCCCCGGCCGCGCCGCGCTGAACGACGCGCTGGCGTCCCGGGTGCTCGAACGGCGCGGCGACCTGCTCGCGTTCGTGCACGAGGGCATCCGGTCGGCGCTGCTCGCCGAGCTGGCCGAGCCGGCCCGGCGGGACCTGCACCAGGAGATCGCGGCCGCGCTCGACGGCGACGGCGACGACGACGACCCCGACCGCCTGCACGCCGTCGCCCGGCACTACCTACTCGGTCACCCGGGCCGGGCCGCCGGCCGGGCCGGGCGGGCCTGCCTGGCCGCCGGGCGCTCCGCGCTGGCGAGGCACTCCCCCGCCGAAGCCGTCGAGTTCCTCGAGGCCGCGGCCACGGCCGGGGTGGCCGGGTGCGAGCTGGACGAGTTGCTCGGCGCGGCGTGCTACCAGGCCGGCCGCCTCACCGACGCGCGCCGGTGGTTCGACCGCGCCCTGGCGGCCGCGGGCGGCGCGCTGGACCGGGCCCGGGTGCTGACCCGGCTGGCCGAGCTGGATCAGGCGGTCGGTGACCTGGAGACCTCGACCGGCACCGTGCGCCGCGCGCTGGCCGAGCTGGGCTGCCCGCTGCCGGCCCATCCGCTGCGGCTCGCCGCGTCCACCGCAGGGAGCCTGGTCGCCGGCCTGGTCGTGGAGCGCACCGGGCTGGGGTTCGGCACCGCAGACCCCGACCGGCAGGCCCGCTTCCGGCTGCGGGCCCGGCTGCACAACATCGCGGCGATCAACGCGACGCTGACGATGGACCCGCTGGGCAGCGTGCTGCTGACGCTGCGCTCGCTGCACCCCGCGGCCCGGCTCGGCGTCTGCGGCGAATACGCCCGGGCCCGGGCCGACATGGCCGGCCTGCTCAACGCGGTCGGACTGCCGTCGGGCGGCGCCTACGCCGCGGCCCGTGCCGCCGCGGCCCGGACCGGCGAGACCGGCATCGTCGAACACGTGGCCTGGGTGGCGCGGGCCCTGCCCGTGGTGCTCGGTGAGGTCGGCGGCCGGCACGGCACGCCGCTGGTGCTCGACCGCGACCGCTTCATCGACACCAGCAACTACCTCAAGATGCTGGAGGGCGCGGTGTTCGTCCATCTCGACGCCGGATACGCGGAGGCGGCGTACGCCCTGTACGAGGACGGCCGGCGCCGGGTCACCGACGGAGATCTGGCCGAGCACTCCGTGTCGACGTGGGGCGTGGCGGTCGCCGCGGCCCTGGGCCGGATCGCCGAGGCCGACGCGCTGCAGCACCGCATCGACCAGCGGCCGCCCCGCTTCGACAACCGCGGCGACCGGCAGACCCGGCTGCACACGGCGGTCCGGTGCGCCGTCGAGCAGCGCGACTTCGCGGCGTTCGAGCGGGCTGTGGCCGCCCACGCCGACATGCGGATCAGCCCGCGGACGATGCCGATGTACCGGCGCGCGGTCTACCCGGCGATCGCGTACGGCCGGATCGAGCAATGCCTGGCCGCGCCGGCCGAGGCGCGGCCGGACGCCCGGATCGCCGCCGAGCGGGCCGCCCGCGACCTGCGCCGCGCCGTGCTCGGCGGCGCCACGCTGGCCGCGCACCACGCCGTCGTCGCGGCCTACCTGCGCCACCTGCGCGGCGACCACGACGGCGCCCTGGCCGCGCTGGCCGGCGCCGACCGCGTGCTGCGCGACGCCGACGCCCCGCTCGTCACCTACGAGGCGGCCCGGCTGCGGGCGCGGGCGCTGGACGCGCTCGGCCGGCCGGACGAGGCGGCGGCGCACGCCGCGACCGCCGCCGCGGTGGCCGACCGGCACGGCTGGCCGCACCGCGCCCAGTGGATCCGTTCCGCGTTCGACCTCGGTCACGAGTCGCGGGCCGCCAGCGGCACGGCGCACGGGTCGGGCCCGGGCCGCGGGTTCAGCGTGTACCGGCAGCGGCTGGCGGCGGTCGAGCGGCTGAGCGTCGCGGCGGCCCGGATCCTGGACCCGGCCGAGCTCACCCGGGTGGCGCTGGACGAGGTGATCCGGCTGCTCGGCGCCGAACGCGCGTACCTGTTCCTCGCCGGCGACACCGGCGACCTGCTGCCGCACCTGGGCCGGGACGCGACCGGCGCGGACCTGACCACCCTCGCCGGATACGGCTCCACGCTGGTCGAACGGGTTCGCGCGAGCTGGGAGACGCTCGTGGTCACCGGCAGCGACGAGGGCCTGGCGCTCGGCTCGCACAGTGTGCTGGCGCACGGGCTGCGCAGCATCATGGTCACTCCGCTGCTGCTGGACGGCCGGTTGCTCGGCGTCGTCTACCTGGACAGCCGGCTGGCCAAGGGCATGTTCACCGAGGACGACGCCGGCGTGCTGACGGCGCTGACCACGCACGTGGCCATCGCGCTGGAGACGGCCCGGTCGGCCGAACTGGCCGTGGCGGTCCGTTCGGCGCGGCACGAGCGGGACATCGCCGAGACCATGCGGGACGCGACGGCGTACCTCTCCGGCACGCTCGACCCGGCCGGCGTGCTGCGCCGGCTGCACGAGACACTGCGCCGGGCGCTGCCGGCCGGCCCGTCGTGGCTGGCGGTGCTGGACGGGGAGAAGCTGCAGCCGTGGGACGAGCGGCACGAGCCCGGGGAACCGGTCCCGGCCGGCGACCGGCGGTTCGCTCCGCTGCTGGCCGCCGGTGGGCCGGTGCGCGGCGACGCCGCCTCGCCGGCGCCGTTCGGGGCAGCGGCGGGCGCGGGCTGGCTCGCCCTGCCGCTGCGGGCGCGGGACGGCGCGGTGGGCGTGGTCGTGCTGACCGCGGCCGACCCGGCCGGCTTCGGGGAGGCGCAGCTGGAGGTCGGCGCCGCGCTGGCCGGGCAGGGCATGATCGCGTACGAGAACGCGCGCCTGTTCGCCGAGGTGGAGCACCTGGCCACGACCGACGGGCTGACCGGGCTGAACAACCGGCGGCACTTCTTCACGCTGGCCGTCCGCGAGCTGGCCCTGGCCCGCCGCCGCACCGGCCCGATGTCCGCGGTGATGGTCGACATCGACCACTTCAAGCAGATCAACGACCGGCACGGGCACGCGGTCGGCGACCAGGTGATCGCGGCGGTCGCCGGGCGGCTGGCCGCCGCGATCCGCACCACCGACCTGGCCGGCCGCTACGGGGGCGAGGAGTTCGCGATGGTGCTCCCGGACACCGCGGCGGACGGCGCGGTGATCCTGGCCGAGCGGCTGCGCGAGGCGGTCGGCGGCCGCCCCGTCGAGACCGCGGCCGGACCGCTGACCGTCACGATCAGCCTCGGGGTCGCCAGCCTCGGCCCGGGCGACGGCTCGGTGGAGGACCTCCTCGGCCGCGCGGACGACGGGCTCTACCGGTCGAAGCGGGGCGGCCGGGACCGGGTGACGCTGACCGGATGAGTCACACGTCGGTGCGCAGCTCGGTGTCGGCCACCAGGATCTTGCCCTGCAGGCCGGTGGACGCGTGGAAGTTGCGTACCCGGGTCAGGATCTGCTCGGTGATGACCTGTCCGCGGGACACCAGCAGCAGGCCCTTGGCGGTGTGCAGGTCGTCGGCGAGCTCGTGGCCGATGAGCAGTTCGTCGATGGTCACCTCGCGGACCGCCTCGCGCGGCAGCCGCATGCCGCCGACCTTCGCGAGCGCGGCGACGAGGTCGACGTCGTGCGTCTTGCGGAACGACAGGGTGGCCAGCGCCAGGTCGGCCGGCGTGCCGCGGTAGACCAGGGCGTCGTACTCGCGCACCGCCTGCAGCAAGTGGGCCGCCTCGGAGGCCTCGGGGGCCATCGGCGTGACCGGGGTGCGGTCGGTCGCCAGCTGGTGGCGAATGATCTCGCGGACCGCCTCGAGGCGGGGGATGCGGGACAGGACGTTGTCGGCCAGCCTGGGGAGCGCGGCCAGCATCTCGGCCTCGGTCTCGTCGGCCGGCGTGCCGCTCTGCAGCGCGTCGAGCGCCGTGGGCGGCAGCGTGATGGCGCCGATCTCGCCGAGCTGCGCGGCCATCTCCACCTGCCAGGCGTTGGGCACCTCCAGCAGAACGCAGACGTCCTGCGCGAGGCGGCGCAGGCGGCCGGCCCGGCTGAACAACGCCGGCTGCGCCATCGCCAGGGTGTCCATCAGGGCGTCGATGCAGCCCTTGAGGGTGTCCTGCAGCAGCTCCCGCTCGGCCATGATCAGCCGGTGCTGCTCGTCGGCGGCGGCGATGGCCGCGCGCAGCGGATCCGGCGGGCAGGGCTTGAGAATGAAGCGGAAGACGTTGCCGCGGTTGATCGCGCCGACCGCGCCCTGCACGTCGGCGTCGCCGGTGAGCAGGATGCGGGTGGTGTCCGGGGCCACCTCCTGGGCCCGTTCCAGCACGCTGATGCCGGTCATGCCGGGCATCCGCATGTCGGAGACGAACACCGAGAACGGGTCGTACCGGTGCTCGTTCAGGATCGCGAGCGCCTCGGCCGGGTCCGTGGTGGTGACCACGTCGTAGCTGGTGCGGAGCGTACGCCGGAGCCCGTCGAGAACCGATGTCTCGTCGTCGAGGCAGAGGATGCGTGGCCGGTCCGTCATGGCTCCCCTTGGTTCCGTCGCGTGCCGAGTCGGTGCGTTTTGCGGACGATCTACCCATCGGCGCGGAAAGCGATCTGCTTAGCCGCCGGCGAGCGGCAGGGAGAACGTGAAGACGGAGCCCACGCCGACCTTGGAGTCGAGGGTGAGGTCCCCGCCCATCGCCTGCGCGAGGCGGCGGGCGATGAACAGCCCCAGGCCGGTGCCGCCGGTCCGCATGGTCATCGGGTCCTCGATCCGGTGGAACTTCTCGAAGACCTTCTCCAGATGGTCGGCCGGGATGCCGGGCCCGTCGTCGGCGACGTCGACGTACGCCCGGCCGTCCGCGCGGCGGATCCCGACCCGGACCTGCTCGGTCTCCGGCGAGTACTTCAGCGCGTTGCCGACCAGGTTCGCCACCACCTGCACGGTGCGGCCCTGGTCGCAGCCGACCGGGATCGGCTCGTCCGGCAGGTCGGTGACGATCCGCGCCGAGGCGAGGTCGTCGGTCACCTGCCGGACGATCGCGACGAAGTCGTGGGTGCCCATGGTGACCTGCAACGCCGGCCCCGCCTCGCCGTCGCCCACCCGCGACGCCAGCAGCAGGTCCTCGACCAGCCGGGACATGTGCTTGGCGCGGTCGGCGATCAGGTCGAGGGCGCCGGCCCGCTTCTCCGCCGGCATCTTGTCGCCCCGGTTACGCAGCAGGTCGAGGTAGCCGATGATCGGCGTCAGCGGGGTGCGCAGCTCGTGCGACACGGTCGCGATGAAGTCGGACTTGAGCCGCTCAGCGCGGTACTCCCGGGTCAGGTCGGTGATCACGACGACGTCCCGGACCAGGTCGTCGCCGTCGAACACGGCCGAGTGCGCGAGGCGCAGGTGCCGCTGCTCCCCGTCCCGCCTGGTGATGGCGAGCTCCACCGGCAGCTTGGGCTGTTCCGGGGTGACCGGCAGGACCTGGGTCCGCTGGTCCCGGTCGGGCACGTCGAGCACCTCGACCAGGCGACGGCCGGTGATGTCCGGCGCGGCGAGCGCGGTGAGCTCGGCGAAGGCCTGGTTGTGCAGCTGGACCGTGCCGGCGCCGTCGACCACGACGATGCCCTCGGTCGACTGGTCCACGACCGCCTGCAGCTTGCTGGTCTCGGTGGCCAGCCGTTCCACGTGCTGTGCGCCCTGCACGGCCGCGGCCAGGGCGCTGGCCAGCGGCGCGAACAGCGCGCCGTCGCCGCCCGAGAGCCGGCCGCGCGGACGGCCCCAGACCGCCAGGGAGGCGACACCGAGGACCGCGTCGCCGGTGCGGACCGGCACGGCGAGGGCGAGACCCAGCCCCGCGGGCAGGCCCTCGGTCACGAAGGTAGGCTCCCGCAACTTGGCGAGCGTCCGCAGGTACGCCGGCACCGGTCCGGGGGTCACGTCGGCCGGTGTCTCGACGTCCACCGTCAGCGCCACGTCGGCACCTTCCATCACCACCACGGCCAGGTCCGCGCCGAACGCCTCGCGCACCAGCGTGAGGAAGCGGGGCACCAGGTCGGAGCGCTCGGCGAGGACCTGGGAGAGCTGGAGCATGATGGCGGCCCGGGCGCGCTGGTCCGCCTCGTGCGCCGCGCTGCGGTAGGCGTACGTGAGCGCCAGCGTCGGCATCGCCGCGAAGGGCAGCAGCAGCGGGGCGTGCCGCAGCATCTCGACAATGGTCAGCCCGGTGGCGACCGACCCGATCGCCATGAACGCGGAGAGGCGGCTCTCGGCGACGATGATCCGGACCGGGGGCCGGCCGGTCACCACGCCGAGGATCTGGGCCAGCAGGAACAGATTGATGGCGCCGAAGACGAGCGTGCCGAGCAGCACGCCGAGGATGACCCCGAAGTCGATCTCGCCCGGGGTGCCCCCGACGACGTGCACCACAGCGATCAGGGCGCACACGGCGGCGGAGTACGCGCCGACGTTGAACATCGCCTTCACCGGCGGCCGGCGCTGCACCACGCTGGCGGCCACCATCGCGACCGTCGCCGCGATGAGGGCCTGGTGCGGGGGCAGGAGCAGCACGTCGATGAGGAGCGCCGCCTCGTACAGGGTGAGCTCCTCGTCGGCGTTGCCGTGCCGGAGCCGTACGACGGCGAGCTCGGCCAGGCAGGTGGCCGCGGTCAGGGCCAGCAGGAGCCAGTAGCCGGGCAGGTGCGGCCCGTCCAGCACGCTCACCGGTGCGCCGGGCCGCCACACCGTCAGCGCGATGAGCACGGCGGCGACCAGGTCCACGACGACGACGCGGCGCAGGATCGGATCCCGCGCCGCTTCACGCGACGCACCGGCCGCCCGGGCCACGAGGCCCGGGCGGTCGGTACGCGACGCGACACTCATGACTGGGGCAACCACGCCCAGGATCGTGCCGCCCAGTCGTCGGCCGCCCAGGCGCGGGCCGCCCAGTCGTCGCCGGCCCAAGCGCGGGCCGCCCAGGCCCGGGCCGCCCAGTCCGCGTCCGCCCAGGCACGAGCGGCCCAGTCGGCGTCCGCCCAGGCCCGGGCCGCCCACGCCCGCGCCGCCCAGGCACGCGCGGCCCAGTCCGAGCTCGCGCCGGCCCAGGCTCGGGCGGCCCAGTCGGTGTTCGCCCAGGCGCGGGCGGCCGGGTCGAGCGAGGCCCAGGCGCGCGCCGCCCAGTCCTTCGAGGCGGAGCTGAGCTGCTGCCACTGCTTCTCGGCGGCCTGGGCGTCGCCGGCCAGCACCGACTGCTCGAACGCGGCCCACTTCTTCGCGTCCCCGCCCACCGCGGTGGCGTCCGCCGCGTTCTGCTTGGCGACCTTGCTGGTCTTCCAGGAGCCGGCCATGGCCAGGACGCTCTTCGCGTCGAGGCCGCCGGCCCCGCCGCCCGCCGCCTGGCTCAGCCCGGGCGCCTGGTAGGTGGTGCCGACGAAGAGGTCCTTGACGGTGTCCGGGCTCAGCTTGGGCTGCGCGGCGAGCGTGTCGGCCACGATGCCGGCGGTCACCGCGGTGGCCATCGAGGTGCCCGATCCGCGGAAGTAGTCGGTGCCGACCCGGGCGCTGGGGTAGCCCGTGTCGACGGCGCTGCCCGGCGAGCGGAGGCTCACCACGTGACCGCCGGGCGCGACGAGATCGGGTTTCGCGATGCCCTGCGAGGTCGGGCCGCGGCCGGACCAGGTGCCCACCACGTCGTCGCCGTGCACGGCGGTACCGCCCTCGTCGAGGCCGCCGACGCTGAGCAGCATCGGGTCGTTGCCCGGCGCGGTCACCGTGCCGGCGCCCGGACCGTCGTTGCCGGTCGGCACGACCACGGTCACCCCACGCTGCCAGAGGCCGCGCAACGCCTCGTTGAGGGGGTCCACCTGGTACGGCAGCGGGCTGCCGGACGACAGCGACAGGCTGATGACCTGGATGTCCTTGGCATGGTCGCTGACCCACTGCAGGCCGCGCAGCATGGTCACCAGGTCGGTGTGGCCGGCGGCGTCGGCGACCTTGACGTCGACGATGTTCGCGGCGGGCGCGACGCCCCGGTAAGCGCCGCCGGACGCCGCACCGGACGCGGCGATCAGGCCGGCCATGAAGGTGCCGTGGCCGAATCCGTCGCCGTTGCCGGTGCCGGTGAGGTCGACGTGGGCCGTGATCCGGCCGGCGAGGTCGGGCACGTCCGCGACCCCGGTGTCGATGACCGCGATCGTGACGCCCGCGCCCTCGTTGCCCTTGGCGGGCAGCCCGAGCGTCTGCCGGATGGTGGAGGCCGGCGCGGCGGACGCGTCGGACGTCCCGGCCACCTTGGCCGGCCGCTGCGGCGCGACGATCCATTCGGGGCCCAGCCGGGCGGCCTCCGGCAGCCACGCGGCGACGCCGTTGGTGACGGGAAGGGAGGCCAGCACTCGCCCGCCGGCGGCCTGTACGGCGTCCGCGGCCGCGGCGGCGCTGCTCCCGGTGACCACGACCTCGCGCCCGCCGCCGAGCGGACCGGCCGGCGCGGCGGTCGCCATGTCCGGCAGAGCGCCGGCGGCGACCACGGCGGCGGTGACTCCGGCCACCATCATCCGCCAGCCGGTGCCACCGGCCTGGCTGCTGCCGCGCAAGCTCCTGCGCAGGTTCATCTTCCCATCACCTCTGTTGATTCTCGGGGGGACCGCTGGGGGATGCGTTGTATATCGGCGAAGGGGCTCCGGACTGAGTAAGTTCGCGGGTGCGGTCGGGTTGCCGTTCCGCAACCGGCTAGTCACTGCCAGTAATGGTCGGGATGGTCTGGCCGCACGCGCTCTCCACCAGGTCGAGCACCGCGTCCGGGGCGAACGGCTTCGCCAGGAAGTAGTCCACCCCGTCCACCCAGCCGCGGGTCGCGGAGGCGGGGTCGGCGGCCGCGGTCAGCATGAGGACCGGGAGCGGGTCACCCTCCTGGGCGCGGATGGCGCGCAGCACGTCGTAGCCGTCGATGCCGGGCATCATCACGTCCAGGACGACGAAGTCGGGGCGGGTCAGGTCGAGCAGGCGCAGCCCGTCGTTCCCGTCCACCGCCTGGTGCACCTCGTGCCCGTCCATCTCCAGCACGTCGGCCAGCAACTGGCGGATGGCCGGGTCGTCATCGACGACCAGGATCTTGGCCACGGATCTCCTTCCCGTTCGTCATGCCGCCAGCCACTCGCTGGCGCGCTCGGAGGCCAGGCGCGCCTCGGCCGCCCAGTCGGCCGACCGAGCGGCCATCTGGGGGTGCGCGAGCAGCGCCTTCAGCTCCTCCTCGGAGGCTTCGTCCGGTAGCTCACGGGCGTCGGTGCCCTGGATGAGCAGGTGCGCGACGCGGAGCGCGCCCGACACGCCGAGGCCGGCCTCGGCCGGCTCGTGCGGCGTGTCCCGCTCGGCGATCGCCGTCACGACCGGGGCCGGCAGGCCCCACAGGTGCATCAGCTCGACGCCGACCTCCTGGAACGGCACCCCGGCGCACTCCCGCTTGGTCAGGTCGACGCTGTGCACGCCGCCGGCGACTCCGGCCAGGGCGGTCAGCGCGCCCACATCCTGCAGCAGGGCGGCGGCGTGCGCGTACGGCCGGTGCGCGGGAGAGGCCACGGTCTCGGCCAGGCACGCGGTCGCCACCGAATGCCGCCAGGACATCCGCAGGTAGGCCTCGACCTCAGGTTCCCACGTCGTCGAGACCCACTCCTCGCCGGCCGCGGCCACGAGGGCCTGGATGGTCGGCAGGCCCATCGCCGTCACGACGGCCGCGATGCCCGCGTTCTTCGGGCGGGCGCCGAAGAACGCCGAGTTGGACAGCTGCAGCAGCTTCGCGGTCAGGGCGGTGTCCAGCGCGACCGCCCGGGCCAGCCGGCCGGCGTCCTCCTGGGCGCTCAGCGCGGCATCCACCTCGGCCACCTGGGCGGGCAGGGTCGGCAGCGCCCGTGCGGCGCCGGCGATCCGGCGCGCCTGGTTGCCGTGTGCCCGGGAGGTCTTCACGATCAGCTGATCGACGACGCCGGTCAGCGTCTCGGTCTCGGTCGGCTTGGTGAGGAAGCGGTGCCCGGCGATGGCCACCCGGATGGCGGCCTCCGGCTCGGTGTGCCCGGAGAGCACCACCCGGGCCACCTGCGGATACTGGGTGCTCACCCGGGTGAGCAGCTCGGCGCCGTCGATGCCGGGCATACGCATGTCCGACACGACCACGTCGTAGCTCGTCCCGGCCAGCATCTCCAGAGCGGGCTCGCCGCCGGGGGCGAACGACATCTCCCAGTCGGAGCGCTTGCCCCGCAACGATCGGCGCAGGCCGTCCAGGATGCGTGGTTCGTCGTCGACGAACAGCACCTTCGGTTTGGTCATGCCGCACTGCTCCGCTTGCCGGCTATCGGCAGGGTGAGGATGAACTCGGTGCCGACGCCGAGCTCGGACTGCACCTCGATGGTGCCGCCGTGCTTCTCGCACACCGCCAGCGCCAGCGCCAGGCCCTGGCCGGTGCCCTTGCCGACCTCCTTGGTCGTGAAGAACGGGTCGAAGATCGCCTTGCGGATGTCCTCGGGGATGCCGGTGCCGTTGTCGGCGAAGCTGATCACGACCGACGTGCCCTCGACCCGGGTGGTGACCGTGATCTTGCCGCGCTCGCCGCCCTCCGGCATCGCGTCCGCCGCGTTCACCAGCAGGTTGAGGAACACCTGGTTCAGGTCGCCGAGGTTGCACAGCACGTCGGGCAGTTGCTCGTCGAGGTCCAGCACCACGTCGGCGACGTACTTGACCTCGTTGCGGGCCACGATGACGGTGGTGCGGATGCCCTCGTTGATGTCGGCGTACGAATGTTCCTTGGTGTCCTTGTAGCTGAACGCCTTCATGGCGCGGACCAGCGACGCGACCCGGTCGATACCCTCCAGGCTCTGCTCGACCGCGCCCGGCACCTCCTCGGCGAGGTACTCGATGTCGGCCTTCTCCTCGGCGTCCTCGGCGCGCTTCTTGCGCTCTTCCCAGGGCAGCTGACCGCCCTGGGGGCCGAGGATGTCCCGGTAGACCAGGAGCAGCTCGAGCATCGTCTGGTAGGCCTCGGCGAGGAACCGGGTGTTGTCCCCCACGAACTGGATCGGGGTGTTGATCTCGTGGGCCAGACCGGCGGAGAGCCGGCCGAGCGCCTCCAGCTTCTGGTCGTGGCGGCCTTCGAGCTCGCGACGCTGCCGGTCCTTCTGCTCCGTGACGTCGCGGAACACCACGACCACCCCGGCCACCGACTCGCCGACGCGCATCGGCGAGGCCGAGTAGGCCACGTCGATCGCCGCGCCGTCGCGGTGCACGTACCTGTCCTCGGCGTTGTCGACCTGCTCGCCGGCCGACCGGATCCGGGTCAGCGGGCAGTCCGCCGCCGCATGCGCGTTCGCTCCGGCCGTGGCGTGCAGCACCTCGTGCAGTGACCGGCCCAGCACCTCTTTCTCGGTCCAGCCCAGCAAACGGGTCGCCGCCAGGTTGACCGAGGTCACGAGGCCGTGCTCGTCCATGGTGCAGAGGCCCTCCGCCATGTGGTCCATGACGGCGGCCCGGAACGCCTCGGCAGCCAGGGCCGCGGTGACGTCCATGATCACAAAGCCGACCCCGGTGAGCTCACCGGCGACCCGCACGGGGTAGTAGCTGACCAGCCACCGCTCGCCGGTCGGCGCGTTCACCGGGTGTTCGGTGACCGGTTCCCCGGTCTCCAGCACCCGGCGATAGGCCGGCTCGACCTGCGGCCAGCGGTCGGGAATCACGTCCGCGATGAGGCGGCCGGGGTGGTCCTCCCGCGGCCGGTTGTTGATCGCGGCGAGCTGCTGGTTCACCCGGACGTACCGGCAATCCAGGTCGCCGAACCCCCAGCCGATCGGGGCGCCCGCCTGGACCGCGTCGAGCAGTGCCGTCATCTCGTCGGCGTCGTGCTGGGCGGTCTTCTGGTCGTCGATGTCCGCGAAGGTGGCGAGCCACCGGCCGGTCCCGTCGTCGCCCTCGGCGCGCGGCACGGCACGGCAGCGGAACCACCGGTACACGCCGTCCGCCCGGCGGATCCGGAGCTCGAACTGGACCGGGTCGGCGGTGCCGAGCGCGTCCCGCCACGCCCGCCGTGCCGTGTCCCGGTCGTCGGGGTGCACCAGTTCCAGCCACTTCTCCAGGCCGACCGGGAACGCGTCCCGGGACAGACCGGCGTACTCGATCGCACGGCCGTTGACGTAATCGACCGTCCCCGCGACCGATGCGGCGCCGACCATGATCGGCAACTCGTCCATCATCGGGGCGAGATCACTGCCGTTCGGACCGGCGGTACGGGAAACGGCGTCGACAAGAGCGGGACTGGACATGCGTGGCCTTTCTCGCCGAGCGTCCGCCTCCCGGATGAGCGGCGCCGCTGTCGGAACCTCAATGGCTAGATCGGTCACGGCGCGGCGGAACTGAGCGGGAGTCAAACCCGCCGAAGTCACGAGCCGCCGGAGCTGTTCGATGTTTTGATCAGGTGGATGTCCGGCCACCTGGTACCCGATGGCGCCGCGCGGGTGCTCTACCACAGCGAACGCACCCTGGTGACCCGGGTGGCGCTGCCCGGCGGCGGTACGGTGATCCGCAAGCAGATGCTCGGGCCCGACGCCGAGCAGCGGCTGCGTCACGAACGGGCGATGCTGCGGCGGCTGGACGGGCTGGAGCGGGTGCCGCGGCCGGCCGGCGGCGCCGACAGCGCCGTGGCCGGTGGCCGCCCGGACGGCGATGCCCTGCTGCTGGCGGACGAGGGGGGCGTCGCGCTCGCGTCGGTCCTGGCGGCCGGCCCGATGGCGCCGGCCGAGTTGCTCGCGCTCGCGGTGGATCTCGCCGAGCTCGTCGCCGCGGTACACGGGCGTCACGTGGTGCACAAGGACGTCAATCCCGGCAACATCCTGCTGGCCGGGACGCCGCCCCGGCCGGTGCTGATCGACTTCGACGTCGCGACGACCTTCGCCGAGGACCGGCCGGGGTTCCTGCACGCGGATCTGATCGCCGGCACGCTCGCCTACCTGGCCCCGGAGCAGACCGTTCCCGGGGTGGGCAAGAGCAGCCTGGTCGACGAGTTGCGGCCGGTCGTGGCCGCGGCGGGTGGCTGGTTCGTGTCGGGCAAGTTCGACCAGTTCCGCGAGGATCTGGAGTCCGACGGCGTACGGCAGGCGTTGATCCGGCTGTGCCAGCTGTTGCTGGCGGAACCGGAGAGCGGCATGCCCGCGCTGCGGCAGCGCCTGCACGAGGCGCTCGGGTCCAACACGGAGGTGATGGCCGCGCTGCTGCCCGAGTTCGCCCTGCTGATGGACTCCGATGCCGGGTCGCCGGCGGCCGGCGGGCCGGTCAATCGCGATCAGCTGGTACAGATGGGACTGGACTTCCTGTACGCGGTCGCCACCCCCGCCCGGCCGGTGGTGCTGGTGCTGGACGACCTGCAATGGGCGGCGGCCGCCCCGATCGCGCTCGTCGACGCCGTGCTCAACGAACCGGAGCGGACCGGGCTGCTGCTGGTGGGCGCCTACCGGGAGGCCGAGGTCGATGTCGCCCACCCGTTGACGGCGATGCTCGCGCGCTGGCCGGAGTCCGGCTCCGTGCTGCGGCGGGTCCGGCTGCACAACCTTCCGCCGGCCGATCTCGGCATGCTGCTCGCCGAGTTGCTCCGGCTGGCCCCGGAACGCGCCGCCGCGCTGGCCGAGGCCGTCGCCGCCCGTACCGGCGGGAACCCGTACGACAGCCTGGAACTGCTCAACGCGCTGCGCCGGGAAGGCACCCTGTCGCCGGGGCCGGACGGGTGGCGCTGGGATCCCGCGGCGGTACGCCGGTGCCTCGGCAGTACCGACGTGGTGGAACTGTTGAACGCCCGGATCGAGGCGCTGCCGGCGGACACCCGCGGCGTCCTGGAGATCATGGCCTGCCTCGGCGGCGAGGTGACACCGGACCTGCTCGCGGCGGCCTCGGGCGCTCCGGCCGACGTCCTGGCCGAGCGGCTGCTCCCGGCCCTCGAGGACGGCCTGCTCGTGACGGAGGGTGCCGGTGCGGGCGCGGTCCGCTTCCGCCACGACCGCGTCCAGCAGGCCGCCTTCGCCCGCCTGGCGCCGCCGGCGAACGCCGGGCTGCAGCTCACGCTGGCCCGCCGCCTGGTCATGGCCGGCCGGCGGGCGGCGGCGGCCGTGCAGTACCTGCCCGCCGTCGATCTGATCGGCGAACCGGGCGAACGCCACCGGGTGGCCGGGCTGTTCCACGAGACGGCGTGCGGACTGCGGATCCTGCAACCGGCGATGGCGGAGCGGCTGTTGCGGGCCGCGGTGGCGCTGCTCGGGACGGAGCCCGGCGGCCTGGACGCCCGCTTGCCGGTGGCCGTGGACACCGAACTGCACGCGGCGCTGTTCGCCCTCGGCCGCCTCGAGGACGCCGACGAGGTCTACCGGTCGATCGAGCGGCGCTGCCCCGACCCGCTCGACCGGGTCGCCGCGGCCTGCGTCCAGATCGCCGCCCTCACCGGCCGCAACCGGCAGGCCGAGGCGGTGGCGCTGGGCCTCGACCTGCTCGCCCGCCTCGGGTTCCCGGCTCCGGCGCCGGACGAGATGGCCGCCGAGATCACCCGCGGCATGGCCGCGCTCACCTCGTGGGCGGGGACCGGCAAGGAGGCGGACCTGAGCCGGCCGGAGATCGCCGATCCGCGGGTACGAGCCGCCTGCGTGCTGATGAACCGGCTCATGCCGGCCGCGCGTTACGCCGGCCCGGCGTTGCCGGCCTGGCTCCTGGTCCAGGCACACCGTCTGTGGGCCGGGCACGGTCCGTGCGAGCCGCTGGTCGCCATCCTCGGCAACGCCGGTTTCCTGACCATCGCGCGGGAGCACGACTACCGCACCGGACAGGCCGTCGGCCGGCACCTGATCGCGGTCAGCGAGGCGCACGGCTACGAGTCGGGCGTCGCCCACGCCAGGCTCACGTACACGCTGAACGCGGCGCCCTGGTTCGAGCCGCTGGAGGTCATGGTCCGCGAGGCGCACCGGGCGCGGGAGGACCTGCTGCGCGTCGGCGATCTGCAGATCGCCTGCTACGCCTACCCCTTGATCACGGGCGGGGCGCTGGACTGCGCGCCGAACCTCGGCGCGCTGCTCACCGAGGTGGAGTCCGGGCTGGCGTTCTGCCACCGCACCGGCAACCGGCAGGTCGCCGAGTTCCTGACGCCCCTGCGGCAGTTGGTGCGGGCGCTGCGCGGCGAGACCGAAGCGCCGGACAGCCTCACCGACGCCACCTTCGACGAGACGGCCCACGTGGCCGGGCTCGCGCCCGGCACGCCCGGGCCCGCGGCGCTGTACGTCAGCCGGGCGGTCGCCGCGGTGGTCGCCGGGAACATCCCGAAGCTGGCGGAGAACGTGACGGCGGCGACCGCTCTGCTGCCGATGTTCCCGGGCGCCTACGCGTCGGCGACCATCCGCCTGCTGCAGGGCCTGTCGTCGGCTCTGCGGATCCCCGGCGCGCCGCCGGACGAACGCGCCGGCCTGCTGGCCGGCCTCGACGCCTGCCGGACCTGGTTCACCGCCCGGGCGGCCGACGCGCCGGCCAACTTCACGCAGGTGGCGCGGTTCCTCGAAGCCGAACACGCAGCGGCGGTGGGCGACCCGTGGGGGGCCGCCACGGCGTTCGACGAGGCGCTGCGCGCGGCGCGGGCCCACCGGCGCCCGCTGCAGCGGGCCCTGATCGCCGAACGGGCCGCCCTGTTCCACCACGCCCACGGCCTCGAGATCTCCGGCGGTGCCCTGCTCGCCGAGGCGCGGAGCGCCTACGCCGCCTGGGGCGCGGTCGCGAAGACCCGCCGGCTGGACGAGCGGCATCCGTGGCTGGCGGCCCTCTCCCCGGACCGGCTCGAGCCGCCGGGCGCGGCACCCGGCGAGACCCGCCGCAGCGCCGCCATCTCCGGTGCGGCCATCGATCTGCTCGGCGTGCTGAAGGCCTCCCAGGCGCTCAGCTCGGAGACCAACCTCGACCGGCTGCGCGCCCGGGTCAGCGACGTGCTCGGCGCGATGACCGGGGCCACCGCCGTACGGCTTCTGCTGCGCGACGAGACCCACCGGTGGGATCCCGCCGACGCGGCCGCGGTGCCGATCTCGGTGATCCGCTACACCGAACGTACGCGCGAACCGCTCCTGGTCGAGGACGCGGCACACGACGACCGCTTCCGGCGTGACCCCTACCTGACCGATCTGGCCTGCTGCGCGCTGATGGTGGTACCGATCTTCGCGCACGGCGCGCCGCGCGGCATGCTGCTGCTGGAGAATCGGCTCGCGCGCGGCGCGTTCACGACCGACCGGCTCGACGCCGTCCGGCTCGTCGCCGGCCAGCTGGCCGTCTCCCTCGACAACGCCCTGCTCTACGCGTCGCTGGAGGGCAAGGTCGCCGAGCGGACCGAGGAGCTCGCCCGGGCCAACGAACGCCTTGAACAACTCGCGGTCACCGACGCGCTCACCGGCCTGCCCAACCGCCGCCGGCTCGGCGAGATCCTCGAGGCCGAGTGGCGCCGGGGGATGCGGCCGAAGACGCCACTGGCGGTCGCCATGATCGACATCGACCAGTTCAAGCTCTACAACGACCACTACGGCCACCCGGCCGGCGATCGGTGCCTGCGGCTGGTCGCCACCACCCTGGCCGGGAACCTGCGCAACACCGACTACGTCACGCGCTACGGCGGCGAGGAGTTCTGCCTGGTCATGCCGGAGACCGACGTCCCCGGCGCGGTCATCGCCGCCGAACGGGCCCGCACCGCCGTGGAGGCGCTCGCCGAACCGCATGCGACCTCGGCCAACGGCATCGTGACCATCAGCATCGGAGTCGCGGCCGTGACGCCCACGCCGCACGCCCCGGTCGAGGATCTCCTCCGGCAGGCCGACGAGCACCTCTATGCGGCCAAGCGTGGCGGCCGCAACCGGACGGCCGGCGAGGCCCCGGACTGACGGCTCAGGCCCGGACGAGCTCGTCCGCGGCGCCCGAGCTGACGAAGACGTTGCCGGCGAAGCCGGCGTCGCGGAGGTCGCGGATCAGCTTGTTCGCCTCGGCGTAGTAGCCGGTGAAGTAGACGACGTCGGTCTTGCCGGCGAGCACCGACGCCCCCGCTGAGCGGCAGCAGCGCGCCGAGCCGGAGCACGTTCCGGTCCGGTACCGACGCGGTGGTGGCGGCTCCGGATCCACCGCAACCGGCCGCGACGGCCAATACGATCGCCGCGACGGTCGTCGGCAGCACCTTCCGGCCTCGCACGGGACCACCTCCTTCGTTCGGCCAAAGGTCCCATCGGTCCGCGGTCCACCGGCCTAAGCCGGATTCCTTGACCGGGTGGTACGCGCTGCCGAAGGTCAGGCGTGATCAGGCGTGTCCGGTGCGCCGTGATGCGCCCTGTTGTATCCCCGGCGCAGCCGGGATGGACTCGAAGGGAGGTCCTTGGGTCTGATGGCTTACCTGGATCCGAAAGGTGAAGGGAACAATCGCATGCCAGGAAAGCAGTGACCGCGCCAGGCGTCAGGTGCGGGGTGCTGCGGGACCCGCACGGCCCCGGCGTTGTTCCGGCTTGAGTGGTTCTGTCCGTGTTGAGAACCGGACGAGAGGTGAGTTGCAGGACGAGCGCGACTCCTGATGATCTTTCGGGTGTCTAGTCCTGAAGCTCATCGCCGGAGTCGCGCTCGTGACGTCATCTTCCCTGATCGACCCTGTTGTTGACCACCTCGCTGATCTGGCGTTGTGGGAGGCCGAACTCGCCACGCGTCTCAGTTCCACAACGCCGCCGGTGACTCGGCGTCCGGAATCAGGATCGACGGCCGTCCGGAGCCGTCGGCCGGAACGAACCAGACGTCGGACTTTTTCGGGGCCTGTCGGACGGCGTACATGACGGTGTTGTCGTCGAACCAGGCCGCCTGGTCGTCGACGCTGCGGGTCTCGGCCAGGTGGGTGCGGGTCATCGTGGCCAGGTCCAGGACGGTCAGGCGCCAGCCCCTGGCCGGGTCGCCGCCGACGGCCTCCTTGAAGACGATCTTCCGCTGGGACGGGGACAGCGACGGGCACTCGACGTTCCCGGCCAGGGTGCGGACCGTCCGCGCGGCCACGTCGCCGTAGATCAGGTAGCGCCGCCCGGCGGTGGACATGGTGGCGTAGAAGTGCTGGTCGTCGACGAACGTGACGCCCCAGAAGTTGAGGTCGACCGAGCGGTAGGGCTTGCCGTCGAGGGTGGCCGCGAAGGTCTCCAGGGTGTCGACCGTCGTGCCGGTCGCGGTGTTCAGCATGCCGACGCGGGTGGAGAACTTGCCGCCGTTGTAGCTGTCGCCGGTCACGAAGACGGTCCACGCCAGGACGTGGCCGCTCGGCGACACGCGTGCCCGGTTCGGCACGCCGACCAGCGGATAGGTGTCCTTGACCCCGAGGTGGGTGTCGAGCACCGCCAGCTGGTAGGTGGCGAGCGGGCCGTCGGGGCGCAGGCAGATCGCCGCGCCGCCGGCCGCGTAGACCCGATCGCAAGACAGAGCGGATACCGTACGCGGACCCGCGCCGCCCCCGCGGGACACGGTGGCGACCCGCCCGTAGCTGCCGGGGGCGGTGCTGCGGAAGAGGAGCCGCTCCCCCGGGCTCGCGTCGACGGCCGCCGACGCGACCGCCGGGGTGGCCGCGCGATGGCCCGCGACGAGGATGTAGACGACGGCGGCCGCGATCAGGGCCAGCGAGAGGCCGGCCGCGAGCAGGACCCGAGCACGCAGGCTCACGACGCCACTCCAACGACGGGCGTCGGCGGCACGTCGGCGCGGCGCCCTGGACCGGACGGGCGCGGCCACACGACGCCGCCCGGTCGCGGCGGGCACACGCTCACGACGCCGGCCCGTCGCGGCAGGCACACGCTCACGACGCCGGCCCGTCGCGGCAGGCACACGCTCACGACGCCGGCCGGGTGCGTAGCAGCATCGTGGCCGAGCCGGCCAGGGTCAGTGCCGCCGTCGCGGCCGCCGCGCGGATCGCGCCGGGGGCGCCCCACCACTGCCAGGCCAGGCCGAAGAGCACCGACGAGAGCAGGTAGGCCAGGGCCTGGCCGGTCTGGATCAGGGCCAGGCCGGTGGTGCGCAGTTCGGGCGGCAGCAGCGGGCCGGCGACCGCCATCAGCACGCCGTCGGTGGCCGCGTAGAAGACTCCGTACAGCAGGAGCGCCGTGACCAGCGCGCCCGGGCCGGACCACGACGTGGCCAGGATCAGGTAGACGGCCAGCAGGGCGGCGTAGCCGGCCAGGAAGACCCGGGTGCGGCCGAGCCGGTCGGCGAGCGCGCCCAGTGGCACGGCGAACACCAGGTAGGCGAGGCTGGTGCCGACCGCGAGCAGCGGGAACCAACCCGTCGCGAGCTCCTCGCGGCGCTGCAGCAGCAGGTAGACGAAACCGTCGCCGATCGTGGACAGGCCGAGCAGCACCGCGCCGGCCAGCAGCATCCGGATCGGGCCGCGGCGGAGCAGGGCGGCGGCCCGGCGTACGTCAACCGGTTTGTCGGTTCTGCACGACGCCGGGCGGTCGCGGACGAAGAGGATCAGCACCAGCACGCCGATCGTGGCGATGCAGCCGCTGGTCACGAAGACCGCGTCGAAGGCCTGGGCGGAGGCGGCCAGCACCCCGATCGCGACCAGCGGGCCGGCGAACGCGCCCGCGCTGTCCATCGCCCGGTGCACGCCGAACGCGCGGCCGAGGCCGTCGGCCGGGGTGGAGAGGGTGATCAGCGCGTCGCGTGGGGCGGTGCGCAGGCCCTTGCCGGCGCGGTCGGCGACGATCGCGGCGCCGATGCCGGTGAGCGAGCCGCCGGCGAGCAGGAGGCCGGCCTTGGCCACGGCGGAGATCCCGTAGCCGAGGCCGGCGACGAGCTTGCGCCGCCGAACCCGGTCGGCGACGTAGCCGCCGACCAGGCGCAGCAGCGCGGTAGCCCCGGTGTAGAGCCCGTCGACCAGGCCGTAGACGGCCGGGCCGAGGCCCAGCCCGGCCACCAGGTACAGCGGGAGGATCGCGGTGACCATCTCGCTGGACACGTCGGTGACCAGGCTGACCGTGCCGAGCGCCAGCACGTTGGCGGCGATCGTCGCGGCTTTTGTCGCTTTCGGGGCGACGGGCCGCTCCACCGAGGCGAGGTACATCGCCGGTCAGCTCCACACGTCGGTGATCGGCGAGACGCTCGCGGCGTTGCCGAGCCCCGGCAGGCCGTACGCGGATTCGATGGTCCGCAGCACCGTGTAGTGGGTGATCTTCTCGGAGTAGGTGCCGACCTGGACGCCGGCGCCCACGAAGGTCGTGTAGATGTGGTTCAGCGACAGCGAGTTGTCCTCGTCGAAGTTGACGATGAGCAGGCTGTTGTGCGTCTTGGCCCACTGGGCGTAGGCGTCCAGGTTCGCCTGCAGCCAGCTGTTGCCGGTGGCGATGCTGCAGTCGTGCATGTCGTCGCACATGTTCGGGGTGACGAAGGAGACCGTCGGCAGCGAGGCGTAGTTGCCGCTGGACGGGAAGCTCGCGTACGTCAGGTTGCTGGCCGCCGGCACGCTGCCGAAGTCGACCCAGCTGTTGTGCTTGCGCATGTAGTTGCCGCTGGAGCAGCCGGTGTAGCCGGCCGACGGCATCGACTCGGAGTAGCCCGTGAAGGTCAGGCCGGCGGTGATCAGCTGGTTGCCGAGGTTGTCGGCGGTGAAGTTCTTCGGGCAGGAGTCGCTGGTCACGCCCTGGGTCGAGCCGGAGAACAGGGCGATGTAGTTGGGCTGGCTGGGGTGGGTGATCGCGTAGGACTGCGAGAAGCTCGCGCCCTGCGCGGCGAGGGACTGGAAGTAGGGGGCGCTGGAGGCGGTGATCTGCGAGGACGCCTTGTTCTCGAACATCACCAGGACGATGTGGTCGAAACGGGGCACGCTCGTGGCGGCCCGGGCGGAGGTCGGGGCCGCGGCGGTGAGCCCGGCCCCGACGAGTGCGAGGGTCGCCAGAGCGACCGATACACGCCGTACGGTCATAGAGGGAATCATCGGCCAGGGCCGGCGCCCGGAGCGTGGACGGCAGGTTAAGAATAGATAACCGTCGATCAGGAGTCGCGTGGCGCGTTCCGCCGGCGGAGCACGATGACGAGGCCGCCGCCGATCAGCACGACCGCCACGATCACCCAGATCCACCAGGTACCGCTGCTGCTGCCGCCGTCGTCGCCGGGCAGCTCGGCAACCGGCGACACCGCCGCGGTCGCTGCCGGACTTGTCGGATTTATCGCATTTGTTGAGCTGGTCGCGCCAAGGGCGGGTGCCGCCGCCGGGCCGGGCTTGAGGGTGACCAGCGGCGCCGGGTTGTCCGGTTCCGGCTGACCGGGCTGCTGGATCTCGATCCAGCGCACGATGCTGCCGTCCCCGTACGTCTCCAGGGTCTTGAAACTGAGCCGTGTCTGGCCGTCCGGCAGCTTGGCGATCCTGACCTTCCAGACCGCGTCCTGCCCGATCTTGAGCGGGGCCCCGCCGACCGTGAAACCGTCCGCGGCGCTGGTGAACGTCCAGCCCGCCGGCGCCTTGACCAGCGTCACGCCCGCCGGCGGGAGGCCGGCCGGCAGCACGACCCGCTCCGACTTGATGCCGGCCTTGGTGTTCTCGGCCTCCCCGTCGAAGGTCAGCGTCACGTCCGACGCCCCGGCGGTGGTCTTGTCGGCGGACACCTCCACGTGCGCGAGCGCCGGCCCGGCCAGGCCCAGCACCGCGACCCCGGCGACCGCCGCCACCGTCGCCACCCGCTTGGTCATCCATTCAGATCTCCACGTCACGAGGTCACAGTCGCCCACCGGGAGCGAAAAGTTCCGGCGAATCTCCGGCGCCGCCCGGGAAAGGTCTCAAGCCCCCGCCCCGCCGCCCGATGAAAGCCTCCGACGGCACCCGCGCCGTGGATCCGATGATCGGAGGGCGCATGACGACGCGAGCCGCTCGCGCGTGCTTCGGCGCGTGGATCGCCGTGCTCACCGCCGTCTACTACGCCTTCCCCGGCAGCCACCTGTACACGTGGGCGCTGCTCGGGTACTCCAGCGCCGCGATGATCGTGCTCGGCGTCCGCCTGAACCGGCCCGCCCGCCGGCTGCCCTGGTACCTGATCGCCGCGGCGCTGGTGTTCTTCAACAGCGGCGACAACCTGTACAACCTGATCATCGCGACCGGCCGCACGCCCGCCTTCCCCGGCCCCGCCGACGTGCTCTACCTGCTGGTCTACCCGTTGCTGACCGGCGCCCTGCTGCTGCTCGTGCGGTCCCGCTCGGGCGGGGTCAGCAACCGGGCCGCGCTGCTCGACGCGCTGGTCCCCACGGTCGGGCTCGGCCTGCTCTCCTGGATCTACTGGATCGCGCCGTTCGCCCGCTCGCAGGACCTGTCGCTGCTGGAGAAGCTGGTCTCGGTCGGCTACCCGCTCGGCGACGTGCTGGTGCTGGCGATGACGCTGCGCATGGTCACCACGCCGGGCCGCCGGCCGCGGGCACTCACCGCGATCGGCCTGGCCATGGTCGGCCTGCTCATTTCCGACATTCTGTACGGGCAGTCCCAGCTCAGCAGCGACTGGAGCCTCGGCGGGCCGGTCGACCTCGGCTGGATCGTCTTCTACGCGGCGATGGGCTGGGCCGCGCTGATGCCCTCGATGCGCGAGCTCACCGAGCCGGCCGGGCACGGCGAGACGCACGGCGCGTACCGGATCATCTGGATGGCCTCGGCCGCCCTGATCGCGCCGGCCGTGCTCTACCTCGAGTGGATCCACGGCACCGAGGTGGAGACGGCCCGCGGCGGGATCGTCGACGCGCCCGTCATCGCCGGTGCCGCCGCCCTGATGTTCCTGCTGGTGCTGGCCCGGGTCAACGGGCTCGCGCAGGCCCAGCGGCTGGCCCGCTCCCGGGAGCGGGCGCTGCGCAAGGCCGGGGACGCGCTGTACGCGCTGACCACGGTCGAGGAGGTGATGGCCGCGACCCGGGAGGCGATCGAGGGCCTGCTGCCCCGGGACAAGCCGTACCGCCTGACGATGATCCACGACGAGTCGGCCGACCCGCGGCGCGTCGACATCCGGCTGATCACCGCGGCCGAGCTGCCGCCGGGCGTGCCCACGTACGGGTTCGACACCTTCGTGCTCGCCGCCATGCCGCTGCCCGGCGACCCGCCGCTGCAGGCGACCGGCGTGCTGGCCGCGCCGGCCGGCGTGCTGACCGACCTCATCGAGACCCTCAACGCGCTGTTCGCCCAGGTGGAGTCGGTGGTCCACCGGATCGCGCTGACCGGCGAGGTCAGCCGGCGGGAGAGCGAGGCCTGGTTCCGTACGCTGATCCAGAACGCCTCGGACGTGATCCTGATCCTCGGCGACGACGACGAGATCCGCTACGCCAGCCCGTCGGCGGCGACCGTGCTCGGCTACCACGACCTGGCCGGCTCGACGCTGGCCGCGATGGTGCCGGTCAGCCACTACGGCGCGATGCGGGAGATCCTGTCCGCCGCACGCCTCGGCCGCCGCGCCGGCAACACGCCCGACCTGACCGTGCTGAGCGCCGACGGCCAGCTGCTGCAGATCGAGGTGGACGCCCGCGACCTGCGGGACGACCCAACCGTCCGCGGGCTGGTGCTGACCATCGCCGACGTGACCGAGCGGCGGCGCCTCGAGGGCGAGCTGTCCCACCTGGCGTTCCACGACGGGCTGACCGGGCTGGCCAACCGGGTGCTGTTCCGCACCCGGCTCGAGCAGGCCTACGCCGATTGCGCGCGGGACCGCCGTACGCTGTCGGTGCTGTTCGTTGATCTTGATGACTTCAAGGAGGTCAACGACACCCTCGGGCACGCGGTCGGCGACGAGCTGCTGGTGACCGCCGGGCAGCGGATCGCCGCGATCGTCGGCGGCGGCAGCACCGCGGCCCGGATGGGCGGCGACGAGTTCGCCATCCTGATCGAGGACGGCCACCCGGCCGGCGACGCCGAGGAGGTGGCCGCCGCGATCGTGGCGGCCCTGGCGGTCGCCGTCGAGGTCAGCGACGGCCTCGGCGGCTCGCACATCGTCAGCGGCGCGGCCAGCGTGGGCGTCGCCGCCAGCACCGACGCGGACTCCGCCACCGAGCTGCTGCGCCACGCCGACCTGGCCCTCTACCAGGCCAAGGGCGGCGACAAGGGCACCTGGCAGCGGTACCAGCCGGAGCTGCACTCCGCGATGGTCGAGCGGCTGGCGGTGCGGGCCGCGCTGCACGAGGCGATCGAGGGCGACCAGTTCCGCCCGATGTACCAGCCCATCGTCGACCTGCACACCGGCCTGATCGCCGGGGTCGAGTCGCTGGTCCGCTGGGAGCATCCGACCCGCGGACTGCTCGGCCCGTACCACTTCATCGAGGTGGCCGAGGAGAGCGGCGCGATCGTGGCGATCGGCCTGTCGGTGCTGCGCGAGGCGCTCGGCCAGTTCGCCGCGTGGCAGGCGGACGACCCGGACACGTCGCTGCGGTACGTGAGCGTCAACGTGTCGGCCCGGCAGTTCCGTACGCCCGGCTTCGTCGGCCAGGTGCGCGCGGCGATCGCCGAGGCCGGCGCGCGGCCCGAGTGGCTGCTGCTGGAGATCACCGAGAGCCTGGTGCTGCGCGACGCCGACCAGGTGTGGGCGGACCTGCGGGCGCTGCGGGCGATGGGCGTCCGCATCGCGATCGACGACTTCGGCACCGGCTACTCGTCGCTGAGCTACCTGCGGGAGATGCCGGTCGACGTGCTCAAGCTGGACAAGTCGTTCATCGACGACATCCTGCGCAGCCACCAGCAGCACACCATGGTCGACACGATCGCCACCCTGGCCCGCAACCTCTCGCTCGCGGTGGTCGCCGAGGGCATCGAGGACGCCGGCCAGCGGGCCGCCCTGGCCGCCATGGGCTGCCCGTACGGCCAGGGTTATCTGTTCTCGAAGCCGGTCTGGCCCGGCGAGATCACGAAGCTCGTCCGAGGGGTTCTGACAGATATTCACTAGTGGTGGAAGCCCGGGCGCGGCAAGGTGGGACCTGTGCTAGAGAACCCCGCGTGGGCCGCCCTCTCCGGGCCGCAGGCCTGCTTCGCCGAGGCGTCCGGTGACGCCGCCTGCTATACGTCCGACATCTCCCCGTTCGCGGCGGTCGCCGACCCGGCCGACCCGGCCGGCTGGCGCGACCTCGCCACGCTGACCGACCTCGCGCTGCTCACCGGCCCGACCGTGCGCCCCGGCCCGGGGTGGGAGGTCGCGGTCTCGGTGCCCGGGGTGCAGATGATCGGCCAGAGCATGACCGGCGTGCAGGACCCGGAGGCGATCGAGCTCACCGAGACCGACGTGCCGGAGATCCTCGACCTGGTGGAGCGGGCCAAGCCCGGGCCGTTCAAGAAGCGGACCATCGCACTCGGCCGCTACCTGGGCATCCGGCAAAACGGCCGGCTCGTCGCGATGGCCGGCGAGCGGTTCCGCCTGCCCGGCTGGACGGAGATCAGCGCGGTCGCCACCGACCCCGACTTCCAGGGCCGCGGCCTCGGGGCGCGGCTCACCCTCGCGGTGGCGGCCGGCATCCTGGAGCGGGGCGAGCTGCCGTTCCTGCACGCGTCGGCCGACAACGCGAGGGCGATCCGGCTGTACGAGCGGCTCGGCTTCCAGCCCAGCCACGAGGTGGTCTTCGCCTCCGTCCGCCGCGCCCGCTGAGCCCCCCGGTACTACTCGCCGAGAGCGCCGTCCGGGTTCGGGGCGGCGCCTCCCGCGTCCGCGAAGCGGTCCTGCAGGTCGCCGATCCGCTGGAGCACCTCGGCCAGCTCGCCGCGCACCTTGGCGAGCCGGTTCTGCTCGTCGGCGGGCAGGCCGCCGCCGTGGTCGTGGCTGGTCAGCGTCGTCTCGTGCTCCTCGAGCTCCTCGCGGCGCTCGTGGAGGCGGTTGAGCTCGGCCGCGTACTGACTCTGGCTGATCTTCTCGGGCTGCATGTCTTCATCTGTACACCTCCGGCGGTCCGGGTGGCGGTGTCCCGGACCCTACGATCGGGAGATGCCGACGACGCCCCGGAGCCAGGCGGAAGCCGTCCACGCCGCGACCGAGCTGGCCGCGCGGCTGGCACCCGGGGCGGCCGCCCGGGACCGGGACGGTGCGGACGTCGTACCGCAAGAGGCTCTTGATCTTCTTGACGGGTCGGGGCTGCTGGCGCTGAGCATCCCGGCCGCCGACGGTGGTCCCGGGCTCGGGGCGCGGACGCTGGCCGAGGTGGCGCGGATCGTGGCGGCGGCCGACCCGGCGATCGCGCAGGTGCCGCAGGCGCACTTCCTGATGATCGACCTGCTGGCCGTGCACGGGACGCCGGCGCTACGCAAGACGCTGTACGCGGACGTGCTCGCGGGCCGGCGGATCGGCAACGCCCTCGCCGAGCGGGGTGGCAAGCACGCGCAGGACCTGAGGACCCGGCTCGCCGACGGCCGGCTGGACGGCGTCAAGTACTACACGACCGGGGCGTTGACCAGCGCGTGGATCGGGGTCAGCGCGGTCACCGCGGACGGGCGGCTGGCCCTGGCATTCGTGCCGCGGGACGCGCCCGGGGTCGCGATCGACACCGACTGGGACGTGCTCGGGCAGCGGGCGACGATCAGCGGCACGGCCACGTTCGAGGCGGTGCCGGTGTCGCTGTGGTTCGACTACACGTCGGTCTACGAGGTGCCGCAGCAGTTCGGGGCCCGCGCCCAGCTCTTCCACGCGGCGATCGAGGCGGGGATCGCGGCGGGTGCGCTCGCCGCGGCCCGGGACTATCTGACCGCGAAGGCCCGGCCGTCCACCGAGGCCGTACGCGCCGGGGCGACGACGGCGATCGAGGATCCGCACGTGCTGTACCGGTACGGGCGGCTCGCCACCCGGGTGCGGGCGTCGTCGGCGCTGCTCGCCTCGGCGGCCGCGGAGCTCGACGAGATCGGGCTGGTGCCGTCGTCGGCCGCGGAGGCCGCCCGGGGCTCGCTGGCGGTCGCGGCGGCGAAGGCATTCGCCGGCGAGGTGGCGGTCGAGGCGGGGTCCGAGCTGTTCGCGCTGTGCGGGACGAGCTCGACGGCCAGCAAGTACGACCTGGACCGGTTCTGGCGCAACGCCCGGACGCACAGCGTGCACGACCCGGTCGACTGGAAATACCACCACCTGGCGGCGTACGAGCTGGGCGGCGTGCTGCCACCCAACCATGGACAGCTGTAGGCGCCACGCCGACGGCATGGAGCAGGACGCGGGCGTCAGGCCAGGCAGCTACGAAGTCTGGACAGCCCCTCGTCGATGCGGCTCAGGTCGATCATGCCGTAGCCGAGAACGACGCCCGGCGAATCGGCCGGCGCCGTGGCGATCTGCGGGAAGCTCGCCACACCGACCCCGGCCGCCCGGGCCCGGGCGAGCGCGTCGGTGGCGTTGCCCTTGCGCGCCATTGCGCTCAGGTGCAGGCCGGCCGCGGACGGCACGGCCTCGAGATGCGCCGACAGCGGGCCGGACAGCGCCGCGCTGATGCGGTCGTGCCGCTTCCGGTACACCCGGCGGGCCCGCCGTAGGTGCCGCGCGAACATGCCCTGGTCCACGAATTCGGCCATCGCCGCCTGGATGGGCAGGCTGGTGTGCCAGTCGGTGACGAACTTGGCGGCGTGCAGCGCGTGCCGCAGCGACGGTGGATGAAGGAGAAAACCGAGACGGAGCGTCGGCAGCAGCACCTTGGAGAACGATCCGACGTAGAGCACCCGGCCGCCGGGGTCGAGGCTGTGCAGTGGCTCCAGCTGTTGTTCGGTGTATCTGAACTCGCTGTCGTAGTCGTCCTCGACGATCGCGGCGTCGTTTCGTCGCGCCCACGCGAGCAACTCCATGCGGCGTCGCGGGGACAGCACCACGCCGGTCGGGTACTGGTGGGAGGGCGTCACGTAGACCAGCCGCGCGTGCGCGGGCAGCGCGTCGACGATCAGGCCCTGCTCGTCGACCGGTACACCGGTCACCCGGATGCCTTGCGACTCCCAGACGAGTCTCGGCGGGGCATAGCCCGGTTCCTCGACCGCCGCCGTGTCGCCGGGCTCCAGCAGGACCCGCCCGATCAGGTCGAGCGCCTGCTGCACGCCGCAGGTGACCAGCACATCCTGCGGATGCGTCTCGATGGTCCGGGCCGTACGCAGGTGGCGAGCGATGACCGTACGCAGCGGGAAGTGCCCGGCCGGCTCGATCGGCATTCCGGTGCCCAGCGCCGAGGGCCGGAACTGGCCGGCCAGCAGCCGGCGCCAGAGCGCGTGCGGGAACATCCGTGCGTCGGGCGCCCCGACCCGGAAGTCGAACTCCGGCGCGTCACCGAACCCGGACGGCACCGGCATGGCCGGCCACACGCCGCGCGGTGTGAGCACGCCGGACGGCGGCTGCGGCACTGCCGGCGCCGCCAGCGGCAGGGCGCTGACAAAGGTCCCGGCGCCGGGTCGCCCGGTCAGATAGCCCTCGGCGATCAACCGCTCATAGGCGGCCGTCACCGTGTTGCGCGAGACCCTGAGGAGCTCGGACAGTTCCCGGCTGGACGGCAGCACCTCGTCCCGGCGCAACCGCCCGTCGAGCACGGCATCGCGGAGCTGCCGGTAGATCTGATCCGCCAGCCCTCGGCTCCGGTCGAGGCGCACGGCTACGTCCACGTACAAAGATCCTAAGTGGACCGGTCAAACCGGCCGCGAATTGGCCCTGGGCGATGGTCCTCGGGACTTCTACGGTGATCTGCGAGGGAAGACCATCTCTGATCGGGGGAAGAATGTCCCGTGTCATCCGCAGCCGCATGGTCAGGTTGCTGGCCGTCGTCCTCGCGCTCACCGGGCTCGCCGTGGTCCCGGCCACGGCGGCGCAGGCGGCCTCCAGCTGTAGCAGCTACGGCTCGTACTGGAACCGCGGTCCCTACTTCTACGCGGGTCTCTCCGCCAGCACCGACCAGCGCCGGACGGTGGTGCTCGACCAGGCATCCCCCTACCAGACCGTCGCACCCGGCTACGTCCACATGTGGCACTCCAACGGGCCGACGCAGAACCAGCTGTGGTGCCTCGGCCGCCACACGAACAACGACGGCTCGTACTCGTACCAGGTGCGCAACCTCCAGACCGGACTGTGCCTGGACGTGCAGGACGACAACCAGTACGCCGGCGACCCGGTGTGGCTGTGGACGTGCAAGTCGCTGTCCGACTCCACGGTCTGGAGCCAGATGTGGGGAATCCGGAGCGACGGCACCGCCGGTACGCCGGACGGCACCAAGACGGTCTACTACTTCCGCACCTACAGCGACGCCTACTGCCTCGACGTGAAGGACAAGGGGACCGCCGACGGCACCGCCCTGCAGATCTGGACCTGCTCGTACGCGGGCAACCAGCTGTTCTACTGACCGCCGCCGCCGTGCACGCCGTCCGCCCCACCTACGCTGCCGACGCGCTAATTCGGTGGCGGGGCGGCGGCCGTGCGGGCAGGCTCTCCCCGTGACGAGCAGCGACCTGTGGGACGAGGAGACCGCCGAGAGCTTCGACGACCCCTCGGCCGACAAATTCCGGCCCGAGGTGCTGACGCCGACCGTCGACTTCCTGGCCCGCCTCGCCGGCGACGGGCCCGCGCTGGAGTTCGCCGCCGGCACCGGGCGCGTCGCCGTCCCGCTGGCCGGGCGCGGGATTGCGGTGTCCGGCATCGAGTATTCGCCGCACATGGCCGCCCGCCTCCGCGCGAAGGCCCCCGGCATCCCGGTGACCGTCGGCGACATGGCGACCACCGCCGTCCCCGGTTCGTACACCCTGGTCTATCTGGTGTGGAACAGCATCGGGAACCTGTGCACCCAGGAGGAGCAGATCGCCTGCTTCGCGAACGCGGCCGGTCACCTCTCCCCCGGCGGCCGCTTCGTGATCGAGCTGTGGGTTCCGGGCATCCGCCGCATGCCGCCCGGCCAGGCCGCCGTCCCGTTCACGATCGGCGACGAGCAGGCCGGCTTCGACACCTACGACCTGGTCACCCAGCGTGGCACGTCCCACCACTACCGGCGCTTCCCCGACGGCCGCGTCACCTACGGCTACAGCAACTTCCGCTACCTCTGGCCCGCCGAGTGCGACCTGATGGCCCGCCTCGCCGGCCTCACCCTCGAGCAGCGCCTGGCCGACTGGGACGGCTCCCCGTTCACCGCCGACAGCGAAAGCCACATCTCCGTCTGGCGAAAACCGATCTGACGTACGCGTGGGCCAGGTCCCCGAATCGGCGCACGGGCGCCGTCGCCGGTCACCCTCCGCGCGCGGCCGCCGGGCTGTCCCGCGTGGCACCGTTCCGGGGCCCCTGGCGGCGGCCGGGCGGGTGACAATGAGGCCATGTGGACCAGTCACCGAGGGGGCTCCGATCGCGAACGGCCGACCCGCGAGCAGATCGAGCGGTGGCGCCGGCGCACCCAGGCGCCCGAGAACGAGATACCGGCCGGCGTCGGCTTCGCCGCGGTGCTCGGCCGCACCGAGGAGGCGGCGGTCGGCATCACCCAGGTCGAGGCGTTCTCGGCCGGGTTCCGCCTGACGCTGGCGATCCGGATCCGCCGGCCGCTTGCCAAGACCGCGCACGGTGGCCTGTTCACGCTGGTCAGCGCGCACGGCCGGCACGGCGCCGAGGTCCCGCTCGAGGATCGCCTGCTGCTCGGCGTCGAGTATGCGAACGGCGAGCGCGCCTCGACCCTGGAGGACATGCGGTTCCCGGGCGACGACATGGACGACGACGAGCGGCTGGGCCTCTTCCAGGCGGGCGGCGGCGGTGACGACCTGACCGTGGACCAGACCTATTGGGTGACCCCGCTCCCGCCGGACGGCCCGGTCACGTTCGTGCTGTCCTGGCCCGGCTTCGGCATGCCGGAGTCACGCACCGAGGTCGACGGCGCCCTGATCCGGGCGGCCGGCGCCCGCAGCGTCCGGCTCTGGCCGGAACGGCCCGGCTACGAGCCGCCCGAGCCGCCGCCCACGCCCCGCCCGTCGTCGGGTTGGTTCTCCTATCCCGACTGAGGTGTAACTCCGCTCGTATTCCTGGTGGGGCCGCCAACGGGCGCGCCTCGCGAGCGGAGGCCGGGAATGGACAAGCGGTACTTCGAGTACTGCCGCACGGACCGCTGTTTCTACGACGCCCCGGCCGAGCCGTCGGCCGGCGAGGGCTTCGCCGTCGCGAGGCGCGCGCTGCCGCCGGGCTGGCGGAGCCGCGTGGCCGACGGCTGGCTCAGCTACGCCCCGGACGGGGTGACCCTGCCGGCGCAGGGTTGGAAGATCCACGCCTCGGCCACCATGGACAACGCGGACGAGGTCCTCGGCGTGCTGTGGGACTACTGCGTGCCGCGGCGGATCGCCTTCAAGCACCTGACCGGGCCGCGGGCGCAGCTCGCGAACAACTCGAAGTACGCCAGCCGCGGCTCCAGCGCCAAGCTGGCGACCGTCTACCCGGCCGACGAGCGGCGGTTCGCGCGGATCCTCGCCGAGCTCGGGCCGCTGCTGGACGGCCAGCCGGGCGCGTACATCCTCAGCGACCTGCGATGGGGCGACGGCCCGCTGCACGTGCGCTACGGCGGCTTCGCCAAGCGGTACGCGACCTTCGACCGCGGCGAGCCCGAGCCGGCCATCGAGGACGCCGGCGGGCGGCTGGTCCCCGACCGGCGCGAGCCGGCGTTCCGGACGCCGCCCTGGGTCACCCTGCCGGCCTGCCTGGCTCCGCACCTGGCCGCCCGCAACGCGGTCACCGTGGCGGACCTGCCGTACCGGATCGACCGGGCGCTGCACTTCTCCAACGGCGGCGGCGTCTACCTCGGCACGCACGTACAGGACGGCACTCAGGTCGTGTTGAAGGAGGCCCGGCCGCACGCGGGGCTCGACATGGCGGGCGCCGACGCGGTCAGCCGGCTGCGGCGCGAGCGGACCATCCTGACCCACCTGGACGGCCTCGACTTCGTGCCGCGGGTGCTCGACCATTTCCTGGTCGGCGAGCACCATTTCCTGGTTCAGGAGTGGATGGGCGCGCAGACGCTGAACAAGGAGCGTTCCCAGCGGATCCCGCTCTACGGCCCGGCCGCCGGCGAGGCCGCGCTGCGGGACTACGTGGACTGGGCGGTCGCCGTGATCGACCGGGTCGAGCGCAACCTGGCGGCGCTGTGGGAGCGCGGGGTCGTCTTCGGCGACCTGCACATGCACAACATCCTGATCGGTGCGGACGGCCGCCTTCCGATGATCGATTTCGAGGTGGCGGCCTTCCGCGGCGAGGACCACCGCCCGGCCCTGGGCAACCCCGCCTTCCTCGCGCCCGCCGACCGGCGCGGCGTCGAGGTGGACCGCTATTCGCTGGCCTGCCTGCGGTTCGCCATGTTCCTGCCGATGACCACGCTGTTCGCGCTGGACCCGGGCAAGGTACACCGGCTCGCCGCGGAGATCCCGCGGCTGTTCCCGACGCCCGCCGGCTACTTCGACGAGGCGGTCGCGACCGTCTCCGGCGGTGCGCCGCCGCCCCGCCGGACCTTCGACACCGGGACGTTCTGGGGCCGGCCGGACCCGGCGGCGCCGGCCGCCGACCCGTGGGCGGCCACCCGGTCGTCGATGGTGGCGGCCATCCTCGCCAGCGCGACGCCGGAGCGGGACGACCGGCTGTTCCCGGGCGACATCGCGCAGTTCGACGAGGGCGGCGGGCTCAACCTGGCGTCCGGCGCGGCGGGCGTGCTGTACGCGCTCTCGGTCGCCGGGGCCGGCCGCTTCCCCGGCCACGAGCGCTGGCTGCTCGACCACCTCCGGCGGCCCGGCCCCGGCGGCCGGATCGGCTTCTACGACGGCCTGCACGGCGTGGCGTACGCGCTGGAACACCTCGGCCACCGGACCGAGGCACTGGACCTGCTCGACCGCTGCCAGCGGGCGCCCTGGCGGCGGCTCGGCCCGGGCCTGTCCGGCGGCCTCGCCGGCATCGGCCTGAACCTGCGGCACTTCGCGACCGTCACCGGGGACGCCGGGCTACGGGACGCGGCGGCGGAGGTGGCGGCCACCGTCGCGGCGCGGCTGGGACCGGTCGACGCCGTCGCCACCACGAGCGGCGGGAAGCATCCGCACGCCGGCCTCCTGCACGGCTCCGCCGGGCCGGCGCTGCTGTTCATCCGCATGTTCGAGGCGACCGGGGACGGCGGCTACCTCGACCTCGCGGCCACCGCGCTCGACCAGGACCTGCGCCGCTGCGTCCGGCACGCCAACGGCTCGTTGCAGGTCGACGAGGGCTGGCGGCTCATGCCGTACCTGGGCACCGGCAGCGCCGGCATCGGGGCGGTCCTGCAGGAGTTCCTCCGGCACCGGCGCGCGGAACGGCATCTCGACGCGCTGGCCGCGATCACCCTCGCCGCCGGCGCCGGCTTCTACGGGCAGTCCGGCATCTTCACCGGCCGGGCCGGGATCCTCCTGTTCCACTGCGGACCGCGACCGCACCGGCCGGAGGCGGTGCCCGCGGTGATCGCCCGGCAGGTCCGCGCGCTCGGCCTGCACCGGATGGACTTCCACGGCCGGGTCGCCTTCCCCGGCGACCAGCTCTACCGGCTCTCGATGGACCTCGGCACGGGCACCGCCGGCGTGCTCGTCGCCCTGGCCCGCGCCGCCGGCCTGCCCGCCGCCGGCCTGCCCTTTCACAGGTACCGGGACGGGCCCGGTACGCCGTACCCCCCGGGAGGAGGTGATTGACATGGCACTGCTCGACTTGCAGGCGATGGAGGTGGACGCCGAGGACGAGGTGAAGTTGCAGACCTGCTCCAGCGTCGTCCCGGTCGACTGCACTTCGACGTTCAGCGTCTTCTGCTGACCCCGGGAGGAGCCGGTCGATCCCCCGCCGCGGGGGGGATCGACCGGCTGCCGCCGGCGCTCCGTCAGAACTGGCCCAGGTCCACGGTGATCGTGGATCCGGTGTGCCAGCCGGTGATCAGTTTGGGGCTGTGGTGCGCGGTGTCGGTCCAGGTGAAGGTGTGCCGCCAACCGCCGATCTTGACATTGAAGTAGGCCAGCCTGTTCTTCCGGTTGTTCCAGAGGTAGACGGCCACGCTGCCCTGCCACTTCCCGTTGACCTTGCGCCAGCAGCGGTCGTACTTGGCGCCGGCGCTGTTGTTGCCGAACCAGTTGATCCGCACGTAGTGCCAGCCGTCGCAGGTCACGCTCGATGCCGCCGCGGCCGGGCGCACGGCCGCCGACGCCGCGGCGGGCGGTGAAGTCAGGCCGGCGGCGGCCAGGACGGTGGCCGCTGCGGTCAGGGCGATGCGCCCTCGAAAGTTCATGGTCTCCCCCTCGTTTCCCGCGTCGCGTGCGGGTGAGGCAAGGATGGCGTCAGCGGCCCGGACAGTCGTCCCGCCGGTGGTGGACATCCGGGGTAAACCTGCGGCGTACGACGGTCAGCCGGGTCCGGGGAGGTGGAGGAGGGCCGCGAGGGCGTCGCGGTGGCGGGCCGGGGTGCCGAAGGCGATCGCGTCGCTCTTGGCGCGTTTCAGGTAGAGGTGGGCCGGGTGCTCCCAGGTGAAGCCGATGCCGCCGTGCAGCTGTACGCAGTCCTGGGCGGCGCGGACCGCCACGTCGGCGCAGTGGGCCTGGGCCAGGTGGGCGGCGACGGGCGTGTCCGGGTCGCCGGTGGTGAGGCAGCCGGCGGCGTGGCGGGCCACCGCGCGGGCCTGGGTGATCTGCACCCACAGCTGGGCGAGGCGGTGCTTGACCGCCTGGAACGAGCCGATCGGGCGGCCGAACTGGTGCCGCTGCTTGACGTAGGCGACGGTCGTCTCCAGGCACCGGTCGGCGATGCCGAGTTGCTCGGCGGCCAGCAGCACGGCGCCGGCGGTGCGCGCGGCCGTCCACGCCCGGCCGGCCGGTGCTCCGGTGGCGAGGCGGACGGCCGGCGCGGCGTCGAACGAGATGTCGGCGAGCGGCCGGGTCTGGTCGAGCGAGGTGACCGCGGTGATCCGGGCGTCCGCGGCGGCGACCTGCCACAGGCTGCCGCCGGCCGGGACGATCAGGACGTCGGCGGGCAGGGCGTCGAGCACGCTCGTCACGGTGCCGGTGAGCGTGTCGCCGTCGGCCCGCACCGTAGGGGAGAGCGCACCGGCCGGAGGCGCGGCACCGAGTGGTGTGGACAGCGGGACGGCGAGCGTGGCGACCAGGTCGCCGTCGCTCAGCCGGCGCAGTAGTTCGGTGTCGTCGCAGGCGAGCAGCGCCGCAACGGCCTGGGCGCAGCCGAGATACGGGACCGGCGCGACGGACCGGCCCAGCTCCTCGGCGACCACCGCCGCCTCGCGCCAACCGGCGCCGGCGCCGCCGCGGCCGGCCGGCACGGGCAGCCCGGCGCAGCCGATCTCGGCGGCCAGCGTGTGCCACAGACCGGCGTCGTACGGCTCGCCGCCGTCGATCCGGGCCAGCACCGCCTGCCACGGGCTGCGGCCGGTGAGCACCTTGCGTACGGTCGCCCGGAGGTCTTCCTCGGTCTCGGTGTAGAGCAGGGCGGTCACCCGGTCACCTCGCGAGGCAGGCCGAGCACCCGCTCGGCGATGATGTTGCAGAGGATCTCCGACGTGCCGCCCTCGATGGAGTTCGCCCGGGCGCGCAGGTACCGGTAGCCGGGCGTGCGCAGCGCCCAGTCGACGGCCGGGGGACGGCGCATCGTCCAGTCGTCGTAGCGCAGGCCCTCCTCCCCCAGCAGCTCCAGCCCGAAGCCGGAGATCTCCTGGTTGAGCAGCGCGAACGCGTACTTGACCGCGGAGCCCTCGGCGCCGGGCTGCCCGGCCGCGAGCTGCTCGCCCAGCCGCCGGGCGGAGAGCCGGGCCGCCTCGGCCGCGACCCACAGCCGCATGAGCTCGTCGCGCGCGCCCGCCGTACGCACCGAAGGCCGTTCCCGCCAGGCCCGCGCGACGATGCCGATCATGCCGTGCTCGCGCGGCACGGGGGCGCCGCCGATCGCCACCCGCTCGTTCATGAGCGTGGTACGGGCGACCTGCCAGCCCTGGCCGATCCCGCCGATGCGGTCCGCGTCGGGGATCCGTACCTCGTCGAGGAAGACCTCGTTGAACTCGGCCTCGCCGGTGAGCTGGCGCAGCGGCCGCACGTCGACGCCCGGCGCGGTCATGTCGCAGGCGAAGAAGGTGAGCCCGTCGTGCTTGGGCGCGGCCGGGTCGGTGCGGGCGAGGAGGATCGCCCAGCGCGCCTCGTGCGCCGTCGACGTCCAGACCTTCTGCCCGCTGACCAGCCAGTCGTCGCCGTGGCGGACCGCGCGGGTGGTCAGCGAGGCGAGGTCGGAGCCGGCGCCGGGCTCGCTGAACAGCTGGCACCACAGCTCCTCGCCGGTCCACAGCGGGCGCAGCCAGCGGCGGCGTTGCTCGTCCGTGCCGTGCCGCAGGATGGTCGGCGCCGCCATGCCCAGCCCGACGGTGATGCGCAGCGGGTCGTTGTCCGGCGCGCCGGCCGCCGCGAGCACCTCGTCGACGACCGGCTGCAGGGCACGGGGCAGGTCGAGCCCGCCCAGCCCGCGCGGATAGTGCACCCAGGCGAGGCCGGCGTCGAACCGGGCGCGCAGGAAGTCGGTCGCCGGGTCGTACGCCGACAGGAACTCGCGGGTCCGCGCGGCCAGCTCATCGGCTCGCATACAACTCCTCGATCACCGCTTCGTGATTCGCGTACGCAACAGCGCGTTTGATCTTGAGCGTGGGGGTCAGCTCGCCGGCCTCGAGGCTGAAGTCGCGGTCGAGCACGGCGAACCGTTTGATCCGGGCGGGCCGGGAGACCTGCTCGTTGGCCTCGTCGACGATCGACTGCACGAGCTCGCGCACCCGCGGGTGCCCGGCCAGCACGGCCAGGTCACCGGCCAGTCCTCGCTCCCGCGCCCAGGGCAGGATCTCGTCGGGGTCCAGCGTGATCAGCGCGACCGGGTAGGGGCGGCGGTCGCCCAGGAGCAGGGCCTGCGAGATCCAGCGGGACTGCCGCAGCCGGTTCTCCAAGCCGGCCGGGGCGATGTTCTTGCCGGACGAGGTGATGATGATGTCCTTCTTGCGGCCGGTGATCGTGACGAACCGTCCTCGTCGAGGGTGCCCAGGTCGCCGGTGTGCAGCCAGCCGTCCACCAGGACCTCGCGGGTGGCCGCCGGGTCCCGCCAGTAGCCGGCGAAGACGTGCGGCCCGGCCATCAGCACCTCGCCGTCCTCGGCGATCCGGACCGAACCGCCGGGCACGGCCACGCCGACGGTGCCCAGGCGGTGCCGTTGCGGGGTGCTGACCGTCCCGCAGCCGGTGCTCTCGGTCATCCCGAAGCCCTCCAGGACCGGCACCCCGGCGTCGCGGAAGAACTCCAGCACCTCGGGCGCGATCGGCGCCGCGCCGGAGAGCGCCATCCGGAGCCGGCCGCCCAGCACGGCCCGTACCGTCGCGGCGTCGGCCCGGCCGGCGAGCGTGGTGTGCAGCTTCTCGAAGATGCGCGGCACCGACGGGAGGAACGTCGGGCGCACCTCGGCCAGCTCGGGGACCACCTGGCTCAGGTCGCCGCCGAAGTAGGCGAGCGTCGCCCCGGCCGAGAGGCAGCCGAACTGGACCAGCTGGGCGAAGACGTGCGCGAGCGGGAGGAAGAGGTAGACCAGGCCCTGCGCGGTGAGGTACTCCAGCTCCTCGGTGAACCGGGACACGGCCAGCCAGTTGTCGTGCGTGAGCACGCAGCCCTTGGGCGGCCCGGTGGTGCCCGAGGTGTAGATGATCAGGCACGGGCCGGCCGGGTCGATCGCGGCCCGGCGGCGCGCGAGCTCCGCGTCGGCGTCAGCCGTCCCCATTGGTGGCAGGTCGGGCGGGTACAGGACCATCTTGGCGCCGGAGTTGCCGACGATCCACTCGCGCTCGGCGTCCGAGCTGGTCGGGTAGATCGGCACCACCACGCCGCCGGCCGCGATCACGCCCAGGGCCAGGCGGGTCCACTCCGGACAGGTCGGCCCGAGGATGCCGACCCGGTCGCCGGTCGCCAGGCCGGAGGCCACCAGCCCGCGCGCGATCGCCGTGACGTCCGCGGCGAGCTCGGCGAAGGACTGGTCGCGCCAGGAGCCGTCCTGGCGGTAGCGCAGGGCGGGGCGGTCACCGAACCGCCGGGCGGCGTCGAAGGGCAGGTCGGCGATCGTACGCGAGATCATGCGCGGGTCACCTCCACGCCCTGAGCCTCCGGCACGGGGGCCCGCCGCCGGCAGTGCGGGAACCACAACACCTAACGGTGTGACCGGGCGTCCATCTGGTCGAGCGCCCGCGCGAGCTCGAGCCGCGACGAGACGTGCAGCTTCGCGTAGATGCGGGACAGGTAGACCTCGATGCTGCGCGGGCTGTAGTGCAGCGCCCCGGCGATCTCCCGGTTCCGCATTCCCTGCTGGACGAGCCGGGCCACCCGCTCCTCGGACTCGGTCAGCAGGCCGGCCCCGCCCGCGCGGGCGCGCGGCACCTTCGCGCCGAGCTCGTGCAGCCGCCGGCCGGCCCGGCGGCGCAGGCCGTGCGCGCCCAGCCGGGCGAACAGCCGGTAGGCGTCGTCCAGGGCCGGCACCTCATCGTCCACCAGGTCGCCGAGCGCCAGCTGGGCCCGCGCCCGTTCGAAGGCCAGGCCGCCCGACTCGGCCTCGGCGACCGCCCGGCGCAGTTCCGGCGGGTCGCGGTGCACCAGGCCGAGGGTGCGGTGCAGCGTGGTCGCCGCCCAGGGGGTGGTCGGTGGCGTCGCGACCAGCTCCTTCACCAGCGCGTCGCGCTCGCCCGGGGGCGGGTCCAGTTCGAGAAGCCGGGACAAGAGCAGGCAGCCGTACGGGGCGCCGCCCGGCTGGTCCAGGGCGGCCCGCAGGGTGGCGGCCGCCGCGGGGTCGCCGGTCGCGGCCCGATAGCCGGCCAGCGCCCAGGCGTGCAGGTCGGCGAGGTTGGGCATCCGCGGCGGTACGAGCGCGGCGAGCCGGGCGGCGGCCGCGAACTCTCCGCGCCAGGTGCGCATCTCCAGCTCGACCGCGCCCAGGGCGGCGGCGAGCAGGGCCTGCCGGCGTACGGTCAGCTCCGCGGTCGTGGTCCGCAGGCCCGCCAGGGCCGTCTCCCACCGCCCGCCCAGCCAGTCCAGCACCACCCGGGTCAGCGCCAGCTCCCCGGTGAACCGGTGCGGGGAGTCGCCGGCCAGCTCCGTCGCCTCCCGCAGCCGGCCGCCGGCCCGGGTCACCAGGCCGGCGAGGGCCTCGGTGGACGCGCACACGGCCAGCGCCTGCAGCCGCAGCGGCAGCGAGTCGCCGCCCGCGCGCAGCGCCCGGTCGCCGAGCGCGACCGTGTCGGCGTGCCGGCCCAGCATCGAGGCGAGGATCGCCAGCTGCTCGCAGACCACCACCTCCTCGGCCGGCGACCCCGGCCGGCAGGCGGCGGCGCGCTCGCCCTGCCGGGCCGCCTCCTCGGGCCGGCCCGCGAAGGCGAGCATCACGGCGCGCTGCGCCTGCATCGCGGCCGGCGGCCGGCCCACCGCGATCTCCCCGTCCGCCACCTCGATCGCCTCGTCGATGCGGTCCAGCAGGTACAGGCTGGTGACGACCGTGGTGGCGGTCCGGTAGCGCTCCTCCCCCGCGGGCAGCAGCGTGAGCGCCTCCCGGCCGGGCTCAACGGCCGGCTCGGGGCGGCCGGCCCGGGCCAGCGCGCGACTGCGCAGGGCGAGCAACCCGGCCCGCTCGGGCGCGCCGGGGCCGAGCACGGCCAGGGCCCGCTCGCAGAAGCCGGCGGCGGCGTCCGGCGCGGTGCGCAGCGCGTGCCGGGCGGCCTCGGCGAGCACGGCCACCGCGGTCGCGTCGCCGTGCGTGGCCGAGGCGGCCAGGTGGCGGGCCAGGTCGAGCAGGTCGGTCGGCTCGCCGCGCTCGCGGGCCGCGAGCATCGGCCGGGCGGCCCGCGCGTGCAGCCGGCGGCGCTGGGCCGGGCCGATCTCCTCGTACAGCGCCTCGGCGACGATGCGGTGCGCGAACCGGTAGCGGCGCTGGCCGTCGCGCACCACGACGGCGGTCCGGACCAGCTCGTCGAAGGCGGCCGCGACGGTTGCCGCGGGCTCGCCGGCCACCTCGGCGACCAGGGCGAGGCGTTCGAGCTCGACGGCCTCGAGCACGGCGAGGGCCTGGGCGACCGGGCGGGCCGCCGGGGCCACCACCCGGCGGAGCACGGCGCCCGTGCCGGCGAGCCGGATCTCCCCACTCTCGTCGAGCGACCGGGCGATCTCGATGGCGAAGAACGGGTTGCCGCCGGCCCGGGCGTGGATCTGGCCGGACAAGCCCTCGTCGGGCGGCTCGCCGAGCACCGGCGCGATCACGCCGGCGATCTCGTCGCGGTCGAGCGGGCCCAGCGTGACCGTGACCAGCTCGCCGCGCTCGCCGAGGCGGGCCAGCAACTCCTCGGCGGCCGGGCAGGGCCGGGCGAGGTGACCGCGCGCGGCGGTGACCAGCGCGATCGGCGCCGCGGCCAGCCGGCGCAGCACCACGGTGAACAGGGCGAGGCTGTCGTCGTCGAGGTCGGGCAGGTCGTCGGCGAGCACGGCCGTCGGCCCGGCCGCCGACATCGCGGTGAGCAGCCGGGTGAGCGCCGCGCACGCTCGCGGGAAAGAAGCCTCGTCGGCCTCGAGGACGGCCAGCGCGTCCTGCCGGAGGCCCTCGGTGTAGGCGTTGTCCGGCGTCAGCCCGCGCACGGAGGCGGCCAGCACGCCGTACGGCACCCGGCGCTCGAGCCGGTCCCCGGCGACCGCCAGGACGCGCCACCCGCGCTCGCCCAGCCGGGCGGCCACCTCGGCGAGCAGGCGCGACTTGCCGATGCCGGCCGCACCGGAGACGGCGGCCACCACCAGCCCGGCGGTCGGCACCCGGGACACGGCGTCGAGCACCCCGGCCAGTTCGGCCTCGCGCCCGGCAAACGTCATGTCAGCCAAGTTACCTTCGCGTTATCCGTTGAGGATCCCGCACTATCCCCGGACCGCCCGCGGTGCTGCGATCGCACCATGGCGATCGAAGGCACCTGCGACACCCGGTTCGCTTCCGTACGGGAGCAGTTCGAGCGCAACTTCGCCGACCGTGGGGAGGTCGGGGCGTCGGTCTGCGTGACCGTCGGCGGCGAGACCGTCGTCGACCTGTGGGGCGGCACGGCCGACCCGGCCACCGGCCGCGCCTGGGACCGGCAGACCATCGGCAACGTCTGGTCGGCCACCAAGGGCGCCACCGCACTCTGCGCCCACGTGCTGGCCGCCCGCGGCCAGCTGGACGTGGACGCGCCGGTGACCGCGTACTGGCCGGAGTTCGGCAAGAACGGCAAGGACGGCGTGCTGGTCCGGCACCTGCTCAGCCACCAGGCGGGCGTGCCCGCGGTGCGCGAGCCGCTGCCGGCGGGCTGCTTCTACGACTGGTCGCTGATGGCCGACGCGCTCGCCGCCGAGCAGCCGTTCTGGCGCCCCGGCACCCGCACCGGCTACCACGCGCTGACCTTCGGCTTCCTGGTCGGCGAGCTGGTCCGGCGGATCAGCGGGCGGTCGCTCGGCCGGTTCTTCGCCGAGGAGGTCGCCGGGCCGCTCGGCCTGGAGTTCTGGATCGGCCTGCCCGAGGAGCACGAGCACCGGGTGGCGCCGACGATCCCGGCGCCGCCGCCGGGGCCCGGCGATCCGATGCCGAGCCTCTACGTCGCCGCGCTCAGCGACCCGGCCTCGGTGCAGGGATTGATGCTGGCCAACAGCGGCGGCTACATGCTGGTGCCCGGCGAGTCGGACAGCCGGGCCGCGCACGCCGCGGAGATGGGCGCGGTGGGTGGCATGACCCAGGCGCGCGGCCTGGCCGGGATGTACCGGCCGCTGGCGCTGGGTGGCGGGGTCGACGGCGTGACGCTGGTCGGCCCGGAGCAGCTGTACCGGATGACCGCCGTCGTCTCCGCCACCTCGGTGGACGCGGTGCTGCTGGTGCCGACCCGCTGGACGATGGGCTACGTGAAGGGCGTCGACAACAGCTATCTGCCGGCGGCCGACCGGGAGGGGGTCCTGATCCCGGAGGAGGCATTCGGACACCCGGGCATGGGCGGGAGTTTCGGCTTCGCCGACCCGCGGGCGGGCCTGTCGTTCGGGTACACGATGAACCGGCAGGGCACCGGGCTGGGCATCAACGAGCGCGGGCAGTCACTGGTCGACGCCGTTTACCGGTCGCTCGGCCACCACCGGGCCGGCGGGGTGTGGATCGCCCCCTGAAAACCTCGCGCGAGACGCGCGTCCACGGCCTTGGGCCGCGCGGACGTCGCGTTCGCGCATCGGGGCGGTCGCCGCTGCGGTTGGGGAAGCCGTCACGCGTACGGTCGCCAGGTCTTGTCGTCGAGCTTGTTCCGGGAGCCGCCGCCGGCTCGCCGGGCCAGCACGACGCGGTCGATCTCGGTGCCGGACTCGGTGAGCGCGCGCAGGGTCAGCGTGGTGGTGCGGCCCTCGCCGGCGGGGGCGGCGTCGACGGCGACGAAGGAGTAGCCGGTGTAGCGGACCCGGGACCAGGTGACCTTCTCTCGGACCTGGGCGCGGCCGTCGGCCCAGACGTAGGACTCGACCTCGTCGACGTCGTGCCGGTGGCGGGCGTAGGAGTCGGGGGCGTCGAAGCTGTACAGGCCGCGCCCGCCGCCGCCGGCCGTGACGTAGACGGTGCCGTCCCGCGCGGGGTAAGCGGTTTCCCCGATGGAGATCTTCTTGGGGACACCGCCGCGCAGGGCATCGGTGCGTTCGTAGACGTGGTTGTGGCCGTTGATGACCAGGTCGACCCGGTGCTTGTCGAACAGCGGGACCCAGCGGGCGCGCACCCCGCCGTCGGAGGCGTGCGCGGTGGTGGTCGAGTAGGCGCACTGGTGGAAGAAGACCACGATGAAGTCGACGTCGGGCTGCTCGCGCAGGGAGGCGAGCCGCCGGTCGAGCCACGCGGTCTGGGCGCCGCCGGTGTAGTCGCGGTTGCCGGCCAGTTCCAGGCAGACGTCGTTGGCGTCGAGGGCGACCACGCCGACGTTGCCGTAGACGAACGAGTAGACGCCGGCCGCCTTCCGCGGGCCGTCGTCCGGGAAGTCCCAGCGGGCGCGCTGGCCGCCGTAGCCGTCCGGCGAGTACAGCGCCTCCATGTCGTGGTTGCCCAGGCAGGCCATCCACGGCACGGTCGCGGCGACCGGCTCGTTCTGGGCGAGGAACTGGTCCCAGGTGAGCGGGTTGTAGAGGTCGCCGGGCAAGCCCTTTCCGCTGGAGTCGGCGTAGCAGAGGTCGCCGGCGTGCAGGTGGAAGGCGGGCCGCTGGGCGATCAGCATGCCGTCGTTGGCCAGGGCGTGCGAGCTGACGCCCTGGTCGCCGAACGCGGTGAAGGTGAACGGCTCGGCGACGGTGCGACGGCTGGGCGCGGTGGTGAAAGCGTCGACCCGGCCGAAGCCGGTCAGGTCGGTCGGGTCGTAGCCGGCGTGCCCGACCACGTAGTAGTACGTGGTGTCGGGCAGCAGGCCGGCGGCGGTGGCGTGCACGTAGTACTGGTCGGTCGCCGGAATGACGCCGGCCAGTTCGGTGTGCAGCGGGCGGATCTCGGCGTCGATCCGCGGGCCGAGCGTGTCCAGCGACGAGCCGATCCGCAGGAACGGGCGCCGCACCCGGTGCGGGACCTGCCAGCCGACGGTGACCGTGGTGCGCGGGTCGGCGCCCCAGGCGAGGTGCCGGCCGAACGGGACGACCATGCGGCCGGGCGGGATGTCGGGCTGCCGCCAGAACGCGGGAGCCGGGCCGCCGATCGCGATCAAGGCGGCGGCAGCGGCGGCGCCGGTTATCAGGGTGCGGCGGCTGACCAGCAGGGCGTGCTGTTCGGCGATGCTCAGCCGCGCGGCGAGTCGGTCCGGCAGGCCCATGCGGGGGATGTCGGTCGGCACGGGTTTGACCGTATCATCCCGTTTGCCCGGACTGTCCGTAGATTCCGCCCGAAACCGCTCCGGCGGCACCGATTCCGGCCGACAGTGGGGGTAACACCTGATCCCGGGAGTCGCGGATGTCGGACGGCGAGTTCCACGCCTTCGTCGGCCTGCTGGCCGCCGCCGGGCTGGTGCTGGCCGTCCTCGCCGTCGCCGGCTTCGACCAGCGGGCGGGTTCCCGGTTCACCGACGGGATGGTCGCGGCCGCCTACCTCGGCGGCGCGGCCTACCTGCAGGTCACCGGGCGGAGCCTGCCGATCTACTTCTTCGCGGCCGGGGCGCCGGTCCTGGTGCTGCTGCTGCTGCATCTGCTGCGGGAGCGGGCCCGGGCGAGACGCAAGCGGCTCGCCGCCGGCTTGACCAAGATGTACGCGAAACCGCCGGCCAACACGCCGTTGACGCCGTACCCGGCGCCCCCGCCGCCGCTCGACCCGGCGTCCCGGACGAAGGACAAGCCGCCGGAGCCGGTCGCGCCCCGCGCCTACCGGCCGATGCCGTCGGGGTTGCCGCCCCGGGGCGAGGCCGCGCCCCCACCGCCGGCCGGGCACGACACCACGCCCCCGCAGCCGGCCGGGCACGACATCGCGCCCCCGCGGCCGGCAGCGCACGCCGAGCCGGCCGGGCACGACACCGCGCCCCCGCCGCCGGCCGGGCACGACGCCACGCCCCCGCAGCCGGCCGGGCACGACATCGCGCCCCCGCGGCCGACAGCGCACGCCGAGCCGGCCGGGCACGACACCGCGCCCCCGCCGCCGGCCGGGCACGACGCCGCGCTCCCGCCGCAGCCGGCACACGCCGAGCGAGCCGGGCACGACACCGCGCCCCCGCGGCCGGCAGCGCACGCCGAGCCGGCCGGGCACGACACCGCGCCCCCGCCGCAGCCGGCACACGCCGAGCTGGCCGGGCACGACACCGCGGGCGTGGAGGAGACCAGCAGCCGACTGCGGCGGCCGGCGTACCTGGAGGCGCCGGACCCCCGGCGGAGCAGCGGACGACACCGGGCGGCCGGCTCCGACGACTAAGCTGCGCTCATGGGCATCGATGCGTTGCGGCGGGGAAAGCGCTTGCTTCTGGCCATCACGGTCGCGGTAGTCACACTGCCGGGCGCTCCCGCCCTGGCCGCCGCCGGGCCGCAGGGGCTGCGGGTGCCCCCGCTCGCGTACGACGACCACAGCGTCACCCTCGCCTGGCCGGCGCCGCCCGATGCGGCCGGCATCGTCGACTATCGCGTGTATCAGGACGGCGTCCCGGTCGGGACCGCCAACCAGGGCGCGGCCGGCGCGGCGCCGGACTCCATCCGGCGGTTCTACGCCGACCCGGGCAACGACCGGCAGGTGCGGATCGCGACGACCAGCTACACCGTGAAAGGGCTCACCCCGGGCACGAAATACCGATTCACGGTGCGAGCCGTGTACGCGGACGGCACGGAATCGCGGGCCGGGAACACGGTCGTGCAGTCGACGGCGGCGCCGCCGGCCGTGTACAACGTCGCCGACTACGGCGCGGTGGGCGACGGCACGACGCTCAACACAGCCGCCATCCAGCGGGCGATCGACGCCTGCCGGCGCGCGTGCAAGGTGCTCGTCCCGGCCGGCACCTTCAAGACCGGGGCGATCTGGCTGCACAGCGACATGACCCTCGAGGTGGCGAAGGGCGCCCGGCTGCTGGGCTCGGAGCGGGCCGCCGACTACCCGTGGCACTACCTGCTCTATCCGTACTCGACCGACGAGCGGTTCTACTCGCTGATCAACGCGCACACCTACGACTACGGGAGCATCCACGACCTCCGGATCGTCGGCGAGGGCACGATCGACGGCAACGGGTGGAAACAGACCGGCACCGACGGCGACGGGAACCCCGTCTACGCCAAGGGCAGCGAGTCGACCGTGCGGCAGACCGGCGTCCTGGCCGCCGACCAGGTGACCCGGGCGGCCGCGCTGGGCAGCCCGGCGCCCTACCCGACCCGATCGAATCTGATCACGCTGCGCGGGGCGCGCGACGTCTACCTCGGCGGGTTCACCGCGGAGAACCCGTCGAACCACACGATCTCGCTGATCCACGACCGGGACGTCACGGTCGACGACGTGAACATCCAGACGTACGACGCGAACAACGGCGACGGCGTCGAGTGGGTCGACAGCGACGGGCTGACCGTGATGAACACGGTCTTCAACACCGGCGACGACTGCATGAACTTCGCGGCCGGCCTGGGCGCGGCGGCCCCCGCCGACGGGCCGAGCCAGCACGCCTGGATCTTCGACAACTACTTCCGCCACGGGCACGGCGCGGTGGTGACGGGCAGCCACACCGGCGCGTGGATCCAGCACATCCTGGCCGAGAACAACGTCGTCGACGGCACCGACGTGGGCCTGCGGATGAAGACCGCACCGGCCAACGGCGGCGGCGTACGCGACGTGGTGTTCCGGGACACGGCGATCAGGGCGACCACCGCCGAGGCGTTCGTCTTCACTTCGGCGTACGGGGATCCGAACGCGGCGATCGTGGTCGAGCCGGCGCGGGTGCCGGCCCGGTTCGAGCACGTCCGCGTGGAGAACGTGACGGTGGACGGCACCGGCGGGCCCAGCATTCACGTGGTCGGCGTGGCCGGGGCGCCGCACCTGGACTTGACGTTCACCGGGGTGCGGTTCCTGCACGCGCAGCGAACGGCGCTCGCCTACCTGCGGGAAAGCGCTTTCCGCGACGTGTCGTTCGACAGCACCCCGAACCCGTGGGTGATCACGAACTCGACCGGGCTCTCGTTCACCGGGACGACCACGACCGACGCGGTGTCGACGGACGCCTCGGCCGGGCCGGTGTTCCCGCCCGGCGCCCGGCTCACCGCCGCCGCCCCCGCGTCCACCCCTGCCTCTGCCTCCGCCCCCGCGTCCGCCCCCGCGTCCGCCTCCGCCTCCGCCTCCGCCTCCGCCTCCGCCCCCGCGTCCGCCCCTGCTTCCGCCTCCGCCTCCGCCTCCGCCTCCGCCTCCGCCTCCGCCTCCGCCTCCGCCTCCGCCTCCGCCTCCGCCTCCGCCTCCGAGATGCTCAGCTGGCCCGCCGCGTACGACAACTCGGCGGTAAGCGCTTACCAAGTCCTCCGGGACGGTGTCGTGGTGGCGGTCGTCCCGGGGACGAGCTACGCCGCCGCCGGGCTTGTGCCGGCGCTGCGATACCGGTTCGCGGTGCGCGCGGTCGACGCGACCGGCAACGCCGGCCGGTCGCTGTCGGCTTCGGTGACGACGACCGGTGAGCAGGACAGGACCCCGCCGGTGACGTCCCCCTCCGTCGTAGCCGGCTCCCCCGGCTACACCTGGGCGCGGCTGACCTGGGCGGCGGCGACCGACAATTACGGCGTCGACCACTACGACATCGCCGCGAACGGACGGCGGATCGGGCGGTCCGGCGGGACCAGCTTCGTGGCGACCGGGCTGACGGCGGGCACCACGTACACGTTCACGGTCACCGCGGTCGACGCGAGCGGCAACGCCACGACCTACCCGGGAACGGCAACCGCAACCACGCTGCCGCCGTACGACACGGGCGCGCCGTTCTGGCCGACGCCGCACCCGCCGCTGGTCATCCGTCAGGTCGCGGGCACCTCGGTCACGGTGAGCTGGCCGGCCGCGCGCGACGACCGTAAGGTAACCGCTTACCGCGTGCTGGTCGACGGGCAACCGGTCGGGACGGGCGACTTCACGCCGATCTCCACGACCGCCACCACCTCCGAGACCGCCTACAAGATCACCGGGCTGGCGCCGGCCACCCGCTACCGGATCGCGGTCGAGGCCGGCGACGCGATGGGCCGGTGGACCGGCCCACACCCCACCGCCGTCGTGACCACCACAGCCGGTGCAGCGGCCCACACCCTGCCACAGTCCTGACCACCACAGCCGGTCGAGCGGCCCAAACCCCGCCACAGTCCTGACCACCACAGCCGGTCGAGCGGCCCAAACCCCGCCACAGTCCTGACCACCACAGCCGGTGCAGCGGCCCACACCCCGCCACAGTCCAGACCACCACAGCCGGTGAAGCCACCCGCACCCCACCGCCCGTCGTGACCACCACAGCCGGTGAAGCCCGCCCGCACCCGCCGCCGTCGTGACCACCACAGCCGGTGCAGCGGCCCGCGCCCGGCCGCCGACGTGACCACCGCGCGGCGGTAGTCCGTGGCAAGGTGGCGGGATGGACTACCGCCGTACGTACCGGTCGGCCGCCGTCGCCTACGCCGATCTCGTCAGCCGCCTGCCCGCCGACCGGTGGGACGCCCCCGCCGCCCTCGGCGACTGGACGCTGCGCGACCTGGTCGGCCACACCGCCGGCTCGGCCCTGCGCCAGGTCCCCGAGGTCCTCGGCACCCCGGCGTCCGAGGTGCTGGTCGCGACGGCCGAGGGCTATTTCGCGTACGGCCGGGGCGTGCCCGACCATGTCCTGGCGGCCGCGGCCGCCGCCTCCACCGACGACGCCCGCGCCACCGGTGTGTCCCTGGGCGACGACCCGGCGGCGGTGATCGGTGAGCTGGCCGGGCGGGCGACCCACGCCCTGGCGGAGGCCGGCGACGACGACATCGTGGCCACGCCGGTCGGCGGCATGCGCGTCCGCGACTGGCTGCCGACCCGCACCTTCGAGCTGGTCGTGCACGGGCTGGACGCGGCGGCCGCCGGCGGCGTACCGCATGGTCTGGCCCTGGAAGCCGTCGCCGAGGCGACCACCCTGGCCACCCGCCTGGCGCTCGCCCTCGGCGAGGGCGACGCGCTGCTGCGGACGCTGACCGGCCGGGGCGAGCTGCCGCCGAAGTTCACCGTGCTGACCACCTGAGCGGCCGGCGGGGCACACGAAGATCGGCGACTGGGGCATGCTGGTGCCGTGAATCCCGCAGAGTCCCTCGATGTGCTCCGGCTGTCCTGGCAGCCGGAGGCCGCCGACTACATCGAAGCGTTCAAGGCCCGCAACAAGCGACGCCGGGTGAACTGGTTCGTCGGCTTGCTGTCCGCGATCGGCTTCGCCTTCGCGGTGCTGGCGATCGTCGCCCGGCAGCCCGGACCGGCGGTGATCGGCGTGCTGGCGGGGGTGCTGTTCCCGCTCGCCGTGCCGTTCGTGGTCAAGTCCAGCACGAACGCGCTGTGGCGCCGCAACCCGGCCCTCCAGCAGCCGGTCCAGATGGTCGTCGACGCCCGCGGGGCCGGCGGCGACGCGCCCGTGATCATGATGAACCCGGGCGCGATGCACGTCATGACCGGCAGCGTCCAGCACCAGTGGGCCGAGATCGGCCCGGTGCTGGAGACCGGGCGGGTGTTCGTCGTCCAGCTCGCCGGGCAGCGGAACAAGGTGTTCTTCCTGCTGGCCAAGCGAGGCCTGACCGGCCCGGCCCAGGAGGAGAGCCTGCGCCGCCTGCTGCTCAGATGAGCCCCAGGCGGCGGACGGCGTCGCGCTCCTCGGCCAGCTCGGCCACCGAGACGTCGATGCGGGCGCGGGAGAACTCGCTCACCTCGAGCCCCTGGACGATCGTGAAACGGCCATCGGTCGCGGTGACCGGGAACGAGGAGATCAATCCTTCCGGTACGCCGTAGGACCCGTCCGAGACGACCGCGGCCGAGGTCCAGTCGCCGGCCCGGGTGCCGTTCGTCCAGTCGTACACGTGGTCGATCGCGGCCGAGGCGGCCGAGGCCGCGGACGACGCGCCCCGGACCTCGATGATCTCGGCGCCGCGCTTGGCCACCCGCGGGATGAACTCGCCGGCCAGCCACTCCTGCTCGACCAGGTCGGCGACGGGGCGGCCGCCGGCCCGGGCGTGCGACACGTCCGGGTACTGGGTGGCCGAGTGGTTGCCCCAGATGGTGATCCGGTCGAGCTCGGACACCGGCACGCCGAGCTTGCCGGACAGCTGCGCGAGGGCCCGGTTGTGGTCGAGCCGGGTCATCGCGGTGAACCGGTCGGCCGGGACGTCCGGCGCGTGCGAGCGGGCGATCAGGGCGTTGGTGTTGGCCGGGTTGCCGACCACGAGCACCCGCACGTCGGCGGCGGCGCCGGCGTTGATGGCCTCGCCCTGCGGTTTGAAGATGCCGCCGTTCGCCTCGAGCAGGTCGCCGCGCTCCATGCCCTTCGTGCGGGGCCGGGCGCCGACGAGGAGCGCGACGTTCACCCCGTCGAAGGCCGGCTTGGCGTGGTCGACGACGTCGACCCCGGCGAGCAGCGGGAAAGCGCCGTCCTCCAGCTCGAGGGCGGTGCCTTCGGCGGCGCGTACGGCGGCCGGGATCTCCAGGAGCCGCAGCCGCACCGGCCGGTCGGCCCCGAGGAGCTGCCCGGACGCGATCCGGAACAGCAGGGCATACCCGATCTGCCCCGCCGCCCCGGTAACGGTCACGGTCGCCGGTGCGTTCGTCATGCGTACTCCCTGAGGTTTGTGGGTCTGATCGACCCTATCCCCGCCCGCCGCCGCCCGGATCCGGCTCCGAGAAGTAGTCGCGGAGCGTGGCGATCTGCCCGTCGCGGAGGCGGAAGATCTGCACGAGCGACATGGTCGTCCTGTCCTGGAAGGCGACGTCGATCTCGGCGATGAAGACGTCCGGATCGGCGGTGTCGTGCAGTACGTAGCCGGTCCGTTCCGGGTCCATGGCGCCCAGGTCGGTCAGCGTCCGGTGGTACGCTCTGGTCCCGGCCCGGATCGCCGCCCGGCCCACCAGGTGGTGGAGTGGATGGTCGGCGGGCACGAGCGGCGCGTCATACACGCCGTCCTCGGTGAACAGGGCGGCGATCGCCTCCGGGTTCCGGGTGATCGCGCCGGCGTAGACGTACCGCTCGAAGATTTCCTTGTGTGTCAGGGCCACTCTCCAACCTAGCGCGGCCTACGGGTTCCAGATGCCGGTCGCGGCGGCGGTGCGGACGAAGTCGCGGAAGTCGCGGAAGTCGCGGGCCTCGTGGCCGGTCACCCGCTTCACGTCGTCGGTGGGGTGGGCGTTGCGGCCGTCGAGGATTCGCTCGAACAGGGCGGCCAGTTCGGCGGCCTCGCCGGGCGGCACGCCCTCGGCGGTCATCCGGGCCGCGCATTCCTCGGTGGTGACCCGTGCGAAGCGGACCGGGCGGCCGGACGCCGCCGCGATCAGGTCGGCCGCCTCCGTGAACGTGACCGGGCGCGGGCCGGTCAGCTCGTACGTCCGGCCGCGGTGGCCGTCCGCGGTCAGCGCCGCGACGACCACGTCGGCCACGTCCGCCAGGTCGACGAACGGCTCCGGCGCGTCGGTCGGCAGCGGGATCACCCCGGCGAGCACCGGCGGGAGCAGGAAGTGCTCGGTGAAGTCCTGCGCGAACCAGGTCGAGCGGACGACCGTCCACTCCAGACCGGACTCGCGCACGCCGCGCTCGCTGCGTTCGGCCTCCTCCTCGCCGCGGCCGGACAACAGCACCAGGCGGCGCACGCCGGCGTCCCCGGCGAGCCGCGCGAACGCCGCGATCGATTCCGCGGCGCCGGGGAACGCCACGTCGGGATAGTAGGTGACGTACGCGGCGGTGACGCCTTGCAGCAGCGGCGTCCAGGTCGCCGGGTCGGCGTTCCGGTCGAAGGCCGGCCGGGAACCCACGCGGCCGCGCAGGCCCCGGGCGCCGAGACGGTCGACGACCCGGCGGCCGGTCTTGCCGGTGCCGCCGATCACCAGGTAGGTCGAGTCATCAGTCATGTGCCCATTACCGCCGAGGCCGGCGGGGCGCGACCATGGCCGAGCGACGCAGGCACATACGCGATCGTCCAACCCGCGCGGGCCGGGGTACGGTGAGCCGGTACCGCACGGGAGCGGGTCGTCCATCGGTATGCGCTTTCCCCGGCGCGCTCCTCGTGGAAGGTCCGCTCATGCTGATCCGTCCGTTCGTGCGCGGTGACCGCGAACAGGTCACCAGTCTGGTCAACGCCCACATCGCCGCCGTGGTGCCCGGGGTGTCGGTGTCCGTGCAGGCCCTGCTCAGCCAGCTGGAGCGGGAGCCGGGCGAGTACATCGTGGACCGGTGGGTCCGCGAGCGGGTCACGCTGGTCGCCGAGCAGCGCGGGCGGGTGGTGGCCGCCGCCCATCTGCTGCGCTACGGCGACGGCGCGGACACCGGCGAGCACTACCGGGACGCCGGCGAGATCCGGTGGCTGGTCTGCTGGCCGGACGCGCCCTGTTGGCCGGACGCGTCGGCGGGCGGGGAAGCGCTTGCCGTGGCCTGTCACGCCCAGTTCCAGCGGTGGGGCGTCGGCCGCCGGCTCGCGGACGGGGCGCTGCCGGCGCCGGGCGTGTACGGGGTGCCGGAGCAGTGGCCGCACATCCGGGCGTTGTACGAGCGGATCGGCTTCCGGCACGACGGCCCCACCGAGGTGGTCCACCTGGCCCGGGTCGAGGCGCTGGCCCGGCCGGAGGCGCCGCTGACCGCCCGCCGCACGGTCGGCATCAACGGCACCCGGCTCACCGCCGTGCTGGACGGCCGGGACGTCGGCTACATCGAGGTGGACACGAACCTCGACGGCGGGCCGCGGGTCTCCCGCACCGGGACGTGGGCGGATGTCGGGAATCTGTGGGTGGAGCCGGAGCACCGCCGGCGCGGTTTCGGCCGCTGGCTGGTCGGCGCGGCGGCGGACTGGCTGGAGCTGGGCGGCACGACCCGGCTGCTGGACTACTCGGACACGACGGAGGAGAGCTATGCGGCCTTCCTCGCCGCGGTGGGTTTCATCGTGCTCACCCGGACCGCCCGGGGCTTCAAAATTTCCTGACCGATCCCTGTGACACTCCGGGCCGACAGCTCGTCTCTCTTGCATGACAATCGCCACCACGCTGCCGGCACATCGGGGAGCCGTCCTTGGCCAGCACCATGACCGAGCTCTTCCGGGCGTACTGGCGCACGATCGTGGGATACCTGGCCCGCCGCACCGGAGACCCCGTGCTGGCCGAGGAACTGGCCCAGGAGACCTTCGCCCGGGCCACCGCGGCGTTCCTCGGCTGGCGGGGCGGCTCGCCGGCCGCCTGGCTGCTGGCGATCGCCCGCAACGTGCTGATCGACCACCAGCGCAGGGGCCGGCGGCTCGTTCCGATCGACCATGCCGAACTGCTGCCGGCCTCGGCGCACGGACACGACGAGGTGGAGATGCGGGACCTGTTGTCCCGGCTGCCGGACGCCGGCCGGCGCCTGCTGGAGCTGGTCTACCTCGACGGTTTCAGCCAGGCCGAGGTCGCCGCGATGACCGGTCGCAACCCGGCGGCCGTACGCACGGCGGTCTGGCGGGCCCGCGATGCGCTGCGGGCCCTGCTCACCGAGGCGGACGCCGATGACCGAGCCTGACCTCCCCGAGTTCACGCTGCCCGAACTGCCCGAGGTCGACGACGCGGCGATCCGCCGGGCGGTGCGCCGGGGTGTCCTGCGCGCCGGCCTCAGCGCCGCCGCCTGGCTGCTGCTCGCCGTGGTCCTCGCAGTGGTCGCCACCGGCACGGTGACCGCGCTGAGCACCCGGCGGTTCGCCGAGGTCGTCTACGACGGCGCGGTCGCCGCCCACCCCGAGTACGAGGTCAGCGGCATGAGCTGCGGCGGCGGCCTGACCTCCGGCACCGTACGGCTCGACCTGCGCGCCCGCGGCGACATCGGCGGCTCCCCGCAAACCACCGGCCAGATCCGCCGCTCCTTCCTCGGCGACGTCGAGGTCGACCTGGGCGACAGCGCCGGCACGCCGGTCGGGCGGGCGCTGACCCGCGGAATCCCCGCCAAGGCCGCCACCCGGGCCCTGCTCGCCAAGGTGCCGGACGTGGTCGCCGCGTCGGCCGTCGTCCACTTCACGACGCCGCAGACCGCGGCCGCGGTCATCGACCGGTACGGCCAGGACGCGATCCTGTTCACCCCGCCCCCGGGATCGGATGCCCTGGTCGGCTGGCCCGACGCCGGCGACCTGGCACGGTTCACCCGGTGGGCCGGCGACCTGCGCTCCGGCGACGACGAACTGCTGGCCACGATCGGCCTGCCGCCCGCGGCGACGCTGCGCGACGTGGCCCGCGACCCGCGCATCGCGGCCGTGATCGTCGACCGGGCCACCCCCGCCCAGCTGCGCACCATCCTCGACGACCCGTTGGTGAGCGGCGTGACCCTCGCCGACCTCAACTTCGACCCCACCGCCCTGCCCCAGTGACCCGCCGAAAGGACCCGACCACCATGCCGAGCCGCCCCTCCACCGCGCCGATCGCCCTGCTGCTCACCGCCGGCATCGTTCTGCTGGCCCTCACCGCGGTGATCCCCACCACCACGGAGTCGGTCGTCTACCCCGACTCGGTCACGGCGGGGCAAGCGGTTACCTCGCACACGGTCAGCTCGACCGACCCGACGGCCCTGACCATCGCGATCGTCCTGCTGGTGCTCGCGGTGACGTCCTTCACCGGAGCCGGCCTGCTGTGGCGCCGCCGCCGCGCCGCCGGCCGGCGGTAAGGGTTTCCCCACGCACGCAGAATGAAGGGTCAGGGGCAGCGTCAGCTGGGCCCCTGGCCCGCCCTCGGCGTGAGCGACGGTCTGCACCACCCACCCAGGCACGACATGAATTTGATCTTGCTCTAGTACCGGCATCTCAGGACTTCGAGTGTGTGCCCGGGCACTTCCACCTGGCCGCCGGCACGGGCTGTGCGGCGGCGCGTCGCCAGCAGCGGATCGGCGGTGTTGACGACGACCTCCCAGGTGCGGCCGAAGTCGCGCGGCGGCAGCGTGAACGGGACCGGCTCGCCGAGCGGGTTGAACAGCAGCAGGAACGAGTCGTCGGTGATCTCCTCGCCGAGGGCGTCGCGTTCGGGGAGGCCGTGCCCGTTCAGGAAGACCGTCATGGTCATGCCGCTCTGCGCGTTCCAGTCGTCGGCGGTCATCGGCTCGCCGTCGCGGCGCAGCCAGGCGATGTCCGGCACCTTGGTGTCGCCGACGACGTCGCCGGTGAAGAAGCGGCGCCGACGGAAGATCGGGTGCTCGGCCCTTAAACGCGTCAATCGACGGACAAATCCAGTCAAAACATCTTGATTTCGGGCTTCCTCCCAATCGACCCAACTGAGCGAATTGTCCTGGCAGTAGACGTTGTTGTTGCCGCCCTGCGTGCGGCCGAGCTCGTCGCCGTGGGCGATCATCGGAACGCCCTGGGAGAGGAGCAGCGTCGCCAGGAAGTTGCGTTTCTGCCGTTCGCGCAGCGCCACGATGGCCGGGTCCTCGGTCGGGCCCTCGACGCCGCAGTTCCAGGAGCGGTTGTAGCTTTCGCCGTCGTGGTTCTGCTCGCCGTTGGCCTCGTTGTGCTTCTCGTTGTACGAGACCAGGTCCTCGAGCGTGAACCCGTCGTGCGCGGTGACGAAGTTGATCGACGCGGCCGGGCGGCGGCCGTCGTGCTCGTAGAGGTCGGAGCTGCCGGTGAAGCGGGACGCGAACTCGCCGAGGCTGGCCGGCTCGCCGCGCCAGAAGTCGCGCACCGAGTCCCGGTACTTGCCGTTCCACTCGGTCCACAGCGGCGGGAAACCGCCTACCTGGTAGCCGCCGTCGCCGACGTCCCACGGCTCGGCGATCAGCTTCACCTGCGACACCACCGGGTCCTGGTTGACCAGGTCGAAGAACGCGGCCAGCCGGTCCACCTCGTGGAACTCGCGGGCCAGGGCCGCCGCCAGGTCGAAGCGGAACCCGTCCACGTGCATCTCGGTCACCCAGTACCGCAGCGAGTCCATGATCAGCCGCAGCGACTCGTGGTGCCGCACGTTCAGGCTGTTCCCGGTGCCGGTGGTGTCGTAGTAGTACTGCTTGTCCGCATCCACCAGGCGGTAGTACGCCGGGTTGTCGATGCCGCGGAACGACAGCGTCGGCCCGAGGTGGTTGCCCTCGGCCGTGTGGTTGTAGACGACGTCCAGGATGACCTCGATGCCGGCCTGGTGCAGGGCCTTCACCATGGTCTTGAACTCCTGCACCTGCCCGCCGCGCCCGCCGAACGAGGCATAGTCGTTGTGCGGGGCGAAGAAACCGATCGTGTTGTAGCCCCAGTAGTTGGTCAGCCCCCGGTCGAGCAGCACCGAGTCGTGCACGAACTGGTGCACCGGCATCAGCTCGACCGCGGTGATCCCCAGCGACTGGAAGTGCTTGATCATCGTCGGGTGGGCGAGGCCGGAGTACGTGCCGCGGACGTCCTCGGGGATCCCCGGGTGCCGCATGGTGATGCCCTTGACGTGCGTCTCGTAGATGACCGTCTGCCACATCGGGATCCGCAGCGGCCGGTCGTTCGCCCAGTCGAAGAAAGGGTTCACCACAACGGATTTCTGCGCGAACGGCCCCGAATCGCCGTCGTTGCGCGACAGCGGGTCGCCGAACCGGTAGGCGAACAGCGCCTCGCTCCACTCGTTGCGGCCGTCGATCGCTTTCGCGTACGGGTCGAGCAGCAGTTTCGAAGGATTGCAGCGCAACCCGTTGTGCGGGTCGTAGGGCCCGTGCACCCGGTAGCCGTAGCGTTGGCCGGGCACGATCCGCGGCAGGTAGCCGTGCCAGACGAGCGCCTCCCGCTCGGGCAGGTCGACCCGCGTCTCCGTGCCGTCGTCGTCGAACAGGCACAGCTCGACCCGCTCCGCGACCTCGGAGAAGACCGCGAAGTTGGTGCCGCCGCCGTCGTACGCCGCCCCGAGCGGATATGGATTCCCCGGCCAGACCGTGATTCCCATGGTCCCGAGCCTACCTACCGATCGTCAGCGAGCCGAAGATCGGCGAACGGGGCGGTGCCGTACCTCTCCGGTCCGAAGGTCAACTTCACGAAAATCAAATTCCGGTCGTGCCTGGTTGCATGGTGCAGACCGCCGCTCATTGGTGGAACGCTTGGTGCTCCCTGGAGGGCGGCCTCGCTCAGGCTCCCGACGCCGTACGGCAACTCATGGCAGACCTGCACGAACCGGTCGCGGAGATCACCAAGCAGCCCGTCGTTTCGATCAGTAGAGGCTTGGCAGGATGGCATTGACCGCGGCGTTGAAACGGCCGAGCAATGGCTCGATGTGCCGGCTGGCCTCCTTGGCGGATTCGAGGTCCTTGGCCCAAACCGATTTCCCGGCGACCGTCCTCAGCTCGTCCGCCAACGAACGCATCTTCTCGTCGAAAACGCGAGCTCGCGAGGACTCGAGGCGCAGAAGCGCCGTGGACCAGCCGGTGGCCGTCGGCGTCTCCCACTGACGGGCGTGCCATTCTCCGGTTTCACGAAACTCGTCCAGGAGGCGATCGAGTTCCGCGTACGCCGCGCCGATCAGGTCCGTAGCCGCGGATTGCAGAGCCAAGACGCTCTCGCGTTGGAACGCGTCGCGCATAGCCTTGCGCTCACGCTGGTGCTGCTGTTCGCGCACAGTGCTCTCGCGTTGATTGACAAGTCTTTCCCGATAGATCGTGAGGATCGAGGTCGTGAGCGAACCAAGGAGGACCCCCGCGAATCCGAAGATCGCTGCAATCATTCCGCTCTCCTCGCTGGAACGCAATCCTGGCGGACGCCCGGCCTCGTTACTCGCCGAGTGTGTAACACATCCGGTCAAACCGAATGTGTGGCGAGGGCGCGATCCGCACCGTCCGTCGCGCAATGCACGCCGACCAGGAACACGTCCAAATCTGCCAGCAGCACAGCCAAATCGGCACGCCAGCTGGGAAACTCGATGACGTGCTCGACGATCAGGTAGGTTCCACGCATCCAGAATGGCCCCTCGATCGCTACGCGGCGTCACACCAATGCTTTGCCGCTGGGTAGGGAGCGCGCCATGACAATGCGTCCGGCTGCTGGGGCGTGCATAGCGGCGTAGGCGCTCAGCGAAACCCGTGGCTTGCCTCAGCTGCGGATGTCTCAATAGGACGAGACACGTACGGGGTGGAGGCTCGATGGCTGGTGTTGGCACGTACGACGCGCCGTCATCGCCGTCATGGCGCACACCGAATGCCGGACTACCCAACCGTGCTGCACGAGGTCGCCCCCGCTCTGCGCCCCGGCGGCGTGTTCGTTCATATCGGCGTGCACCCGTGCTTTTGCGGAGGTTTCGCCGACCGGGCCGACGCCGACGCGGTTGTCATCCGGCCCGGCTATCTCGACAGCCGGTGGACGACGGCATCCTGGACCGATCAGGGCATCCGCGACAAGGTAGGCGCCATGCATTGGCCCTTGCCCGAGCTCCTGCACGCGTTCCTCCCGGCGGGACTGTTGTTCGAGCAGTTCATCGAGGGCGGGGCACCCACGCCGACCGTGCTCGCCGCACGCACGCGAAAACCTTGATCGCGACGCGCTCGTGGAGGCGCTCGACCTAGCCATCGAGCATTAGCCTGGCGCGGTGCGGTGGAATCTGGGCGAACTCCTCGCGAAGCATGATGTACCGGGCGCGCAGGTCGCCGTGCTCGCCGGCGGAGAGATCTGGGACGAGGCCGCGGGCGTGCTGAGCCTGCGCACCCGGGTCGAGACCACGACCGACTCGGCGTTCAAGATCGGATCGATCACCAAGATCTGGACGGCCACGCTGATCCAGCAACTGGTCGACGACGATCTGCTCGATCTCGACCGTCCCGTTCGCGACTATCTGCCCGGCTTCCGGCTGAGCGACCCGGCCGCCACCGAGTCCCTGACCGCCCGCCACCTGCTCACCCACACCGGCGGCATCGACGGTAACCACTTCATCGACACCGGCCGCAACGACGACGCCATCGAGAAGTTCGTCGCCGCCCTCGCCGAGGCTGACCACCTGCTGCCGCCCGGCACCCTCTTCTCGTACTCCAACAGTGGGTACGTGGTGCTCGGCAGGCTGGTCGAGGTGTTGCGCGACAAGCCCTTCCATGACGTGCTCCGTGAACGACTCGTCACGCCCCTGAACCTGCACACCGCCGCGACCGACCCCTACGAGGCGATCCTGAATCGCGCCGCGGTCGGCCACATCCAGACCGGACGAACGGTCGTCCCGACGAAGCAGTGGGCGGTTTCCTACTATTCAGCGCCCAGCGGCTCGCATCTCGCGGTCAGCGCACGCGATCTGTTGGAGTTCGTCCGCCTGCACCTCACCGATCGTCCGCTGGCGGCCCTGCGCGAACCGCAAAGGGAATCCGTGCCGGACTTCGGTGGCGGCGTCGTCGGCTGGGGGCTTGGCTGGATGCTCTACCAGGACGGCGTCGTCGGCCACACCGGTGTCTCCAAGGGCCAGAAGGCATTCCTCCGCGTCGCTCCATCGGCGGAAGTCGCGGTGGCCGTGCTGACCAACAGCACGGGCGGCGAACCACTGGCCTACGAGATATTCGGCGCGGTGCTACGAGACCTCGCGGGTGTCGAAACAGCGCCGCTACCCGTGCCTCCCCGGAAACGAACCCGCATTGATGCGAGCCGTATGTGCGGCACGTACCGCTCCACCCTGTACGACATCACGCTCACCACCGAACACGACCGCGCGTTTCTCACCTACCACCCACGCAACGAACTCGCCGAGTCCTTCCTCGGCGGCCCCGAAAGCCGCGTCGAGGTCCTCCGCCTCAACGACAGCTCGATCATCACCGCCGAAGCGAAGCCCAACGGCTACCAGGTCCTGTCCCTGGTCGGCTCCGACGGACACGGACGCGCCCGCTTCCTGCACGACGGCGCCGCCGCATATCGCATCGACTGATAGTCAAACGCGGGTGCCGAGACTCGGCGACATCTAGCGGCCGAAGTCACGGGCAAGCCGATCCGAGTTCGCCGCAACCGGCTAGCTCCTGGTGAGCACCGGGGCGTGCTCTCGGGCGCGCCGAACCTGAGTGGGCCAGCACGGATCGACCTGATCCGGCCTACGACAGGAGAACGCCGCATGACGAACTCGCAGACCGGCATCGTGACCCCGCGCACCACCCGCCGTCGTCAGCTGACCCGGGTGCTCACCGTCGGAGCCCTGGCCGCCGCTGCAGCCGTCAGCATGGCCGTCCCCGCCCAGGCCGCCACGGTCACCGGCTACCACGTCGCCGGGATCGGCAGCGCCGGCGCCCCCGTGGTCGGCGACCCGCGGGCCACCACCGCCACGCCGATCACCCGGCTCGCCCAGGGCACCGCGCTGACCATCGACTGCGGCGTCCGGGCCCGGGGCGTGCACCGCGACACCGTGTGGCACCACATCACGTCGCCGGTCAGCGGCTACGTGTCGGACTACTACACCGACACCCCCGGCTTCAGCCAGTTCCTCCGCGGCGAGGCGACCTGCACCGGCAGCAGCACGCCGGCCACGCCGGCCGCCCCGCCCGCGCCCGTGCCGCCGGCCACCGGCACGCCGGTCGCCACCCGCGGCGCGACCACCGACTACAACGAGGGCTACGCCGGCTCCTGCGTCTTCTACGTGATGGACCGGTTCCACCAGATGACCGGTGTCTACCCGAAGGCGTTCGGCGACGCCCGCTACCTGGCCTCCGGCGCGGCCGCCAGCGGCTGGACGGTCAGCGACCGGCCCAGGGTCAACAGCATCGCCATCTTCCAGCCCGGCCAGAACGGCGCCGGCGGCCCGACCGGCCACGCCGCCTGGGTCGAGCAGGTCAGCGGCGGCCAGATCTACATCGCCGAGATGAACGCCCCGAAGCCGTACGTCGTCACCCACCGCTGGCTGACGCCGGTCGCGGGCGTGCGGTTCATCTACGTCCCCTGATCGCGCGACTGTCGTTTCCGTCCAAGACGGCCGGCGCCACCCCGATCTAGCGTGGTGCCGGCAGATCGCCCGAGGACGAGGGGACGGCACCGTGCGAAAGTTGGTCTACACCGGATTCATGTCGCTCGACGGCGTGGTGGACTCGCCCGGCGGCGGTCCCGGGGAGGAGCACCGCAGCGGCGGGTGGGTGTTCAAGGACCTCGAGTTCGTCCCGGAGGCCTGGACGCTGAAGGGCGAGGAGCTCGCCTACACGACGGCGCTCATGTTCGGCCGCCGCAGCTACGAGGCGTTCGCGCCCGTCTGGCCCGGCTCGGCGGACCACGCCGACTACAAGGAACTGCCCAAGTACGTGGTGTCGGCCACGCTGCCCGACGACGCCCTCGTCGACGGGTGGGGGCCGCTGACGATCCTGCGCTCGACCGCCGACGTCGCCGCGCTCAGGGAGGGCGAGGGCGGTGCGATCCTCATCCACGGGAGCGCGGAACTGGCCCGGCGGCTGTCCGACGCCGGCCTGATCGACCAGTACAACCTGCTCGTCTTCCCGGTGCTGCTCGGCGCCGGGAACAGCCTGTTCGGCCGGGCCGACCGGGACAAGCACATGCTGACGCTGCGGGAGTCGGAGAGCTACTCGAACGGGATCCTGAAGCTGGTCTACGACGTCCGGCGCTGATCGAGGTCGAGGCCGATCGCACCGCCGGCGCCCTCGCGGAGCTGCCCGGCGGTGCGTCCGACGTACGAGCGCAGCGCCCGGGCCAGGTGCGGCTCGTCGAAGTAGTCGAGCTTGGCGACGACATCCGCGGCCGTGTCGCCGGCGGCCAGCAGTTGCGCCGCCGTGCGGGCGCGCTCGATCTGCCGGACGGCGCCCCGGGTCAGCCCGGTCGCGGCCCGGAACCGGCGTTCGACCGTACGCCCCGAGACCGCCGGCCGATCACCCCGCAGCACCTCGGCGAGGAGCGGGTCACGGACCACACTCCCGGCCCGGACGAGCCGGTCGACCAGCGCCTCGGCGTCGTCCGGCCCGGGTGTCTCCCACCGCGTGCCGTCCAGCCGGAACGTCCGGCGCGTGGTGTCGGGCAGCTCGATGCCGCCGTCGACCAGCGCCGGCGTGGGCACCTGCCGCAGCGAGGTGCCCACCGCGAAGTCGATGCCGGTGAACGTCGCGCCCTCCGGCACGGGCGCCGGGCGGGTCCGGGTCTCCGGGCCGGTGATGCTCGCGTACGCCCGGCCGGCTTGTTCCCAGAAAACGAGGCCCCAGCGCGCCCCGGCGACGGACGCCATCGTGGTGACCTGCTCGCTCGTGCACGTCCAGACGGCGTCGACCCATGGCGAGTCCGACCCGCGCGTCCTGAACCGCAGTTCCACCGGCGAAGGATACGACAGCCGTTCGTGATTGAATGGGCGCAGCATCGCGTGCCGGTGGCGGGCAGCGCCAGGCATGGAGGTGTGGAACCGAAGGGACGCCCTTCGTGGCTTCTCCCGACCGCGACCGCGCAGTCCTGGCGCCTGCGGCTCTCCGGCGACGGCGCCCGGGCCGCCCGTCTCGACACTCCGGCGCCCGGCGACGAAACCGGGACCCCAGCGCCTGAGGAGAACCTGACTGGCAGGTTGACGGCCGACGTAGCATCGTCGCTGTCATGAGAATCTCTCGTTGGTGGCGAGTGGCGGCGCTCGGCATGGCTCTGGCCCTGCCGGCGGCCTGCAGTAGCGGCAGCAACGCGGACAAAGCGGGCGGTTCCTGGCATTCCGCCCAGCCCTCCGCGGAGCCCACCACCAGTCCCTCGGAGGAGACCTCGGCGCCGACCGGGAAGCCCGTGCACGTCCGGTTGTTCCAGGGCGACGGCTCGACCTGGGGCGTCGGCATGCCGATCATCGCGTACCTGTCCGCGAAGATCACCGACGCACAGGAGTTCGCCGCCGGGACGACCGTCACGGTCGACGGCCAGCCGGCCCAGGGCGCCTGGTATTTCGAGCGGTCCGCGATCTACAAGGGCTATCCGCTCGAGGCGCACTACCGCACCGAGAAGTACTGGCCGGCGCACGCGAAGATCCACATGGACCTCGCGGTGAAGGACAAGCCGGCCGGCACCGGCATGTACTTCGACAACAGCCTGACCCTCGACATGAGCACCGGCGCCGCCAACATCAGCCGGATCGACGGCAAGGCCGAGCGCATGGTCGTCACCTCCGACGGCAAGCAGGTCTTCTCGTTCCCGGTCTCGCTGGGCAAGGCGAGCACCCCGACCTTCGGCGGCACCAAGATCGTGATGGAGAAGGCCAAGGTGCAGCGCATGGTCGGGCCCGGCTACGACGAGAAGGTGCCCTGGTCGGTCCGGGTCACCAACTCCGGCGAGTTCGTCCACTCGGCGGCGTGGAACGGCGGCAACATCGGCCAGCGCAGCACCTCGCACGGCTGCACCAACCTGAACGTGTCCGACGCCCAGAAGTTCTTCGGCTTCGCCCAGGTCGGCGACGTGACCGTCTACACGCATACCGGCGGGCCGACGATGCCGAGCTGGGACGGCTACGGCGACTGGAATCTCTCCTGGAGCACCTGGCAGGCCGGCGGTGCCGTCCACGCCTGACCTGCCGATCGAGACGTACGACGAGTTCGAGGGCCCCGAACTCGACGGCACGCGGTGGCACGACGCGCTTCCCCCGGATCCGCACGCGCGGGTCGTCGTCGGGGGCGGCGAGGCGCGGATCACCATCCCGGCCTTCTCGCTCGCCGACGACCGGCTTCAAGCGGCCGACAGCGTCAAGTTCCTGGCCCTCTCCACCCGCGACTTCGAACTGCCCGCCACCTTCGCCGCCGACCTCGCGATCGAGAACGCCGGCGGCGACCCGGGCGACTACCGTACGGCGATCGCCTGCCTGCAGGTCGCCGACCTCGCGGACACCCACCGGGTCTTCTCGGTCTGCGGCACCTCGACCCGGGTCCTGGCCATGCACGAGCACCTGGCCCCGGACGCCACCGGCGAGGCCTTCATCCACGTGGCCGAGTCGCCGTACCAGGACTTCGGCGACGACTTCACCCGGTTCCGGGCCTGCGAGGTGACCCTCGACCCGGCCACCCACCTGGTGACCTGGCGCGTCGACGGGCGCACGATCTACCACGCCTACGAGCCGCACCTGCCGGAACGGGCCCGGATCGGGCTCGGCATCTTCACCATGCTGCCGATCCGGGACGGGCACAGCCGGTCGCTGCGCGGGCAGGGCATGACCGCCCGCTACCGGCGGCCACGCGCGCTCGGGGTGCCGAACCTCCATTGATGGTCAAGAATAGAGATCGGTGCCTGCCCGGCCGGGCGGCGCGCTACTAGAGTCGACCTGGCGACGGTGCTGGGGCACGGGCCGCCGCTTCGGACGAGGCAGGTGGTGGCCATGAGTTCTGAAGTGGACGGCAGGATCGCCCGGCGCTGGTCGGCCGCGCTCGGCTCGCTGCGACGCCGGTTCGGGGGTACGGAGCAGGCCAGGGCGGCGGAGGCCGGGCCGGAACCGGCCATGTGGACGACCGTCGTCGCCACCTCGGCCAAGCGCTCGCTCGGCCTCGTCGACCGGCTGATCCACCGGATCGACAAACTGGAATTCGGCGAGGCGGACCCGGCGCGCCTCGCCGAACTGTTCGAGCTGGACCATCTGATCACCCAGATCCGGCACCACGAGCGCAGCCTGCTGGTGCTCGCCGACGCCGACGCGGCCGCGGTGCGCCGCAGCGCGGAGAGCCTCACCGACGTGCTGCGGGCCGCCCAGTCGGAGATCGAGCAGTACACCCGGGTCGACGTCGTGGTGACCGACCTCGAGCTGAGCGTGGCCGCGGCGGCCGCCAACGACCTCGTACACCTGATCGCGGAATTGCTCGACAACGCCACCAAGCACTCCACGCCGGACACCACGGTCATGATCGAGGCGCATCGCGCGGAGGCCGGCGTCGTGATCGGCATCACCGACCGCGGGCCCGGCATCCCCGTGGCGGAACTGGGCCGGCTGAACGACCGTCTCGGCCGGGAGGAGGGCGACGTCGGCGGCATGCTCGGGATGGCCGTGGTCGCCCGCCTGGCCGCCCGGCACGGCGTCACGGTGCAGCTGCGCCGCACCGAGGACGGCACCGATGCCCAGGTCACCCTCCCGGCCGCGCTGATCGTCACGGCCGAGGACGCGCCCGAGCCGATCCCGGCCACGCTCCCGCATCGTCCGGTCCGCGAGCCCGGCGCGCCGCTGGCCGACCGGGTGCGCTCGGCGGTCGGCCCGCGGGCCGAGGAGTCCGGCGGCGACTTCCGCCTGCGGGAGGGTGCGGCCGAGATCGTCGTGCGGGTGAAGGACAACCCGCCGATGGTCGACGTGCTCTCCCCGATCCGCACCGAGGTCGACGCCAGCGAGCGGCTCTACGCGCAGCTGTCCGAGCTGACCGCCGGCATGCCGATCGGCCGCCTCTACTGGGCGGACAACACGGTCTGGTGCTCGGTCCCGGTCTTCGGCCACGATTTCCAGCCGTCCCACGTCAAGCTGGCCGTGCAGGTGATGACCGGGCTCGCGAAGGAGCTCGGCGAGAAGAATGCCTGGCCCGTGTGACCTGGGTTGCTGCATCATGCACTTTTGCGCGGGGTAGAACTGAGGCGTGCCGCGTCGCTATCTGATCCTCGCCATCTGCTGCATGAGCCTGTTCATCGTGGGCCTGGACGTCACGATCGTGAACATCGCGCTGCCCTCGCTGCGGTCCGACCTGCACGCCTCGGTGGCCGGCCTGCAGTGGGTGATCGACGCGTACACGCTGGTCCTGGCCGGCCTGCTGGTGCTCGCCGGCTCGACCGCCGACCGGATCGGCCGGCGGCGGATCTTCCAGACCGGGCTGGCGCTGTTCACCGCCGGGTCGCTGCTGTGCAGCGTGGCGCCGGGGCTGGGCTGGCTGATCGCGTTCCGGGCGATGCAGGCGGTCGGCGGCTCGATGCTCAACCCGGTGGCCATGTCGATCATCACGAACGTGTTCACCGAGCCCCGGGAGCGGGCCCGGGCGATCGGCGTGTGGGGTGCGGTGGTCGGCTTCAGCCTGGCGCTGGGGCCGGTGGTGGGCGGCGCGTTGGTCGACTCGCTCGGCTGGCGGTCGATCTTCTGGGTGAACGTGCCGGTCGGGATAGCGGCATTCCTGCTGGCCGCCCGCTTCGTCCCCGAGTCCCGGGCGCCGCACCCGCGGCGGATCGACCCGGTCGGGCAGGTGCTCGTGTTCCTGGTGCTGGCCGGGGTCACCTACGGGATCATCGAAGGGCCGGTGGCGGGCTGGTCCTCGTACCCCATCTGGGGTTGTTTCTTCGTCGGCGCCCTCGCCCTGGGCGCCCTCCTCATTTACGAACCGCGGCAGCGCGAGCCGCTGATCGAGTTGCGGTTCTTCCGCAGCGTGCCGTTCAGCGGCGCCACTTTGATCGCGGTGTCGGCGTTCGCGTCGCTGGCCGGCTTCCTGTTCCTCAATTCGATCTATCTGCAGGACGTACGCGGGCTGTCTCCCCTGCACGCGGGACTGTGGACGCTGCCGATGGCGGCGATGACGGTGATCTTCTCGCCGCTCTCCGGCCGGCTGGTCGGCTCGCGCGGCGCCCGGCTGCCGCTGGTGCTGGCCGGGGCCGGGCTCGTGGCCAGCATGCTGCCGCTCGCCCGGCTCACCGCGGACACGCCGTTCTGGCTGCTCAGCGTCTGTTACGTGCTGTTCGGGTTCGGCTTCGCGATGGTCAACTCGCCGATCACCAACACCGCGGTCTCCGGCATGCCGCGCGAGCAGGCGGGCGTGGCGGCGGCGATCGCGTCGACCAGCCGGCAGGTCGGCGGCGCGCTCGGCGTGGCGGTACTGGGCGCGGTGGTCTCCTCGGCGACCGGCGGCGACTTCGCGGCCCGCAGCCACGCCGGCTGGTGGATCATCGCGGCGCTGGGCGCGGTGGTGCTGACGTTGGGCCTGGTCACGACCGGGCGATGGGCCCGCGCGACCACCGAACGGGTGGCGCCGCGACCCGCGCCGCCGATGACGGCAAAATTAGCTCCGTGAAACTCAAGCGAGTCGTGGCGGTCGCGGGTTCCGTCGTGGTTCTTCTCCTTGGTGCGTACGCCGGGTTCCTCGGCCACCGATCGCGGCACCCGGTGTCGCTCGCGCCGACGGGCCCGTACCCGGTGGGCCGCGGCGAGCAGGAGATCGCCGACCGCTCCCGGACCGACGAGCTCGCGCCGCTGGGCGGCAACCCGCGGGTGCTGTCGGTCTGGCTGTGGTATCCGGCGGCGGCCACCGGGCAGCCGGCCGAGTACGCGCCCGGCGCCTGGCGGGGCCTGCGCAAGTTCGGGTGGGGGCAGACCTCGTTCGACCGGGTGCGCACCGGCACGTACGAGAACGTGGCCTTTGCCTCCGGGGTTTTTCCGCTGGTGGTGCTGATGCCCGGGCTGGGTTTCTCGGCGCCGCAGTATCAGGCGATCGCGGCGGGGATGGCCAGCCGCGGTTACATCGTCGCCGGGGTGACGCCGACCTACAGCGCCAACCTGTCGGTGATCGGCGGCCACGCGGTGAAGGCATCGGCGGCGGGTGATCCGTCCGATCTGGCCGGTCCGCGCGGCGACGGGCTGGCGGCGGTGTGGGCGGGCGACGCGCGGTTCGCGGCCCGCCAGGTCGGGGTGCTGCTCGGGGCGCACGTCGACCGGCGGAAGGTGGCGTACGTCGGGCACTCGTTCGGCGGGGCGGCGGCGCTCGAGGCCTGCCGGGTGGATCCGGCCTGCACCGGGGCGGTGGATCTGGACGGGACGCCGTACGGGGCGGTGGTCACCGAGGGACTCCGGAAGCCGCTGCTGATGCTGAGCTCGGGCTCGGGCGGGGCGGATCGCGACCCGTCGACCCGCGCCGTGCTGGCCGCGAGCGGGTCGGCGGCCTGGTCGTACACGATCGACGGGGCCCGGCACTTCGACTTCACCGACTACGCGGCCTACTGGCTGGCGGCGCCGGTGCGCGCGATCCTGCCGCTCGGAAACTCGCGGACGCTCGCCATCACCGGGTCCTACCTGGCAGCCTTCCTGGCGGCCGGGGCGGCCTTCTACGCGCCGGCGGCCGCCGGGGTCCGGGCCACCTATGTTGATCATCGTTAGCGGAGCGCCCGGGACAGGCAAGACCACCCTCGCGCACCTCCTGGGCCGCCGCATCGGCTGCCCGGTGATCAGCCGCGACGAGATCCGGGAGGGCTTGGTGCACGCCGGCACGCCCGACGACCGTTTTGCCCTGACATATCGGCTTTTTATTGATGTGGTCACGACTTTTGCTGACGCGGGGGTCACGTCAATCGCCGAGGCCGCTTTTCAGGACCACAACTGGCGACCGCTGCTCGACCTCGGCCCCACCCGGATCCTCCGCTGCGTGAGCGCGTCGCAGCGGGTGGTACCCCGGGCCGCCCACCCCGGCCGGCCGGTGAGCATCGACGACTGGGTACCGATCGACTCCCCCGCCCCCACCCTGATCGTCAACACGACCGACGGCTACTCCCCCGGCCTCGACGAGATAGTCACCTTCGCCGCTACAGGTGCTTGATGAAGCTGGGCTCTCGTCCGGCGGACGGGTCGCAGTCGCAGCTCCACAGAGGAATCTTGTCAGTCGCCCGCCCCGCGCGGGCCGGTCACTCCCGGTCCCAGGCGGCGCTGCCGATCGGCGGCGGAACGTCGGTGGGGACCGGCAGGCTCACTGACCGGCGGCGCGGCTGGCCAGCACCTGCCGCCCGTGTGCCTCCCAGCGGTCGTGGGCCTGCGCGTACTCCCGCTCCCACGTCTCCCGCTGCGCCTCGAAGCCCTCCAGCCACTCCCCCGTCTCCGGGTCGAAGCCCTCGGGGTAGATGTAGTTGCCGTCTGCGTCGTAGGCGGCGCTCATCCCGTACAGCGTGGGGTCGAAGTGCTCCTCGCCCTCGACGAAGATCTCGTTGGCCTGTTTGAGGGACAGCGAGATGCGCCGGCGCTCGAGGTCGATGTCGGTGAGCTTGGCGAGGACCTCGTCGCCGACCCCGACGATCTGCTCGGGCCGCTCGACGTGGCCCTCGGCCAGCTCGCTGATGTGCACCAGGCCCTCGATGCCGTCGTCGACCCGGACGAACGCGCCGAACGGCACCAGCTTGGTCACCACGCCGGGGACGATCTGGTTGATCACGTGGGTGCGGGCGAAATGCCGCCAGGGGTCCTCCTGGGTCGCCTTGAGCGACAGCGAGACCCGTTTCTTGGCGACGTCGACGTCGAGCACCTCGACCTCGACCTCCTGCCCGACCTGCACCACGTCGGACGGGTGGTCGATGTGCCGCCAGGACAGCTCGGAGACGTGCACCAGGCCGTCCACCCCGCCGAGGTCGACGAACGCGCCGAAGTTGACCACGCTGGAGATGACGCCCTTGCGCACCTGGCCCTTCTGCAGCCGGGAGAGCAGGTCGCCGCGGATCGCCGTGCGGTTCTGCTCGAGGTACGCCCGGCGGGACAGCACCACGTTGTTGCGGTTCTTGTCCAGCTCGATGATCTTCGCCTCGAGCTCGCGGCCCACATACGGCGCGAGGTCGCGGACCCGGCGCATCTCGACCAGCGAGGCGGGCAGGAAGCCGCGCACGCCGATGTCGAGGATCAGGCCGCCCTTGACGACCTCGGTGACCGGGCCCTTGACGAACCCGTCCTCCTGCTTGATCGCCTCGATCCGCTGCCACGCCTCTTCGCGCAGAACCTGAGCGGGATCGGGCTCGGGCGCGGGGTCAGGCCCGGAAACGGCCTCGGCCTCGGGCACGACCTCGACCGGCTCCGCGACGGCAGCGGGAACCGGATCAGGCGGTGCGGGAACAACGGTGGGCTCAGAGGAGGGGACAGCGGCTTCGGGCGAGCTCATCGACATTCCACCTTATTCTGCGAACATCAGAGCTTACCAATCAGCGGGCCCGCCTCGGAAGAAGTTGAAACCGGGCGGAAAACGCCGTCCAGGGCCAGATCGATCGAACGACCCGCCAGGGCGACCGCTTCGTCCGGGTCTGCGGTGCTCTCCACGACCCCCTCGACCATGCCGAACAGCAACATGAGATCACCCGGCACCAGGTCGGTCCGCACCCAGCCAGCCTCCTGCGCGCGGCGCAGCGGCTCGGCCAGCACCGCGGTCACCCGGCGCTGGAAGCGCAGCCGGGTCGCCGCGTCGAGCCGCCGGGTCAGCTGGACCAGCGGCCGCATGGTCACCTGCACGCGCAGAATCGCCTGCAGCGCGAAGCCGAAGGTGGCCGGCTGCCCGCGCCCGGCCGCCACGCACCGCTCGAGCCCCTCGATCAGGTATCCGATCACCGCCGACGCGAGCGCCGCCCGGTCCGGGAAGTGCCGGTAGAGCGTGGCCTGCCCGATCCCGGCCCGCCGGGCGATCTCCGGCATCCCCACCACCGGCCGCGGGCTGCACATCACCTCGCACGCGGCCTGCAGAATCGCCGTCCGATTGCGCTGCGCGTCCCGGCGGCGGGCCGGCTGAGCACCGTAGAGCACCGCGGCCTCCTCGGGAGTGACCTACATTACTGGCCAGTAACGATAATGTCATGAAGTTCAACATCTCGGAACCAGTTCGAGACGTACGGATCACGGGCACCCCAACCGCAGCAGCGCCCACCGACACTGCCTTCCGCCCGCAGACCGCTCACCCCCACCGGCCCGGCCGCACCACCCCGGCCACCGCCAGGTCCCCAGCGGCGCCACGCGTCATCGCAAGTGACGTCCGTACCGATCCGGGATCCGCCGGCCGCTACGGCGTGCCCGCTCCCGGGTGCTTGTGAGTGCCTTCCGCGGCCGCCTCGGCGGCGGCCAGGACCACGGCCGTCGAGGCCCCGTCGTCCTGGTCGCCGGGATCGCCCGCGGCGTCCCCCGGCGCGGCCTCCGAGCCGGGCGGGGCCGGGCCGACCGCCGAGGCGAGCAGCGACGAGTTCGGGATGTTCAGCGGGCCCGCATCGGTGTCCAGCACCGTGTAGAGCAGCCCGGCCGAGACGATGACGCCCACGTGCGGCCCGTTGAGCGCGCCGGACATCACCCGGATCCGCTGGCCCGGCACGTACGGCCGGGCGAAGAGCAGCACCAGCCCGGGGCGTCACGCTCGACCGGGACGCCCGGCCGGCACCGGGGACGACGTCATCACCACCCTGGACGACCTTCTCCCCATCGTCGAGCGGGGCTGATGACGCCAGCCTGACACGCCGGCTGAGCCAGAATGGCTTGTCTCGGCGCCATGGCGGTGCCATAGTGATGCCATGGAGCTGACCCCGTACGTGAACAACCTCGGCCGCGAGTTCGCCACCCTGGCCGAGGCCGGCGGCCCCGAGACGCGTGCGCTGGTCGAGCGCCTGACCGGCTCGCTGGAGTCGGCGATCCGGATGACGCTGCTGGACGCGCTCTCGGCGGCGGCCGACGAGATCACGCAGGATCTGGCGCCCGGCTCGGTCGAGGTGCGGCTGCGCGGGCGGGATCCGGGCTTCGTGGTCAGCCAGCCGGCCACCGAAGCACCCCCGGCCGCGCCGGAGAGCGAGCTGCAATTCGCCGAGGACGGGCCGGCGGCGCGGATCAACGTACGCCTGCCGGAGCATTTGAAAGCCGCCATCGAGGACGCCGCGGCCAAGGAGGGCCGGTCGGTCAACGCCTGGCTGGTCCGGGCGGCCGCCGCCGCACTGCACCGGCCCGCCGCGAGCCTCGAACCGCCCGGCGGCGGCAGGCGAACCCGGCAGGCATTCACCGGCTGGGTCCGCTGACCAGCGAAAACGACTCGCAGACCGAATACGAGGGGACCACCATGCCCACTTTCGACACCCCGGAACCGATCACCGTCACGCTCGAGATCGGCGTCGCCGACCTGCGGATCATCGCGAGCGAGCGCACCGACACCGTCGTCGAGGTGCGGCCCAGCGACGACAGCGACGAGTCCGATGTGCAGGCCGCCCAGCAGGTGCGGGTCGACCTGGCGCACGGCGAGCTGCGGATCACCGGGCCGCGGCGAACCTTCGACTTCTCCCGCAAGACCCGCTCGACCGACGTGACGATCGAACTGCCGGCCGGCTCCCCGGTCAGCGCCGACCTCGCGGCCGGCGACCTCCGGGCGACCGGCCGGCTCGGACGGTCCCACCTGCGCACCGGAGCCGGGCACATCGCCGCCGACGAGATCGACGGCGACGCCGACGTGCACACCGGCACCGGCCGGGTCGAGCTGGGCGAGGTCGCCGGCGGCGTCGCGGTCAGGAACTCCAACGGCGCCACCACCGTCGGGTCGGCCGGCGGCGACGTGCGGATCCGCAACGCCAACGGCGACATCACCGTCGGGCGGGCCGGCGCCGGGGTGGACGCGAAGACGTCCAATGGAACCATCCGGATCGGCGAGGTGGTCCGCGGCTCGGTCGCGCTCGTCACCCCGTCCGGCGATCTGGACGTGGGCATCGCCGAGGGCACCGCCGCCTGGCTGGAGGTGAAGACCGGCTTCGGACACGTACGCAATATGCTCGAGAACGCCGCCGGGCCCGAGGAGGCCGCCGCCACCGTGGAGGTCCGCGCCCGCACGTCCTACGGCGACATCACGATCCATCGGTCCTGAACGAATCGAGAACGAAGCTACGGGCCGATCCTGGTGATCAGCGTGGTCCTGCAGGTCTCCTCGAACCTGATCGCCACCGCCGGCCAGGCCTTCGGCTTCCACGTCGACCAGAGCCTGCGGACCGTGCTGCTGATCGTGCTCTACGGCATCGGCACCGACTACATCCTGTACCTGCTCTTCCGCTACCGGGAACGCCTGCGGTCCGGGGCCGACAAGAAAACCGCGATGGTGTACGCCGTGGCCCGGGTGGGCGAGGTCATCACCTCGGCCGCGGCCGCCGTCATCGTCGCCTTCCTGGTCCTGCTGCTGGCCAGCTTCGGCGGGTTCGGCTCGCTCGGCCCGGCCCTCGCGATCGCCGTCTTCGTCATGCTGGTCACCGGCCCGACCCTGATCCCGGCCCTGGTCAGCCTGATCGGCCCGGCCACCTTCTGGCCCTCCAAGGCGTGGCGGAACGAGTCGACGGGCACCCGCTTCGCCCGGATCGGCGTCGCGCTCGGCCGGCGGCCCGGGATCGCGGCGGCCGCCTCCGGCCTCGTCCTGGTCGCGCTGGCCGGCGGCGTGCTGATGTTCAAGGCCGACGACGACTTCGCGGCCGGTTTCCCGAGCACCACCGAGTCGGCGAAGGCCGCCGCCGACCTGGAGCGCGGCTTCCCGCAGGGGGCGGTCGACCCGACCGAGGCGTACCTGACCACCACCGGCGACGGCGCGAGGAAGCCCGGGTCGGGAACGAGCCCCGGCCCGCGGCGGCCCTCGCCGTGCAGCACGCCGGCCCGTCGGTGGCCGCGGCCGGCCTGATCCTGGCCGGGACGTTCGCGGTGCTGGCCCTGGCGCCGGTGAGTTTCCTGCGCCAGATCGGCTTCTCGGTGGCGACCGGCATTCTCCCCGCCGCCTTCGTGATGTCGATGTTCCTGGTCCCGTCCCGGACCGCCCTGATCGGCCACGCGGCCTGGTGGCCCGGCCACGGCGACGTCGACAAGCACCGCGCCGACCCGGCCCCTGCCTCGCCGCCGGTCCCGGTCGAGTCCACCTGACCACGCTTTCGCGGGCCCTTTGCTCTGCGCACCTTCGCGCACCCAAATCGAGCAACCGTTCGCTTTCGATGCGCATAGGTACGCAAAGCAAAGGGCCCGCGAAGTGCTCACCTGCCCAGCGGTTCGCTCCTCGAGCCCGCCGGACCGGCGACGCGGCGCCACGGCGGACCGACCGGCCACGCTGTGGTTCGACCGTCGAGGACGCGCGCCCGCGTGGAAGCCGCGGCGTACGAGCTCGGCATGCGTGAGACCGACCACTGGATTGCGCTTCAGCCGTTTCCCGACGGCTGACGGGTGTGCGGGAGAGCGCGGGTGCCGGGCGAGGTCCGTCCGGTGCCGTTGAGGAGCTCGGCAAGGTCGTGCGGCGCGCCGGCGCCGAAGATGAGTTCGACGGTGTCCCGCGCGGCGATGGCTTCGGCCTCGCCGCGCCGGAACATCACCTCCTCGTACGTCGTGCAGGCGGTCTCCGGATCGTCGGGGTGCGCGGCGATCGCCTGACCGAGTTCGGCTCCGTCGAGCATCGCGAGGTTCGCGCCCTCGCCGCCGGGAACGGTCACGTGCGCCGCGTCGCCGAGAAGCGTGACGCCGGGCGTCCGGTCCCACCGATGGCGGTCCGGGAGCCGGTGGATGGCGCGCAGTATCGGCCGGGTCTCACCGTCGGTGATCAAGGAGATCAAGGCGGGCGCCCAGCCCTCGAACTCGGCGGCGATCCGCTGCCTCGCCGCGCCGGCGTCGGCGAAGTCGATCGCGGTGAACCATTCGACCGGCCGGTTGAGGATGACGTACGTGTGGATGACGTCGCCCGCTTCCCGGTGGGCGAGGAACCCCTGGCCGGGGACGAGGGCGTACATGGCGCCGTTCCCGACCGCCTCGGCCGCCTCGGGGTGGCGTTCGTCGACGTCGTGCAGGTACGTGTCGATGTAGCTCACACCCGCGTACGCCGGCTTCCGGTCCGACAGCAGCGGCCGGACCTTGGACCAGGTTCCGTCGGCGCCCACGAGGAGGCCGGAGACGGCGGTCGAGCCGTCGGCGAACGTGAGTTCGTGACGTCCGTCGCCGAGAGGGGTGGCCTCGAGGAGCTTCCTGCCCCACCGCACGGTCCCGGCCGGCAGCGAATCCAGCAGGATGCGCCGGATGTCGCCGCGAAGCGCCTCCGGGCGTGCCAGGGAGCCGTCGTCGGCCAGCTCGGCGAGCACCGCACCGTGCCGGTCGAGGACCCGCTGCACGCCGCCGCCCCGGGTTTCCTCCCGATCACATGATTGGACCGGCGGTCCACTCGACCCCCTATTGGACCAGCGGTCCAACTCTGTCAAGATGACGTGCATGACCCCTGCGAAGCGGCGCAGCCCCCGGCGCAGCGATGCGCTCTCCCGGACGCGCATCGTCGAGGCGGCCATTCAGATCCTCGACAGCGCGGGCGAGAGCGGTCTCACCGTCCGTGCGGTGACCGCCCACCTGGCCACGGGTCGCGGCGCGATCTACCACCACGTCGCGAACAAGGACGAACTTCTTGCCGCGGCCGCGGACGGCGTCATCGGTCAGGTGATCGCGGCGGTGGCCGGCGACGAGGATCCCAGGCGGGCGATCCGCGCCCTGGCGCTGGGCATCTTCGAGGCGATCGACGCGCACCCGTGGGTGGGCGCACAACTCGCCCGCGAGCCGCTGCAACCGGCCGTCCTCCAGATCTGGACGAGCATCGGATTGCGGCTGCACGACCTCGGTGTTGCCGGAACCGACTTGCCGGACGCCGGATCAGCGCTGGTCAACTACATCCTCGGCGCGGCCGCCCAGCACGCCGCGGGCGCCCGCCGTGCCCCGGACGACGCGGCTCGCCGGGACTACCTCGAACGCCTTGCCGCCGAATGGGCGCGGCTCGACGCCCATCCCCTCGTGCGGGAGTCGGCGTCGCTGCTGCGCGAGCATGACGACCGTGAACAGTTCCTGGCAGGAGTGGAGATCTACCTCGCCGGTGTTGCCGCCCGGCCGCTCGCCGGCGACCGGGCGAGCCGGCGCGGACGCCTGCATCATCTGGAACTGTGGATGGACGACGCCACCTCCGACCAGGGGCCGTGGCCCTGGCTGCTGCGGCGGCTCGGTTACACCGTCGACAGCATCTGGGAGACCGGCCGCAGCTGGGTCAACGGCGACGCGTACATCGTGCTCGAATCGGGCGAAGCGCATGTCCGGGGCCGCCACGACCGGCTGCGCAGCGGCCTGAACCACGTCGCCCTGTGGGGTGGCCGCCGCGACGAGCTGGACGCGCTGGTCACCGACGCCGCTCAGCAGGGCTGGACCCTGATGTTCGCCGACCGGCACCCGCACGCCGGTGGACCGGCGACCTACGCCGCGTACCTCGAAGACGCCTCCGGTTTCGAGGTGGAGATCGTCGCGCAGGACGAGAATCCCGCAACCTGACGGCGAACCGCGCGGAGACCGGCTCAGCGCAGGCTCACCGCCAGCGTGTGGTGGCCGCCGGGGCCGGCCGCGACCAGCACTTCGGCGCCGCGGGTGGTGGTGACCAGCCGGAACTTCGCCGGGCGGCCGTCCAACCGTACGACCGCAATGGTCTTGTCGGCCGGAACCACCGCGCCCAGCGTGAGTTGCGCCCGGACCGCGGCGTCGACGGCGACCGTCAGCGTGCCGGCGGCGCCGGTCGCCCGGACGTCGACGTGACCAGAACCGACGGCGATGTCCGAACCGGCGATACGGGTCTGGCCCGGCGGAAGCTGCGGGACGATGGAGAGCGCGCCGCGGCCCAGGTCCGGGTCCACGCCGAGCTGCTGGTGGACGACCGGCCAGAGGACGCCGTACGTGCCCCAGGTCTGCAGCACGCTCGACCGGCTCAGGAAGTCCTTGCCCATGTTGGTGCCGAAGTCGGGCGACGGCAGGATCTCCGGCATCGCGCCCGGCATCTCCCACACCGACGGGTCGAGCTGGCTGCGGGCGTTGGCGGCGGTGTACCGCGCCTGCTCGGTGAGCCGGCCGAACTTGCCCTCGGCGGTGGCCATCACAGCGTTGCCGAGCGAGAAGATGTCGCGTTCGGACGGCGCGCCGGACACGACGCTGTCGCAGCCGGGCGTGCCGGTGTGGAAGAAGCCGAAGTCGCCGGTGAAGCAGTCGCGTTCCCGCTGGGCGAGCGCAGTCCGGGCGTGCCCGGTGTCGGCGACCGACGCGCCGCCGGGCAGTTCCGCCTCCATCGGGACGGCGCCGATCCAGTACCGCTGGAACAGTTTCGCGTTGCCCGGGTCCTGCAGGGAGTCCGCGTACGAGTTCGCGTCCCCGCCGTACCACCAAGCGGTTTCGAATTTCCGTTCCCGGGCGGCCGCCTGGGAGGTCGCCCACGCGGCGGTGGCCCGGTCGCCCTTGCTCGCGGCCATCTGGGCCAGGTCGAGCAGGCCGCGGATGGTGTAGACGGCCACGTCGAGCTTCTCCTGGCCCATGCCCGCGCGCTCGACGTTGCCGCTGCCCTCGGGCCAGCCGTCGCCGTCGGCGTCCAGCGCGACCGCGTATTTCATGGCGCGCACCGAGAAGTCGTACATCTCGTCGCGGAACCGGTTGTCGCCGGTCCAGCGCCAGATCAGCGCGACCGTGCTCGGGAACTTCACGGTCTCGTCGGTGTTGCCCGGGTCGGTGTTCGTGCCGAAGTAGACCTGGCCGTCCGGGGTGACCTCGTGCACCACCTTGCCGGACCGGTCGTTGATCACGTCGCTGATCGCCCGCAGCGTCCGCAGGTGGTTCTCGATCGCCCGGAACTGCCCGGCGGCGACCGCGGCGAAGGCCGAGTACTCGCCGTCGGTCGCGAAGATCCAGGGGTAGTCGGGCCAGCCCGCGCCCAGCCAGTCCGCCTCGGCGAGAGTGCCCTTGACCGGCGGCGACGCGGTGCCCTGGTTACTGGCGAACAGGCGCAGGTCCCTGGACTGCTGGACCGAGTCGGCCAGGTTCTGCTTGGACCAGTCGACGCTCTGCTGCAGCAGCCGGTCGCCGGGCAGGTCGACCCGGGTGTGCGCGGCCACGGCCTGCCGCGCCGCCGACTTGGCGGACAACGCCCGCTGCGGGTCCTTCAATGCTTTGGACAATTCCGTACGGGCGGAAGCCAGCCCTTGATCGGAACCGGCGACCGCGAACCACACGGTCTGGCCGCCCCGGACGTCGTAGGTGAGCTGCCCGCCGGTGCCCTTGCCGTAGGGCCCGTCGTCGCAGACCGCCGGGGTCGGGTCGCCGCAGACCACGTCGCCCTGCGGCCCGCGCATGGCCGGGCCGAGCGCGTGCCCCGACGGGGTCAGCCCGCTGCCCACCAGCGCCGCCCAGTCGTGCCCGCCCTGATCGCGGCTGATCTGGTCCCGGAAGACCAGGTTGCGGCCGTCGAAGGAGCCGGTGTCGGGCTGGTTGGCGGTCGCCTGGCTCGGCGTCGTGAAGCCCCACGGGTACGCCGACAGCAGCTCGGAGTGCGCGTCCACGGTCAGCCGGACGGTACCCGCGCCCGCCGGGAACCGCAGGCCGACCAGCGCCGCGCGGGTACCGTCCGGCACGACATCGGTCCGCTCGACCTCCAGCCCGCCCGGCCCGGCCAGCGTCATGGTCGTGTAGCCGGGATGCGCGGTGAACCGGCTCGCCGTCAGCCAGGTGCCGTCGGCGGCGAACCAGAGGCCGTCCAGCAGCTTGATCGGCTGCGACCAGAACCCGCCCATCTCCCCGCGAATGTGCCAGCCGGTGGCCGGGTACGTCCCGTCCTCGGCACCCACCTCGTACGCCCGGTCACCGGTGACGACGAAGCGGCGGTTGCCGAGTTGGGAAGTCTCGGAGAGCGCACCGCCGGACGCGGCGGCACCCGCCGGGGCAACACCACCCAGGGCGATCGCCGTGCCCAGGACCGCTGCTGTCGCGAGACGCTTCATGGCCGACTCCAGAATTGATCACCATTGATCTATCTGGTTCCACCCTGCCACCCCCGGCGTGAGCCGCAACCGGAGGAGGCCGTCACGATCAGGGCGGGTCGTCCGCGCCTACCTCGTGCAGCGTGCCGTCGTCACCCATGCGGTACCTGCGCGGTGGCGCCATGCGGCTCATCACCGCGCGCATGTGTGCCTCACGAGCCTCCTGCTCGCGCCCGGTCGGATCGGCGACGCGGAAGCCGTACAGGCCGACCGACTCGGTGTCGACGTCGTCCGGCCGGGGCCGGCCCTCGATGATGCGGCCGGGCTGGAGGTGGTCATGCCGCAACCGGCCTCTCGGGCGCCCCCGTCGTCCGGCGCCCATGTCCGGGCCGCGTTCCACGCCGCTGTCGTCCAACGGGACGTCACCGCCTGGACAGCCAGCACCGCCGGTCGTGCGTTGATCGTCTAGCGTGGGCCCTCGCCGATTCGAGACCCGGGGGACGACGCCGATGGGCCGCACGCAGCTGTACCTGGTTCGCCATGGCGAGCAGGATCCGGCCTCCGATCACGCCGCGGACGGCGGCCTGTCGCAGCTCGGCAGCGAGCAGGCTGATCGGCTGGGCCGGCGGCTGCGCAGGGTGCCGTTCACGGCCATCCACCACAGCCCGCTGGCCCGCGCCGCCCAGACCGCCGACATCGTCGCTCGCCATCTCCCGCAGGTGCCGAAACACGCGTGTGACTACATGACCGACCGTACGCCCGTGCCCTCCGACGGGCAGCGCAGCCGCTACCCGGACCGGTGGCACACCTTCCTCGACGGCGTGCCCGACCACGAACGCGACGAGGACGCCATCGCCCTGCGGGCCGCCGTCGACCACTTCGGCGTCATCGGCGACAGCGACCGGTACGAGCTGATGATCACCCACAACTTCGTCATCGGCTGGTTCGTCCGCCACGTGCTCGACGCGCCGGTCTGGCGCTGGATCGGGCTCAACCAGAACAACTGCGCGATCACCATCGTGCAGTGGGAGACCGGTCGGCCCGCCACCCTGGTCAGCTTCAACGACACCGGCCACCGGTAACCGACATCCGCTCCTCGCGGCCGAATGAGAATGCGCTCGTAGGAAACCACCGGGATGATGTCGACGTGAATCTGGACGAGTCGCAGGCCATGGCGGGCCTGGAGACCGCGCTCAACGAGGCCGAGGTGCTCGGCTTACGCGCCGCGCCGTCGGACCTGGCCGGCGAGCTGCTGCTGCACGTGTGCGCCCAGCCCGAGGACGGGAGCCCGGATCCCGACCCGCGCCGGATCCTCCGCCTGCTGAACGCGACTCGCCTGCGGGTGCTGCTCAGGGAGGAGCGACCGGACGGCTACGGACCCGCGATTCCCCTCAATCGAAGTGACTCGGGCCGATGGCGCACCCGAGCCCGTCGAGCAGTTCATCGCCGAGGCCCGGCGGTGGTGGGATGTCCTGTACGGCCGCAACGGCCAATCGCAGCGGCCGCAGCAGCGACCGGCGAACGCGCCATCGTGGCGCACACCGGCACCGCACCTGCCGATGACGATGGCCGCCGATTGACCGACGTCGATCAGCCCGGCGGCGGGCGGTCGGCTTGACCTGGTGTGCGCTCCAGGTGCGATGGTGTCGGGATGACGGAGCTGAAGCGACGCCTCGGACGGTCGGAGCTGTGGGTCAGCGCCCTCGGGCTGGGCTGCTGGCCGATCGGCGGGGCGGTCCTCCGCGACGGCCGGCCACGGGGGTACACCGGTACGGACGACGCGGAGTCCCTGCGCGCGATCGCGGCCGCCGTCGACCTGGGCGTCACGTTGTTCGACACCGCGGACGCCTACGGCGCGGGGCACAGCGAGCGCCTGCTGGGGCGAACGCTCGCCGGGCATCCCGAGGTCGTGGTGGCGACGAAGTTCGGCAACACGATCGACGAGGAGACCCGGCAGCTGACCGGGGTGGACACGTCCCGGGCGTACGTCCGCCGGGCCGTGCACGACTCGCTGCGCCGGCTGAAGCGCGACCGGATCGACGTCTACCAGCTGCACACCCCCGACGCGGTCGGCGATGGGGCGGCGGAGCTGGTCACGACGCTGGAGGAGCTCGTGACCGACGGGCTGATCGCCTGGTACGGGGTGAGCGCCACCGCCCCGGGACAGGTCGAGGCCCTGGCGGGACCGCACCTCGCGGTGGCGCAGGTGGAGATGAACGTCCTCGACGGCCCCCCGGCGAACGCCGAGGCCGCCGAGAAGCTCGACCTCGGCGTGCTGTGCCGCTCGCCGCTCGCGATGGGTGTCCTGGGCGGCCGGCACGACGCGACCACCCGGCTCCCCGCCGACGACGTACGCGCCCAGCAGCTGGAGTGGCTGCGGTGGTTCGACCGGGGCACGCCCACCGCGGAGGTCCTCCGCCGGCTGGACGCGATCCGGGACATCCTCACCGCGAACGGCCGCAGCCTCGCCCAGGGCGCCCTGGCCTGGATCTGGGCGGACTCCCCCAGGGCGGTCCCGCTCCCCGGCTTCCGAACGGTCGCGCAGGTGCAGGACACCGCAGCGGCGATGCGGCACGGCCCGTTGACCCCGGCGGAGCACGCCGAGGTGGAGCGCCTGCTCGGGCGGCCGGCGCGGCGCTGAGCGGCAATCACCTGCCCGACCGGGCGGCGGTGCCGCGCACCGGGTCTCCGGACTGAACCGCTTGAATCCGGACCGGATCGCGGCCAGATGAGCGCGCGTGCCACCAAGCCAGAAGTTGGCCAATGCCACCGGTTGGGACCGGCCGGCGACAGCGCCAACCCTGCACATGACCGCGCCGGCCGATCCGCTCGACACCGCCAGGAAAGATGTCGTCAGCCAGCCCCGGAGGCGAGCCTCGACCGTGGTCCGGCGCCGGCGTGCTGGGCTCATGGCGAGGCTGCATCTTCGGCGGCGAATCCGCGCTGGAGCTCATCATCACGGCCTGCCGCGGCGACGCCGCCACGCTGAACCGATACCCGGTGGCGTCGCTGTCCCAGGTGACCGGCCGGCGGCGGTACGCCCCGGCGACCAGGGAGTACGCCGCAGCCGGAAGCGCCAGGCTCGCCGCCGTCAGCAGAACCCAGACCGCGAATCCGGCAACGTCCGGCTCGATTCGCCACGTGCGAGGCTGCAGCCACAACGTCACGCTCAGCGACAACGCGAAAGACAGAACCACGAACGGTAGCGCGAGCAGGGCGCGGACGCGTGATGACAGCGCCGGATCGTACGGCGAGGAAGATCAACCGGACGGGGAAACGGCCATCCGATGTCACCGGCCCGATCGGCTCCGCAACCGGACCCGGCCGACCGAGGCGCTGGTCAGGGGCCGCGACTACCGTCGCGGATCATGCAGTCAAGGTCGCGAACCCGGCATGCCATCTTTTGTGCGGCGCTGCTCGTCGCGATTGGTCTTGCGGCCGCGTGCGGCCGGAACGTGCCCGGCAGCGATCGCGCGCAGCACATCCGCGGCTCGTCGCCGTCCGCGTCCGTATCCGCATCCCAGGACGATGCCGGCCGACCGGCAAGAATCGCCATCAATCACAATGACTTCGAGGCCAAGTATGTGGGGCACACAGTTCCCGGTCCTGGCCGGGCTCCAGGGCTTGGCGCGGTATGTCGATCACGGTGCCGCCGTCCTGCCGGAGGACGTACACCTCCCGGTACTCATCGACCGCCACCACGGCCGGCCAGCGCCAGGCGCGGCTGGATCCGCCGCCGGCAACCCGGATCCCGCTATCGGTGATCAACCAACGGCGCAGGACCGGCGAACGGTCGGGATGGCCCCGCCGTGCCTGCCGCCATGCATGTTCGGACAGCCAGGTCATGGCCAGGAGACCCAGAGCGACCCCGGCGACCAGAGGCAACGGCGGTACGGGCCGATCGCCGGGGGCGCCTGCTCGGTCGAGATCACTTGTCGCTCCACGAATTCCTCGCCTGGTGGACAGCTCGGACGAGAACGCTCAGAACAGGGGCCGCAAGTGGTGCCGCAGGTCCCGGGTCTCGCCGCTGACCGGGCGCGCCGCCAGGATGCACGTGTCGTCGTCCGGGTTGGCCTGGCGCAGCCGGGCGAGGATCTGCGCCAGCGGCTGCTGCGGGCAAGCCCGGACCGATTCGTCGACCGTACGCATCGCCTGGGCCAGCCCGTCGTCGAGGCCGCGCCGGCGGTGCTCGACCAGGCCGTCGGTGTAGAGCAGCAGCACGTCGCCGATCCGGAACGGCAGCCGGGCGGTCGGGTAGACGGCCTCGTCCACCACGCCGAGCATCGGGCCGGGTGGCCGGTCGAGCGGCGCGGTGCGGCCGGCGCGGCAGAGCAGCGGCGGCGGGTGGCCGGCCTGCGCCCAGACGATCTCCTGGCGGTTCGGGTCGAACCGGGCGACGACCGCGGTGGCGGACAGCTCCGGGGTCTCCCGTTCCAGCTCGCAGGTGAGCCGGTTGAGGTGTCCGAGCAGGATGCCGGGGTCGCCGGTGGTGACCGCCAGGGCGCGCAGCGCGTGCCGCAGCTGGGCCATCGTGGTCGCGGCGGGGGTGCCGTGGCCGGCCACGTCGCCGATCGCGAGCAGCACCGAGCCGTCGCGCAGCCGGGTGGCCTGGTACCAGTCGCCGCCGACCAGGCCCTCGGTGCCGGCCGGCAGGTAGCGGACGGCGACCTTGAGGCCGGGGAACTCGATCGGGCCGTCCGGCAGCGGCAGGATGATCCGCTGCAGCCGGCCGGCCAGTTCGTGCTCGTCGGCGAGCCGGCGCTCCACCTCGGCCAGCCGGCGGGCGTCGTTCTCCCGCTCGGTGACGTCCTGCACGATGCCGTAGATGCGCAGCGGCCGGCCGGTGGTGTCGCGGACCGCGTCGGCGACCGTGCGCAGGTGCTTGACCCGGCCGCCGACCCGCACCCGGGTGGTGACGTCGACCTGGGTGGCCCGCTCGAACGCCTCGAGCGCGGCCCGGATCAGCGGCGCGTCCTCGGGCACGGCGAGCGCGTCCGACTCGGCGCGGCTGAGCGGGCCGAGCCGCGGGTCGCGCTCGTAGATCCGGTACAGGTGCTCGGACCAGTAGATCTCGCCGCTGACCAGGTCCCACTCGCCCCAGCCGAGGTTGCCGAGCCGCTCGGTGCCGGCCACCCGTTCGCTGTCCCGCCCGGCCTCGTCGTGCCGGGTCCAGTTCAGCAGAAGACCATGACCAAGACGATGCGCCCGTACGGTGTAGACCGCCTCCCCGTACCGGAACGGGCCGAGCGCGGCCGGGCACCCGCTGTCCAGCACGTCCTGGTAGACGTCCCACCGGCCGCTGTCCGGCGCGCACGGGAACTGCGTGCTGACCCGTTTGCCGATCAGCTGGACGCCGCGCAGGCCGTCGGGAGTGGACGCCTCGGGCGTGGCGGCCGCCCAGACCAGGTCGAGGATGCGCCCGGTGCCGTCCCGCTCGGCGGAGAGATAGCCGCACATCCCGGGTGTGACGTCGAGCACTCTCTGCACCATCGCGAGCCACGGCTCGAACCGCCGGGCTCCGCTGCCACCGGGGCCTGGTCCTACGGACGGCGCGGAGAACCCGTGCCCCTGCGGGTCCGGCTCGGCCAGGATCGGCCCGCCGGCCGCCGTCGCGGTGAGGGCCGCGGTCACCAACGGTGGCACCGACCGGTCGGCCACCGCGTCCGAGACATCGAGCAGCCGGATCACCCCGTGCGCCACCTCGAGGGGGTCGCGCCGCTGGTCGGCGGACATCCGCAGCAGGTGGCGGTGCGCCTCGGCGACCCGGCAGCGGGCCCGCCCGGCGAGCAGCCCGACCGCTCGCTCCACGATGGCGCGTTCCGACTCGGACACTGTGGGTGACGCGGCGAGGCGGAGGCTGCTGACCGCTTGCGCGTACGCCCGAGCCACCGCGCCCTCCTCGAAAAGCCGAATCGATACGGTCTCTTTCGTACGGCAGTCGGCGCATGAACGTCATCGGCCGTTCATCCGGGACGGACCCGACCAGCGGCCGGGGTGTGCTCAGACCACCCGAAGGATGCTCACATCTCGAACAGGGAACGCATCGCCTCGGTCAGGCGGACCATGCTGGCGCCGGTGACCATGCCGATCCGCTCGGCGCCGATCGAGGCCGGCAGGCGGCGCATCCGGTTCACCACGACCACGCCGGTGATCGGGTCCTGCTCGGTGAGGGCGACCGCGTACGGTGGCAGCTCGGTCGCTCCCCGCTGCCGGACGATCGGCGCGCAGAAGGGCGCCGCGTTCTTCCGGTCGTTGTAGCTGTCGCCGGAGAGCACGAGCACCCGGTAGCGAAGATCCGTACGGTTGCCGATGGTCCAGATCTCGCCGCGCCTCATGTCAGCGCGTCCCGCTCGGCATGCCGCAGAGCCTACCGCCGGGCGGATCTTACGCGCCGCGCAGGTCGCGGCGCGTCCTTTCCAGCTCTTCGGGACGACAATGATCGAACCAAGATCCTGGCAATCCCGTAGGTAAGAATGAGGGCGTTGCTCAGCAGCTAGGGAAGGACGTCAATCATGTCGGAGAAGGCACAGATCGGGGTCACCGGTCTGGCGGTGATGGGGCGCAACCTGGCGCGCAACTTCGCCCGGCACGGCCACACCGTGGCCTTGCACAACCGCTCGTACGGCCGCACCAAGGAGCTGGTCGAGCAGTTCGGGCACGAGGGGAAGTTCATCCCGTCGGAGTCCGCCGAGGATTTCGTCGCCAGCCTGGAGCGCCCCCGCCGGGTTGTGATCATGGTGAAGGCCGGTGGGCCGACCGACGCGGTGATCGACGAGTTCGCGCCGCTGCTCGAGCCCGGTGACATGCTGATCGACGCCGGCAACGCCCACTACCTGGACACCCGGCGCCGCGAGGCCGCGCTGAAGGAGATCGGCATCCACTTCGTGGGCGCGGGCGTCTCCGGCGGCGAGGAGGGCGCGCTGCACGGCCCGAGCATCATGCCGGGCGGGCCGAAGGAGTCGTACGTCGCGCTGGGCCCGCTGCTCGAGGACATCGCCGCGAAGGTGGACGGCGAGCCGTGCTGCGTGCACGTCGGCCCGGACGGTGCCGGTCACTTCGTGAAGATGGTGCACAACGGCATCGAGTACGCGGACATGCAGCTCATCGCCGAGGCGTACGACCTGCTCCGCCAGGTCGGCGGGCACTCGCCGGCGGAGATCGCGGAGATCTTCAAGGGCTGGAACGAGGGCCGGCTCGGCTCGTACCTGATCGAGATCACCGCCGAGGTGCTCAAGCAGGTCGACGCCGCGACCGGCCAGCCGTTCGTGGACATCGTGCTGGACCAGGCCGAGCAGAAGGGCACCGGCCGGTGGACCGTGCAGGCGGCGCTGGATCTGGGCGTGCCGGTCAGCGGCATCGCCGAGTCGGTCTTCGCCCGGGCGCTCTCCGGCGGGGCCGAGACGCGCCAGGCGGCGGCCGAGGCGGGCCTGCCCGGTCCGAGCGCCGCGGCCGCCGCGCACGCCGGTGACCTGCGGGCCGACGTCGAGCAGGCGCTGTTCGCCTCCAAGATCGTCGCGTACGCGCAGGGCTTCCAGCAGATCCAGGCGGCCAGCAAGGAGTACGACTGGGAGATCGACCCGGGCGCGATGGCCAAGATCTGGCGGGCCGGCTGCATCATCCGGGCGAAATTCCTGGACTTCATCAAGCAGGCGTACGACAAGCAGCCCGAGCTGGCCACGCTCCTGGTCGACGACTACTTCCTCGATGCGGTCAGCGGCGCGCAGGACGCGTGGCGGCGGGTCGTCGCCACCGCGGCCGCCCAGGGCATCCCGGCGCCGGGCTTCGCCTCCGCGCTCGCCTACTACGACGGCCTGCGGGCCAAGCGCCTGCCGGCCGCCCTGATCCAGGGCCAGCGCGACTTCTTCGGCGCCCACACGTACCACCGCATCGACAAGCCCGGCTCGTTCCACACCCTCTGGGCCACCGACGACCGCAACGAGGTCGACGCCTAGCAAGGGCCGACAACGTACCCCGTCGTTACTGCGAGCACGGTATCGCGGGACCGCCGCAAGCGCCCCGCTGATGAGGAGGCAGTCGATTTTCCGTCGCCGCGGGGTGTGCGGCGCCGGAAAGTCGGCTGACTCCTCATCAGCCTCGGAGGGGCGCTTGCCCGCGGAGCGAAGCGGAGCCAGCGAACTCAGCCATGAGCTTGCCGGCCTCGTCGGCGGGCAGCGGCTTCGCCATGTAGAAGCCCTGACCCAGCCGGTAGCCCATCTCGCGCAGCCGGTCGAGCTGGGCCTCGCTCTCGATCCCCTCGGCCACGGCGGAGAGCTGCAAGTACTCGGCGAGCTGGCCAACGGCCGCGGCGACGGCCAGGCGGCCGCGGTCGTCGCCGTCGGCGATGCCGTCGACGAACGACTTGTCCAGTTTCAGGACGTCGACCGGGAACGCGCGCAGCAGCGACAGCGACGACTGGCCGGTGCCGAAGTCGTCCAGCGCCAGGCGTACGCCCATCTCGTGCAGCGCGTTCAGCGTCTCGCGGACCTGCCGCCCGTCGGCCACCGACGACTCGGTGATCTCGACGATGAGGTTCTGCGGCAGCAGCCCGGTCTCGCTGAGCACCGCCGCGACCTCGTCGACGAAGCCCGGCTCGCGCAGCTGGCGGACCGCCACGTTCACGTTGATCGCCTTGATCGCGCCGTCGCCGTGCTCGGCGCGCCAGCGGGCCAGCTGCTCGCAGGCCTCGCGCAGCACCCATGAGCCGAGCGGCACGATCAGCCCGGACCGCTCGGCGACCGGGATGAAGTCGCCGGGCGGGACGAACCCGCGGACCGGATGATTCCAGCGGACGAGGGCCTCGGCGCCGTGCAGCCGGCCGGTGACGATGTCGAAGACCGGTTGGTACAGCAGGTACAGCTCGTTCCGGATGATCGCGTTGTGCAGTTCGCTGCCGAGCCGGGCGTGGTTGACCACGTCCTGGCGCATCCGGGGCTCGAAGCGCACCCAGGCCGCCTTGCCGCCGGCCTTCGCCTCGTACATGGCGATGTCGGCGTTGCGCAGCACCTCGTCGGCGCTGTCGCCCTGCCCGGCGATGGCCACGCCGACGCTGGCGTGCGCGAGCAGCGGGTGCTCGCCGACCCGGAACGGCTCGGCGAGGGACTGCAGGGTCCGCGCGGCGGCGTCCTCGGCGGTCTCGATGTCGTCGGCGTCGAGCAGCACGGCGAACTCGTCGCCGCCGAGCCGGGCCGGCAGATCGTGGACCGCGCTGTTCTGCCGCAGCCGCTGGGCGACCTGGTAGAGCAGCTGGTCGCCCAGCGCCGGGCCCATCGAGTCGTTGATCATCTTGAAGTCGTCGATGTCGATCAGCAGTACGGTGGCCGGCCGGTGCGCGATGAGGCGCTCGGCCAGCGCGGTCCCGAACCGGGTGCGGTTGGCCAGCCCGGTCAGCGGGTCGGTCATCGCGAGCCGCTCGAGCTCGCCCTGCTGGGTGCGGATGTCCCGGACCAGGCGCTTGTTCTCGCGCAGCCCGAGCAGCTGGCGGGCCACCACGCAGACCACGATCAGCACGGCGCCGATGATGACGGCGCGCTCGCGGCCGCTCATCTGCCGGGCCGAGACCACGATGACCAGCCCCGCCGTCGCGGTGACGGCGAGCAGCGGGAGCATGTCCCACGTCGAGCGGCGGTGCTTGAGGGGGGCGGGCGCGGCCGCGAGCGGGCGGCCCAGGACGATCCGCTGCCGGTACGCGGCAGCGCAGAACGCGACGCTCACCAGCGGGAGGCTGAGCGAGCTCATCGCCAGGCGCGGGCCGGGCGCGGCGGTCAGCAGCATGACGGCCGTGACGACCGCGGTGATCGGGGCGACCGTGAGCAGGCGCAGGGCCAGCGAGTCGACCGGGCCGCCGGGCGCGCCGGCCGCCTTCCCGATGACCACCAGGGAGATCAGCCCGGCCACGCCGACCACGCCGGCCGCGATCCGGGTGGTGTGGTCGGTGGCGGGCGGCGCGAAGCTGAGCACCACGTACCAGAAGACCAGGGTGCCGGCGACGGCGACCGTGGCGCTGTCCAGCAGGATGCGCGCCCAGCCGAGCAGGGTCTTCTCGCCCAGCGGCAGGCGGGCCAGCGCGGCCATGCCCCAGAAGATGCCCAGGACGTCGGCCGCGGCGGGCAGCACCGAGATGCCGGTGTCGTTGTTCGCCAGCGCGACCGAGGAGCAGCCGGCCAGCACCAGGACGATCGAGGCGTGCGACAGCTGCCGCCAGAACGAGCGGACCGGCCGGGCCACCACGACCTTCGAGCCGATCCGCTGGCAGGCCCGGGCGGCCGCCGCCATGGCGACCGGCGCGCCCACGTAGCACACCACCAGGGGGCCGCCGCCGCGCACGAAAAGCCAGAACGTCACGGCCACCACCACGGCGACCGCGACCAGCAATGGCCCGACGCCCCCGAAGCGGGGCCGAGCGGGCACAACGCGTTCCGGCATGCGCTCCCCTGGGCTCCCGAGTAGGTCTGTCGTTGCGGCATACCTGTCGGCCGGGAGCCCGGGGAACTGAGAAGATCAGCCCTTCAGCGCGGCGGAGACCACCGCCCGGGCCTCCTCCTGGATGCGGGCGAGCGCGTCGGTTCCGTGGAACGACTCCGCGTAGATCTTGTAGACGTCCTCGGTGCCGGACGGGCGGGCGGCGAACCAGCCGGAGGCGGTGGCCACCTTGAGGCCGCCGATCGCGGCGCCGTTGCCGGGCGCGGTGGTGAGCACCGCGGTGATCGGCTCGCCGTCCAGCTCCTTCGCGCTGACCTGGGCCGGCGACAGCGCGGCGAGCACCGCCTTCTCCTCGCGGGTGGCGGGGGCGTCGATCCGGGCGTACGCGGGCTCGCCGAACTTGCCGGTCAGGTCGCGGTAGTGCTCGCTCGGCGTCCGCCCGGTCACCGCGATGATCTCGGAGGCCAGCAGGTCGAGGATGATGCCGTCCTTGTCGGTGCTCCAGGCCGAGCCGTCCCGGCGCAGGAACGAGCCGCCCGCGCTCTCCTCACCGCCGAAACCGATCTCACCGGACAGCAGGCCGGACACGAACCACTTGAACCCCACCGGCACCTCGTCCAGCCGCCGGCCCAGTTCCTCGGCGACCCGGTCGATCATCGAGGAGGACACCAGGGTCTTGCCGATCGCGGCGCCGGACGGCCAGTCGCCGCGCTGCCGGAACAGGTAGGAGATGGCCACGGCCAGGTAGTGGTTCGGGTTCATCAGGCCGGCGTCCGGCGTGACGATGCCGTGCCGGTCGGCGTCCGCGTCGTTGCCGGTGGCGACCTGGAACCGGTCCTTCTGGTGGATCAAGGACGCCATCGCGTACGGCGAGGAGCAGTCCATCCGGATCTTGCCGTCCCAGTCCAGGGTCATGAAGCCGAACGCGGGGTCGACCCGCGGGTTGACCACGGTCAGGTCCAGCCCGTACCGCTCGCCGATCGCGCCCCAGTAGGCGACGCTCGCCCCACCCAGCGGGTCCGCGCCGATCCGTACCCCCGCGTTCTTGATCGCCTCCAGATCGATGACCGAAGGCAGATCATTGACGTACGTGTCGAGGAAGTCGAAGCCGCGGACCTGCTCGGACCGCCGGGCCCGGGCGGCCGGGACCCGGCGCACCTCCTTGAGGCCGGCCGCGATCAGCGCGTTCGCCCGGTCCTGGATCCACTTGGTGGCGTCGGTGTCGGCCGGGCCGCCGTTGGGCGGGTTGTACTTGAAACCGCCGTCGTCGGGCGGATTGTGCGAGGGCGTCACGACCACGCCGTCGGCCAGCCCGCTGGTCCGCCCCCGGTTGTAGGCGAGGATCGCCCGGGAGACCGAGGGGGTGGGGGTGTAGCCGTCCCGGCTGTCGATCAGGGTGAGCACGTCGTTGGCGGCGAACACCTCGAGCGCGGTGACCATCGCGGGCTCGCTCAGCGCGTGCGTGTCCCGGCCGAGGTAGAGCGGCCCGTCGGTGCCCTGGGCCCGCCGGTACTCGACGATCGCCTGGCTGGTCGCGGCGATGTGGTCCTCGTTGAAGGCGGACCGCAGCGACGACCCGCGGTGGCCGGAGGTGCCGAAGGCGACCCGCTCGCCGATCACGGACGGGTCCGGGTGCTCGGTGTAGTACCGCGAGACCACCCTCGGCACGTCGATGAGGTCGCGGGGCTCGGCGGGCGTCCCGGCGCGGGGATCAACGGACATGGGGGCCTCCTCGGGAAGCAGCTGACCTGCCTGGCAGCCTATCGATACCCGGCGCCGGGGACATCCCGGGCGGTAAGCGGCTGTCCAGGTGTTGAACCTTTCCGTTCCCTTATCCGAACTACGAGATGTGACCAGGGGCGTGCGCGTACTTCTTGTGCTGTTTGTCGCGTTCGGCGCGCTGTTGACCCCCGCCGGTCCGGCCAGCGCCCACGCCGCGCTGGTCGGTGCCACGCCCGAGCCCGGCAGCATCATCGGCAGCTCGCCGACCGAGATCGTGGTGACCTTCAGCGAGCCGGTCACCCCGGTCGCCGGGCGCGTGCAGGTGCTCGACCCGGCCGGCAAGCGGATCTCCGGCACCCCGGCCGTCTCCGGCGCCACGCTGCGCATCCCGGTCCGGCGCGCCGGCCAGCCGCTCGGCACCTACCTGGTCAGCTACCGGGTGATCTCGGCCGACACCCACCCCGTCGGCGGCGCCATCACGTTCTCGGTCGGCGCGCCCTCGGCCGCCCCGGCCGCCACCGACGTCAAGACCCACCGTTCGGTCGCGGTCGCGACGCCGGTCACGCACTTCCTGTCGTACGCCGGGCTGGTCCTCGCCGTCGGCCCGGCCCTGTTCCTCGCCGTACTGTGGCCCCGCCGCCGCGCCCGAGGCGGTGCCGTGCGGGTCGCGTACACGGGAATGGGTTTGATCTTCGTCTCGACGCTGGCCGCGCTGTGGGCGCAGGCGCCGGCGAGCAGCGGCTCGGCCCTGTGGGACGTCTCCGGGACCGAGCTGGGCCAGGTGCTGGCCAGCCCCTACGGCCTCACCATGAGCGCCCGCCTCGCCCTGCTCGCGATCCTCGCCGCCCTGCTGCCGCCGGTGCTGCGCGGCGGATACTCGAAGGTCCGCGGGCTGACCGTGCTCGGCGTGGCCCTGGCCGGGCTGGTGACCTGGCCGCTGACCGGCCACGCGGCCGCCTCGCCGCTCTCCCCCGCGATCGTCGCCTCGGACGTGGTGCACATCGCGGCGATGTCGGTCTGGCTCGGCGGCCTGCTCACGCTCAGCGTCTTCCTGCTGCGCAAGACCGACCCGCGGGTGCTCGGCGTGCTGCTGCCGGTCTGGTCACGCTGGGCCGCCCTCGCCGTGGTGTGGCTGGTGGCCGGCGGGGTGGTGCAGGCGGTCGTGCAGGTGGGCTCGGTGCCGGCGCTGTGGCGCACCCACTACGGGCAGCTGCTGCTCGCCAAGGTCGCCGTGCTGGCGGTCACGCTGAGTGCGGCCTTCTTCGCCCGCCGACTGGTCAACCGGCGACCCTTCGCCGGCGCGGGCCGGCTGCGGCGTACGGTCGGCATCGAGGTCCTGGCGACCACCGTGATCCTCGGCCTGAGCGCGGTGCTGGTGCAGGTCAACCCCGGCCGCAGCGCCTCGGTCGACCAGGGCGCGGTCCGCGACGACGGGTTCTCCCAGACGCTGACCTGCCCGCTCTACACCCTGCAGTTCAACATTTATCCCGCGAAACTGGGCGACAACAACACGATCCACGCGTTCGTCTACACCCCCGCGGGCGCGCCCCTGCCGGCCGACCAGTGGACCGTGACCTCCCGGCTGCTCGGCCGCGACCTCGAGCCGGTCAGCCAGCCGCTGCTCCCGCTCCAGCCCCGGCACCACGCGGCCGGCGCGATCGCGTTCCCCTATCCCGGCAACTACGAGGTCAGCTTCACGATCCGCATCGGCGAACTGGACGAGGCCACCGTCAGGACCACGATCGCGATCGGGGCGGACACCACGTCGAGGTGACTTCCGGTCACCTTCTGGGCAGAGAGAAGGGCCAGCGGCCCACCCAGCCCCGCCCGCATCGGAGGTACCAGCCGTGCACGTCTCCGTGGTCGGCAGCCCCGACGCCGCCGTCGTCGTCACCGTCCGGGGCAATCTGGACATCGACAGCGCCTCGGTCCTGACCACCACCCTCGACCAGGTCCTGGACGTCCCGTCGCCACGGGTGGTGGTCGACCTCTCCGAGGTCGAATTCTGCGACTCGACCGGCTTGTCGGCCTTCATCCTGGGCCACAACCGCGCGCTCGCCGGCGGCGGCTGGCTACGGCTGGCCGGCCCCAACCGCTTCCTGGGCGAACTACTGACCACGGCCGGCCTGACCACCCGCCTCGGCGTGTACCCAACGGTCGCCGAGGCCCTGGCGGCGACCCCCAGCTGAGCGGAGCACCAACTCTCCAAGGTCGCCCCAGCGCCCCCACGGTCTCAACCCACGTCTACTCTCGCGACGTGCTCATCCTGCTCCCACCCTCCGAGGGCAAAACCCCCGCCCCCGCTGGCCCTCCGCTCGACCACGCGACCCTCTGGCTACCGAAACTAGCCCCGTCCAGGAAGCGGATCGCCACCAAGCTGGCCGCCTTGAGCAAGCGCACAAGCCCCCGCGCCATCCAGGAAACCCTGCGAATCCTCGGCCTGACCGACGGCCAGCGCGACGAACTGGCCCGCAACGCCGCCCTCCACGACGCCCCCACCGCCCCCGCCACCGACATCTACACCGGCGTCCTCTACGAGGCCCTCGACGCAAATTCGCTGAAAACCGACTCCCGCGCCTGGCTGGACCGAACCGCGGTCGTCTTCTCCGGCCTGTGGGGCGTGGTCCGCCCAACCGACCGCATCCCCGCGTACCGCTGCTCGGTCGGCACAACCCTGCCGCCACCGATCGGCGGCCTGACCGCGTACTGGAAAAGGGTCTTGAAACCGCACCTGGACCCGGCGGCCGCCGACACCCCGGTGCTCGATCTCCGCTCGGGCGCCTACGCGGCGATGTGGGCGCCCCCACCGGCAACCTCGGCAACCCTGCGCGTGCTGCACGAGCGGATGATCGACGGCATCGCCAAACGCTCGGTGGTGAGCCACTTCAACAAGGCGACCAAGGGCCGGATGCTCCGCGCCCTGGCCGAGGCGACGGCCACACCCACCTCGATCGACGAGGTGATCACCGCCCTGCGCGACCTCAAATACCAGATCGAGGAGCAGCCGGGCGGGGCCGGCCAGCCCCGCCACCTGGATGTGATCGTCCCCGAGCTATGAGGCGCCCAGGATGTCCACGACGAAGCGCAGATCACCCTGCTGTTCGCCGTAGGCGAGCGCGGCCGGAACGTCGATCTGCAGGCGGCTGCCGACACGCTGCCCCGGGATGGCCTGGTCGAAGCCCGGGATGACCTTGCCGACCCCGATCGGGGTCACGAACGGCGTCTTCCCCCAGGACGAATCGATGACCTGGCCCGTCGCGTACGAGACGACCTTGTAGTTGGCAGTTAGGCTCTGCCCCTTTTGCACCTTGGGCCCGGTGCCCTGGACGAGCGGGGTGACCACGAGCTTGGCGAGCGCCGTCTTCCCGCCGGCGGTGACCTTCGGCTCCTTCGCCAGGGCCGCCGGGGTCTTCACGGAGACCGGGGCCGGGGCCGACTCGGACGGCGCGGCCTCGGACGGCGCGGCCTCGGACGGCGCGGCCTCGCTCGGCGCCGCCGCCGATGGCGCCGCCGACGCCGGGGCAAAAGCCGCGGCCGACTTATCCGATTTATCAGGCTTTACGGTGATGAAGACGATGGCGAGAATGACGACGACGGCAACGCCGGCGATCGCGCCGCCCAGGGCTTGGCCGCGGCGCCGGGCGATGTCTCCCGGAGCGTTCTGAGTGCTCATTTGTCGTCGACTCTCCCATATCACTCGGGCTTCACTCGGGCTTCACTCGGGCGGAAACCTCCGACACGGTACCCGCCCCGGTACGCAGCGAAGCCGGACACCTCCCCCGAACCGACGAGGGCGGAGATCGACCGTCCGGTTCGTCACGGAAATAGCTCTACTCCGTCACTGCCTGAGATGAGATCGTTTACCCCGCTCACCAAGCGAGACACCACGAAAAATATTCACGGCCGGGCGGGGCCGTGCGAACGACCAGGGGAGGGTCGGTTTGCCGTCGACCGATAATGGTCGCCCACCCGCGCGCGGCCGGGGCCCGAACCGGCGCAGCACCGTACACATCGGACTCCGTCGCGCCACCGACTCCACGACCGCGGAGGAGTCGACCACCCGGCGCGGCTGGAACGAGATCGCCTCGTCGGCCGCGGTCATCCTGGCCGGCGTGATCGTCGTCGTGGGGTTCGGCTTCGTCGCCAGCCGGGCCATTCGCTCCCACGACGACAACCCGCTGCCCGAACCGCCGCCCACCGCCGCGCTCGGCGGCATCGACGTGCCCAGCGCCAGCCCCGGGCTGATCCCGCTGGGCAGTCCCACGCCGTCGCCCACGACCACGCCGCCCCCGGCGGACTCGCCCTCGCCGTCGGCGCTCCCGACCACCCGGACGACGACCCGGCCGCCGGACAACGGTGCGATCGCGATCGCCACCGGCGGGGTGCCGGGAACCGTGGACCTGTCCGCCGAGGGCACCCGGGACTGGGTGCACTGGGGCGAGCAGAGCACCTTCTCGCTGGAGCGGGACAAGAACGGCGGGTTCGCGATCCTGGAGGGCACGCCCAGCGCGCCGCGGTTCCGGCACGCGCTGAGCCCGACCATGTTCCAGTGGAGCGGCGGCGACCCGGTCGACCACAGCGACGGCACGACCACCGGCATCCGGACCTGCGGGGCCGGCAACGGTTTCACCATCTCGGCGCCGGCCGCGACGTCCAACCGGACGCTGCGGTTGTACGTCGCCGTGCTCGCGGCGAAGGGCACGCTGTCGGCGCGCCTGTCGGCGGGCTCGGCCACCGCCTCCGCCACACTCGAGCGGCAGGACGGGAACTTCACGCCGGCAGTGTTTACGCTCACCTACCGGGCACCGAAGGCCGCGAAGATCAACCTGAACTGGACGACGACGCGGGCCTTCGGGACCGGCTGCGGCGGAGTGGCACTGGAAGCAGCCACTCTGCGCTGACACATGTAAATGAAACGATAAAGGGGTAGCGGTGTTCGCGGGCTGGGGATCGTGGGTCGCCCGCTTCCGGTGGCCGGTGCTGATCGTCGCGCTCGTCGCGGTGATCGGCGCCGGCGGCTGGGGGCTGGGCGTGTTCGGGCAGCTGACCGAGGGCGGGTACAACGACCCGAACAGCGAGTCCACCCACGCCACGCAGGTGGCCACCGACACGTTCGGTGCCCAGGGCGGCGACCTGGTCGTCATCTACACCCCGGCCAACGGCAAGATCGACGACGCCGGGCTGGCCAAGCGGGTCAAGGACTCGCTCGGCAAGCTGCCCAGATCGGCGGTGACCGGCACCGCCTCGTACTGGTCGGCGAAGTCCCCGCAGTACGCCGCCAAGAAGAAGTCGAGCGCGGTCGCGGTGCTCACCCTCGCCGGGAAGGACGACGCGGCCAAGCTCGAGTCGTACCGGGCGATCGACGACAAGCTGGCCGTCGACGGCGCGAAGGTGCAGCTCGCCGGCTCCGTGGCGCTCGCCGACGCCTCGTCCGCCCGGTCCACCAAGGATCTCGGCCGGGCCGAGGCGATCAGCCTGCCGATCACCCTGATCCTGCTCGTGCTGATCTTCGGCTCGCTGGTCGCGGCGTCGCTGCCGGTGCTGGTCGGCGGCGCCGCGGTGCTCGGCTCGCTGGGCATCCTGCACGCCGTCTCGACCGGCGCCGACGTCAACTCCTTCGCGGTCAACGTCGCGAGCCTGCTCGGCCTGGGCATGGCGATCGACTACGGCCTGTTCCTGGTCGGCCGCTTCCGCGAGGAGCTGGCGGATGGAAGATCAACTTCAGAGGCGGTTTCCCGTACGGTCGGGACCGCCGGGCGTACCGTGGTCTTCTCCGCCACCCTGCTGATGATCGCCCTGGCCGGCCTGTTGTTGTTCCCGCAGGGCTTTCTCAAGTCGCTGGCGTACGGTGGCCTGGCCGCCGTGTTCCTGGCCGCGCTCCTCTCGCTCACCCTGCTGCCCGCCCTGCTCGCGGTGCTCGGCCCGCGCGTCGACAAGCTCCCGGTCCGGCTCCGGCGCCGCGCCGTCACCAGCACCGGCTCCGGCTCCAGCACCAGCACCAGCACCAGCACCAGCACCGGCTCTGGCTCCGGCACCGGCAAGGCGACCGGCTGGGTCAGGCTGGCCGGCGTGGTGCTGCGCCACCCGGTCGTCGTGGCGGCGCCGATCCTGCTGATCCTGCTGCTGTTCGCGGCCCCGATCCGCGGCGTGCACTTCGGCGAGAACGACGAGCGCAACCTGCCGGCCGGCGACCCGTCCCGGCAGGCGGTCGAGACACTGAAGGCCGACTACCCGCAGTTCACCGGCGACAGCGTGCAGGTCGTGCTGCGCGGGACCGGCGACGCGGCCCCGTTCGCCGTCCGGTTGCGGCAGGTGCCGGGCATCGCGGAGATCGGCTCGGCGCGCCGGAACAAGGGCGTCACGCTGTTCACCGCGACGCTCGAGACCAAGGACGCGTACAGCGCCGAGGCCCGCGACGTGGTCGACGCGATCCGCGCGCTGCCCGTCCCCGCCGGAACGGAACTGCTGGTCGGCGGCACCACCGCGCGCAACGTCGACAGCCTCCAGGCCACCGCCGGCAAGCTGCCGTGGATGGTCGCCATGCTGGTCGGGGCGACCCTGCTGCTGATGTTCCTGGCCTTCGGCTCGATCCTGCTGCCGATCAAGGCGGTGCTGATGAGCGCGCTCAGCCTCAGCGCCACCTTCGGCCTGCTCATCTGGATCTTCCAGCAGGGCCACGGCGCGAGCCTGCTCGACGTCACCCCCGCACCCCTCGAGGTCGGCATCGTCGTCCTGATGGCGGCGGTGGTCTTCGGCCTCTCCACCGACTACGAGGTCTTCCTGCTCTCCCGGATGGTCGAGGCCCGCACCCGCGGCGCGTCCACCAACGAGGCGGTCACCACCGGCCTCGCCCGCACCGGCCGGGTGATCAGCGCGGCGGCCCTGCTGCTGATCGTGGTGACCGGGGCGTTCGCGCTCTCCGCGGTGACCACCATGCGCTTCGTCGGCGTCGGCATGATCATCGCGCTGCTGCTGGACGCCACGGTCGTCCGGATGCTCCTGGTCCCGGCCGTCCTCCGCCTGCTCGGCGACGCGGCCTGGTGGGCGCCGGGGCCGCTGCGGCGGCTGCAGGAGAAGGCGGGGCTTTCCGAGTACGAGGTTCCGGAGGAGCCGCCGGTCGGGCGGCATTCGGCGCCCGACGACACCGAGGTCATCCGGTACGCCCCGTATGGCCTGCCCGCGGGTTCGTACGGCGATCGGCACGCGCTGCCGGCCGGCGCCGAGACGCCCGAGTCGGCGGCCGGGACGCCTGTGTCGGCGGGCGGGACGGCCGCACTGGCGGGCGAGCCGGCCGGGCTTGCCGGCGCCGCCGGACTTGCCGGGGCCGCCGGACTTGCCGGGGCCGCCGGACTTGCCGGGGCCGCCGGACTTGCCGGGGCCGCCGGACTTGCCGGGCTGGAGGAGGTCGAGGCCGAGACGGTCGACGACTCGCCCGCGCCCAGCTCGTCGGCCGACGACGACTCGATCGTCGACGCCCTGATCCTGGACGACGACCCGGACATGCCGGCCTTCACGCAGGCGGCGTCGGCCCACCCGTGGGAGCTCCCGGCCGGGTCGGCGACGGCAGCGCGGCCGTTCGAGTCGAACCCGCCGCGAGCCGACTGGACGGTCGCCGACGAGGACGGGTTCTTCTTCGCCCCGCCGACCGAGCCGAGCCCCTTCGACACGGCCTGGATCCCGGTCCCGAGCGAGGTGGCGGCCGAGATCGCGGCCACGTATGCCGACCCGGACACCCCGGCCGCCGAGAACATCGATGCGCCCGCCGTGCCCCTCCCCGACTCGTTCGACGAACCATTCGCCTACGTGGCGGACGACTCGCCGGCCGGTTCGTTCGCCGGTTCTGAGCCCGGCGACATGGCGCCGCCCACGGCGTTCGCCGAGCCGGCGGAGTCGCTCGAAGCCGTCGCCGACGACGCCTTCGCCGAGCCGGCGGAGTCGCTCGAAGCCGTGCCGGCGGAGTCGCTCGAAGCCGAGGCCGAGCTCACCGACGAGCCGCTCCTCGACGAGGCCGAGGACATCGAGCCGCCGACCACCGTGGACCGGTGGGACACGGCCGAGCGGCGACCCACCTCGCTGGCCGACCAGATGCCCGGCCTGCACTCCCCTGACATCGACGGCCCGGATGGGCAGACATCGACGCGACGCCCCGCTACGCTCGGCGATCAACCGCTCCCCCGGCGCCCCATCCCCTCCTTCCCGGAGCCGCAGCCGATGACCGAGCCAGAGCCGCAGCCGCTGGCCGCTGCCGCACCGGCCGCCTCCGCGCCGGCCGGCCCGGCCACGCCCACCCCCGAGCCGGCGCCGGACTGGTTCCCGGCACCCGCACCGTCGTCGGGCCCGTTCGCACCGCCCGCATCGGAGCAGGCGCCGCACGTGCCGCACGTGCCGGTGCACGACATGCCGACTCCGCCGACGCCCGCGTGGACTCCGGAAGCGCCGGGGACGACTACGCCGAGTCCCTACGCGGTCCCCGAGGTGCCCGCGGCCTACGTGGTGCACGAGCCGCCGCCACTCCGCGCGATCCCGGACGTCGTCGCTCCCCGCACGATGCCCACGCCCCCGGCGCCCGCGGCTACCCCCACGCCGCCCACGGCGACCCCGACCCCGACACCGCCCGCGGCCGCTCCCACGCCGCCCATGGCGACCCCGACGCCATTCGAGCCGATACCGGCAGCGGCCGCGCCGGGCCCGTACTCGGTGCCGCCCCGGCCCACCCCTCCGCCCCCGGCGCCGTACCCGGATCCCGTTCCCCCAGTGGCGAGCGCCAACCCGATGCCCGCCCTCACCCGGCGGCCCGCGGACCTGGCCGATCACCTCCGGGAGTCCCGCCCCGCCGACCTCAGCGACTACACGGCGGGCCGGATCCCGCGGATGCGGCGCCCGTCCGAGGACAAGCCCAAGGCCACCCGCCGGCCGGCCACCCTCGCCGATCACCTCTCCAACCGCAAGGCCGCCGACGAGTCGGCGCACGACCGCCGGGACCACGCCGCCCAGGACTGAACGCCTACCGGAAGACCAGCCCGCCGCCGACCTCGATCACCTGGCCGGTGAGGGCGCCCGCGCCGTCGGAGACCAGCAGGCGGGCCGTCGCGACCAGGTCCTCGGGGACCAGCGACCGCGGGATCGCCTGCGTCGCGACCAGCGGCGCGTGGGTCTCGGCGTCCCGCCCGTTGGCCAGCTCCGCCTCGCCCTCGGTGCGGATCGCGCCCGGCGACAGCGCGTTCACCGTGATGCCCGCCGGCCCCAGCGAACGGGCCAGCGAGCGCGTGAGCCCGATCAGCGCCGCCTTGCTGGCGACGTACGACGGTCCGGACGGCCCGCCCATCCGCACCGTCGGCGAGACGACGTTGACGATGCGACCCCAGCCCCGCTCCGCCATGCCGGCGCTCAGCGACTGGGCCAGCAGCATCGGCGCGGTGACGTTGACCGCGAACGTGGATTGCCACTCGTCCAGCGGCAGGGCGTCGAAGCCGACGTTGGAGGCCCTCGCCGCGTTGTTGATGAGGACGTCGACCGCCCCGGCCGCCGCCGCCAGGGCACGGACCGCCGCCGGGTCGGCGAGGTCCGCGTCCAGGAGTTCGGCCTTGGCCCCGAGGTCGCGGCACAGCCCGGCGACCTTCTCGGCCTCCGCGGCGGCCGCCAGGTGGTGCAGCAGCAGAATGTTGCCCGGCCGGGCCAGCCCGACCGCGAGAGCTGCGCCGATGCCCCGCCGGGCGCCGGTGATCAAGATGCGCTGACCCATGCCGTTCACGATAGGACGACACGGGGATACAGGCGGCAGTTGGTGTGCAGGTACCGCGCCCGGCCGTCCCGGAAGTCGAAGATCGCCAAGGTCCGGGTGTCCTCGCGCGGATCGTTCGAGGGCATCAGGAAATGCGTGTCGCTGACCGGCACCAGGTCGTACGTGATTCGCTCCGGCTTCCCGACGAAGTGCGCGTGCATCGGGTCGAGCGTCTCGGTGAGGCGCAGCCGCTCCCCCTCGGCGGTCACCTCGAAGGCCGTCCCGGGGCGACCGTAGACCCCCACGTACGACAAAGGGTCTCTTTTCAGCTCGGTGACGGGCGACGGCAGCTCCGGGATGGTGCCGGCGCCGAGGATCTCGTTGAAGACCCGCTTGTAGAAGCCCTCCCGCGGGCCGCCGTTGGTCAGCATCGCGATGGTGCGGCCGGCGTCCGGCAGGATGCGCAGGCGGGCGTTCTGGCCGATCGTGCTGCCGTCGCTGGCGAAGACCGTACGGCCGTGCCAGTCGCAGACGATGAGCCCGAGGGCCCACTCCGGACCGAACAGGTACGGGTCCGGCACCGGCACCCGCGAGGTGGTCATCTCCGAGCCGATCGGGAGCACGCTCGCCATCGTCAGCACCTCGCCGATCGTCGAGCTGACGTTGCCGCCGGGCCCGTACGACCGGGGCAGGTACGGGATCGGGCTCTCCAGCCGCCCGATGTGCCCGGTCGCCGCCCGCGCCGGATCGACCCGCGCCGGCCACGAGGACGTGCCGGTCAGGCCCAGCGGCCGGAACAGCCGGTCGGCCATCACCGCGTCCCACGGCTTGCCGTCGAGCACCTCCATGACGCGGGCCAGGATCGCGTAGCCGAGGGCGGCGCTGTATCCGTGCGTGAAGCCCAGCGGCGACACCTGCCGGGCGTCCGCGATGGCGCCGACCATCCGGGCGTACACGTCCTCGCCCTCGCCCGGATCGCCGAAGTCCTCCTCGATGCCGCTGGTGTGGTTGAGCAGGTGCCGCGGCGTGACGCGGGCGGTCACCCCGGGGTCGGCCACCCGGAAGCCGGGCAGGTAACTGCGCACCGGTTCGTCGAGATCGGCCCTCCCCTCGGCGACGAACTGCAGGAAGACGTACGCCGTCCAGGTCTTGGTCATCGAGCCGCACTGGTAGATCGTGTCGGTGGTCGCCGGCTCCCCGGTCCGCAGGTTCTTCACGCCGACCGCCACCGAGGTGATCTCGCCGCCGCTCAGCACGCCGATCGCGGCGCTCGGAATCCCGAACTCGGCCAGCAACTCCCCGACCATCGCCTCGTCGATCGCCGGCGGTGACGGCTTCATCGCGGCAGCCCGACCGCGTTCTTCGCGTCCGCCTCGAAATACTCGGTCGCGGCGAACGAGCCGCCCCACTCCTCGACGAAAGCGCGCACCTCGTCGATCGAGTCGTGGACGATCACATTCACCGCGCGCGTGCCGTCCGCGCTCGCCACCGCGACGGTCCAGCGGGCGCCGGCGGGGAGGCGACCGTACGCCTTCTTCATCGCGTTCCAGAAGTTCCGCGCATCGGACACCGTGGACAGAGCCATCACATGCATGCCCGGAAACTATGTTGCGTTTCCGACAGCGTCAACGCCAAAGCGCCATTCCAGCTGCCATCGTTGCAATGGCATGTGGTCTAATGCAAACCATGCCCGGCGCCCGGCTGACCTATCAGGACCGCGAACAGATCTCGTTGTGGCTCGCGGCCGGCCTGGGCTACGCCGAGATCGCCCGCCGACTCGGCCGGCCCACCTCCACGATCAGCCGCGAGGTCGCGCGCAACCACGATTCGGGTGCCTATCGGGCCGTCCAGGCCCAGCAGGCGGCCACCCGGCGTGCCCCGCGCCGCCGCCCCGCCCCCGTGGCCTCGCCTCCGGCCGGCTTCGCCGAGGAGTTCGCCACCCTGCTGGCCGGGACCGGGCTGCCCAGGATGTGCGCCCGCGTCTTCGCCGCCCTGCTCGTCTCCGATCGGGGCAGCCTGACCGCGAGCGAGCTCACCCAGCAGCTCTCGGTGAGCCCGGCCTCGATCTCCAAGGCCGTCGGCTACCTGGAGGAGATGAACCTTCTGTCCCGTACGCCGAACCCCGGCACCCGCCGCGAGCGCTACGTGGTCGGCGACGACGTATGGCAACGCGCCTGGCAGACCGACACCGGCGCACACGCCTCAGTCGCCGACGCGGCCCGCCGCGGCGCGGAGCTTTTCGGCCCGGCCAGCCCCGCCGGCATCCGGCTGCACAAAATGGCCCAGTTCTTCGGCTGGCTCGCCGCCCAGATGACCAGAACCGGCACCCCACCTCCGCCGACGGCAGCCACCAGCGAGGCCGACGGTGACCCGCGGACCGTGCTCGCTGCCCTGGTCCACGCCGCCCGGCCGCTCTCCGCCGACGAGCTGGCGACGGCCCTCGGCTGGCCCCGCGAACGGGTCGCCGCCTGCCTCGATCCGACCCGCCTCACGTCGGCCCAGCGCGCCGCCCTACGACGCGAGTGAAGAGGCCGGCTGTCTCGACCGTAGGTGTGCCCCGCTCGGCGATGGCCGCGCATCCGGTCGGCCTCGCCTCGGGAGCCGGGCAGGGCCCGCGCAGAGTCCGCCTACTCGCCGGCCAGCCGCCGCTGGAACGATCTCGCTCACGACACACACCCCTCTTCCGGATACCTTCGTGACGAAGCAGCCTGATCGGAAAGGGACAACCATGGATCAGTTCGCGGTGGTGGCCGGCGCCGGCTCGTTCTCGTCGGCGGACGGCAGCGCGGTCCGGTTCCCGCACAAGTGGACCCCCGGCGGCGTCACCGTCGAGGCCGACTTCACCGGCGCCCACTTGCTGCATCTGGCCGCCGCCGGCTGCGTGCTGAACGACCTGTACCGCGAGGCCCAGTCCCTGGGCATCGAGCTGGCCGGCGTCCGGGTGACCGCGACCGGCGGCTTCGACACCGACACCTGGTCGTCGACCGGCATCACGTACCGCGTCGAGTTGGACTCGGCCGCCCCGGCCGGCGACCTGCGCGCCCTGCTCGACCGCGTCGACGCCGTGGCCGAGATCCCGCGCGCGATCCGGGCCGGGGCGCCGGTCCGGCGGGCCTGAACCGGTGGCGGTCAGCTGTGGCACAGCAGGCGGACGATGAGGTAGTCGTCGCCGATGGTGTCGAGGTACGCGTCGGCCTGCCGGACGTAGGCATCCGTGGCGGCCTCGCCGTCGCGAGGCGCCGCGAACGGGCCGAGCTGTTCCGGGTCGATCCACTGGCCGGCGGCCGTCAGCAGGGCGTAGGCGGTGATCGCCCACGCCGCCGCGCGGTCGAAGTCCGGTTGCGGGTCGCGGGTGAGTTCGGTGATCGGGTCGGAGTCCGGATGGAGCATCCGGACCCCGAGGCTGGGGTAGCGTTCCCAGGCCGAGCTGTGGCTGAGCGCCCGGACGAGAGGCTGGGCGTGGTGGTCGGCGACGGCTCGCTCGCGCGGATAGCCCACCGGGTCGGCCTCGTGGCGGGCCAGGAAGGCGGTCAACGGCCGCGCCCCGGGATGGTCGGCGACCAGCCTCCGGAAGTCGTGCTGCTGGGCCCGCCATTCGCCGCGGGCCCGCTCGACGGCGTGCCGGCGGGTCGCGGGGAAGTCGAGCAGGCCCCGCGGCCCGCCGTCGCAGCGCAGCGGCTCGGCCTCGTCGTCCCCGTAAACAAGTCGCGGGTCGCCGTCGTGCTCGGGCCGGACCGCGAACCGCGAACCCGGGCCGCCGTCGATGCACCACCAGTCCCACTCGCCGGCCGGGTTCCCGTCGCTGGTGAGGTTGTGGTCGAACGGCGCCATCGCGGCGGCCAGGGCGGCGTCGACGTCACCCGCGGCCGGCGGCGCCAAGCAGACGTTGACGTGGAACTTCGTCACGGCCGCCGACCCTGACGGAACCCGCTGGCGAGCGCACCCGAGTTCACAGCCCCAGCTCGTTGAAGAGGTACAGCCAGATCTCGCTGCGGGTGGGGAACGACGGAATGGCGTGCCGCAAGCGGCGCAGCGGCACCTCGCCCACCACGGCGATGGTCGCCGCCTGCAGGAAGTCGGCCACCTCCGAGCCGGTGAAGGTGGCGCCGACCAGGACGCCGCGGTCGTCGTCCAGCACGAACCGGCAGGTGCCGCGGCCGCCGCCGGTGAAGGCGCCGCCCGCGTTCGCCTCGGTGCCGATGTCCACCACCCGTACGGTGATCCCGGCCGCCTCGGCCGCCGCGGCGGTGTAGCCGACGCCGGCCACCTGCGGCTCGGTGAAGATCACGTGCGGCGAGCGGGGGCCGTCCGCGAGGTGCTCGACGACCATGTCCCGGCCCTGGATGTGCTCGGCCGCGATCGCCGCCTGGTACTTGGCCATGTGCGTGTAGAGCGCCCTGCCGTTCAGGTCGCCGACCACGTAGAGCCAGTCCTTGCCGGGCACCCGCATGTGCTCGTCGACCTCGATGTACCCGTCGGCGTCCAGGCCCAGGTCGCGCGACTGCGGGACCCGCCCGGCCGCGACCAGCAGCTGGTCGGCGGTGGCGGTGCTGCCGTCGGCGAGGGTCACCGTGATCCGGTCGCCGTCGCGCCGCACCGAGGTGGCCCACTGCCCGGTGCGGATGTCCACGCCCTGCTCCCGCAGCGCCTCGGTGACCTGCACGCAGGCGAATTCCTCCTCCCGGTGCAGCAGCCGGTGCTCGCCCTCGACCAGGGTGACCCGGGACCCGAGCGAGGCGTATGCCTGGGTCATCTCGGCCCCCACGACGCCGCCGCCGATCACGATGAGCGACTCCGGGATCTCCTCCGCGGTGGTCGCCTCGCGGTTGGTCCACGGCTTGGCGTCCCGCAGCCCCTCGATGTCCGGGATCCGGGCGACCGTGCCGCCCGCGAGAATCACCGCCGTGCGCGCCTCGAGGACCTCGTCGCCCACCGCGACCTGCCGCTCCCCCGCGATCCGGCCCCAGCCGCGCACCAGGTGGACGCCGCGCTCCTCGAGCCAGGGCAGCTGCCCGGCGTCGTCGAGGTGCCCGATGTTCTCGTCCCGCCGGGCGAGCACCGCGGCCACGTCGAGCGGCCCGGTCACCGCCTCGCGCATGCCAGGCACCCGGCGGGCCTCGGCGAGCAGCTCACCCGGGCGCAGCAGCGACTTCGACGGTATGCACGCGTAGTAGGAGCACTCGCCGCCGACCTTGTCGGCCTCGACGATCGCCACGGACAGGCCCGCCGAGGCCAGCCGGCCCGCCGCGACCTCGCCCCCGGGGCCGGCCCCGACGACCACCACATCAAAAGTCTGCATACCTGCATGATCCTGGGCCGGCGGCCCGCCGCGCCGCCCGGGGCCGAATTTGCCGTACGCCGGTAGCTTCGAGGCCATGAACGCGGACCGGCAGAAGCGGGTGTGGGACGACGCCGCGCCCCGGTACGACAGGCAGATCGCGTTTCTCGAGCGGCACTGGTTCACCGGCGGCCGGGAGTGGGTGTGCTCGCGGGCCCGCGGCCGGGTGCTCGAGATCGCCGTCGGGACCGGGCGCAACCTGCCGTTCTACCGCCCGGAGGTGACCATCACCGGGATCGAGCTGAGCACCGAGATGCTGGCCATCGCCCGCAAGCGGGCCGCCGATCTCGGCCGGGCCGCCGACCTGCGCGAGGGCGACGCGCAGAGCCTGCCGTTCGACGAGGCCTCGTTCGACACCGTGCTGTGCGCGCTGTCGCTGTGCACGATTCCCGACCCGGTGCGGGCGATCGCGGAGATGCACCGGGTGCTGGTGCCGGGCGGGACGCTGCTGCTGGTCGACCACGTCCGCAGCAGTTTCGCCCCGCTGCGGGCCGCACAGTGGGTGGCCGAGCAGGTCACGATCCGGACGGCCGGGGAGCACTTCACCCGGCGGCAGCTTCCCCTCGTACGCAAGCAGGGTTTTGATGTTGTGGAGAATGAGCGGCTCAAGGCCGGGACGGTGGAGCGGATCCGGGCGGTCAAGCGGCCGTGAGGGCGCCGCGGGCGGGCCGGTCGCGGCAACCACCCACTCGCCCGCGGCGCTTCGGACCGGGCGCCAGAAGCGTTCAGTCCACTTGCCGGCTCGCCGAGGGCGGCGGCGGGCTCGGCCGGGAACACGTCTTAGGCCGGAGCATATGCCCGAAGTGCATCGGTACACATAGGCCGGAGGGTTTCAGTCTGCACCGCGGATGTTCCCCCGGTGTTACACATGCGTCATGACCTTCTCGATCATCGCCCGTTCCGCCGACGGCCTCGCCCACGGTGTCGCGGTGGCCAGCAAGTTCCTCGGGGTCGGCGCCGCCGTGCCCGCCGCGCGGGCCGGGGTCGGCGCGGTCGCCACCCAGTCGTACGCGAATCTCGCCTACCGCCCGCAGACTCTGGCGCTGCTGGAGACCGGGGTCAGTGCCGCCAACACGGTGCAGGCGCTGATCGCCGGGGACGCCGGGCCGGTCGCCCAGCGGCAGGTCGGCGTGGTCGGCCCGGCGGGCGAGGGCGCCACGTTCACCGGCCGCGATTGTCACGCGTGGGCGGGCGGGACGACCGGCGACGGGTACGCGGTGCAGGGCAACATGCTGACCGGCCCGCAGGTGGTCGACGCGATGCAGGTGGCCTGGCAGGCGTCGGCGGCCGAGGCGCGGCTGGCGTACCGGCTGCTGGCGGCCCTGCGCGCCGGCGATCTCGCCGGCGGCGACCGGCGGGGCCGGCAGAGCGCCGCGCTCCTGGTCGTCGCCAAGGGCATGGGGTACGGCGGCACCAGCGACGTCTGGGTCGACCTGCGGGTGGACGACCACCCGGACCCGGTCGCCGAACTGACCCGCCTGCTCGACCTGCACACGCTGTACTTCGAACGGCCGGACCCGGCCACCCTGCTGCCGCTCGCCGGCCCGGTCGCCGAGGAGGCACGGGCTCTGCTGGCCGCGGCCGGCCACGACCAGCCCGACCTGCAGGACGCGCTCGCCGACTGGGCCGGCGTCGAGAACCTGGAGGAGCGCCTGGTCGCCGGCGCGATCGACCCGCTCGTCCTGGACCGGCTACGCGGCCGCTAGCGGCAGCCCCGCGACCGTCTCGTGCAGCGCCCTGGCCAGCGCCGCGGCCAGCGGCCGGATGCGGCGCACGGCGGTGACGATGCCGACGTAGCGGGACGGGCAGGGCGGCGCGATCGGCACGGTCGCCAGCCCGCCCTGGTCGGCGGTCAGCGCCACCTGCGGGATCATGCTCACCCCGACCCCGGCCCGCACCAGCGACTGCGCGAAGACGTAGTCGGTCCCCCGGCAGGCGGTCTGCACCTCGAACCCGGCCATCGCCGCGTAGTGGTGGAGCATGTCGCCGGTCGCCAGGCACCCGTGCACCCACCGCTCGCCGGCCAGGTCGCCCAGCGCCACCGTCTCGCGCCCGGCCAGCCAGTGCCCGGCCGGCAGCACGATCCACATCGGATCGTCCAGCAGCGGCGTCCAGATCAGGCCGGACCGGTCGCCCTTGCGGATCGGCGGCCCACCGTCGAAGTGGTACGCCAGGGCCAGATCCGCCCCGCCCGAGCGGTGGCCGGCCGCGGCCTGATCGCCGCGCTGGTGCTGCTGCCGGTGGCCGCCTCCCGGGGCACGCTGGGCGCGCTCCGCGAGCGCTGGGGAACCGTCGCGATCCTGGCGGTGGTGCACATCGTCGTGCCGTTCCTGCTCATCACGTACGGCGAGGTGCACATCACCTCCTCGCTCACCGGCCTGCTGATCGCGGTCGAGCCCGTCGTGATCGCCCTGCTGATGTCCCGCGCCGAGCCGCTGACCCGCGGCCGCGTCGCCGGCCTGGTCCTCGGTTTCGCCGGCGTCGCGGTGCTGGTCGGCCTGGACGTCTCCGGCGACCGCCTGGGCCTGCTCGGCGCGGGCATGGTCCTGCTCGCCGCGGTCAGCTACGGGGTGGCCACCATCTTCGTCCAGCGCCGCACCGCCGACATCCCGCCGGAGACCCTCGCCGGCGGCACCACCGCCATCACGACGCTGGTGCTCACCCCGTTCGCGATCCTGACCTGGCCGGCCGCGCCGGTGCACGCCGACGCCTGGCTGGCCCTGGCCGCGCTCGGCGTCTTCTGCACCGCCGTGGCGCTGCTGGCCTTCTACCGCCTCGTGGCGCTGGCCGGCTCCAACCGGGCCGGCCTGGTCACGTACGTGAACCCGGTGGTGGCCGTCCTGCTCGGTGTCCTCCTGCTGAACGAGCCACTGCGGTGGGGCACGGTCGCCGGCTTCGCCCTGGTGGTCGCGGGCTGCTGGCTCTCCACCCGCCCAGCACCCGTCCGGCCGGAGGTCACCGAGCCGGTCCCGGTCGGCTAGGCTCCGTCCGCCGGTCCGGGGGCCGCGACGAGGGCGGCCAGCCGGCATCACACCCGGGGAGATCCGCCCGACCACCCGGATCCGCCGCGCCGGCCGAGTAACTCGCGTCACAGCCTTGACTGTTGTCGCGACTACGGAATAGTGTTGCCGCGACAACATTATTCCCGCGAAGCGAGGGAGACGGGCGATGTACTCGTTCGGCGAAGAGATGGTCATCGAGGGCGACATCGAGGCGGTCTGGCAGGCCGCCACCGACGTGGCGAGCTGGCCCAGCTGGGATCCGCATGAGCAGAAGGCCCGCCTCGACGGCCCCTTCACGCCCGGCACCAAGGGCTGGAACAAGCCGCGCGGCGCCCCCGCGGGTACCTTCACCCTCGTCGACGTCGACCCGCGGCGGATGTGGTCGGCCCGGGCCGGCATCCCGTTCGGCAGCCTGCGCGGGGTCAACCGCTACGAGCCGCTGGGCGACGGGAGGGTGCGGGTGTCCAAGGTGTTCGAGGTGCACGGGCCGTTCGGGCCCATCTTCCGGCTGATCTGGGAGAAGGCGGTGCGCTCCGACATGCGCCTGACCTTCGAGGCCCTGCAGGCCGAGGCCCGGCGGCGAGCAGCGGCCGGTGGCTGAGCCGCGCGGGCCGCTGATGAGCCCCGGATTCTGGCTGCACCACGCGGCGCTGGAGTGGCGACAGCGACTCGACCGCGCGCTGCGGCCGCTCGGGCTCACCCCGACCCAGTTCAACCTGCTCGCCTCGATCGGCTGGCTCGATCGCACCCGTCCGTCGGCGCCCACCCAGCAGCAGGTCGCCGACCATGCCGGAGCGGACCGGATGATGGCCTCCAAGGTGCTGCGGACCCTTCAGGAGCGCGGGCTGGTGACCCGGGAGTCCGATTCGGGTGACGCCCGCTCGCTGCGGTTGCGCCTGACCGGCGAGGGTCGCAGCATCACCAGCCAGGCGGTCCGGATCGCCGTCGCGGTGGATGACGAGTTGTTCGCGGATCGGGGCGATCAGCTGCGCGAAGAGCTCCGGAGAGTCGCCGCCCAGCGCCTGTCCGGGCTGCTGCCACCGGCCGAACCGAAAGGAACGGATGTTTCCACCGATTGAGCCGTACGAGACGGGCCTGCTCGACGTGGGCGACGGCAACCACGTCCACTGGGAAGTGAGCGGCAACCCCGGCGGCAAGCCCGCCCTGGTCGTCCACGGTGGTCCCGGGTCGGGGTCGAGCGCGGGCACCCGCCGCTTCTTCGATCCGGCGCGCTACCGGATCGTCCTCTTCGACCAGCGCGGCTGCGGCCGGAGCACCCCGAGCGCCGCCGACCCGGCGACCGACATGCGGCACAACACCACCGAGCATCTGATCGCCGACATGGAGCGGCTACGGGTGCGGCTCGGCATCGACCGTTGGCTCCTGCACGGCGGTTCGTGGGGGTCGACGCTGATCCTCGCGTACGCCGAACGCCACCCCGAGCGCGTCTCCGAGATCGTCATCGCGGCCGTCACGATGACCCGCCGCTCGGACACGGACTGGCTCTACCGGGGCGTCGGCCGGTTCTTCCCGGCGGAGTGGGAACGCTTCCTCGCCGGCGCGCCCGGCACCCCGCCCGACGGCGATGTCGTCGGCGCCTATGCGCGGCTGATGGAGCATCCGGACGCCGCCGTGCGGGAGCGGGCGGCCGCGGACTGGTGCGCCTGGGAGGACGCCGTGCTCTCCGGCGAGACCAAGGACAAATTCCGGCCGTACGGCGATCGCCCGCCCGCCGCCCGGCTCGCCTTCGTGCGCATCTGCGCCCACTTCTTCGCCCACGGGGCCTGGCTCGAGGAGGGCGTGCTGCTGCGCGAGGCCGGGCGGCTGGCCGGCATCCCAGGTGTGCTGATCCACGGGCGGCTCGATCTGGGCGGGCCGCTGCGGACTGCCTGGGAGCTGCACCGGGCCTGGCCCGGCTCGGAGCTGATCGTGGTCGAGGAGGGCGGCCATCTGGCCACCTCGGTCACCCGGGAGCACGTGCTACCCGCCCTCGACCGGTTCGCCGGCTGAGGTCCCCATTCATGGCGCTCACTCCAGAAGAGATCACCAAACTTGCCCGATCTCGCCACGGGCCCCATCCGCGCCGCTTAGTTTGGTCGTGAAGCGGGCTGTTCGGGAGGGGGAGCGTGGAGCTACGCGACTACCTCCGGGTGGTGAGGCGGCAATGGTGGGTGATGGCCATCGCCGTGCTGGCCGCGCTCGGGATCACCCAGGTGATCAACAAGGAGATGCCCACCCAGTACGCCGCGACGGCCGTCTTCTTCGTCTCCGCGAACGCCCCGGAACCCTCGTCGGTCCTGGAGGGCTCGCTGTTCGTGTCGGCCCGGCTGAAGACGTACGAGGAGTTGCTCACCGGCGACCAGATGCTCACGGCGATCGAGGTGGAGACGCACACCGGGTTGACGCCGAAGGAGCTGCTGGATCGGATCGACGTGACCACCGAGAGCGACAGCGCCCTGCTGACGATCACCGTCACCGACGGCTCGCCGGACCGGGCCATGCGGATCGCTCAAGTGCTGATCTCGCTGTTCCCGGCCACCGTGCAGAAGCTGGAAGCGCGCCCCTCGAAGGACCCGCCCGCCACGGCCATCCTGCCCATCGAGCCGCTCGCCCGCCTCGATCCCGAGCCGGTCTCGCCCCGGCCATTGCACAACGACGCCCTGGCGGTCGCGGTGGGCCTGCTGCTCGGCGCCGCCGCCGCGGTGGTCCGGGAGGTCTCGGACAGCTCGCTCAAGGTGGCCGCGCCGCTGCCCGGCCTGACCGGCAAGCCGGTCCTCGCGCTGATCCCGGCCGACCCCAAGGCCCGCAGGCGGAAGGGCCCGTTCATCTCGGACAGCAATTCGCCCCGGGCCGAGGCGCTGCGGCAGCTTCGCACCAACGTCCAGTACGCCGACCGCGACCACCCCATCAAGATCCTCGCGGTGACCAGCCCGATGCCGGTCGAGGGCCGCTCGTCGACCGCGTGCGGGCTGGCCATCCTCTTCGCCGAGGCCGGCCAGCGGGTGCTGATCGTCGACGCCGAGCTACGGCAGCCGCGGCTCGCCACGTTCCTGGGCCGGGAGGGCTCGGCCGGGCTGACCACGGTGCTGGTCGGCGCGGCCTCGCTCGACCAGGTGCTGCAGCCGTGGGGCACCGGGCTGTGGCTGCTGGCCAGCGGGCACCGGCCGCCGAACCCGAGCGAGCTGCTCGGCTCGCCGAGGATGACCGAGCTGATCGACGAGCTGCGCGACCGGTTCGACAAGATCATCTTTGACTCGCCGGCGCTGCTGCCGGTCACCGACGGCGCCGTCGTGGCGGCCCGGGCCGACGGCACCCTGCTGCTCGTCCGCGCGCGCAAGACCACCGGAGCGCAGGTGGCCGCGGCCGTGCACGCGCTGGCCGCGGTCGACGCCCGCTTGCTCGGCACGGTGCTCACCATGGTCGCCGCCCCGCGCCGCCGCGGCGGCCTGCCGATCGCCGCCGACGCGGCCGGTCCGCCGCCGCCACCGCCGGCGCCCCGGCCCGGCCGGTGGGACGCCGTCGCGCTGAGCTGGGCCGCCTGACCGCGTTGCGCCACATTACGGCGCAATACGGCATATCATCCTAAAATGTGACCGACATGCCCTTCCTGAGCGTGGTGATCCCGTGCTGGAACGAGGCCCGGTTCGTCGCCGCCTTCCTGGACTCAGTGCTCGCCAACGACTACCCGGCGGACCGGATGGAGATCCTGCTCGTCGACGGCATGAGCGACGACGGCACCCGGGAGATCGTCCGGGAGTACGCCGCCCGGGAGAGCCGGCTGCGGATGGTCGACAACCCCGGCCGCAGCAAGCCGGTCGCCCTGAACCTCGGCATCGAGCAGGCGAAGGGCGAGGTCATCATCCGCCTGGACGTGCACGCCGTGTACGAGCACGACTACCTGCGCCGCTGCGTCGAGGGGCTGATCGAGCACCCCGATGCGGACAACGTCGGCGGCGTACGCCAGGCCCGGCCCCGCGACCACGACCTGCTCAGCCGGGCCATCTCGCTGGCCAACACGCACCCGCTCGCGGCCGGCAACGCGAAGTACCGGACCGGCGCGCCCGGACCGCGCTGGGTCGACACCGTCTTCGGCGGCTGCTACCGCCGCGAGGTCTTCGACCGGATCGGCCTGTTCGACGAGCGGCTCACCCGCACCCAGGACCTCGAGTTCAACCAGCGCCTGCGGGCCGCGGGCGGGAAGATCCTGCTGCTGCCGGACATCGTCTGCACCTACTACCCGCGCGGCGACTGGCCCGAGTTCGTCTCGTGGACGTTCCTCACCGGGTACTGGCCGTTCCGGGCGAGCCGCACGATCGGCCGGTGGATCGGCTCGTGGCGCACCGCGGTGCCGGCCGGTTTCGTGCTCGGGCTGGCCGGCGCCGCCGTGCTCGGACCGCGTTCGGTGCTCGTCCGGCGCGTGGCCGGGGCCGTGCTGGGCACGTACGGCAGCCTGATTTTGATCGCCTCGGCCCGCCTGGCCGCGCGCCATCGCGACCCCGGGCTCCTGGTCGGCATGCCGGTCGTCTTCGTGGCCACGCATGTCGTCTACGGCGCCGGTTCGATCGTGGGCATCCTGGACCCGGCCGGCAGGCGGCGATGACGGCCGGATACCGGACCGCGACGCGTACGCCGGAGATCGCGCCGCGCTACGAGGCCGCGAAGCGGGCCACCGACATCGCCCTGGCCGCCGCCGCGCTGGTCGTCACCGCCCCGGTGGCCGCCGCCATCGCCTGGCGGATCCGCTGGGAGGACGGCGGACCGGTGATCTTCGCGGGGCTGCGGGTCGGCCGGGACGGCAAGACGTTCCCCATGTTCAAGTTCCGCACCATGGTCATCGGCGCGGAACGCTCGGGCGTCTACCAGACCGCGAACGACGACCCCCGGCAGACCAGGACCGGGCGCTTCCTGCGCCGCTGGAAGCTGGACGAGCTGCCGCAGCTGGTCAACGTGCTGCGCGGCGACATGAGCCTGGTCGGCCCGCGCCCGCCGGTGGAGCGGGACGCCGCGCGATACACCCCCGAGCAGCGGCAACTGTTCCAGATCCGGCCCGGCATCACCGACTGGTCGTCGATCCGCTACCGCGACCTGGGCGCGATCCTCGCCGGCTGGCCCGACCCGCACGCCGCGTACGAGGCCCTGGTCCGGCCCCGGAAGATGGAGCTGGCACTGGCCTACCTGGAATGCCGGAGCTACGGCACGGACCTGCGGATCCTCGGGCTGACCGCGCTGGCCCTGCTGCGCTACCGGCGGATCGACGAGCTGCTGGAGCGCGTCGTGGCCGCCACCCGGACCCGCGCCTGACGACGTGCCGGCGAGGAGCTTGCTGGCCCGCGTGCCGGCCGGGGTGCGGCGGGACTATGTCGCCACGACGGCGGCACACTGGCTGACGCTCGCCGCCGGCCTGCTGCTGTTCCACCTCGTCGCCCGGCGGGCCGGGGTGGCCGGCTTCGCCTACTACCAGGTCGCCCGGGGCATGGTGTCCACCGTGCAGCCGCTCGCGCTGATCGGCCTGGTCTCCGCGCTGCACCGCTACCTGCCCCGGGCCGGCCGCCGGATCCGGGTGCTGGCCCGGCAGGCGTTCCTGCTGGAGGTCGTGCTGCTGAACGTGGTCGGCCTGGCCGCGGTGGCGCTGGCCGGCGACGTCGGCCGGTTGTTCGGCATCGGCGGCGCCCGCGAGGTGCGGGCGGCCGTGGTGCTGACCGCCGGCGTCTGCCTGTGCACCGTCTCGGCGGCGGCGCTGCGCGGCTGCGGGCAGGTGGGCCGGTCCGTGCTCGCCTCGCTGCTCGGTTTCGGCGTCCTGCCGCTGGCGGCGTTCCTCGTCACCAGCCGGATGCACGTCTTCCTCACTTTGCAGGGCGTCGCGATGACCGTCGTGGCTTGCTGGGGCATCGCGAAGGCCGGGCCGCGCCGGGCCGAACGCCGCGCCACGCCCCGGCCGGCGCCGCCGTTGCGCACCGTGCTGCGCTACGGGATCCGCCGGACGCCGGGCGATGTCGCGCTGCCCGGGCTGTTCGCCTTCCCCACCTTCTTCGTCGCGGCCACCTCGCACAGCACCGCGGAGGCCGGCTACGTCGGCTTCGCCACTTCGGCGATCACCCTGATCTGCGCGATCTTCGGCATGCTCAACCCGGTCCTGCTGCCCCGGCTCAGCGGGCACGCCGCCGACACCGAGGCCGCCGGCCGCACGTTCGGCGCCGAACTGGCCCACGGGCTCAAGGTGCTCCCGTTCGCGGCGGCCGGGGTGGCGGCCCTGGCCAGCGCGACGCTGCTGGTCGTCGCCACGCCGCTGGTGCACTGGTTCCTGGGCGGCGACTTCGCCGGGGCGGACACCATGATCCGCTTCGGCGCGCCGGTCTCCATCCCGCTCGCGGTGTACTACGCGGCCCGCCCGACGATCGACGCCCTGCGCGAGGCGCCGGTCACCACCGTGCTGCTGGTCGGCAGCCTGGCGGTCGAGGTGGTGGCCACCTACGGTGCCGCCGCCCTGGGGCTGGACGCCTGGCAGGCGGCGCTGGCCGGTTTCGGCGCCGCCGCGGTCGCGCTCGCCGTGTCCTCGTACCTCGCACTGCTGCGCGCGATCCCGGTTCCGGCCAGCAGATCAAAACCATGATTGCGTACGCCCGGCCCAGCCCCGTCGTGGTCGTGTCCGTCTTCGTGGCCACCCTGTCCGGGCACTTCACGCTGGAGCGGGCCGGGCTGGCCATCCCGGTGCTCAACGACGTACGCGTGCTGCTCTTCTCCGCCGTGCTCATGGCGTTCGCCCTCGAGGTGAACCACGCCGGGATCCACCCGCTGCACTCCGCCCCGGCCCGGCGGGCCCTGCAGCCGCTCCTGGTGCTGTTCACCTACCAGATGCTCTCGGCGGCGTGGGCGCCCGGCAACGCGGTCATCCACGACGTCCTGGGCGACTTCGTGGCGATGACCATCCTCGTCGTCGTCTACACCGCCCTCGCCGAATGGGACCGCGACCGGGTGTTCCGGCTGACGATGGGCTGCTGGTACGCGGCCGCCTGGCTGTATTTCCTGTACGCGGCGTCCGGCCACGGCCACACCCAGGCCGGCCGCTGGTCGGCGTTCAGCGGCGGCCCGAACGTCTTCGTCCGCGTCGAGGTCCTCGGCCTGATCGCCACGGCGTACTTCTACTTCCGCAGCCGCGGCCGCTCCCTCTGGCTGATCTCCGCCCCGGCGTTCCTGGTCGGCTCGATCGCCTCGGGCTCCCGCGGCGGCCTGGTCTCGCTCGGCGTCATCAGCACCATCGCGATGCGCAGCCTGGTCCGCTTCGCCCGGCAGTACGGCGGCTTCAAGCCCCTGGCCGCCCTCCCCGTCCTCGGCGGCGTGGTCTGGTTCCTGTTCGGCGACCAGATCATGTTCCTGATCAACAACCGGTTCATCGCCACCACGCTGCAGAAGCACCAGAGCGCCGGCCGCGACGTGCTGTACGAGAAGGGCCTCGGCCTGTTCCTGGAGGAACCCATCGTCGGCGTGGGCGTGCACGGCTTCTACGCCATCACCGACCTGGGGCCCGGCGAGAAATACGTGCACAACCTGCCGCTGGCGGTCGCGGCCGAGGGCGGCGCGGTCGGCCTGATCCTGCTGGCGGTGGCCTTCTGGGCGCTGCGCCACGAGTACGCCGCGACCCCCAAGCCTCAGCGAACACTGTCCGGCCGGGCGGCGGGTTACTGCGGCATCTTCATCCTGAGCGCCAGCTTCTTCTCCGGCGACTACTACGACGGCCGCCTGATGTGGATCTTCCTGCTGTTGGCGGCGGTCCCGGCGGATCCGCCGCGGCCGCCCAGCCCCGCGCACCGGCCGGCGCGGCCCCGGGCCGGCCGGTCGATGAGCGCTCGGCGTTGACGCGGTGGTCGAGGTGATCGGCCCCGGCATCCGGGCGCGGATCATCGAGGAAAAGCCGAATACGGGCCCAGTCGGCTTGATGACAACGGGTGCCACGCGCCGTTGCCCCGGTCCTATTGTCGGCTGATAAAGCGCGGGTTCCCACGCCTCCCACCAGGGCACCCGGACGTCCGGAACAGCGGCGTCGGACATTTGTCGACCAATGTCAATACCTTTTGATCAGCGCGCATCGCGCATTAATCGATCGGGCAAAAAGGAAGCGTGCGTCATGTCCGACGACGAGACGGTCATTGCTCCCGGCGGTCCGCGACCGCGATCGTCGACCCACCTGGTACCGCCCGGGTCGGTCGTGGTCGCGGGGGCGGACGGCTCCCTCTCGGTGCGCGACGCGGCGGAGGTGGAACGCGAGAAAGGACGGGCCATGGCGGACACGGAGAGCGGTCCCCAGAGGCAGCAGGAACAGCAGGGCGGGCCCGACGACCTCGTCCTGACCCCCGGCGGGCTCCGGCGCCGATCCCAGGTGCACGAGGTGCCGCCCGGCCACCGCCTCCGGCTGCGGGAGCAGCGGATGGAGACGCTGGCGCCCGACGGCCGGGTCGTCACCGACCACGGCGTGATGCCGGTCCGGCCGTTCGGCCGGCCGCTCATGCCGTTCCAGGTGCGACGCCCGGAAAGGGAAGCGGAAACGGCCATCCCGGCTCTGGGCAGCGGCTGGATCACGTACGCGTCGTGGCTCAACGACACCGGCACCCCGGTGTCCCGCTTCACCACCACCTGGACCGTGCCACCCGCGCCGGCCACCAGCAACGGGCAGACCATCTTCCTCTTCAACGGCATCCAGAACTCCACGATGATCTACCAGCCGGTGCTGCAGTGGGGACCGTCGGCCGCCGGCGGCGGCGCGAAATGGTCGGTCGCGAGCTGGTACGCGGACGGCCAGACCGGCCAGTCGTTCCATTCGACCCTGGTCGATGTCGACGAGGGCGACGTCCTCACCGGCGTGATGACGCTGACCGGGCAGGGTCCGGCCGGGTTCAGCTACGACTGCGAGTTCACCGGCATCGCCACCGCGGGCCTGCCGATCCAGGACGTCGAGGAGCTGACCTGGTGCATCGAGACCCTTGAGGCGTACGGCGTGACGGTCGCGTCCGACTACCCGAACTCGTCGTACACCGCGATGCGCGGCATCGGCATCGACACCGGGACGACCCACCCGTCGTTCACCTGGACCGGCCACAACGACGTCACCGACACCGGGCAGCACACGCTGGTCGAGAACGAGGACGTGTCGGCCGACGCCGGCGAGGTCGACATCTGGTACCGGCCCAGCCCGTACTGGGTCTCGGGCTTCGGCAGCATCGCCCCGGGCACCTCGCAGGACTGGTGGTTCTCCTGGGGCGGCACCGGCGACGTCGGACCGCAGCTGATCCAGGCCCAGCCGGTCGAGCCGTCGGGCGAGCTGGTGACCGTCCAGGTCAGCGAGACCTCGGACACCAACGGGCACCTCGGCTATCACGCGACGGTCCGCAACGACGGCCCGTCGGCGGTCCGCTTCCAATGGCGCGGTGGCGGCCGTTAGGGCCGTACCCGAATCTTTCAGGAGAGGTTATGGCATGGACATCCGGATCCGGGACGATCGGTCCCGGCGTCTCGCAGGACTGGTGGTTCTCGTGGGGCGGCAACGGTGACGTCGGCCCCCAGCTGATCCAGGCCGAGCCGCTCGGACCCTCGGGCGAGCTGGTCACCACCCAGACGGCGGAGAGCCTCGACACCAACGGTCACATCACCTATCACGCCGTCGTACGCAACGACGGCGCCAACCCGGTCGCGTTCCAGTGGCGCGGCGGCGGCTTCTGATCCCCTGAGGAGGGTGGCATGCGCATCGTTCACGTACTGCTCGACGAGAAGGACAACGTGCTGGGCACGTCGGACGGCGAGCCGAAGGCCGGCACCGGCGCGCCGACCGCCCGGCTGGTGCCGCGGGACGGGCAGCGGGTGGTCGACGTCCGCATCGACGACGAGCTGAACGGCCTCGAGCCGGCCAAGTTCTACCAGGAGCTCAAGTCCCGGATCTGACCGGAGGCCGCTTCCGGAACCCCGATTCCTTGTTCGACGTTCGAGGTGGTGGGGTCAGGCCGCTCGAGTAGTGGGTTGGCCCCAGCGTCGTCGTCGTTCGCGGCGGATGCGGGCGCGTAGTCGCCCGAATTGGGCCTCGGTCGGCTTGGCCCAAGAGGCGTACTCAACCTTGTTCCGAGCCGCCCACGCACGGATCCGCAGCGCCTGCGTAATTGCCTCGCCGGGGCGACGCCGGCGACCTACGATCAGCGACCATGATCGGGAGTTGGATCGGCGGCGTGGAGCGGGTGGCGGTCCTCACCGGCGCCGGTATCTCGACGGACTCCGGGATCCCTGACTACCGGGGACCGTCCGGCGTGTGGACCCTCGATCCGGCGCTGGTCAAGGCGTTCACGTATCAGTCGTTCATGGCCGACCCGGGCGTCCGGGCGGCGTTCTGGCACACCTACCGCGAGCACCCGGCCTGGCAGGCCCAGCCGAACGCGGCGCACCACGCGCTCGCCGGCCTGGAACGCTCCGGCGTGGCGGTCCGCGTCCTGACGCAGAACGTGGACGGGTTGCAGCAGCGCGCCGGCTCCAGCCGGCGCAAGGTGCTCGAGTTGCACGGCACGATGCACGAGGTGATCTGCACCGGCTGCGGCCGGCGTACGCCGAGCGAACAGACGATGGCCCGGGTCGAAGCGGGAGACAGCGACCCCCGGTGCACCGACTGCGGAGCGATCCTGAAGCTGGCCGTCGTGCTGTTCGGCGAGCACCTCGACCCTGCCACCACCGGCCTGGCCGAGCGGATCGCCGCCAACGCCGAACTCCTGCTCGCCGTCGGTAGCTCGTTGCGGGTCGAGCCGGTCGCTTCGCTGTGCGCGGTGGCAGTCAACGCCGGCAGCCGGCTGGTGATCGTCAACCGCGATCCGACTCCCTACGACGACCTCGCCGTCGAGATCATCCGGGAACCGATCGGGGTGGCCCTCCCCCAGATCTGCGCCGCCATCAGCAAGACCGTCCAAGCCGTCGGCTGAACGGACCGGACACCGGCCAGGAACGGCGGGTCCCTCCGTCCGATGCCGCAACGGCGACCCCCGACTTCGTGCAGCGCGAGAATCGCGGCTAAATGAATGCGCCTCTGGCTCTATCGTCGGTAGTGGGCAGCGATCGGGGCACAACGACCGCGGCGCCGTCTCCCGCCGATAGGAAGGGGTTCAAGAATTAGCGTCGAAGGCGTTGGCCGCCTATCGCATGTCCTGTGGCTTGGCGGCCCGGCCGGAGCTGGCAAGACGACCGTGACGCGCCGGCTCGCTCGCCGGCACGGGCTACGTTGGTACAACTGCGACGCGCAAACCTGGCAGCACCTCGACCGGGCGGTGGCCGGCGGCGTCCGCAATGCTCAGCGGTTCGCCGCGCTGACCCCGGAGCAACGCAGGCTCGCTCGGCCGGAGGAGATCGAGTACGACCGGGGACCGCTGATCGTCGAGGACCTGTGCGCGCTGCCGGACTTCCCGATCATCGTGGTCGACGGCCCACCGCCCGCCGCCACAGCCGCCGTCGCGGGCCAAGCGGTGTGGCTGCTGCCTTCACCCTCCGTACAGCGGGCCCGGCTTGAACAACGGCACCCGGACGGGGTGCCACCCCGGTATCTGCGGCAGTGGGGCCCCGTCACCGAACCCGCGGCGGCCTCGGGCCCGGCGATCCTGCGGGTGGACAATCTGAGCGTCGCCCAGATTGTTGCGCGGGTGGAGCGGGTGTTCGCCCGCCGGTTGACCGACGGCCCGGTGGCGACCACCGTGGCGCAACGCCGAGAACTGCTCCGATACACCAATCAGAGCATCGTCTCGCAGTGCCTGGGCTGGCTCGCGCACCAGCCAAAGGCCGGCATCCGGCCCGCGGCCCAGCTGTTCGACTGCGAATGCGCGCGACCCGACTGCACCGCCTTGGTCGAACTGCCGGTCGAGACGGCCCGATCGGCGACAGCGACCGAGCCGCCCGCTGTCCTCGCCGCCGGGCACCACCTGTAGCGGCAACTCGACGAGCGCAGTCGCGGCCACCGAGTCCGCGAGAGTAGCTGCATCGACGGTAGGTGGCACCACCCCCATCACCACCACGTCCCACGCCAGGAGTAACACTCCGTAGTGACCTGATCGGCCGGGTAGCGACGGCGCATTGCTGCGCCGTCGCCCCCTCAGAACCGGACGTGCACGTTTCCATGCATCCGGCTCAAGCAAGCCCTGTGGGCCGCT
>NZ_JOJL01000006.1 GCF_000721705.1 Actinoplanes subtropicus
GCTCAGGACTCAACGTCCAGGGGCACGAAGTGCTCACCGGCCAGCGGCTACCAACCCAGGAGTCTGCCCGAACGACCAACTCCTAGCACTCATTAGGGGCGCGGGCAGGGTGGTGAGGAGGTGCCACGATCCGCGGCGCGAGCGGCGGCAGCGACGGTGACCACAAGCCTCGGCCGGCCGGCCCGAGTTGCAGCTCAGCCCGGATGCGGGCGGCACAGGGCCGGGACGGCAGCCAGGTCGCCCGGAGAGGCGGGGGCCTGGCTGACCGCGTACGGTATCGGGAATTTGATCTGGCCTTTGAGGTCAGACCGGAGCCGTGTCGTACTCGCCGATCAACTCGGCGGGGAGGCGCTCCAGGTCCGTCGCCCGCATGAAGTCCCCAAGGTTGGTGCCCGTGCACTCCGAGTCCACATTCGCGGCGCCCTCGTGGGACTCGACATCCTTCCGGTTCACCACCCGGAAATCGATCGAGAAGCGGGTGCGGCCGGACGTGTTCGGGACGGTCGTGTGCAGCTGGGCCCCGGAGAAGATCAGGATGCCGCCGGGCGGGGCGATGACGCGGATGTCCGGCGTACGCTCGATCTCCTGCTCGGCCTCCGGCTGCTTGCGGGTCTCCATGTCGACCTGCTGGGCCGCCGCGGTGCGGCCGAAGGCCACCCACTCCGCGTAGTTGTAGTCGCGCGAGCTGTTCTTCACGCCCTCGGTGAAGTACCGCGGGTGGAAGGCCATCGCGTTGTCCTCGGCGATGTCGTACACCGGGATCCAGAAGTTGATCTGGGAGAACGGCGCCGAGAACCAGGTGTCGCGGTGCGACTCGAACTGCAGGGTCAGGCCGGCGTTCAGGTATTCGCTGGTCATCGTGCGCAGGCGGGGCACATCGAGGTAGGCCTGCGAAGTGTCGATGCCGAGGTCGGCGAGGATGCCGGCGACCAGTTCCTTGCTGCGCTTGTGGTTGATGAAGGTCGGCTTGAGGTCGGCGAGCACGTCGACGTACGCCTGCTTCTCCATGTGGTGCTGGGCGTCCGGCGGGAAATGCGGGGCCAGCGCCGTCTCGGCCATCTCCCGGGCGAAGGCGACCAGCTCGAGCGAGTGCGCGGTCGGCGAGTAGACGAACAGGTCGCCGCCGAACAGCTTCTGCCGCCGTTCGTCGTCCGGCATGGTCGAGTCGTAGTAGAGAACGGTCACGGGGTGCTCCTCAGGATCCAATCTTCAGCGAAGCTTTGCTGCAGTCGAAGGCCTCGGCGTACCGCGACCGGCACTCCATGCCGCGCAGCCGCGCGAGGCCCAGGAACACCTCGTCGTCCCACCAGTCCCGGGCCTTCTGGGACGGGAACGACTCGTGCAGCAACTCGACCTTGCGCCGGGCGACATCGTCGGCCAGCGGGACGTACAGGTTGCGGCGAGCCAGGTCGCCGTCCCACTTCGGGATCTCGTAGTGCAGGACGAGCTGGTCGCGAAAGACCGTCGGGGTCTGTTCGGCGAGCAGCCGGTGGTCCTGGTGCGCGTCGTTCGGCGCCGGGCAGATCACCAGGTCGGGCTGGAGAACGCCGGCCGCCTCGTGCAGGATCTCCTTCACCGCGTTCCAGTGCGCCGGCAGGCGGCCGTCCGGGAGGGTGTGCAGCGCGAAGGAGAGCTCGGCTCCGGGCAGGAAGGCGGCCGCGGCCGCACGGGCCTCGGCCTGCCGGTCCGGCGAACCGGAACAAAGAACATAGTGCACGCGTACGCCGGGGGTCTGCGCGGCCAGCGACAGCAGGAAGCCGCCGGCCGCGATCTCGATGTCGTCGGGGTGGGCACCCACCGCGACCAGCGACCGGACCCCGGTCAGGGACAGGCTGAGCATCGGCCTACCCGGCGAGGGCGGGGTCGGCCGCGGTCGGCTGCTTCGGTACCAGTTCCGACACCGTCAGCGGCGCCTTGCCGTTGTGGTGCGGGTCCCAGAGCATCCACGGGCACTGTCCACGGTGGTACATGTCCTCGAGCTCGGCGCGGTCCTTGAAGGTGTCCGCGGCCCGCCAGAAGCCCTCGTAGCGCTGGGCGAGCAGCCGGCGCCGCGGGATCAGCCGGTCGAAGGCGTGCGGCACCATGTCCTCGCCCGGGCGCAGCTCGTCGAAGATGCCGGGGCGCATCACGAAGTAGCCGCCGTTCTCGTACTGCATCAGCTCGGTCACCGCGCGGACGCCGGTCACCTCGCCGTTCTCCGCGATCTCGACCACGTGGTGGGTGGAGACCGGCGGGACGGCCAGCATGCTGGCGACCGCGTCGGGCGACTGCTCGAACCGCTCGATCAGCTCGTCGAGCGGGGCGTCGGTCAGCGTGTCGGCGTAGTTGGCGAGGAACATCTCCTCGTCCTGCACCAGGTGCCGCACCCGCATCAGCCGCTCGCCGATCGACGAGTTGAGGCCGGTGTCGATGAACGAGATGTTCCAGTCGTCGATGTCGGTGCTGTGCAGCTCGATGCTGCGGCTGCCGCCGGCCATCGTGAAGTCGTTCGACTGGGTCTCGTCGTAGTTGATGAAGTAGTCCTTGACCGCGGCCGCGCCGTAGCCGAGGCACAGCACGAAGTCCTTGTGGCCGAAGTGCGCGTAGTAGCGCATCACGTGCCACAGCAGCGGACGGTCGCCGATCATGTTCATCGGCTTGGGCGCGCTGGTCGGCCCCTCGCGCATGCGCATGCCGAGGCCGCCGCAGAACAGCACCACCTTCATGGTCACACCACCTCGAGGGTCGGGATGGGGAACACCAGCCGGCCGCCCCATTCGCGTACGTAGGCCAGTTGCTCGGTGATCTCGGTCCGCAGGTTCCAGGGCAGTACCAGGACGTAGTCGGGCTTGGTCTCGGCGATCTTGTCGGGGTGGTGGATCGGGATGTGCGTGCCCGGCAGGAACCAGCCCTGCTTGTGCGGGCTGCGGTCCACCGTGTACGCCAGCAGGTCGGTCCGGATGCCGCAGTGGTTCAGCAGCGTGTTGCCCTTGCCCGGGGCGCCGTAGCCGACCACGGTCTTGCCCTCGGCCCGCGCCTTCATCAGGAAGCTCAACAGGTCGCGCTTGATGCCGAAGACGGCCTCGGCGAAGCCGGCGTGGCCCGCCAGCGTGTGCAGGCCGGCCTCTTCCTCGGCGGCGAGCACGGCCTTCACGTTCGGCGAGGGCTCCCCCGCCGCCTCCGCCGGGCGGGCGTGCACGCGCAGCGAGCCACCGTGCGTGCTCAGCTCGTCGACGTCGACCACGGTGAGGCCGGCGGTGGCGAGCGCGCGGGACGCGGTGAGCAGCGAGAGGTACTGGTAGTGCTCGTGGTAGATGGTGTCGTACTGGTTGCGCTCGATCAGGCGCAGCAGGTGCGGGAACTCCAGCGTCACCAGGCCGGTCGGCTTCACCAGGGCGGCCAGGCCGGCGCTGAAGCCGACGATGTCCGGCACGTGCGCATACACGTTGTTGCCGGCGACCAGGTCGGCCTTGCCGTACTTGGCGGCCACCGCCGCGCCGGTCTCCGGGCCCAGGAACTCGACCTCGGTGCGGATGCCCTTCTCCCGGGCCACCTCGGCGATGTTCGCGGCCGGCTCGACGCCGACCACCGGGATGCCGGCGGCGACGAAGTGCTGGAGCAGGTAGCCGTCGTTGCTGGCCACCTCGGCGACGAGCGAGTCCGGGCCCAGGCCCAGCCGCTCGGTCATGTCCTCGGCATACCGCCGCGCGTGCTCGACCCAGGAGGTCGAGTACGACGAGAAGTACAGGTAGTCGGAGAAGATGTCCTCCCCGGCCACGTACGCCGCCAGCTGGACGAGCAGGCACTCGGAGCAGATCCGAACGTGCAGGGGGTAGAACGTCTCGGGTCCGTCGGTCTTGCCGGCCGGGACATAGCTCTCGCACAACGGCGACATGCCCAGGTCGACAAAAGTCTCGGTCAGGTTAGCTCCGCACAGACGGCAGGCAACCGCGGTCATCAGACTCCCTCATCTCACGGGTTCGCCCGCCAAACTTATTGGCGCGGCGATGCCCGTGGATCGCAGCTGCAAGCAACCCGACAACGGCCGCCCCGGCTGCGATCCGACACCAGAAAACGCTTACGCCGCAAGGCGCAGACTCAGAATATGGTCGGGGGTGGTACCGGTCTGTCGGGTGTTCAGGCGGTCACTTCGGCTTATTGCCGTTCTCCCCGCCCACCCACTTGGGCTGCAAGACCACCCGAACGTCCGAGGACTCGTTCCCCTTGTTGTTGTTGGGGTCCGCGGGGTTCGGCTTGCGGTCGTCGCCGTTGGCGGGGGCCTGCCCGTTTGTCGGGGTCTGGGCGTTCGCCGACCGGTACGTGCCTGCGGAGGCGGGCCGTGCCGGTTTGACCGGAGGCTTCTCGACCGGCGGGTTCCGCTTGATGATGATCGCGGTGCGCTCGACCGACTCGGGCATCGGCTCACGCATGGCCGGCACCTCGCGGCCGTTGCGCTTGTTGCCCATCAGCGTGATCAGGCGGGTGTCGTCCATCGAGCCCTTGTCGGCGCCGTTGACGCCGGCCTTCTTCGGGTCGTCGCCGGCCCCGGCCACCGCGCCGTTCGCAAGCTCCTGCTGCTTGCGGGCGCGGCGGCGCATGATGGCGTCGAACCCGACCGTGCCGCCGGCGGTCAGCACCAGGCCGGCCGCGCCGACCGCGATGACGGCCCGCTTCATCTTGCTGTTCGACGGCGCCACGTTCGCCCCGCGGTCGAGCCGCTGGGTGGTGATCAGGTCGGCGTCGGTGGCGCCGGAGGAGCGCTGCAGCGCGTCGGCCGACGACTTCATCCGGTTGATGATGAGGTCGGTGGTGGTCCGCGCGTCGTCCGCCGTCGTGCCGACCACCTCGACCGTGATGATCGGGTTCGGGTACGTCAGGGTCAGCGTGAAGTTGTCGGTGTGTTTACCGGCCTTCAGCGAGTCGAGGAAGCCCTGGTCCTGCGTCGCGTAGATGACCGCCTGGCCCAGCGTGTTGGTGCCCAGCTGGTTCCAGGGGTTACGCGCCGCGGCGTTGGCCGCGTTGTCGGTGCCGGTCACCTTCGCCGGGACGAACTGGACGTAGGACGTCATCTTGTAGTCCGGTTTGGCGGTCAACGCGACGTAGGCCGTCGCCCCGATGGAGAGCAGCAGCAGCGGCAGAGCGATCTTCCACCGGCGAAAGATGAGCACAGTGAGGTCCCAAAAGTCCAATTCAAATCTCTCTTCCGGGATCGGTTCACCTTGCCGCGACGGCTGCGGGTCTGCACCCAGATGCTAGCCACCGTCTTCGGAGGATCCATCGGCCACCGGTATCGAGAATACGACCCGAAACAAGGTGCGTAAGCCCCGTGTTGTGACGGGAGGTGATCTTTCCGGGCAGCTTTGATGATCGGCACCGGTGCGTGGGCACAGTGTGCGGGCCGTACGGGTGAACCGTGGGTGGTTCTAACGGTTACGACCGGGGGTCGGCCGGGCGATTCGGGCGTGCGGAAGTCCATCGCGGCGGACCCCGATGTCGGATATCCGACATGCCATCGCTGTGCTCCACGGTCAGGCCGCGGTCGCTTCGGCGGGCTCCGGTTGCGGATTTGCCGCGGGCGAGCCGGCCAGCCGGGCCATCATCGGCACCTCGACGACGCGGTAGAGCGCCCACGAGGCCACCAGCGACAGCCCCAGCATGAGCAGGCCGACCACCAGCGGGTGCGCATGCGACCACAGCCAGTCGCCGGCCGCCCGGTCGACGAAGCGGATGGCCAGCTGGTGCACGAGGTAGAAGGCGAAGGAGACCTCGCCCAGCCGGATCAGCGCCCGGCTGCGCAGGATCGAGCGGGCGCCGCGCAGGTCGGCGGCCGCCACCGCGGGGATGAGCAGGGCGAGCGGGACAACCGTGCCGGCCACGTAGGAGAAACCGTCCGGCAGGTAACCCGAGGCGAAGTAGCCGGCCAGGGCCAGCGCCGCCGCGGGCAGCACGCCCAGCCGGATCCAGCGACCCGCCCGCACGATCCGGGCCAGCAAAATCCCGATCAAGAACTCCAGCAGGCGTACGGGCGGGAACACGTACACGAACCAGTAGCGAAGGTCGCCCGGCAGCGCGAGAGCCACCACCGGCATCAGGCACACGGCCGCGAGCACCGCCCCGGTGGCCGCCCACAGCCGGCGCCCGGGCAACCGGTCGACGGCGAGCAGCAGCAGCGGGAAGCACAGGTAGAAGAAGGCCTCGCAGGAGAGCGACCAGCTGGGCGTGTTGAGTCCGAAGTACACCTTCTGATCGGGCACCCAGGCCTGCAGCAGCAGGAGGTTGCTGACCACGACCCCGGCACTCAGCGCGGCGCCGGTGATCAGGACGACACCGAGAGCGACGACCGCGCCGGCGAAGTGGTTCGGATAGACCTTCGCCGCCCGCCGCCGCCAGAACCGGCGCATCGTCTGCCCCGGCCGCGCCGACCAGCAGAGCACGAAGCCGCTGAGGATGAAGAAGAAGGACACTCCCGTGGCGCCCTGCCGGAAGATCCAGTGCGCCGCCGGTGGCATCCCGTGCGCGGCGGCCGCCGGATCGGCGACCGCCACATGGAACCCGAACACCGCGAACGCCGCGAGAAATCGCAGCCCGGTCAGCGACGGCAGGCGCCGGTCACCTTGTGTTTCGGCCATCCGCCGAGTCGTTCCTTCCCGTTCGTCACCCGAGGGCGGGCTTGGGAAAGTTACCGAGCCTCCGGTGCCGAACGCCAGATGGAACCGGGAAGTCCGGCAGAAGCCGCGATGGCGATTCGGTACGTTCGGCCCCACCGCCGGTCAACCTTCGGCCAACGAGTCGGATTCGCTACATCCCAGCCGCGGAGGGCCCGCTATCGTCCGGCGCCGAAGCTACGTACCGTGCTTGACGAATCGACCTATCGTGATGGACCGATGTCAGCACGAACGAACGGCCGGCGATGCCCCGACCCCACCACGGCGGCGGCCCCGAACCGCCACCCCACCGCCCCGGCGGCGGAAGCGACCCGCCCGACGAACCGCCGCGCCACCACACCCCCACGGCCGCCGACGTCGGCGGCGTGGCCGGCGCCGAGCGGGCCGTGGCCCAGACCTTCGAACGCGGCCGCCCCGCCGCCGACGCAGGCACGGGCCCGGTCAGCGGGTCGCCGTCCACAGGCAGGCCACCCACCCCCGACGACCTCGAACTGCGCCGCTGGGAAGAGGGCTATGACAACCTGGGCGACGAGCCACCGAAGTTCGACGTCGCGCTCAACGACGCCGCGCATCGTGCCGACGATGCGCACACCGTCGACCGTCACGGTCCCGACGTGCCGCTCCGGAGAGACCCGACCATGAGGACCATTGAAGGCCGCATCTACGGCGACACCGGCTGGGCGAGACCGATGAACGCGTCGTTCCGGTGGACCGACCATTCGACCATGAATCGGACTGTCAACGACTATGTCCGAGCGCATTGGGAACAGATCCGGAACAATCTGGCGACGGACGGCGTCCACCAGGCGACGTTCGACGCGGGTCACCGGATCGGTGAAGGGTTCGTCAACACGGGCATGGGCGGCGCCGGACCGCGCCGGGCGCAGTACATGACCACCAGCGTCGTGCGGATACTCATCGCGATCGCGCCCGGAACCGATCCGCCTGAGCCGTTCATCGTGACCGCTTTTCCCGCCGGGCTAGGGTGATCCTCGTGGACTACTCGCGCCTCCCCGAGTCCGCGCGGAGGAACGTCGAAGAACTCGCGGCGGAGCCCCCGCTAGAGACCGTTCGCCTCTTTCTCGGCGTCCAGTTCGGGGACTCCGAGAGCTTCGACGAGGTTCGCTCGCGTCTCACCGTGCTGGCGGGCACCAACATCCGGTTCCATCAGCGGGAGTTGCATGCGCTCGAGGCTGTCATCGCCGATCCGCCGACCGAGCCGGGCGCGCTGGCCCGCCTGGTCGCGTGGGATGCGAACTGGGTGCTCGACGACGAGTCGGACCCGGCAGCGCTCGCGTTTCTCCGCGAGGTGGCGCAGATGCTGCGCGAAGTCATCGAGGCGGCGCCGGCTAGCGCGGAGCGGTGGCGTGAGTGGCCGCCCTCGGGGCTGTAGGAACGAGGGCGACCGGCCCCGGCAGCGCGGGGTTAGGCTGCGGCATGGCCACCGTCCGGGTCTCGCTGACGGCGGTTCTCGTGTTGTCCGGGTGCGCGGGCCACGGATCCGCCTCGGCCCCGAACGGCGCGGTGCACGGCGCCATCGTCCAGGTGGGCGGGCCGGCCGGGGCCGAGCCCGGCCACCCGGCCGGCACCGTTGTCGTGACCCGCGGTGGCTTTCCGGTCGCCCGGCAGCAGGTGGCCGAGGGCGGCGAATTCCGGTTCACGCTGAGCGCCGGCACCTACCGCCTGACCGTCCAGGACGTGGACGGCGGCTGCACCCCTGCCGCTGTGAACGTCCCTGACGGCGCCAGCGACCAGGCGATCGAGCTGACCTGCCAGCGCAAATGACCTCGCGCTCGCACCGTGATCAGAGTCGCGGCCTGGACACCGGGGACAAGGTCGCGTCCATTGTCGGTGGTGCGGCGCCGCCGGGCTACCCCGACGCCGGGTCGGGCTGGGGTTGCGGGAGCCGGGGCGGGTGCTCAGTCCTCCTTGCGCCAGCGCGACTTGATCGCGTTCTGGATCGGGGCGGTCAGGAACAGCAGCAGGAACGCCCAGAAGTTGATCCGCTCGGCGAAGACCGAGCCGATGATCGTGGCGACGACCTCGGCGACGAACGCGCCGCCCGAGGCGAGGACCTGCTCGCGCCGCACCGGTGTGCCGTCGCCGGCCAGGTCCGGGTGGCTGCGGCCGTGCCAGCCCAGCATCAGCAGCGAGCCGCTCGCCACGCACAGCGCGCCGCCGTAGAGGGCGACGCTGCCGTGCGACGGCGGGTAGGCCGTGATCAGCGCGGTCGGGATCGGCAGCAGCACGATCGCGAAGGTCCAGACCATGCTCCACCGCACCACCCCGCTGTCCAGCCGGGCGATGTGCCGGAACAGCTCGTGATTCGCCCACCACAGCCGGAAGATCACGGCGAAGCTGAGCACGAACGCCCCGAACTGGCCGAGGTGGTCGTGGACGAAGTCGCCGAAGCTCACCCCCTCGCTGCCCTTCGACGCGACCTCCGACACGCTTTCCATGAGCGGCAGGATCAGCAGGGTGATCGCGATCGCGGCCACGGCGTCGGTGAAGACGACCAGCCGCTCCGCCGACGCGGAGAGCGCCTTCTCCGTGGGAGTCTCAGTCACCGCGACATTATGGTGGGCGCATGGAGAAGCGGGTGCGGGGGTCTCTGAACCAGGAGGAGATCGTTACGGTCGCCCTCGAGATCGCGGAGGCCGAGGGGGCGGACGCGCTGACCTTCCGCCGGCTCGGCCAGGCGCTCGGGGTGGCGCCGACCGCCGTGCTGCGGCATTTCCGGGACAAGGACGACCTGCTGCTGGCGCTCGGCGCGCGGCTGCTCGAGGACGCGTTCGCGCAGGTCGACGACGACGAGCCGGATTGGCGGGAGCGGCTGCTGGCGATGGCCCGGGCCACCCGCCGGTCGTTCGAGGCGCACCCCCGGGTCGCATTGCTGGTGGCCAACCGGACGCTGCGCCGGGAGGCCGAGTTCCGGGCCGCCGACCTGACGATCGGCGCGATCCAGCAGGCCGGGCTCAGCGGGCGGGAGGCGGCGAGCGTCTACCGCGCGGTGGCCGACACCATCCTGGCCTGGACGGCGTTCGCGGCGGCGTCCCGGGCGGTCGCGCCGGAGCTGATGGAGCGGGACGGGCTGGCCTGGAGCCGGGAGTACCTGGTGCTGCCGGCCGGCAAGTACCCGCACATCCGGTCGGTCGCCGGGATGCTCGCCGAGGTGGACCGGGAGGACCAGTTCGAGCTCGCGATCAACCTCCTGCTGGACGCGGTCGCGGCGCGCGGGGCGGCCGCGACCGGGCACTGAGGTAAGGCCGGCGCCGCCAGTTGGCGGCGCCGGCCGGGGAACCGTCAGGGTTTCGGGCTCCAGGGTGCGGCGACCAGCCAGCTGGAGTCGTCCGCCCACGACGTAGCGGTGTCCCAGGCGTTGGTCCCGCCGTTGCTGGCCAGGTAGACGGTGTTCTGGAAGGCGCGCAGGAACCGGCCCGGGAAGTTCACCGACTGGAACGACGTGCCCTGGCCGCTGTTGCCGGCCTGCGGGCAGAACGTCGCGTCCTGCTGGAACAGCGTGCTGCCGTCGTTGGGCTGCAGGTGCAGCTGGAAGTTCTGGTGCCGCAGGTAGCTGCCGGGCTTGTTGACCGACTCGAAGGACACGCAGGAGGCGTCGGCCAGGCCGGCCGTCTCCACGAAGGTGGCGTCCTTCTTGTCGGTCGCCGGGCTGCCGGCCGCGACCGGCGCGGTCACCACGAGGTCGTCGGCGTCGTCGTGCTTGACGTAGTTGCCGGTCTGGCCGGCGGTGGTCGCCTGGAGGGACACCCACGGGCCCGGGTCGAGCGCGAAGAGGTTCGCCGCGCCCGGCGTCGGCTTCGAGACGATGAAGTCGGCGCAGTTGCTGTCGGTGTCGGCGCCGTCCGGGAACCGGCTCGCGCTCTTGCCGTCGCCGGCGCCGAGGGCCGGGGTGGCCACGACGCAGCCGGATCCGGTGCCGCTCTGGTCGCCCTCGGCGGCCCACGGGTCGACGATCAGCCCGTAGTTCAAGCTGTCGGCGACCAGCCCCTGAGCGTCCCGCAGCACCATGCTGCCGGCGCTGGTGGAGAGGGCGGGCCCGCCGAACCACTGGTTCGGCGCCGGCGTTCCCTGGTAGCCGGCGGTGGTCACCGCGGCGTCGGCGACCGTCGCGTTGATCGGGTGCCGGTGGGCCAGCGGGTGGTTCAGCACGATTCCGCTGCCCAGCGCCTGGACCGGCTCGTTGCTGGAGTGCGCGAAGCGGGTCGCCGGGGTGAACGTCAGGCCGGTGCCGCGGTCGCTGAACGGCAGGTTGGACGAGTGGGCGATGGTCAGCGGGGCGGTGAGGCCCAGGCCGGTGCCGTTGGCGCCGGCGGTGCCGACCGTGGCGACGGTGACGGTCTCGACCCGCGACCCGATGTCCAGCCGGATGGTGTCGCCGGCCGAGATGGTGCTGGTCGAGGTGACCTTCAGGGTGGTGGCGCCGACCGCGGCCGGGGCCGCCAGCCGGGCCTGGGTGCCAGGCTGGCCGATCGCGGTGACCGTGGCGACCTCGAGCCTGTCGCCGTAGCCGAGGGCCACCCGCTGGCCGACGTGGAAGCCGGCCGTGCTCGTCACCGGGACGGTGGTCGAGTGGGCGGGCACCGTGATGATCGGGCCGTCCGGCAGGGGCTGCCAGAGCGGCGTGGGCGCGCCGGCCGCCGAGCCGGGGCTGACGATCGTCGCGGCGCGGCCGTTGCCGGACGAGTCGGTCGCCGTACGGCCGGTGGTTTCGTCGAATTTGTAGTCGGCGACGTTGCCGGCGCCGGCCGTGCCACCGGCGAGGGCGGCGATCTCGGTGGCGGACAGCGCCCGGTTGTAGATGTTGAAGTCGTCGACCGTCGCGTTGAGGTACGGGTCCGGGTACTGCGAACGGCCGATCCAGTTCTGGTTGGTGTTCCCCAGCGCGGACGGCTTCAGCGTCATGTTCGTGTTGCTCGCCACCGCCGTGCCGTTGAGGTAGAGCGTCCCGGTCGTGCCGGAGAGCGTGACCGCGACGTGCGACCAGGTGTTCAGCGGCAGCTGGCCACCGCCGGTCAGCTGCTGCTCGACGCCGTTGCCGCCGCCGGTGATGGCGAAGCGCAGCCCGTTGCCGCCGCCGTTGACGGTCAGGAACATGTTGACGGAGGTGCCGGTGCCGAAGTCGAAGATGCGCGCCCAGGTGTCGTCCGAGGACGGGTTCACCCAGGCCGAGATGGTGTAGTCGGAGAGCGCGCTGACGATGCCGGTGGGCAGGGCGACGTACTCGTCGGCGCCGTTGAGCTTCACGGCGTTGCCGAGCCTCCCGGCGACCCGCGGCCCGGAGGCCCCGCCCGCCGGGATGTCGGCGATGGTCGCCTTCTCGGGCCGGCCGCCGGCGTCGATGACGACCTGGTCGCCGACGTTCATGCCGGTGGTGTTGGTGACGTTGAGCGTGGTGTCGCCCGCCTTCGCCGGGGCGGCGAGACCGGCGGCGGAGAGGCCGAGCAGGTACTGCCCGTGTGCGGCGATCCGGGTGCCGGCCGGGATCCGGATCACGGAGTTGACGGCCTGCTGGGTCGGTCGCTGGGTGAGCGTCCAGCCGGAGACGTCCACCGTCCGGGAGCCGGCGTTGTAGAGCTCGATGTACGAGTTCGTGGGGTCGTCGCTCGTGCCGATGCGGAATTCATTGATCTTGATGGGGTTGGTGTTGCGGACCTTCTCGATCGTCGAGGCCACCTCGCGGCCGTGGCCGGTCGGGTTGCGCCACTCGGCCTGGCCGGTCAGGTCGCCGTCGAAGGCCCGCACCCCCGAGGTGACGGTGAAGGTGGCGCTCACGCTCGCGCCGGGCGCGACCGAGGCGAACCGCGACGCGCCGGCCGCCTTGACCTTCCACCCCCACGGCGCCGACACGCTCAGCGCGACGTCGGCCGCGGTCGCGCCGGTGGTGTTCGTGTACGTCTCGGTGACGGCCTGGCTCTCCCCCGGCGCGAACGTGCGCAGCGCCGGCGTCAGGGTCAGCGGCTGCACGGCGTACCGGGCGGCGACGATGTTGGCCTGCACCTTCTGGTCCACCGCGTCGGTCGGGTAGCCGGACGTCATCACGCCCTCGTAGAAGGTGCCCTGCGAGCCATTGCTGTTGTCGCCGCCGTTGCCCAGCACGATGGCGCCCTGCTTGCGCATCGGGTCGTAGCTCGCGTCGACGCGCTGCCCGTCGTACATCGTGGTCAGAGCCCCCTGCTGGGAGTCGCCGCCGAGGCTGGCCCAGTGGTGCGGCTCGCCCTTGGCCACCGCGGTCACGAACCGGGAGGTCACGCTCGGCAGGTTGGCGCAGAGCTTGGCGGTGCTGCCCGGGTTCACGCAGCCGACCAGGTTGTTCTCCTGGTCCGTCATGACCCAGGGACCGGCCCCGACGCCGTGGTACCAGAAGTTGGCGGAGCCGAAGTAGCTGGTCTCCATGGTGCCGTTGTCGTCGTCGCGGCTGTCCGTCTCGGCGTTGCCGTAGTCGTAGCAGCAGCCGCCGTTGTAGTGCTGGCCGTTGATGACCCAGTACATCCCCTCCGGCTGGTCGTCGACCGCGATGCCGTGGGTGTCGTTGTTGCGCAGGCCCGTCCCGGGCGCGATGAAGACGCCGTACGCCTGGTGCCCGTCGACGGTGATCGGCGCCATGTCGGCCACCGGGAGGTTGTCGGCGCCGCCCATGGCCGGGCCGCTGAACGCGCCGCGCGGCGCCTGGGTGAGGTCGTTGTGCATCGGGGACTGGTCGTAGAGCGTCGTGATCAGACAGGTCGTGCCGGCGCAGAACCGATCCTGCGCGCCCGCGTCGGCATACCCGCCACGATGCAACAGACCGATATTGCGTACGCGGTTGTCGGAGAGCCGTTTCACGGCGTAGAGCGGGCCGTCGTAGGCGGCGTACAGCGCCCGGGTCGTGCTGTGCGCGGCCACGCAGGGCGTACCCCCGGCGGCGTAGATGTCGCACGGCCGTTCGGCGGCGGCCGGGGCGGCGGCCGACGGGGTGGCGGCCTGTGCCACGGTGGCTGTTCCTAACAGACTGAGAGCTATCGCGATACCAGCGGCGAAGATCCTCATGGACCGGTCCCTTGCCTCGGCCGGCATCCCACGCGCCGGCATCAACGCCAGTCACTGTGAACGTTAACAACGCGAGTCGTCAAGAGATCGCCCGAGGATTCCCTCAGCTTCCGTCATGTGACACCGCCGTTACGGGGGCCCTCCAATGAGGGAAGACATCGAAACCTTGGAGGCCCGATGGCTCCGATTAGTCGTCGTACCGCCCTTGCCGCCGGCGCGAACTCCCTGGCCGGCCTCTCCCTGCTCCCGGCCGCCGCCCCCGGCCTCAGGGCCCTCCTGGCGGGCGACACCACCGGAGCGGTCAGCAGCGCGAACCCGGTGAACCCCCGCGTGGTCACGCATGTGACGTCGATGCAGTCCGGGCACGGCTGGGCCGTGCAGAACGCGAGCGCCAGCAACCTGAACGACACCACCACGTACGCGATGGGCACCCAGTCCGCCTCGATCACCACCCGTACCGACGGCGTCGCCACGACCCTGACCAAGACCGGGCTGTCGCTGAACATCTCCGGCACCAAGCAGCTGCGCGCGCTCGTCCGCGTGGACGGCCTCGACTATCTGACCGGCCTCAACGTGTACGTGTCGTCGGACAGCATGGTGGCCAACTTCGGCATCGTGTACATCCAGTCGGAAACGCCGGACCCGTCCGTCCGCTGGCTCAAGGACGGCGAATGGAAGTGGGTGACACTCCCCTGGCAGTCGGCCATCATCACGGGCAGCCCCGACCTCACCGCCGTCGACTCGCTGCGCATCCGGGCCACGTCGGCCAGCGGGACGACGTGCCAGGTGCGGCTGCAGGCCATGCAGGTGATCGAGCGCCGGCCGGTCGCCGCCGGCGGGATCGTGTGTTTCACGTACGACGACTCGTACGGCGCCCAGTACACGATCGCCAAACGCGACCTGGACAAGTACGGCTGGCCGGGGACGGCGTACACGATCGTGTCCAATGTCCAAGCTGGTGACGGCGGGAACACCACATACCTGACCACGGTCCAGTTGCAGCAGATGCGGCGCTGGTCGGGCTGGGAGATCGGGCCGCACGCGTACACGGCGACCAACCACAACCGGGGCATGGCCGCCGCGACCAACGCGGCGACCGGCGTCGCGTACGGCACGAACCCGCTGTCGGCCGCCGAGTTGGACACCGACATCGCGAACACCGTCCAGTGGCTGCAGGCCAACGACCTGGCGGACGGGTTTCTGGGGCACTGCTATCCGCTGGGCCGCTACAGCACCACGGTGCAGCGGCAGATGGCGCACGACGGGCTGGCCTACGCCCGCGCGATGACCAGCACGGCGAACAGCGCCGAGACGATGCCGCCGGCCGACCCGTACGCGATCCGCTGCTACACCCTCGACAACAACAGCGTGCTGGCGACGCTGCAGAGCCGGGTGGACGGCGTCGCCAACCATGGCGGCCTGCTCGTGTTCTGCTGCCACGACATCGTCACGACCCCGACGACATCCACCCAGTTCTCCATCGCGAACCACGCCGCGCTGGTCGACTACGTGGCCGGCAAAACCGGCATCCGCGTCATGACCCTCGGCGACGTCATACGGTCCGTAGCCGGCCAGTGACGCCGGGACCTGGCCTGGTTGAACCACCTGTCTCGCGGGGCCAACGGCCGCGAGCTGCGCCGCCGAATGGCGGAAATGGAGGCGGGCGAGCAGGTCCGGCATGAACTGATCGATCCTGCCGCCGAGGCCAGTGCATGAAGCTGGTTTGGCACCCGGCAGCGTGGGACGAGTACGTGACCTGGCAGTCAGCCGATCGAAAGGTCCTCAAACGGATTGACGCCCTCATAAAGGATATTCAGCGCGGTGACGACGGAGGCATCGGCAAGCCCGAGCTCCTCAAGGGCGATCTGTCCGGCTGGGCATCGCGCCGGATCACCGAAGAGCACCGGCTCGTGCACCGGGTTGTCGATACGCAGGACCAGATAGAGATTCTGTCCTGCCGCTATCACTACGGGGATCGATAGGCTGGTAGACAGAGATCAATGGAATCGAGGGAGACCTGCGATGTCCGATCTCGAGCAGTACGGCTACCGGCAGGAGCTCAGCCGCTCCCTGAGCTTCGCCGACCTCCTCATCTACGGCCTGATCTTCATGGTGCCGATCGCGCCGTTCGGCATCTTCGGCAGCGTCTACAGCGGCTCCGGCGGGATGGTGGCCCTCGCGTACGTCATCGGCATGGTCGCGATGATGTTCACCGCGCTGTCCTACGCCCAGATGGTGCGCGCGTTCCCGATGGCCGGCTCCGTCTACAGCTATGCCGGGCGGGGCATCGCGCCGCCGGTCGGGTTCCTCGCCGGGTGGGTGATCCTGCTCGACTACGTGCTGGTGCCCGGCCTGCTCTACCTGGTCGCGAGCGTGGCCATGCACTCGCTGGTGCCGGGCATCCCGGTCTGGCTGTGGCTGGTCGCGTTCGTCCTGCTCAACACGCTCGTCAACTACCTGGGCATCCAGATGACGGCGCGGGTCAACAAGCTGATGCTGATCGCCGAGTTGATCGTCCTGGCGATCTTCCTGCTGGTCGGCCTCTATGCCCTGTTCGCCGGCAAGGTCCACGTGGGAAACGCCTGGGCGCCGCTCTACAACGCCGACACCTTCCAGTGGTCGGTGGTCTTCGGCGCCGTCTCGATCGCGGTGCTGAGCTTCCTCGGGTTCGACGGCATCTCGATGCTCGCCGAGGAAAGCCGCGAGGACGCCCGCCAGATCGGCCGGGCCATGGTCGGGGCGCTGCTGCTGGCCGGCACCCTGTTCGTCGTGCAGACCTGGGTCGCCGCCCTGCTCGTACCGGATGCTCCCGGTCTTCTGAAGAACGGTGACCCGGCAGGCACCGCGTTCTACGACGCCGCCCGCGCGGCCGGGGGCGGCTGGCTCGCCAGTCTCACCGCGCTGGCCACCGCGATCGCCTGGGGCTTCGCGAACTCCCTGGTCGCGCAGGCGGCGACCAGCCGTCTGCTGTACGCGATGGCCCGCGACCGCCAGATGCCCGCCTTCCTCGCCCGGATCAACGAGAAGCACAAGGTTCCGGCCAACGCGACGCTGCTGGTCGCCGCCGTCTCGCTGGCCCTCGGGCTGTACATGGCGACCCGGGACGACGGCATCTCGCTGCTGTCGACGCTGGTCAACTTCGGCGCGATGACGGCTTTCCTGGCGCTGCACGTCGCGGTGGTGGTCCACTACGTGGTGCGGCGGCACAGCCGCGACTGGCTGCGGCACCTCGCCGTACCGGTGATCGGTTTCCTGATCCTGCTCTACGTGGTGATCAACGCGAACATCGCCGCGCAGCGGCTCGGCTTCATCTGGCTGGGCATCGGCGTGCTCGTCCTGATCTCGTTCTACGTCAGCGGCCGCCGCCCCGCGCTGGCCGGCCTTACGCCCGAGGAGCCATAGTGCTGTCGTATCAACCCGATTTTTCCGATTTGTCGTATACGTTCGGCGGGCGGTCGCCGGTCATGAGCGTCAAGCCCGGCACGGCCGTTTCGCTCTACACCGAGGACTGCTTCGGCGGCCGGGTCCGCGACGTCACCGACCTGCCCTCGGTCGTCTGCGAGTTCCCCTACCTCAACCCGGTGACCGGCCCGTTCCACATCGAGGGCGCCGAACCCGGCGACACCCTGGCCGTGCACTTCGTCTCGATCACCCCGGCCCGCGACTGGGCGGTCTCCTCGACGTTCCCGCACTTCGGGGCGCTGACCAGCACCCACACCACGGCCACCCTGCAGCCGCCGCTGGACGAGGTGGTCTGGCGCTACGACGTGGACGCCGACGCGGGCATCGTGCGCTATCACGCCCGGCGAGGCGACTTCAGCGTCGAGATGCCGCTGGACCCCATGCACGGTACGGCGGGGGTCGCCCCGGCCGCATTCGAGACCCGCATGACGATCGTCCCCGACGTGCACGGCGGCAACCTGGACACCCCCGAGCTGCGCGCCGGCGTGACCGCGTACTTCGGGGTGAACGTGCCCGGCGCACTCTTCGCCCTCGGCGACGGCCACTGCCGGCAGGGCGACGGCGAGGTCTGCGGCACCGGCATCGAGGCCGCGATGAACACGGTCGTGATCTTCGACGTCGTCAAGGGCGTCTTCACCCCCACGCCCCGCTTCGAGACCGACGACGCGCTGATGTCGGCCGGCTCGGCCCGCCCGCTGGAGGACGCGTACCGGATGAGCCAGCACGACCTGGTCACCTGGACCGCCGCCCTGACCGGCCTGGACCAACTGGACGCGTACCAGCTGGTCAGCCAGGCCGGCACCGCGCCGGTCGGGAACGTCTGCGACCCGAACTACACGATGCTCGCCAAGCTGGCGAAGAAATACCTGGGCACTGCGACCGCGTACGAGGGAACGCACGCCCGCCTCCGGAATTTCGGCAGCTGACACTGACGGAAACAACGCATGGCGCAGCCCCGGGGGGCCCGTGCCAGACCGCGAAGGCACGGTGCGGGTGTCGTGGCCGGGCTGTGTTTCGCGCGCCGTCGCTGCCGACCCGGGTGCGGTCAGCTTCGCAGGTAAGTCAGGACGGCGAGTACCCGGCGGTGGCCGTCGGCCTCGGGCAGCTCGAGTTTGGTGAAGATGTTGCCGATGTGTTTGGCCACCGCGGCGTCGCTGATTTCGAGCGTGCGGGCGATGGACGGGTTGTTGTGGCCTTCGGCCATCTGCCCGAGCACCTCCCGTTCCCGGGTGGTCAACCGGTCGAGGGGGTTGGTCGTGCGTCGGCGGTTCAGCAACTGCCGTACCACGTCGGGGTCGATGACGGTCTCGCCGGCCGCGACCCGCGACACCGCGTCGGAGAAGTCGGCGACCTCGCCGATGCGGTCCTTGAGCAGGTAGCCGACTCCGGCCCGGCCGGACGGGCCGAGCAGTTCAGCGGCGTACGCGGTGGCCGCGTACTGCGACAGCACGAGGACCGCAGCGCTCGGGTCGCCGGCGCGTAGGGTCACCGCGGCGCGCAGTCCTTCGTCGGTGAAACCGGGCGGCATGCGGACATCGGTGATGACCAGGTCGGGTCGGTGCTCTCGGGCGGCCGCGATCATCGAGTCGCCGTCGCCGACCGCCGCCACCACGGTGTGGCCCAGTCCTTCGAGCAGGCTGACGAGTCCGGCCCGCATGAGGGTGGCGTCTTCGGCAAGCACTATTCGTAGCGACACGGCAGGCCGATCCGCACTGTGGTGGGTCCTCCTCGTGGGCTGCTGATCTCCAGGGTGCCGGCCACGACGGCCACTCGGTCGGCCAGCCCCCGCATGCCCGTACCCAGTGACGGTTCGGCGCCGCCCCTGCCGTCATCGACGATCGTCAGCGCCAGCCGTTGCTCAGCGAGTCTGCCACTGATCTGGATACGAGTGGCTGCCGCGTGTCGTACCGCGTTGGTCAGGGCCTCCGAGACCACGAAGTAGGCGGTGGACTCGATCTCGGCCGGCAGCCGGCCGGGCAGGTCGAGGTCGGCCTCGACCGGAATCGGGCACCGTTCGGCGAGTTCGCGTACCGCCTCGGCCAGCCCGAGATCGGTGAGGATCTGAGGATGGATGCCGCGGATCTGGTCCCGGAGGGTCGTGAGTGCCAGCCGGGCCTGCTCGTGTGCCTCGCCGACGAGTTCGCCGGCGCGTCCGCCCGCGTCGGCCAGATGCCGCTCGGCCAGGCCCAGCTTCATCGTCAGGAGGACCAGGTGTTGCTGCGCGCCGTCGTGCAGGTCCCGCTCGATCCGACGGCGTTCGGCCTCGAACGCGTTGACCAACCGGCTGCGCGACCGGGCCAGCTCCTCGACCTGGCGGTTCAGCTCGGTGCCGGTGGGCGCGAGCAGCCACTTGGCGAAGGCGGCCTGGGCACCGCCGAGCACGCTGATGCCGTACAGGGTGACCACCGTCGCGGGCGCCCCGGCCAGACCGGCGACGGCGCATGCCTGCCCGACGGTCTCGACCGTCCAGGTGCCCACCGCGAAGCGGACGTCCGCGCCCGACCCGACCAACAGCGGCAGCGCCACCACCACGAGGCAGATGAACAGGACGAGCACCGCGGCGAGGTCGAGGAGCGCAAGCACCGACAGCAGGCACGCGCAATAACCGAGTTCGCGCCAGGTGGCAGCCTCGGTCACCCGCCGCCGCACCCACGCCCAGCCGCTCGGAGGCGCGGGAGCGTGCGGGTCGCGGACCACCACCGGCTCCAGGAACCCGAGCCGGAGGCGCTCCAGCGTCCCGATCGGTATGCCGACGAGCAGCAGCAGCGGCGGAAACAGCAGCAGCGGCAAAACGGCCAGCCAGATGATCGAGATGACCGCCACGCTACTGACCACATAGGCCAGGCTGCGCCATGGCCATCGCGACAGGACGAATCGGACGGGGTTGCCCGCCATCGCCCGCCACACGCTCGTCGCCACGGTCACGACCCTACGACGCGAGCGGTGTCAGCCCGCACCGATGATGCCGAGCAGCGAGGTGGCGGGCTCCAGCGCCGAGAGTGCACCGGCCACTGCCATGAGCAGCAGCAGACATGCGGTCAGGGCCGTGATGACACCGTGTGTGCTGTGCATGAATCTGACCCGGGTGGCGCTCGGGTCGCCGGCGATACGCCGCTTCCAGAAATAGGCGCTCGCCAGGCCGGCTGCCACCATCAGCGTGGCGAAAATCGCCGCCGTGACCCAGTAATATCGCTCGACCTCGCCGAGCAGCACCGTCAGCGCAGGGGAACCGGCGTGCGGGCCGGCCGATTTCGTCAGCCCTTCGTGCATCTGACTCAAAGCCTGTGCGAGTTTTCCGTCGGCGGTTCTACCGGGTAGCACCCCGAGCAACGGGATCAGAGGTAGGGCCGTCACCTGGATGTTCACCGATAGCACCCCAATGACGAAAACCGTCGACACCGTTGCGCCTGTGGCGATCGCCGCGTACCAGGGCCGGCCACGCAGGTATCTCTGCCACAGCCCGGCGCTGAGCAGGGCCAGGACGATGACCAACGACGCGCTGATTGCCACCTTGATCGCATGCCATTCGAACCAGTAGCCGACCAGCGCTGTCAGACTGGCGGGGAGCGCCCGGGATCCGCTTTGCCAATATTCGACGAGAGCGCGCCCGAGGGCGTCCTGCAGTTTCGCCATATTGTAAGCCCCGATGGCTGGCATCGGGAGGGCCCTGGGGGCGGGCTCGAATGCTGCCGCCAAAGCCGCGCCGGCCGCCAGCAGCAACCCGATCACGGACTTCGAATGCAGCCGAACAGTTTTGCGGTCGGCATCCGGTGTTGGTTCGGCGGCATCAGTTGTCGTGATCGGTCGAAATCGCATGGGACGACGGTAAAGAAGGGCCGCTCCGAGCGCGATGGTGCAGGAGATAGCACAACCGGGTGAGGCTGCCCTACCCGTGCGGTAGAGCTGGCTCTACCTCAGGGCGGTCAGGCGGCGGCGAGTGCCGCCCGGTTGCGGCCGTCGTGTTTGGCCTCGTAGAGCGCCGCGTCCGCGCGGGCGAAGAGCGCGTCGGACGATTCCTGGCCGTCCCAGACGGCGACGCCCGCGGAGAAGGTCTGTGCCGACGGCGTCAGCGGTCGCAGCCGGTCCAGCAGCTCGACCGCGTGCTCGCCGTCGCCGTTCGGCAGGAGCAGCGCGAACTCCTCGCCGCCGTAGCGGGCCAGCAGGTCGCTGCGGCGCAGCCCGCTCGCCCAGGCCGCGGCGGCCTCCTTCAGCAGCCGGTCGCCGGCCTGGTGCCCGTGCTCGTCGTTGTACCGCTTGAAAAAGTCGAGATCCAGCACCGCGAGGACCAGCGAGCTCCCGTCGCGCCGCGCGTGGTCCAGCGCCAGCGGCAGCGCGAGCTCCCACGCCCGCCGGTTGGCCAGGCCGGTCAGCGCGTCGCGCTGGGCCAGCTCGGTCAGTTCCGCCGCCTGCCGCTCCAGCACCGACGACTGCCGTTCGACCTGCCGGATCAGCACCGCCATCCGGGCCACCACGAGCAGGAACATCCCCACGCAGCCGACCACGATCGCCGGGGCGTCGGTCACGTGGTTGTCGGCCTGCCTCGCCTGCGCCGCGAGCAACAGCGGCGCGATCATCGTGGCCGTGGTGAGCAGGGTCAGCCGCCACCGCGAGAAGCGCCGGTCGGCCAGCCGCACCGGCGCGGCCAGGTCGCAGATCCCGGGATGCAGGCCGGCCGCGCCGTACAGACCGAAGGCGAACAGGTAGCCGGCGTCCATCAGGTGGCTGGCGAACGTGCCGGCCTCGAACTCGAAGTGGTCGGTGAGCGCCCACGCGTAGTCGGCCGCCAGGTAGCTGATCATGCCGGCGGCGAGCAGCCGGTAGGCACCGTTGCGGGCGCCACCGCCGACCAGCATGCGGGCGAGCAGCGCCAGCAACAGCAGATCGAGCACCGGATAGCCGATCGCGACCAGCTTCCCGGCGGTGGTCAGCTCGGTGGACTGGGTGACCGGCTTCATCAGGTAGACCCACGCGACGAGGGCGAACGCCCCAGCGATGATCATCGCCTCGATCACGCCCGCCGCGTCCCGCTCGGGCACCCGCCGCCGCAGCACCAGGACCAGGACCACGACCTCCAGGACGCCGCCGGTCAGATACAGCACGTCGGCCGGCGCCGGGTAGGGCGAGGAGTGCAGGTAGCGCGCGTACAGGGCGTACGTGAAGTCGCCGCACACCGTGATCAGCTGGCAGCCCGCGAACATCAGCCACAGGCCGGCCGCCGTCGGGCCGGTGCGGCGTACCCCGGTCACCATGGCCACCACCCCGGACACCGCGACCGAGTCGTAGCAGATGGTCTGGATCCAGGAGTCCGGGGTGCCGAAGTAGCCGATCACCGCGACGGTCAGCGCCGCGAGGTAGCACCCCCACAGCGGCAGGCCGGCTCGCTCTCTTCGCCCCACCACGCTATTCCAACAGACGAAATGAGCTATTTCCGGAGCAATCGAATGTCTGACGTTCCGGTCAGGGAACCAGGACGACCTTGCCGATGTTGCCGCGCTCGCCGATCCGGCGGTGCGCGGCGGCGGCCTCCGCAAACGGGTACACGCCGTCGATGCGGGGCTTGACGGCGCCCGCGCTCCACAGCTCGAGCAGGGCGGTCAGCTCCTCGTTCAGCAGATCGGGCCGGCCCCACAGGTGGCCCAGGTTGACGCCGCTGACCGTCCGGTTGCGGTTCATCATGGTGAACGGGGACAGCACCGGCACACCGCTGAACTGCCCGACCAGCCGCCGTACGCTGCGGCGCTCGCCGGCGTTGAGGTTGGCGAAGCCGTACGCGATCAGCTGCCCGACCGGCCGCAGCAGGCCGAGCCCGCGCTTCCAGTCGCGGCCGCCCAGCGGGTCCAGCACCAGGTCCACACCCTCGCCGCCGGCGAGCTCCCGCACCCGCGCCGGATAGTCCTCGGTCCGGTAGTCGATCGGGTGGGTGCACCCCTCCTCGCGCAGCACGTCATGCTTGGCGGCCGACGCCGTGCCGAAGGTGACCACCCCCGGCACGGTCCGGCACAGCTGGAGCACCGCGATGCCGACGCCGCCGGCCGCCATGTGCACCAGCACCCGCATGCCCGGTCGCAACTGCGACACCCGGAACAGCATGTGGTACGCCGTCAGATAGTTCACCGGCAGCGCGGCCCCGTCGACGAAGCTGAGGTCGTCGGGCATCGGCAGCACCCGCTCCACGGGCGCGCACACCGACTCGGCGTGGCCGCCGAACCGCACCAGCGCGAGCACCCGCTGCCCCACCTCGAGACCGGTGACCTCGGCGCCGAGGGTGTCGATCACGCCGGCCACCTCGTACCCGACGACGCACGGCGGCTTCGGCGCGTCCGGATACAGTCCCTGCCGCGCCATGACCTCCGCGAAGTTCAGCCCGGCGGCGCGAACCGCGATGCGCACCTCGCCCGCTCCGGGCTTCGGGTCGGGGCTCTCCCGTACCGCCAGAACCTCCGGTCCGCCCGCCTTGGTGATCCACACGGCACGCATCGATGCTCCGTCCCCTCAACCGAATCCGCCCATCCTGCCAAAGGCACCCGTCTACCCGGAAGGGTTAGGCCGCTCATCGCGCGGGGATGACGCACCGTCTCCCTTCCGCGGCCGCGGGTGCCGAACTCCTTCGTAATCCTTTTCCCGGGCGGTCGTCATTTGTTGTATTTGCCTTCCAACCTTCCGCGGGCAATTCCTGAGGAGATCGCTCCATGAATCAATTGTTGTCCCGTCGCCGGCGGACGGGGTCGGCCGTCGTGCTGGCGGCCGCCGTGGCGCTGGCCGGCGGGCTCGTCGCCGCGGCCGAGTCGGCTTCCGCCGACGTCACCACGACCAAGCCCCCGGTGGCCGTCGCCGCCAGCAGGACCGGGCTGGGTTACTGGGTCGTGGCGGGTGACGGCGGGGTGTTCAGCTTCGGCGACGCGCAGTTCTACGGATCCATGGGCGGGCATGCCCTCAACGCGCCGATGACCTCGATCGCGGCCACCCCGACCGGCAAGGGGTACTGGCTCGTCGCCGCCGACGGTGGGGTGTTCGCGTTCGGTGACGCCGTGCCGAAGGGCTCGATGGGTGGCAAACCGCTGAACGCTCCCGTCCGCGGCATCGCCGCGACGCCGACCGGCCAGGGCTATTGGCTGGTGGGCGCGGACGGCGGCATTTTCGCTTTCGGGGACGCTCAGTTCTTCGGGTCGATGGGTGGCAAGCCGCTGAACGCGGCGGTGGTGGGCATCGCGGCCACGCCGACGGGCAAGGGCTATTGGCTGGTCGGCGCCGACGGCGGCATCTTCGCCTACGGGGATGCCCGGTTCTACGGGTCGATGGGCGGCCAGCACCTGCAGAAGCCCGTGGTCGGCATGGGCGGGATCCGCAACGATGGCTACCTCATGGTCGCCGGGGACGGCGGTGTGTTCGCCTTCGGGGCCGCCGCCTACTACGGGCGGGTCGTGTACTCCGGCGACTCCGGCAGCACCCTGCCGGCCGACGCGACGGTGACGCCGGCACTGCTCAAGGAGGCGCTCGGGATCAGCCCGACGGCCGCCGTCACCGACGGCCTGGCCTCGCTCAACGCCGCGATGCGACGCGGCAACATCAACAGCCCGGCACGGGTGGCCGCCTTCCTGTCGACGCTCAAGGCCGAGAGCGCGGTGCAGTACAACCGGCTCGAAATCGGCTGCACGTCGAAGACCTCGTACTACCCGTACTGCGGCCGCGGTTACATCCAGCTCACCCTCAAGGCCAATTACGCCGCGGCCGGCAGCTATTTCCAGCACGATTTCGTCAACAACCGCGAGGACGCCCGTTCGGTCGCCTACAGCGCCGAGATCGCCCGCTGGTACTGGACCGTCACGCACGACCTCAACACGCCGGCGGACCGGCTCAACATGGCCCAGGTGACCCGCGCCGTCAACGGCACCGGGGCCTCGTCCGCCACCCTCAAGGCCCGCTGCGCCGACTTCAAGAGCGTGCTCACCTACTACCAGAACCACGGCGGCTACGCGGCCGATCTGTCCGCGGTGACCTGCTACTGATCGCGGGCGTCGGCCAGGGTGGTGAGCTGTTTGGAGAGGGTGGAGTCGGAGAGGCCGACGCTGTCGCGCAGGGGACAAGCACGTGCCTTCGGTATGGCCGCCAAACACCGACAGGACGGTGTCGCCGGTGGGCACCAGGGTGGCGGGCATGACACCTGAGCAGATGCCCGTCCGGTGGTGCCGGATGTGGAACGAGGACGCGTCGCTCGCCCACCGGCTTGTCGCCGACGGTGGCCGGCAATGGTCCGCGCAGACGCCCGGTCTGGACCAGGTCGTCGGCCCGGCGGAGACCGAGGCGTTCGTCCGGAAGTATCAGCGGGACGTCGGCAACCTCTTCGCCCCACGCACCCTGGTGGTCGACGGAGCCGATCGGGTCGCCTACACGTGGGACGTCACCCACCGGGACGGCACGGTTCGCAGCGGCGCCGACGTCAACGTGCTGCGCGACGGCCTCGTCGTGGCGAACTGGACGAGCGTCTCCCAGGCCGGCCGCTCGCCGCTGCCGGACGGTCCCGGCGCCGGCGAGCTCGACCGGGCGGCCCTGGCGGCGGCGGTGGCCGGCGCCCATCCGTGGCACGGCGACCTGGTCGTCGACGTGGCCCGGCAGACCGTCGCCGGCACCTGGTCGGACGGCACGCGTGGCGGCATCGCCGTCCTCGTGCTGGTCGACGGCCGCATCGACCGCCAGTGGGTGTTGCCGGGCGACCGCCCGCTGCCGACCCGCCGAGAGGGCCCGCGTTGACGGCCCGGATGGGCGGGACATAGGGTCAGTCTCGGGTCGGTGTGAGGAAGCTGGGTCCCCCCGAAAGGTTGTCCAGCACGGTCGCGCCACTGTGAGCCGGCATCGCGCCGGAAGTCAGATACTCACCCGCCGCCCATGCCCCATCCGCACGAGGGACGCACGATCCCCAAGGAGGCTTTCATGAGCTCTATGCCGCACCCCACCACGGCCGCCACCCCGCTGGTCATTCCCGGCTCCCGGGCGGTGCTCTGGCTGGCCGGCGCCGCGCTGTTCGCGATCGCGCTGTACTACTTCATCGGCGTCGACCAGGGCGCGGTCTCGGTGTTCGGCAGCGACACGCACGTCCACGAGTTCGTGCACGACGCTCGCCACTTCCTCGGTTTCCCCTGCCACTGAGCCATGGAGAAGCGGATCATATGGCGGGGCCTGCTGGCCGGCGCCATCGGTGGGCTGCTCGCCTTCGTGTTCGCCCGCATTTTCGCCGAGCCGCAGATCCAGCAGGCGATCGACTACGAGGACGGCCGTGACCACGCGCAGGAGGCGCTGAACTCGGCCGCCGGCATCGCCCCGCACGAGCACGGCGAGGTCTTCTCCCGGGCCGTGCAGGGCAACGTCGGGATCGGCGTGGGCATGATCCTGTTCGGGGTGGCGATGGGGTTGCTGTTCGCCGTGGCGTACGCCATCTGTCTCGGACGCACCGGGCGGTTGCGCCCCCGCTCGCTCGCCCTGCTCGTGGCCGGCGGGGGTTTTCTCGGCATCTACCTGGTGCCGTTCCTCAAGTATCCGGCCAACCCGCCGGCGATCGGCGACGAGGACACCATCCGGCAGCGCAGCTCGTACTACCTGCTGATGGTGGTCGCGTCGATCCTGTTGCTGGTGTTGACGGTGTGGCTGGGCAAGCGGCTGCGGGCGCGCTTCGGCACGTGGAACGCGTCGCTGATCGCCGGGGGCGTCTTCATCCTGGCGACCGGGATCGTGATGCTGGTCCTGCCGCGGGTCGCCGAGACGCCGGAGCCGCTCACCGACCCGACCGGCAAGATCGTATTCCCGGGCTTCCCGGCCGACGTGCTGTTCCACTTCCGGTTCTACTCGATCGGGGCGCAGCTCGTCCTCTGGGCGACGATCGGGCTGGTCTTCGCGCCGATGGCCGAGCGGCTGCTGGCAGGCTCGGCGGCCCGCCCGGCGCCCGCGCTCGTCAACGGCTGAGCACCCGCTGCCACTGCTGGCGCCGGACCTCCTCCGGCGTCAGCACGCAGTCGCCGCACGTGCCGCCGCCGGGGATCCGGTAGTAGAGGCAGCAGTTGTGGCGTACGAGGAACCACCGCTCGCGCCGCTGATCCGGCCGTTCCAGCTGCGCCGTGCCGGCCAGCGGCGCCCGCTCCAGCAGCGCCGCCACCACCTCCGCGGCCCGTCCGGCGTGCTCCGGCTCGGCGTCCGCGATCATCCCGGCCGCGCCGCCCAGCGCCGACGCCACGTTGCCCCAGAGCAGGTGCTCGGGCAGGTGGAACCGGTCGGCGAACACCGCCACCATCGGCACCAGCGCCGGCAGCCCGCCGACCGCCTCGGCGATCTCCGGGCCGGTCAACCCCGAAACTTCCAAGAGACCCATTTCCCCGTACGCGAGGGGAAGTGGCCCGCCGGGAACCTCCCGCCAGCGCAGCTGCCCGATTTCCGGCAACGGCAACGCCGCACCCGTAGCGACCGCCCCGAGCAGCGGCGAGACCAGCCGCGCCGCCCACCCGAGAAAGGTGATCGAGGCGACCTCGCGCTCACCCACCTCGTCCTCGCCGAGCCCGCTCATCGCGATCAGCGTCCGCCGCGCCACCCCGACCCGCTCGGCCACCACCGCCACGTCGAGCAGGTCGGCGAACGGCCGCCAGCGCACCGCGTCGCCGTCCCACGGCTCCCAGGCGAAGTAGGGCCCGAGCTCGGCGGTTCTGCTCAGCACCGGGCCCGCGTCACGCACGCGTCCCACAGTACGGTGCGGTTTCCCGGCGTACGTCTAGGCTTTGGGGGTGGGTTTGACTTTGACCGCCGCCTGGGAGCTCAGCCGCCAGGAGACCGGCCTCGCGATCGTCTCCACCCTGCGGGCCGACCAGTCCATCCAGTCCTCGCTGGTCAACACCGGGATCGTCGGTGATCGGCTGGCCTTCGTGACGTACGGGGCGGTGAAGCTCGCCAACCTCCGGGCGCGCCCCCAGTTGGCCGTCGCGTTCCGCAGCGGCTGGCGGTACGCGACCGTCGAGGGGCAGGCGTCGCTGATCGGCCCGGACGATCCGGCGCCCGGCGTCGACGCGGAGGGCCTGCGCCTGCTGCTGCGCGAGATCTTCACGGCGGCCGGCGGCACCCACGACAACTGGGACGAGTACGACCGCACGATGCTGGCCCAGCGCCGGACGGCCGTGCTGATCACCCCGACCCGCATCTACGGCAGTTAGGACGCTCGCATGGCCAGGACCTGGTTCATCACCGGCACGTCGCGCGGCTTCGGACGGGAGTGGGCCGAGGCCGCGCTCGACCGCGGCGACCGCGTGGCGGCGACCGCGCGCGACGCCTCTTCCCTCGACGACCTCGCCGCCCGCTACGGCGACCGGGTGCTGACCATGGCGCTGGACGTCACCGACCGGCAAGCTGTGCTGGCGGCGCTGGCCCGGGCGTACGACCACTTCGGCCGCCTCGACGTGGTGGTGAACAACGCCGGCTACGGCCAGTTCGGCATGATCGAGGAGATCACCGAGCAGGAGGCCCGCGCGCAGTTCGAGACGAACGTCTTCGGGGCGCTGTGGGTCACCCAGGGCGCGCTGCCCTACCTGCGGGAGAGCGGCGGCGGCAACCTCATCCAGGTGTCCTCGATCGGCGGGGTCTCCGCGTTTCCGAACATCGGCATCTACAACGGGTCCAAGTGGGCGCTCGAGGGCATCAGCCAGGCGCTGGCGCAGGAGGTCGCGCTGTTCGGGATCAAGGTGACGCTGGTCGAGCCGGGCGCGTACAGCACGGACTGGGGCGGCTCCTCGGCCAAGCACGCGACGCCCTCGCCCACCTACGAGAAGGTCCGCGAGGTGGCCGCCGAGGGCCGGCGCAAGCGGGTCTCCAGCCCCGGCGACCCGGCCGCCACCCGCGCGGCGATCCTGAAGATCGTGGACGCGGAGAACCCGCCGCTACGGGTCTTCTTCGGCGAGGTGCCGCTGGGCATCGCGACCGCCGACTACGAGTCCCGCCTCGCCGAGTGGCGCGAGTGGCAGCCGGTCTCGATCGAGGCCCAGGGCGGCGCGTAGGTGGCGCTCCGCGTGCTGCTCCTGCACGGGCTGGGCGGCCTGGTGGCGCGGTCGACGGCGGTGGTGACGCCGGCGCGCGGCGCGCGTGACCCGATGAACACCGACTCCCGGTTGGCGGGGTGGGGTGTCCCGGTGGTGACGCTGGCCGCGCTCGGTCACAACGCCCACGTGGAGAGCCCGGATCGCTGCCTGACCCTGCTGCCGTCAGGCGGTTGAGGAACCGCAGCCGGTGCAGAACATCGCGCTCGCGTTCACCTGGGTGCCGCACTGGCCGCAGAAGCGTTTCGCCTCCGGGGCGGCCGCGAGCGGGGTGCCGCAGTGCTGGCAGTACTTGCCGCCGCCGGTCTCGTTCGAGCAGGACGGGCAGCGGCCCACCGCCGTCGAGTCGTAGTTCGTGCCCTGCGTCCAGTCGACCGTACGGATCTTGGTGTTGAGCTGCTCGACCTGGGCCCTCGCCTGGATGCCGGCGATCTCCTGGTCGAGCTTGGGGGCGCAGTTCACGCAGACGCCGCGCTCGTCGTTCCAGCAGACCTGGTGACAGACCCACTCGCCGCAGCGGTGGCACTGGTTGAAGTTGGGCCGGATCTCCTCGACCGCGTTCTGCAGCGCCTTGTCCCAGGCCGGGCCGCGGGTGCCGTCCCGCAGCCAGTTGGCGTCCCAGCCCAGCTCGGAGGCGCGCCGGCCGAGCTCGCCGCCGAGCAGGTCGCCGCCCATCCGCAGCAGCTTGCCGCCGAAGTTCATCGCCGAGCGCTTGAACGACGACGTGTACCCGTTGCCGCAGCGCTCGCAGTAGAACTCGAACTGGTAGCCCTCTTGCGTCGACCGGTCCTGGTAGTTGTCCGTGAAGCCGACCATGCCCATGTTTCTTGCCCCCAAGCGCCTCTTGCCCGGTGCAGACGGTACCTAAGTGACGCGACTTTATCGACGGCGCGGTAGGGGCCGGAGTAAGACTGTCAACACAGTTAAATACTTCGATGAGGAGCGACTCCCCATGCGCGGATTCCTCGCCGCCCTCCTGCTTGTCGTCCCGGCACCGGCGGCCCCGGCGGCCGCCTCCCTGCCCTGTGATAGCTACGCCGCCGCCGGGACGCCCTGCGTCGCCGCGCACAGCACCGTGCGCGCCCTGCTCGCGTCCTACGGCGGGGCGCTCTACCAGCTCACCCGCGCCTCCGACGGCGCCACCCACGATGTCGGGCTGCTGGCGACCGGCGGCTACGTCAACGCCGGCGACCACGACGCCTTCTGCAACGGCACGACCTGCCGGATCACCAGGATCTACGACCAGACCGGCCGGCACAACGACCTGTCGATCGCGCCCGACGGCGGGGCCGGCAGCGGCGACCGCGGCGCCGACGCGAGCGAGATCGCGGTGACCGCGGGCGGCCACAAGGCGTACGGAATCTGGGTTTCGCCGGGAATTGGCTATCGCTTCACCGGGGTTGCCTCGGGTGTCGCGGTCAACGGTCAGGCCGAGGGCGTGTACATGGTCGCCAGCGGCACCCACGTCAACTCGGACTGCTGCTTCGACTACGGCAACGCCGAATCGACGCCCTACGACACCGGCAACGGCCACATGGACGCGGTCAGCATCGCCACGACCTGCTACTTCCAGCCGTGCACCGGCTCCGGACCGTGGGTCGAGGCGGATATGGAGAACGGCATGTTCCAGGGCGCGAACGGCTCCAATACGGCCAACGCCGGCAACAAGTCGGCCTTCGTCACGGCGGTGCTGAAGAACGACGGGCAAACGACGTACGCAATAAAGGGTGGAAACTCGCAATCCGGCGGACTCAGCACGTGGTGGAGCGGCTCGCTGCCGACGGACAAGCCCGGGTACCGCCCGATGCACCAGGAGGGCGGCATCATCCTGGGCATCGGCGGCGACAACAGCAACCGCAACCGGGGCACCTGGTTCGAGGGCGCGATGACCGCCGGCTACCCCACCGACACGGCCGAGAACGCGGTGCAGGCCAACGTCGTCGCGGTCGGCTACTCGGGGCAGACCAGCGTGCCGAACGGGCCGGCCGGCACGGTCACCGGGCCCGGCGGCAAGTGCGTGGACGTGGCCGCCGACGACACCGGCGGCAACCTGGCCGCCGTGCAGCTGTGGGACTGCCAGTCGTACGCCTCGGACCAGCACTGGACGCACTACGCCGACAATTCCCTGCGTACGCTCGGCCGCTGCCTGGACATCAACGGCAACGGCACGGCCAACGGCACCCAGGTCGAACTGTGGGACTGCAACGGGGTCGGCGGCCAGAGGTGGCTCCAGCAGGCCGACGGCTCGCTGCGCAACCCGCAATCCGGCCGGTGCCTCGACTCTCCCAGCGGCAACACCGCCAACGGCACCCGGCTGCAGATCTACGACTGCAACGGCAGCGGAGCGCAGAAGTTCGCGGTCGACGGCGGCGGCCCGGCGGCCGGGCCGGGCGGCAAGTGCGTCGACGTGGCGGCCGACGACACCGGCGGCAACGGCAGCGCGGTGCAGTTGTGGGACTGCCAGTCGTACGCGATCGACCAGCACTGGGTGCACCTGGGCAACGGCGCGCTCCGCACGCTCGGCCGCTGCCTGGACATCAACGGCAACGGCACCGCGAACGGCACCCCGGTCGAGCTCTGGGACTGCAACGGCGTCGGCGGCCAGAACTGGCAGCAGCAGGCCGACGGCTCGCTGCGCAACCCGCAATCCGGCCGGTGCCTCGACTCCCCCGGCGGCAACACGGCCAACGGCACTCGGTTGCAGATCTACGACTGCAACGGTAGCGGAGCGCAGAAGTTCGCCCTGAGCTGACCGAACCCCTTCAGTAGCCACGCCGGCGGCCGATTGCTTCCGGCGTAGAAGAGGCCCGTGCCTTCCGGTGCGGGCCTCCGGCACATCCTGGGGAGGATTCGCGTGCGGAAGTACCGGGCCATCGTGGCCGCCGTGCTGGCCACCACTCCGATCGTCGGGGTCTCGGCGCAACCGGCCGATGCCGTCGTGCCCGCCGCGGCCAAGACCTGGTCGTCGCTGATGTACACGGCGTTCAACGGCAGCCCGGAGATCGTCAAGCTCCGCGCCATGCTGCCCGACCTGCGGCGCACCGTGATCACCAGTAAGGTCGCGATCGGCGAGGCGATCATCTCGCAGAGCGCGGCCCAGGCCTCGGTCACGATGGCAACTTCCGCAAACCTCAAAGCCAGGCGTGCGTACGCCACGGCCAGCGCCGCCCGGAAGGCGGCCAAGACCTCGATCGAGCGCCGCCGGCAGCTGGCCGCCGAGCGACAGCGCAGCGCGGATCTGAACCGGTCGGTGGTCACGCTGCGCACCGCGCAGACCCGCCTGCGCACCGCCACGGCGAAGCTGGCCGCGGCCAACGACGCCTGGCACGCGGCGAATGTGGCGGTGCGCAACGCCGAGCAGAAGATCGCGGCCTTCGGCGGTTACGACCCGGACGCCGCCGCACGGGCCGCCCAGCTCGCCCGCCAGGTGGTCACCGACACCCGGGCGACCTTCACGATCGACGACACCACCCAGGTCTACGGGATCACCGTCAACAAGACCATCGCATACGCCTTCCAGCACATGATCGACGATGCGGCGAAGGCCGGCGTGCCGATGTCCGGCGGCGGTTTCCGCACCAAGGAACAGCAGATCAAGCTGCGCGTCACCAACGGCTGCCCGGACATCTGGACCGCGCCGGCCTCCTCCTGCCGGGTGCCGACCGCGATCCCGGGACACTCGCTGCACGAGATCGGGCTGGCCGTCGACCTGACGTACGGCGGCCGGGCCATCCCCAACCACGACAGCGTCGCCTACCAGTGGCTGGCCGCGAACGCGAGCAGGTACGGCTTCGAGAACCTGCCGTCGGAGCCGTGGCACTGGTCGATCACCGGCAACTGACCTTCACGCCCCCGGACAGCAGCGAGTCGTGCAGCTCGAGGGTGGTCAGCGTGACCGCCTTCGGGACGTCGAAGACGATCTTGCCAGCCACCCGCTCGCCGGGGGCGACCCGGTCCAGGAACGTCTTGGTGTCGCGGTTGACGTAGAGGTCGGCGATCTCGTCGACGCCGTACTCGGCACCGGCCGCGTCGAAGCCCTTCTGCGCGTAGCTGAGGAAGAACTGCGCCCCGCCGGCGATGTTGCGGGCGGACAGGCTGACGACGCAGAACTTGCCCTTCGCGGTGCGCTTGAACTGCTCCGCGCCCAGCGTGGTCTGCGTGCAGTCGACCTGGGAGACGACGAACTCGAACTTGCCGTCCCGCACGGCGGCCCCGACCCCCGGGGTCGCCGGCGCGGCCGGCGTGGTCTTGGCGGACTCGGCGGGCGGGGCGGTGGCGGCCTTGGTGGTGTAGCGCTGCGCCGCGGCGCCGACGACGAGCAGCACGACGATCGCGCCGACCCCGAGCAGGACGGCGTACAGCGGCTTCAACGGGGGGCGGCGTTGCGGATGAGGGTCGTACGACATCGGGCCACTCCATGGGCCGGCCGGACTCGCTCCCTCAACTGTCGGTCAGCGAGCCGGGCGGGGCCACCGCTTTCGGCCGATCAGTGTCATCCTTCGCCTGATCGGACAGGAGGGCGCATTCTGGCGGCATGGCTTCGTGCAGCTGAGGGCTGGGTGCACCAGCGCTGCGGGTCGCGACGCCGACACCGACTTCTCGCGAGCCGGAACCCGCAGCTGATCGCGGCGGGCGGTCGCCATGGGCGGCGGCCGCGCGCCGCCGTTTGTTGACTACCCACCAGGCGACGGCACCTAGGAAGAACGCGCCCAGCGCGTAGTCGAACCAGTGGCTGTACCGCTCCACGTCTCGCCAGCGTTCGCCGAGCAGATACCCGAGCCCGACGAAGAGGGTGTTCCACAGGCCGCTGCCGAGCGCGGTGAAAACCACGAATCGGCCGAGAGGCATGCGATTGGCGCCGGCGGGGACAGAGACGAGCGAGCGTACGACCGGAGCGCACCGCCCGAAGAGCACGGCACGGCGCGCGTGTCGCTCGAACCATTGGTCGGCCTTGTCGAGATCGGCCGGGTCGACCAGCGGGATCCGGTCGAGCCACCGGCGCAGCCGCTCCTCGCCCAACCGCAGGCCCAGGCCGTAGAGCACGAGTGCGCCGGCCACCGAGCCCGCGGTCGCCGCGGTCAGTACCAGCACCAGGCTCACCCGGCCCGTCGAGGCCAGGTAGCCGGCCAGGGACAGCACGACCTCGCTGGGGATCGGCGGCACCACGTTCTCCAGCGCGACAAGCAGGCCGACACCGAACTCGCCGAGCGCCTCGATGACCGACGCCACCCATCCGGCCAGGCCCTGCAGGTCACTCATCGTCGTGGGAAACCCGGGCCGCGGCCGGTCTGATCCGTTCGAGACGAGCGGAAGGGACGCGTTCCGCGTTCGGCGTGGCGCGTTCCTCCCGGCCGTCCTGGACTCGGTCACCGGACGGCGGGCGCCGCCGCCGCACCCTGCTGAGCATGCGACGCGCCCAGTCGTGATCCGCGGCGAGCAGCGTCAGCCCGGCCGCGATGACAAGCAGTCCGGGGCCGGGCAGCACCAGCAGGGCGGCACCGACGGCCAGCAGGACCACGCCGCCGCCGGTCCGGGCGATGCGGGCGACGGCGGGTCGCTTCGACGGCATCGGTCAGCGACCCTGGGTGCGGCCTCGGGCGGCGAGCCGCTCCCGTAGTTGGGCGAGGCGGCGCTGGTTCTCCGGGCGGGCGGCATAGGCCTGCGCCTGCTGCAGCAGCCGCTGACCGCGCGGACTTCGGGCGAACTTGGCGATCTTGTCAGTTGGCTTGGTCATGCCTCCATGGTGCCCACGGGGCCGGCCGGGCACGCGGAGACAGCCGGATACGATCGGTACGTCAGGATTGCCGGGACTCGGCAATGTCCGCTCGAACCGCGGGGCGAACACCGACGGCCAGCGCCACCACCAGCACCAGGGCGTTGAGCCGTATCAGCCGGCACCGGCACCGGTGGGCCTGGTACGCCTGCTGGACACCCACTGTCGCCAACCTCGGCTGTGCCCTGACCTTTGGCGCCCACGACCCGGCCGTCAGATACCGGGCCCTCATCGCACTGATCGCTCTGCCCGCCCTGCTCCTGATCCACCTCCCCGCGTTCTTCACCCGGCAGCCGCAACCGCATCAACCGAGATCCCGGCGCGCTAGTACCCCGCGGCGGCGCCCGCCGCCGGCGGCCAAGACCTCCGCGGTCAGAACATCGTGTTGTCGTTGGCCGAGGTGGCCGGGATCGGCTGGACTATGTCCCAGTGCTCGACGACGCGGCCGTCGCGGACGCGGAAGATGTCGATGACGGCGGCTCCCGGGCCGTCCGCCGCGAATTTCAGGTCGTGGTGGACGGCCACCTGGTCGCCCTCGGCGATGACTCGCTTGAGGCCCATGCTGAAGTGCGGGTTCTCGAACGCCGCCGCGAAGGCCGCCTTGGCCGCCGCCAGGCCGTTGGGCTGCGTCGGGTTGTGCTCGTAGTACGGCTCGGCGGCGTACCGGTCCCAGGCGGTCGGGTCCCGGCCTTCGGCCAATTCGGTGAACAGCGCCGTGACGACCTTCTTGCTCTCCGCGGTGGACGACTCGGGGCCGCCCGGAGCACTCAGCGTGGCGAACACGTCGTTGCCGCCGGCGGTGGTTTCCGGCATCTCCTGCAGCACGTCCCAGTGCTCGACGACCTTGCCGTCCCGGACCCGGAACAGGTCGGCCACGCCCTGCACGGTGCCCGGCGCAAGCTCGGCCTTGCTGTGGAGCAGGACCAGGTCGTCCTCGGCGATGGCGTGCACGATCGTGTGGCGCAGCCCGGGGAAACGCTGCCGGAAGCCGGTCACGAAGCCGCGCAGGGCGTCGGCGCCGTTCGGGGCGTGCGGGTTGTGCTGGATGTACTCGTCGCCGAGGTACTCGTCGATCACGGCGAGATTGCCGCGGCCGAACAGCTCCTCGTAGAAGTGGAGCACCATTTCCTTGTTCCGAGCGCTCATGACCATCCCTCGTGGTGGTTACTGCTTGTGCGTAACCCCATGATGGGTGAGCATGGGCGAAGGCGTAAGGAGGCACATTCATGTCAGCCACGCACACCGGTGTGCCCGCCGCGGACCCGCTCGACCAGGACTGCCCGATCCGCGAGGTCCTCGACCGGGTCGGCGACAAGTGGAGCACCCTGATCGTCGTCCGGCTCGGGCAGCGCACCCACCGGTTCAACGAGCTGCACCGCGAGATCAACGGCATCAGCCAGCGGATGCTCACCCTCACCCTGCGCAACCTCGAACGCGACGGCCTGGTCAGCCGCACCGTCTACCCCACCGTGCCGGCGCGGGTCGACTACGAGCTCACCGACCTCGGCCGCACGCTGGTCCCCGCGATCATGGCGCTGCACGAATGGGCGGTGGCCCACCGCGACGACATCCGCCACGCGCGGGTACGCCACGACGAGGCCGCCACGTCCGGCGCTACCAGGGGATGACGCCCTCGTCGTTGAAGTAGCCGCCGGTCGGGCCGCCGTCGGGCAGGGTGGCCAGCCGGATGGCGATCGCGGCGCCCTGCGCGGGCGTACGCACCCCGCGGAAGCCGTTCAGGTCGGTGGCCACGAACCCCGGGCACCCCGCGTTGATCAGGATGTTGGTGTCGGCGAGCCGCTTGGCGTACTGGATCGTCACCGCATTGAGGAAGGTCTTCGACGGCGAGTAGGCCACCGCGATCGGCCCGATCTCCCCGCCGCCGCTCTGCAGGGTCAGCGAGCCGACGCTGCTCGACATGTTGACGATCCGGGGCGACGCCGAGCGGCGCAGCAGCGGCAGCATCGCGTTGGTGACCCGGATGACGCCGATGACGTTGGTCTCCACCGCCCGCCGGACGACGTCGAGGTCGGCCTCGATCGGGTCCTGCGGCATGCCACCGGTGATGCCGGCGTTGTTGACCAGCACATCCAGGCGGCCGTACGCCGTTTCGACCAGCTCGGCGGCCGCCCGTACGCTCTCGTCGTCCGTGACGTCGAGCGGCACGCCGAACGCGTCGGCGCCGCCCGCCCGCAGCTTCGCCACCGCCTCGTCCCGGCGGCCGCCGTCCCGGGCGCCGACCCCGACCCGCCAGCCCAGCGCGCCCAGCCCGGCCGCGACCTCGTACCCGATGCCCTTGTTCGCGCCGGTGACCAGCGCAATCGTGCTCTCACTCATGAATCGATCGTGTCCGGCGACCCCGGTGGGCGGCCAACACCGTTTGGGTGCCCGGCGATACCCCGCGGGTATCGTTGCGGCGTGGAGTCGCGGGAGCTGGAGTACTTCGTCGCGGTCGCCGAGGAGTTGCACTTCGGCCGGGCGGCCGAGCGGCTCGCCATGGCGCAGCCGCCGCTGTCCCGGGCGATCCAGCGGCTCGAGCGGCGCCTCGGCGTGACCCTGCTGGAGCGGTCCAGCCGCGCGGTCACGCTCACCGAGGCCGGTTCGGTGCTGCTGGCCGAGGGCCGGGCCGCGCTCGACGCGCTGGCCGCCGCCGACCGCCGGGCGCGCCGGGCCGGGGCGCGAAAACCGGGCGTCGTTCTGGTCACCAAGGCGGGGGCGTCCAGCGAATTGCTGGCCAAGATCCTTGACGCGTACGCGTCGGAGCCCGATGCCGCCGAGGTGGACGTGCTGTTGTGCGGGATCGCCGAGCAGGAGCGCACGCTGCGCGACGGTCGCGCCGATGTGGCCCTGCTGCACCGGCCGTACGACACGATCGCCGGCTTCGACTACGAGGAACTGCGCACCGAGGGCCAGGTCCTGGTGCTGCCGGCCGGCCACCCGCTCGCTTACCGGGGCGCGCTCTCGCTGGCCGAGGCCGCCGAGATCCCCGGACTGCCGCTGCCCCGCTGGCCGTACCGGGACGGGGGCTATCCGGACGGCCCGGGCCCCGCCGTACGGGATCACACGCAGTTGTTGCAGTTGATCTCGCTGGGCCGGGCTGCGGCGGTCCTGCCCGAATCCACCCGGGCGCAGCTGGGCTCCGACCTCACCACCGTCCCGGTCCCGGACGCCCCGCCGGTGACCACCGTGATCGCCTGGCCGCCGCAGACCCACTCGCGAGCCGTGGCCGGCCTGGTCCGGGCGGCCACCCGGCTCTGATCGACCGATATGCGGCGGCCGATCCCGGCGCGAGACTGGGGTCATGGGTGACCAACCGCTCTCCGACGCCGATTTCGCGTACCTGAGGTTCGTGGAGTTCGGCGAGCTGCCGGCCCGGGTCCGGCCGGAGGATTACGTCGAGATGGTCGAGACCGAGCCGAAGCGCGACCGGCCGGAACCGGCCGGCAGCCTGGAGCAGGCCCGGGCGACCCAGCTGGGCGCCGGCTGACCCGCCTAACTCGCGAGCTCGGCCAGGATCGCCCGGGCGGCTCGCCGGGCGGCGGCGACCACGGCCTCGTCGTCGATGCCGGTGGCCGGGGCGGCCTGGACCGCGGCGTTGATGCTGAGCACCGCCATCCGCAGCAGCATGACGTTCGGCGGGGACGGGTCGGGCAGCAGGGCGGTCAGCTCGCCGGCGAGCTGGTTGAGGCTGGCCCCGATCCGGTCGCCGCCCGCCTCGCCGGTCAGGGTGCGGGTGATGAGCGGGTTGGCGTTCATGAACCGGATGCCCTGCAGCTTCTCGGCGGTGAAGGAGTCCACCCAGCGCAGCACCGCCACGGTGAGCCCGTCCGGGGTGCGGGGCTGCTCGCGTACCCAGGTCAGCAGTTGTTCGGCCTCCCGGCCGCGCTCCCCGAGCAGCGACCGCAGGATCGCCTCCTTGCTGTCGAAGTGGTAGTAGAGCGAGGCCTTGTTGATGCCGAGCTCGTCGGCGATCTGCCGCAGCGACGTCGCCTCGTAGCCCTGCTCGGTGAACAGCCGCAGCGCCGTCCGGCGGGCCAGCGCCCGCGTCTCCGCCCCGTCGCGACGGTGTCGGGTGGTCATGCCGAACAGTCTACCTAACGGCCGGTTGGCAACCTACCCACCGTTAGGTAGGCTGAGGGCATGAGCGAGTACACCGTGGTTCGCGACTACCCGTATCCCGTGGCCGAGGTCTGGCACGTCCTCACCGACCCCGAGCAGGTCGCACGGTGGACGACCACCGGGCGGGGCGGGCGCCCGGAGGGCTTCGCACCCGTGCCGGGCACCACCTTCCGGTTCGTCGGCAAGCCGACCATCGGCTGGGACGGCATCGTCCACTGCGAAGTGATCTCCGTTACCGCCCCGCACCAGATGCACTACACGTGGGACGCCGACACCGACGTGACCTACCTGCTCGAGGAGATCCCCGGCGGCACCCGTTTCACCTGGAGGCACACCGGATTCACCGGCCCCGGCGGCTTCGCGATGTCAAGACTGCTCGGCTCCGTCCGCCGGAAGATGCTGACCGAGGGCCTCCCGCCCGTCCTGGAGACCTACCACCGCCTCCATCAGGCCGGCGCGTAGGACAGATCGCGTCGGGGTTGCGCCGGGGGAGGTTGTCGGGGCACCATCGTCGCGGCCAGGCCTGCAAGATCCGTACGGTCACGGCACGGATCGAGGGGGCCATGCTGCACTACCTGATGCCACTGATCTCGTCGCCGTGGCTCTATGTCATCGTGTTCGTGCTGGTGGCGGTCGACGGCTTCGTTCCGGTCGCCATGTCGGAAGCCGTCATCATCGGGCTCGGGGCCATCTCGGCGACCGGCTCCCCCAGCCTCGCCCTCCTGGCCGGGGCCGCCGTCGCGGGTGGCGTGGCCGGCGACCGGATGTCGTACTACGTCGGCGGCAAGGCGAGCACCCGGTTCAAGCGCGGCAGGCTCGCGGCGGCCATCGCGAGGGCCGAGGAGACCCTGCTGCGGCAGGGCAGCGTCGCGTTGGTGATCGGGCGGTTCATCCCGTACGGGCGCACCGCCGTCACCCTCACCGCCGGCTCGGTCCGGCTGCCGTTGAGTCCGTTCTACCTGGGCAGCGTCGTCTCGAACGTGCTGTGGGCCGGGTACTCGATCGGCCTGGGCCGGCTGGGCGGCGTGGCCTTCGCCGACTCGCCGATCCTGGCCGCCGCCTTCGGCATCGCGCTCGGCTTCCTCCTCGCCGGCCTGCACAGCGTCGCCAAGCGGGTCGCCAAGCGCCTGCGCCCCCGGTTGATCGCGGCGGTGGCCCGCTTCCGTACGGCCGAAAGCAGCCCGCCGTGGATGGAGGAAGTGAAAGACCTGCCGTGACCATTCGGATGGTGGCGAGTTAGTCGGACAACCGACCCCGCACGACGGACACCGCCGATCAAGGCCGCCGCGCCACCGCGGGTCGGGGATCATGAACGGCCACACTGTCGTCATCGCCTGACGATCCGAGGAGACACCGGTGCCAGCAGGAACAACAGTCGCGCGTCTGGTGGACGAGTTCGTCGCCACGTTGAACCAGCACGGCATCGCCATCGACCGGCGCACGGTGGAGCAGGAGATGCACGACCGGATCGCGGACATCGCCGAGCGGCTCGGCACCTCCCCGGAGGCGGTCCTGCGCGAGCACGCCGGCCGGGGCTGGGGACACCAGATGGCCTCCGGCGTGCTGGCCCAGATCCGGAGCGATCGCCTGCTCCCGGAGGCCCCGATCGTGAGCTAAGGGGAGTGGGCGATCCGGGTCAGCTGCGGCCAGAGCAGCACCACGAAGACGGCCGAGCCGACGAACGCGAACCAGAACGGCGCCGTCACCCCGAAGTGGGTGGCCAGTGCGCCGCCGATCGCCGACCCGGCCACCAGGCCGCCGAAGACGCAGATGGTGTTCACACTGGTCACCCGGCCCTGCAGGTGCTCGGGGACGGCCCGCTGCCGCACGGTGATCGACGTCGTGCCCCAGATGAAGGCGTGCGCCCCGAACACGAAGAAGATCGCCAGCGCGACCGCCGGCGACGTGGTCAGCGCGAGGGCTCCGTGGGTCAGTGTCTCGATGATCAGGCCGGCCCGCATCACGTTGCCGAGGCTGACCCGGGCGGTGATCCAGCCGTACAGCCCGGTGCCGAGCAGGCCGCCGACCGCCGACACCGTGGTGAGCAGGCCGAAGCCGATCGCGCCCAGCCCGAGCCGGTCCGACGCGTACAGCACCAGGACGGACCAGGCCGCGCCGAAGGTGACATTGAAGATCAAAATCGTCAGGACGAGCGTACGTACGGCCGCATGCCGCACCGTCCACCCGAAGCCTTCCCGGATGTCCCGGAGAGCGGTGCCGCGCTCCACCACGCGAGAGGCTGGGGCCCGCACCTTCGCCACCAGCAGCACCCCGGCGGCGACCAGCACCGCCTGGGCCAGGAACGGCCAGGAGCGGGCGGCCGCGAACAGCGCGGCCCCGATCGGCGGCCCGGCCAGCTGGTTGAGCGACAGGAAGCCGAACTGCAGCCGCGCGTTGGCGAGCGCCAGGTCGTCCCGCCCGACCAGCATCGGGGTCAGCGTCGCCGCCGTGTTGTCGGCGAACACCTCGGCGGTGGACAGCAGCCCCAGCGCGAGCAGCGCCCCGGCCACCGGCAGGCGCCCGGTCGCCAGCGCCACCACCAGCACGGCCAGCACCACCGCGCGGCTGCCGTCGGCGAGCATGACGATGCGCCGCCGGTCGTGCCGGTCGGAGAGCACGCCCGCCCACAGGCCGAACAGCAGCGGCGGAAGCCAGCGCAGCAGGGCGGCCAGCGAGATCAGCAACGGGTCGCCGGTCAGCGAGGCGACCAGCAGCGGGCCGGCCGCGATCTCGATGCCGTCGCCGAGATTGGTGATCCACGAGGAGGCCAGCAGCCAGCGGAACGAGCTGCCCAGCCGGGCCGGCACCACACGTTCCGCGACTGCGAGCACCGCGAGACTGTACTGATCGGGGTGCCGGCCCCGCGACGCAATTACCGGGACGGTTTGAAGTAGTGGGCCGTCATGTAGGCGACGACGTCGGTGCCGATCTTCGCGCCCTGGACGTCGGCCGTCCGGGTGTGGATGCCACCCCAGATCCGCGCCTCGATCACCTCGGCTAGCGCCTGCGAGAAGCTCGTGAAGTGCCGGGTCGCGCCGGCGTCGGCGCTGTACGCGCTGAACGTCATCCGGTCGGTGCGGTAGAAGTACCGGAGCGCGCCCATGGTCGCCGCCGTGAAGCAGGTGTGCCCGGAGGTGTAGTCCGGGTGCGGCGGCGTGACGAGCAGCGGCATCCAGGCCGGGTCGGCCACCGTCGCCGGGTTGCCGTCGGTGTCGGCCAGCTGGATCGCCGTCACCGGCCGCCAGCGCATCCACGCCTCCTTCTCGTTGAAGCAGGCGATGCCCGCGTCGGCCGCGGCCAGGTCGGCCATCGCGAACATGCGCGCCGCCTGCAGCGTGTTCAGGTGCCGGTCGACCGCGATCTGGCGCTTGATCTCCCACTCGGACAGGCGCCGGTCCTGCCACCAGATCGCCGCCTGGGTCTGGTCCGCGGTACGGAGGGTGCTGTTCACCCCGCCGATGGCCGCCACCTCGTTGATGTCCTTGGCGTACTGCGCGCTGGTCAGCGCCGGCGGCCCGGCGGTCCGGAACATCGACGCGCTCGGAATCAGGAACGGCTTGACGTGGCCGACCACCGCGCCGTCCGAGGCGTACGCCGGCGGCGTCGGGCGCCACTGCCCGGGCTGGGTGCCGACGGTCCAGGTCTGCGTGCCGTCCGAGCCGTCGCCGGTCCGCGCCGCGATCATGGCGGCCGCGGCGCTCCCGCCCACCCGGATCCCGCCGGTCTTGGCCCGCCCGTCCGGGATCGTGGCCAGGAAGCTGGTGTACTGCGCCTGCACCGCCGCCTGCTGCTGCGGGAACAACCAGGTCAGGGTCCGGTACGCCGCGGTCGCCACGGCGGCGTCCACGGACTCGCGGCCGTCGGCCCGCGGCGCGATCAGATAGGGCTGGTACGGCCGGCCGGCGATCGCGTTCACCGCGTCGTAGATGGCGCCGTGCACGATCGCGAAGCTGCGCCCCTGGTACTGCGGTTGCTGGTGCGCCACGTCCCAGATCGCCGTCTGCGCGTTGAGGTCCCACACGATCACGGAGTTCGGCCCCCGGTCGGCGGCGGCCGCCGCGATCGGCGTCGCGGGCAGGACGTACGAGGTGAGCGCGGCCGCCACGGCGAGCCCGGCGAGGACGCGCTTCCGCTGATGACTGGCCATCGGTCTGATCCCCCAATCGATCCGACATCCATCCATGGGCATCAAACCATGCGGCAGACATCAACAGTGTCCCGGTAATGCGCTTGCGGGCTCTCCGCATCATGGAGTCCAACGGCATCACTGACGGGGAGAACAATGCGTGCGAATCGATTCCTGGCCGGCGGCCTCGCCGGTGTCACGGCCCTCGCGGTCGTCGCCGGGTGCGCCGACACGATCAAGCAGGTCGAGCCCAAGCTGGCGCTGCGCGACGCCGCCCAGCAGCTCGGCACGCAGAAGCAGGGCGGTTTCGCCGTCAAACTGACCGGCAACGTCGACGACCTGATCGCCGCCGCGAAGAAGGACCCGGACTTCTCGGCCGACGACACCGACTCGATCAAGTCGATCTTCAATTCCACCGTCACGGTCGCGTACGACCAGGACGCCAAGGCGACCGCGGTGACCGCCACCATCGCCGGCGTGCCCGGCACCGAGCTGCGCGTCGTCGACCAGACCCTGTACGTGAAGGCGCCGGTCGACGAGCTGGTCAAGAAGTTCGGCGCCACCGGCGGGACCGCCGACCTCGACGAGCTCAAGAAGCAGGATGCCGGGCTCGGCGCGTTCTTCGCCGGCGGCTGGGTCTCGCTGGACCTGAAGAGCCTGCCGAAGGACGGCGGGCTGCCGGTCCAGCACGCGACGAACGAGAAGGCCGCGGCCGAGGTGAAGAAGAGCGCCCAGAACCTGATGGACGGCGCCACCGTGACCCGCGACCCCAAGGACGCCGACCACCTGATCGTCACCACCTCGACCACCAAGGCGTATTCGGAGTTCAAGCGCCTGGTCACGGCCGTCGCCGGGGACAAGAAGGCGTTCGCCGACGCGTTCCCGGCCTCGCCGAAGGACCGGCCGATCGTGCTGGACCTGTGGCTGGACAAGGGCAAGCTGACCGCTGCCGAGATCAACGTCCTGCAGTTCGTGGACGGCGCGACCGGCCGGGTCGCGGTCCGGCTCGAGCTGATCCCGGGCGGCCCGATCGCGGTCCCGGCGGGCGCCACCAAGATCGACCCGACGGCGCTGCAGGGCCTGACCGGCGGAATGACCGGGCCGGCCGGTTCGAACGCGGTCGCCATGGCACAGGCGCTGGGCTACCAGGTCCTCTCCGTCACCGCGGAGGAGGGCGGCAAGCCGGCCGGCCACCTCAAGGAGGTCGTCGGTCAGGTGAGCGGCGGCCCGTTCAAGGCCCGGGTGGTGCGCAGCGGCGTCGCCGAGGTCACGGTCAGCGGCCAGAAGGCGTGCCTGACCCTGCCGGCCACCACGCACGGCACGCCGAAGGTGGCCCAGGGCGCCTGCTGAGCGGGAATCACCCCGGCACCGGCGAGGTTGGTGCCGGGGTGACCAAGAAGATCGGGTTCCTGTCGTTCGGGCACTGGCGCAACGTGGCCGGCTCGCAGACGCGTACCGCGGCCGACTCGCTGCTGCAGACCATCGAGCTGGCCGAGGCGGCCGAGGAGCTGGGCGTCGACGGCGCGTTCGTCCGGGTGCACCACTTCGAGCGGCAGCTGGCCTCGCCGTTCCCGCTGCTCTCGGCGATCGCCGCCCGCACCCGGCGGATCGAGATCGGCACCGGCGTGATCGACATGCGCTACGAGAACCCGCTCTACATGGCCGAGGAGGCGGCGGCCGCCGACCTGATCAGCGGCGGCCGGCTCCAGCTCGGGGTGAGCCGCGGGTCGCCGGAGACGGTGCTGAACGGGGCGTACACCTTCGGTTATGTTCCCCCGGAGGGCAAGACCGCCGCCGACCTGGCCCGGGAGAAGACCGCGATCTTCCTGCAGGCGATCGAGGGCGCCGCGGTGGCCCGCACCGACCCGGCCCGCACCGGGGTCAGCGGGGGCCTCGCCATCCAGCCCCAGTCCCCCGGCCTGCGCGAGCGGATCTGGTGGGGCGCCGGCACCCGGCAGACCGCCCAGTGGGCCGCCGCGCAGGGGATGAACCTGCAGAGCTCGACCCTGCTGTCCGAGGACACCGGGGTGCCGTTCGACCAGCTGCAGGCCGAGCAGATCCGGCTCTACCACCAGGCGTGGAAGGAGGCCGGGCAGGAGCGCGAGCCGCGGGTCTCGATCTCCCGCAGCGTGCTGCCGATCACCGAGGAGATCGACCGGATCTACTTCGGCGACCAGGAGAACGAGGACCAGGTCGGCCTGCTCGAGGGGGTGCGTTCGAGATTCGGCCGTACGTACGCGGGCGAGCCCGACCGCATCGCCGCCGAACTCGCCGCGGACGAGGCGGTCCGGGCCGCCGACACCGTCCTGTTCACGGTCCCGAACCAGCTGGGCGTCGCCTACAACGCCCGCATCCTGGAGACCATCGTCAAACACATCGCCCCGGCGTTCGGCTGGCACACCGATCGCTCCTGACCGGCGGAACGAGCCCGCGCGCCCGGCCGTCGAAGAGGCATGCCAAAAACACTTTCCGTGATCGGCCTCGGTCTGATCGGAGCACTCACCGCCTGCGCGACCCCGGCGACGGCCACCGACCCGCCGGGGGTGGCCGTCGCGGCGACCCAGCGGCCCTGCGGCACCCACGTCGTCGCCGACGAATCGGCCAACGGCTCGACGGTGTGCGTCGCCGCGAGCAGCGACGTCACCATCATGCTGAAGACGGCCGGCGACTCGTCGTGGTCGTCGCCCACTGCGACCGGCCACGTCCTCGGCCCGGCGATGCCGCTGCCCACCCCGTACGGCCTGGTCGGATGGCAGTTCCGGACGATCGCCGCCGGCCAGGCCGAGATCAGGACGGCCCGGCCGGGCGTTCTCTACCAGCTGTACGTCACGGTGCGGTAAGAGCTCGGCCGGATCCCCGCCGGCCATCGCCGAACGCATCGATCGGTGTGGGTTTGCCGACACTTCCGCGGATCGTGCCCGGGTGCGCCGGTGTGCCATCGTATTCCTGGAATACGCGGGGGCGCGAAATGTTGCGAATCTACTTCACGCCGGCGGATCTCGGGCGGATCCGGTTCGCCGAGGGGCCGGACCCGATGTGGGAGATCCTGCTCAGCCTGCACGCGCTGGGCACGCCGCAGACGCGGGCGGCGTATCGGTGGTGGTGGGCGGGGCTGCGCGGTTCGGCGTACGTGCCGGCTCCGATCCTGCGGACGCTGGCGCCGCCGCGGGGCTACTCACCCGACTTCCTCACCCCGGGCGCCGGGATCAGCGACCTGGCCGAGGGGATCGAGCTGGTGCGACGCACCGGACGGGACCGGCTGCACGCCGACCTGAGTCACCTGGCCGCCGCGCGCCGGTTGCCGCGCTGGGCCGGCCGGCTCGCGTCCGGCGACCCGGAGCTGACCGGGGTGCTGGCCGCCGCGCTGGAGGCGCACTTCCGGGTCGCGCTGCGGCCGTACTGGCGGGACGTGCGCGCCGCGGTGGCGGCCGATCGGGAGATGCGCGGCCGGACGCTGCTGGCCGCCGGTGCGGACGGCCTGCTCGCCACGCTGCATCCCACCGCTCGATGGCGGCCGCCGGTGCTCGAGGTGCGGTACCCGCTGGACCAGGATCTGCATCTCGGCGGGCGCGGCCTGCTGCTGCAACCGTCGGTGTTCTGCTGGCAGGCGCCGATCACCGTACGCGACCCGGCCCTGACCCCGGTGCTGGTCTACCCGGCGGCGCACCGGCCGCGGCTGTTCGCGCTCGATCACCAGGCGGCCACCACCGGGCCGTTGACGGCGCTGCTCGGGCGTACCCGGGCGGCGACGCTGGACGCGGTCAGCGGCGGCCCGACGACCGGCGACCTGGCGCGGCTGCTGGGGGTGTCCGCGGCCTCCGCCAGCCAGCAGGCGACGGTGCTGCGCAACGCCGGGTTGATCGTCAGCGACCGGGACCGCAACACCGTCCGGCACACCCTCACCGACCTCGGCCGCCGCCTGCTCGAAGCGGCCGATCCGGGGCCGGCCCGGCCCCGCGTCGACTGACCGCCGCGCGGGTCATCCGGCGGACGGCGGGCCGACGGTGAACCTGTGCTCGCCGGCGGCCGGCACCTCGGCCGTGGTCGTCGCGGCGGCGCTGGCCGTCTCGACCATGGAAGCGAGCGCGGCTACCACCGCGCCGTGCGACATCTACGCCAACGGCGGCACCCGTGCGTCGCCGCGCACTCCACCACCCGGGCGCTGTTCGGCTCGTACAACGGCTCGCTCTACCAGGTGAAGCGCTGGTCCGACGGCAGCACCACGAACGTCGGCGTGCTCAGCGCCGGCGGGTACGCGAACGCCGCCACGCAGGACAAACTTCTGCTCGGGCACGTACTGCACGATCGTGCAGATCTACGACCAGACGTCGCGCCACAACGACCTGTCGATCGCCCCCGGCGGCGGCGCCAACCCCACCGCCGACCAGGGCGCGAACGCGGCGGCCCTGCCGGTCACCGCGGGCGGCCACAAGGTCTACGGCGTGTACATCTCGGCCGGCAACGGCTACCGGAACAACGCGACCAACGGCGTCGCCACCGGCAGTGCGGCCGAGGGCATGTACATGGTCACCGAGGGAACGCACGTCAACGACCGCTGCTGCTTCGATTACGGCAACGCCGAGACCAACAACAAGGACACCGGCAACGGTGACATGGACGCGATCAACTTCGGCACCGAGTGCTGGTTCTCGCCCTGTGCCGGCGGCCCGCGGGTGCAGGCCGACCTGGAGAACGGCCTGTTCGCCGGCGGCAACGGCGTGAACACCGCCAACACCGGCCGGAGCAGCGCCTTCGTGACGGCGGTCCTGAAGAACAACGGCACCTCGACGTACGCGATCAAGGACGGCAACGCGCAGTCCGGCGGGCTCAGCACCCGGTACAACGGGTCGCTGCCCACGCAGGGTGGCTATCTCCCGATGACCAAGCAGGGCGCGATCATCCTGGGCATCGGCGGCGACAACAGCAACGGCTCGGTCGGCTCGTTCTTCGAGGGCGTGATGACCAGCGGCTACCCGTCGGACGCCACGGAGGACTCGGTCCAGGCGAACATCGTCGCGGCCGGCTACTCGAAGAGCGTCACCTTCCCGGTGAGCGGCTCGTCGTACCGGCTGACCAACCTGCACAGCGGCAAGGTCCTCGACGCGATCAACTGCGGCACCGCCAACGGCACCAAGGTCCAGCTGTGGATGTGGCTCAACAACCCGTGCCAGCTCTGGTCCTTCTCCGCATAGGACACACTGCCGGTTCTCTATAGGTATCGGCCGGACGCGACAATGCCACACCGTCCGTTCGGCCGATCCCTTTTGGGGCCAAGCACCGACGAGCGCATAAAGAGACCCCCAAACCTTCTTCGGCCGTACGCCCGGACGTAGCGTCCCCGGAATGCTGGTGACCGAACTCGCTCTCGTGGCGGAGACCGCCCACATCTCCCACTCGCAGCTCACCCGGGTGTCCGCGGCCCTGCAGAAACAGGCGATCCGCGACTTCGGCCCGATCTGGTCGGTGAACGCGACCGTCGACGCGTTCGCCTCGCTGGACGACGTGCCGATCGGGTACTGGCCGATCATCGTGAAGGACGACATCGGCCAGCCGGGCGCCGCGGGCGTGCACCTCGACGAGAACGGCCAGCCGTACTCGCTGGTCGAGTACAGCAGGTCCTGGTCGCTGACCGCGAGCCACGAGGCCCTGGAGATGCTGGCCGACCCGTTCGGCAACCGCCTGATCGCCGGCGATTCGCCGGAGCAGGGGCAGGGCCGGGTGGAGTTCCTGGTCGAGGTGGCCGACCCGGTGGAGGACGCGCAGTTCGCCTACAAGGTCAACGGCGTGCTGGTCTCCGACTTCATCACCCCGAACTTCTACGATCCGGTGGCCTCGGCCGGCGTGCGCTACTCGTTCGGCGGCAACCTCGACGGGCCGCGCAAGCTCGCCCAGGGCGGGTACATCAGCTGGCACAATCCGGACGGCGACCACTGGTTCCAGGAGATCTGGTTCGACGCCGAGCCGGAGTTCCGCGACCTCGGCAAGCTCACCAGCCGGGTGGGCAGCCTGCGCGAGGCGATCGACGCCCGCACCGGCACGCTGCCCCGGCTCACCCGCACCGTCCCGGATTCGCCGGCGTTCGCCGCCGTGCTCCAGGCCGCCGGCCAGGTCAAGGCGGCCACCTCGTCCCGCGCCGACAGCCTCCGGCGCCAGATCGAGGCCCTCCGCACCGGCACCGCACCCACCGTCGAGTGGGTCGACCCCGGCTGACCCCCATCAACGCGAAATCGCCACATAGTCGCCAGAAAGATTCTCTCCGTTTCGGACGGTGATCGACTGTCTCGATAAGAATCGAACGCGACGAATGCCGGTCGCCCTTCGTTCCAGCATCGTTCAACTCACGGTGCATGCCCTCGTCAGGCAAATCCTCCTACGTTTCGTAGGGACTGACGAAAGAGGGATCGATGGAACGGCCGCGCGCGGTGCGAGCTCGCCGGATCACCAAGTGCTTCGGCGAGGTGGTCGCGCTCGACGAGATTGATCTCGATGTGGCACCGGGCCAGATCCATGGCCTGGTGGGGCCGAACGGGGCCGGCAAGACGACGCTGCTCGGGTTGCTGCTGGGCCTGGCGGTCGCCGACAGCGGCCAGTTGGAGATCCTGGGCACCCCGATCCGGCGGGCGCTGGACGCCCCGGACGGGGTGGCCGGCTTCGTGGACGGTCCCGGCCTCTACCCGTCGCTGACCGCCCGGCAGAACCTCGCCGCGCTGGCCCGGCTGCGCGGCCTCGACCCGCGCGGCGCCGGCCTCGACGAGGCGCTCGACCAGGTCGGGCTCACCGACGTCGCGGACGACCGGACCGGCGGCTTCTCGCTCGGCATGCGGCAGCGGCTCGGCCTGGCCGCGGCGCTGCTCACCCGGCCGCGGCTGCTGATCCTGGACGAGCCGTCGAACGGGCTCGACCCGGTCGGCGCCCGGCACGTGCACCGGGTGCTCACCGGGCTGGCCGCCGACGGCGCCGCCATCGTGCTCTCCAGCCATCGGATGGACGACGTCGAGGCGCTCTGCTCCGAGGTCACCATCGTGGCCACCGGGCGGGTCGTCTTCTCCGGGCCGCTGAGCAAGCTGGCCGCCGAGAACCGGGAGCTGGACTACCGGCTGCGCACCTCCGACCCGGCCCGGGCGCGCGCCCTCGCCGCGGAATCGCCCGGCATCACGGTCGTCGAGGACGAGGTGGTGCGCGGCCTGGTTCCGGCCATGGACGAGCTGGTGGCCCGGCTCGTACGGGAGAACATCGCGCTGCGCGAGCTCTCGCCGGTGGTCTCGCCGCTGGAAGCGGCGTTCCTGAATCTCACGGAGGAAAAGTGACCGCGGCTACCCTGGCGCGGCCTACGCCGCTCTCCCGTGGGCTGCGCTTCGAGCTGGTGAAGCTGGTCTCGCAGTGGCGGATCCGGCTGGTGGTGCTCGCCTGCTGGGTGGCGCCCGGCCTGTTCGTGGCGGCGGTCAGCCAGCAGAGCACGCTGCCGGTCGACACGCTGTTCGGCCGGTGGATGCACGCGACCGGCTGGGCCGGCCCGCTGGTCCTGCTGGGCTTCGCCGGCACCTGGGCGCTGCCGCTGCTCACCTCGCTGGTGGCCGGCGACGTGTTCGCCGCGGAGGACCGGCTCGGCACCTGGCGGCACCTGCTGGTGGCGGTCCGCTCGCCGCGGCGCATCTTCGTCGCCAAGTCCCTGGGTGCCCTGAGCGTGCTTGTGCTGATGGTGGCCGGGCTGGTCTTCTCCAGCTCGCTCGGCGGCGTGCTCGCGGTCGGCGACCGGCCACTGGTCGGACTGGACGGGCACCAGCTCAGCGCCGGGGAGGCCGCCGCGCGGGTGTTGCTGGCCTGGGCCTGCGTGCTGGCGCCGACGCTGGCGCTGGCCGCGATCGGGCTGCTCGGCTCGGTCCTGCTCGGCAAGTCGCCGATGGGGCTGCTGCTGCCGGCCGTGGTCGCGCTGGCCCTGCAGCTCGCCCAGATGCTGCCGATCCCGGTCCCGGTGCGGCTGGCCCTGCCCGGGTACGCCTTCATCTCCTGGAACGGGCTGTTCACCAGCCCGGCGCAGTGGGGGCCGCTGCTGATCGGGATCGCGGTGAGCCTGCTGTGGGCGATCGTGGCGACCGCCCTCGCGTACGTCCTGTTCCTGCGGCGCGATTTCACCAGCCTGGCCACCGACGGCACCGGGAGGCGGGCGCTGTTTCTCGGCGTACTCCCGCTGGTTGTTCTTCTGGTTCTGTCGGTTGTGGTGATCCGGACGGCGACCGGCGTCAGCGGCTCGGGCATCGGGCAGGAGAAGGTGCAGCGCTCGGTCGCCACCGCGTTCGCCCACCTCTACCGCCTGCAGACCGGCCAGCTGAACCGGCCGGACGTCACCGAGGCGCAACTGGCCACCACCGCCGACTGCAACAAGGGCGGCGGCCGGCGCGACCCCGAGGGCGCGGGGAACGACTGGCGCTGCGTCGTCACCTGGCACCTCCCCGGCACCACGGCCACCGGGCAGGCCATCTACCAGCTCGATCTGACCCCGGACGGGCGGTTCATGGCCGACGGCGACGGGCCGAAAGAGGTCAACGGCTACTTCCTCGTGCACACCCCGACCGGGGATGCGCCGAATCCGCTCTGGCAGTTCGACGGCACTGTCGACCTGCTTTCCACCACGCCGAAGGGATAGGACGATGCAGGTAACTCGCCGCCGGCGAGCACCCCGACATGTCGTAAAGAGGCGACTTTTCCTGGCGACGGCCGGCACCACGACCGTGGTGGTGGCGACCGGCGCGGGGGTCGCGTACGGAAGCACCTGGCAGTTCGGCACCGACCACGTCGGCGAGGTCACCGGGAAGGGTCAGGTCGTCTCCGCCGACCAGTACATCGACCCGGTGGGCGGGCGTCTCGTCATCAACAACGGCAAGATCATGTCGTCGAGCGTGAGCCCGGACGGCAGCCACCTGGCCGCCACCATCACCGACGGTGGCGAGGCACTGGCCATCGTGGACCTGAAGTCGTGGAAGGTCCAGCAGCTGGTCGGCAACAACGCCGCGGCCGATCTGAAGATCAGCGGCAACGACGTGGGCCAGGAAGGCCCGACCTACTCCCCCGACGGCAAGCAGCTGTGGCTCGGCCAGGCCAACGGCTACCGCAAGTTCGACGTGAACGCGGACGGCTCGCTCGCCAACCCCACGTTCATCACCATCCCGGCCGACGGCCCCAAGCAGGCACTGGCCGGCCAGGCCGTGTTCTCGGCCGACGGCGCCACCGTCTACTCCGCGGTGAACGGCCAGAACAAGGTGGTCGCGATCGACGCGGCGACCGGCACGGTCAAGCAGACCTGGCAGACCGGCAACGCGCCGCGGGACATGGTGCAGGTCGGCGGCAAGCTGTACGTGAGCAACGAGGGCGGCCGCACCGCGCGGACCGGGGACACGACGATCAACTCGTACAACACCCCGGTGCCCGCCTCGCCGGTGACCGGCGCCGTCACCACCGGCACGGTCAGCGTCATCGACCTGGCCCAGCCGGACGCCGCGGTCGGCAGCATCGGCGTCGGGCTGCACCCGACCGCGGTGTACGCCAAGGGCCGCACGGTCTTCGTCACCAACACGGCGACCAACAGCGTCTCGGTCATCGACACCCGCCGCGACAAGGTCGTGCAGACCATCGCCACCCAGCCGTGGCCGGAGGCGTCGGTCGGCTACGAGCCGAACGCCGTCACCCTGACCGACGACGGCCACCTGCTGGTCACGCTGGGCCGGGCCAACGCGGTCGCGGTCTACCGGTTCACCAGCGCGCTGGCGCCGGTCAGCTACCTCGGCCTGCTGCCCACCGACTACTTCCCGGCCGAGATCACCACGGTCGGCAAGCAGGTGCTGGTCTCCAACACCCGGGGCATCGACGCCCGCCGCCCGACCACGGCGGCCGGGCACAACACGCACGACACCACCTCCAGCCTGATCCGCTTCACGCTGCCCAGTGACCGGGTCATCCGGGCGCTGACGGCGAAGGTGTTCGCGGAGAACGGCTGGACGCCCGGGTCGGTGACCTACGGCGCCGGGTACGCGCGGCCGGTCCCGGTCCCGTCCCGGATCGGCGACCCGTCGACGATCAAGCACGTGTTCCTGGTCGTCAAGGAGAACCGCACGTACGACCAGATGTTCGGCGACGAGACCCGCGCCGACGGCGACCCGGCGGTGAACGAGTTCGGCGCGAACGTGACGCCGAACCAGCACCTCATGGAGCAGGAGTTCGGGCTCTTCGACAACACGTACGACATCGGCACCAACTCGGCCGAGGGGCACAACTGGCTGATGCAGGCCGACGACCCCGAGTACACCGAGTCCTCGGCCGGCGAGTACATCCGCAGCTACGACACCGAGGACGACGCGCTCGGCCACCAGAAGTCCGGCTTCATCTGGACCGGCGCGCAGGCCGCCGGCAAGTCGGTGCGGGACTTCGGCGAGTTCCACCAGTTCCTCACCAAGCCGGCCGGGGCGACCTGGCAGAACCTGTACTGCGACACGAAGAACATGGCCGCGACGGGCGCCGACACGGCGTACCCGCTGGTCTCCTCCTCGCCGATCCCGTCGCTGAACAACGTCTCGGTCCCCGGGTTCCCGAAGTTCGACACCTCGGTGCCGGACATCTACCGGTACGAGATCTGGAAGAAGGACTTCCTGAAGAACGGCCCGGCGAACCTGAACATGTTCTGGTTCTCCAGCGACCACACCGGCGGCCCGCCGAACGCCGCCGCCCAGGTCGCCGACAACGACCTCGCGGTCGGCAAGCTGGTCGACACCATCTCGCACAGCAAGTACTGGAAGGACTCCGCGATCTTCGTGGTCGAGGACGACTCCCAGGCGGGTCTCGACCACGTCGACGGCCACCGGGCGCCGATCCAGATCATCAGCCCGTACGCGAAGCGGGGGGTGGTGGACAGCCACTTCTACTCGCAGATCACGATGATCCGGACCATCGAGCAGATCCTCGGGATCCAGCCGATGAACCAGAAGGACAGCGCCGCCACCCCGATGGCCGCGGCGTTCACCTCGAAGCCCAACTACACGCCGTTCACCTCGGTGCCCAACCGCACCTCGCTCACCCTCGGCCTGTCCACCCTGCCGTCCTGCGGCGCGGACGTCCCGGCGGCCCAGGACCCGAACGCGGCGGCCGCTCCGACGGCCACCGTGCCGGCGAACGAGGCATCGGTGGCGGCGCAGTGGAGCACCTGGAAGGCGCAGCAGAAGCTGTCCGGGCAGGGCGCCCGCGCCGACTTCGCCAACCCGGCGCAGATGAACCACTTCACCTGGTACCAGAGCCACGACTGGAAGAAGCCGTACCCCGGTGAGAGCCAGATCGTGACTCCGGACAAGGTGCCGGGCGGCTTCATCCCGCCGGCCGAGTCCGACTGACGGCCAAGTCCGACTGAGGTTGGGCCAGCAACGCAACGGAGACCGGCCGGCTACGCGACAGCGATCAGCCGGCCGGTCCTCGCGTTCGAAGGTAGCGGCATGACGCCGACCTTTCCCCCACGCCACCCGGCCACCTGGTGGGCCGAGTTCGAGGAGTACGCCGAGAGCTTCGACCGCGCGTCGGTCACCGAGGCCCTCGCGGACGCCATCCTCCCCCGCATCCCGGCGATGCTGCTGCGCCGCGAGGCCGAGATCGCCGTCGAGACGGTCCTGCGCCACCTGAACCGGCCGGACAGCCCCGGGCTCGCCGAGCGGGCCGAGGACGCGGCCGCCCGGCTGATCGCCACCGTCAACCGGATCGCCGAGCGGTCCACCACCGAGGCCCGGACCGCCGAGGCGTACGCCGTCGGCCGGCTGCTGCGGGGCGACTGGGCCGAGGCGGCGGCGCTGATCGAGCCGATGGCCGGGACGCTGGTGCTGATCCGGGCGGTGGTCGCGGCGCTGCGGCTGGACACGTTCGAGTCGGACTTCGTCGTCCACCTGCTCAAGGCCGGCCAGTCGCCGGCCGCGTCGATCCGGGCCGGCCGGGCCGTCGGCCGGTACAGCTGGTGGCCGTCCTGGATGCTGTCGGTGGTCACCGAGCGGGCGCTCGCCGGCACCCTGGACGACGAGGTCATCGAGGCGCTGCGGACCTGTGCGTACGCCGAACTCAGCCCCGCCCAGGCCCGGATGGCCCGGCGCCTGATCGCCGCCGATGCCCCGCTGGTCGAGGCGACCGCCTATCGCCTGGAGGCGCTCGGCGAGCACCCGGCCGCCCGCAAACTCCGCCGCGGCGACCTCGACACGGTGGCCTTCGCCGCCCGCCTGATCCCGGTCTGAGCGACCCGGCCGTTGACGGCCGCCCTCGATCGTCCGCCAATACTGGTATGGAGCTTACGAAAGAACCCGTGACCATCGCGATCGTCGGGGCCGGCCTGCGCGGGCGCGAGTACGCCCGGCTCGCCGAGAAGAGCGGGCGGGGCCGGGTGGTCGCGGTCGCCGAGCCGGATCCGGCTCGGCGGTCGGCTTTCCAGCGGGCGTACGGGATGGAAAGGTCCTCGGTCTTCGCAGACTGGGCCGATCTGGCGGCGGCACCGCGGATCGCCGACGTCGTGATCGTCGCCACCCAGGACCGGCAGCACGCCGACCCCGCCGTGCGGCTGGCCGGCCTCGGCTACCACCTGCTGCTGGAGAAGCCGATGGCGCCGACCGAGGCCGACGCCCGCCGGATCGTGGACGCGGTCGAGGCGGCCGGCGTGATCGGCGCCGTCTGCCACGTGCTGCGGTACACGAGCTACACCCGGGCGGTGAAGGCCCTGATCGACGAGGGCCGGCTCGGCGAGCTGATCAACGTGCAGCACCTGGAGCCGGTGGGCTGGTGGCACCAGGCGCACTCGTTCGTGCGCGGCAACTGGCGCAACAGCGCCGAGTCCGGCCCGATGCTGCTGACCAAGTCCTGCCACGACCTGGACTGGCTGGCGTACCTGCTCGGCGGCACCCCCACCGCGGTGGCCTCGTTCGGCGGGCTGGCCCACTTCCACCCGGGCAGCAAACCGGCCGGTGCGGCGGCCCGCTGCCTCGACTGCGCGGTCGAGTCCACCTGCCCGTACTCGGCCAAGCGGCTCTACCTGAACTGCCTCGAGGACGACGATCTCGCCGCCTGGCCGCTGCCCGCGGTGACCCCCTTCCGGGATCGCGACGCGGTGCTGGCGGCGCTGCGCGAGGGGCCGTACGGCCGGTGCGTCTACGACTGCGACAACGACGTGGTGGACAACCAGGTCGTCGCCATGCAGTACGCCTCCGGCCTGACCGCGACGTTCACGATGACCGCCTTCACCCCGATGCAGCGCCGCCAGACGAGACTGTTCGGCAGCCACGGCAGCGTCGAGGGCGACGGCCGTCTCCTGCGGGTGACCGATTTCCGCACCGGCGCCACCGAGACCATCGACACCGGCAGCCCCGACGAGTCGGGTCACGACGGCGGCGACGCCGGTCTGGTCGACGCGCTGCTGGCCGCCGTCGCCGACGGCGACCCAGCCCGGCTCAGCTCGACCATGGCGGCCAGCCTGGCCTCGCACCGCGTGGTCTGGGCGGCCGAGCGGGCCCGGCTGACCGGGACGGTGGTCACCCTGTGACGGGCTCCGGCGAGATCAGACCCGGAATCAGACCCGGAATCAGACCCGGAACTGGCGGACCAGGGTCTGCAGCTCGTCGGCGGTACGGGTGACCTCCTCGGTGGCGCTCTGCGAGGTGCCGATGCCGGCGCCGGTGGCCGACGCCGCCTCGGCCAGCCCGGTCATGTTGGCCGCGATGGCGGCGGCGCCCTCGGCGGCCTCGGCGATGCTGCGGCTGATCTCGCTGGCCGACGCCGTCTGCTGCTCCACCGCGGCGGCGATGGTCTGCTGGTAGTGCGAGATCTCGTCGACGATCTCGGCGATCTGGCTGATCGCGTGCACGGCGTTGCCGGTGTCGGCCTGGATCGCCTGCACCCGGCGGGTGATGTCCTCGGTCGCGCGGGCCGTCTCCTGGGCCAGGTCCTTCACCTCGCCGGCCACCACGGCGAAGCCCTTGCCGGCCTCCCCGGCGCGCGCCGCCTCGATGGTGGCGTTCAGGGCGAGCAGGTTGGTCTGCTCGGCGATCGAGGTGATCGCCTTGACCACGTCGCTGATCTCGGCCGAGGAGGTGCCCAGCCGGGAGACGGTGTCGTTGGTGGCCTGCGCCGCCGCGACCGCGTCGGCGGCGACCGTGGCGGCCCGCGACGAGCTGGAGGCGATCTCGGCGATCGAGGAGCGCATCTGCTCGGTGCCGGCGGCCACCGTCTGCACGTTGGCCGAGACCTCGGCCGAGGTCGAGGAGACCAGCGCGGTCTGCGCACTGCTGTCGTCGGCCCGGGCGGAGATCTCGGCGTTGACCGTGGCGGTCCGGGCCGCGGCCTCGACCAGCACGGCGGTGTTGGCGGCGACCCCCTCGATCACCGTACGGGTGCGCCGGTTGGCCTCGTCGAGGGCGCGGGACATCTGCCCGACCTCGTCGGCGTGGGTGAGCCCGACGCTGCCGGTCAGATCGCCGTCGGCGACGTCCAGCAGCACCCGCGACACCCGGCGCAGCGATCCCACGATCATCCGGGTGACCACCAGGCCCAGCAGCACCGCGAGGAGGACCGCCGGGATGGCGACGGCGATGATCCTGGCCCGGCCGGCGCTGTACCGGTGCTGCGAGGCCTTCGCGTACGACGCGGCCCGGGCGGTCTCCTCCGCCTGCAGAGCGTCCAGCGCGTCGGCCGCGTCCGAGATCAGCGGCTGGGCCGTGTCGCTCTGCATCTTGCTGAACGCGGCGGTGTCGCCCCGCATCGCCGCCGGCAGCATCTGCGCGTCCCGGAACTGCAGGTAGGCCTGCCACTTGTCCTCGAACTTCGCCAGGTCCGCCGAACCGGCCAGGGTGCTGGTCGCCTTGTATGCGGTCATCGCGGTGGCCAGCTCGCCGTCGGTCTCGTGCAGACCGTCCAGCCGCTGCTGCCGCCCGGCCGGAGTCGACTGCAGGGCCACCCGGTGCAGGTCCAGGCGCGACTTCAGCTCGGAGTCGTGTACGTCGGCGAGGTGGCCGACCGGGATCATCGACTTCTCGTACAGCGACCGGGCGTTCGCGGCGAGACTGCTCATGTCCACCAGGGCGGTCACCGCCACGATGCCGATCGCCGCGCTCGCCAGCCCCACCGCCGTCATGATCTTCACGCCGACGGGCCGATCGGCCAGGACGGCGGACACCTTCAGCCCCAATGGTCACTCCCCCGACGGGTGCCGCAGCACGCTCTCCTCTCCTATCGGACGAACCGCGCACTCGATGAGCGGCTAATTGTCCGGCGGGGCGGTGAGTTGTGGCCCGAGCCCGTCCAGCCAGCGGATCGTGGCCCGCGCGACGGTGATGCCGTACTCGAGGGTCGCGAGCCGGAACGGGTCCGCGCCCGCCGCGCGCAGCTGGTTCCGGGCTCGCTGGTAGCCGGCCAGCAGCTCGGCCTGCCGGCGCCGCTGCTCGGCCAGCATGGGCGCGAGCCGGTCGGCGCCGATGTGCCGGCCCAGCACGACGAACAGCAGCAGCGGCAGCCGCATGGTGGCGGCGTCCGGCCCGCCGGCGGCCCAGTCGGCGAACGCCCGCCGGCCGGCATCTGTGATCTCGTACGGCCGGGACTCGCGCCGCCCCACCGGTCCCGGCGCGACCAGCCCGAGTCCCGCCATGTGGGACAACTCCCGGTACACCTGGCTGCGGGTCAGCGACCAGAACGGGCCGATCGTCCGCTCGGCCCGGGCGACCAGCTCCCAGCCGGTCAGCGGGCCGTCGTGCAGGAAGCCCAGCAGGGAGGCCGCGGTGGAGTTGATGCCCGCCTCGCTCATCGCGCCGGCCGGCCGGTCACGGGTTCAGGAACAGGCCGCGGAACCGAGGCCCGAGCCAGGGCCGGCGACCGTACGAGAGGATCTGACCGGTGGCGATCGCGCGCCACACCGGCATCCGGTTGAAGGCGACAAGCAGCGCGGCGCACGCGGACAGGGATATCACACAGTCGACCGGGCGGTCGGCGGACGGGAGGGGCGTGCTGCGCGCGACCCCCTCGGAAAGGTGCAGCACGAAGCCTCGGCCGCCGCGGACCCGGAGCTCGAAGGTGGCGGTGAGCCCGCGGGCGGCCCGCTGGTCGACCAGCAGCGGCAGCATCTCGGACATCACCGTCGGCGCGGCGCAGACGGCCGCGGCCGCCGGCATCCGGGGGTCGCCGCCCAGGGCCAGCGCCAGGTCGCGGCCGTGCACGAGGGTCTCGCTCACGCCGATCGCGCCGAGCGTCGCGACGTAGCGCGTGACGCCGGCGCCGTACCAGGGCGCGGGCCGGGCCACCTCCAGATCCGGGCTGGCCGCCAGCGCGCCGGCCAGCCCGGACGCGCCCTCCGCGAGCGCGTCGGCCGCCTCGGCGGGCCGCTCGAAGTGGACCACCTCGACCGCGCGCGCGTTCGTCGCGGCCACCACCTCGGGCAGGGTGTCGCCGGTGCCGATCACGCCCGCCAGCTCGGGCCCGAACGCCTCGCCGCGCACCGTGCCGGCGAAGGCCCGGTAGACCACGCACAGGTGCCCGGCGAGCTGGCCGGCGCTCCAGGCGAGCCCGGGCACGGGGGCATCGAGCCGCTCGGCGCGCCGCACCATCTCGGCGACCCGGCGGCTCTCCCGGCCCAGGGCCTCGACCAGCGCGTCCCGGTCCGGCGGCACAGTCATCATGGCGGCCAGTCTGACGGTCACCGCCAGCCGCCGCAAGACCTGACTAATAGGAAGGTCCGGACCGAACAATTAGACATGTCGGAACGGTTCCGGTCAGCCCTCCGGGGTCGCGGTGAGCAGGTAGTCGTCGGCCTCCGGGCTCCAGCGCAGGCCGACCGCCCCGCTGGTGGCGGCGGCCTTGGAGAACTGCAGGAAGCTGCGGTAACCCAGCTTCTTCTCGCTGAAGTCGGGCGCCACCTTGCGTACCTTGTTCTTCAGGCCGGAGAGCGCGACCGTGCCGTCCGCGCCAGCCTCCTCCCGGACCACCCCGCGCAGCAGCACGAACGCCGCCTCGCGGTCGCCGTGCTCGGGCAGGGTCACCTCGGGGTCACCCTTGGCCGAGCCGGACCCCAGCTCGACCACGTTGTGGCCGGCCAGGTGGCGCAGCAGCTCGCCGAAGGCGCGGAAGCCGTAGTCGGCCTCGTTGAAGGTCGGGTCCTTGCGCAGCAGCGTGCGCTTCAGGGTGGACGCGGTCACCGTGCCGTTCGAGCTGCTCTGCAGGCCGGCGACGGTCTGCGCGACCAGCGAGGCGAGCGCGTCGACGTCCCGGGGCGAGGGCGGGGCGGCCGGCGGCGGCGAGACCGGCCGGTCGGGGCGGTCCTGCTTCGTGCGCGCCGGCGGGACCGGCACCTCGACACCCTCGAGCCGGTCGTAGAAGAGGAACTCGTCGCACGCCGCCGGTAGCAGGCGGGACGTGGAGTTCTCCACCCCGACGCCGATCACCCGCTTGTTGAGCTCGCGCAGCTTGTCGACCAGCGGGGTGAAGTCGCTGTCGCCGGTGCACAGCACGAACGTCGAGATGTAGTCGCGCTCGAAGGCCAGCTCGAGCGCGTCCACGGTCATCTTGATGTCGGCGGCGTTCTTGCGGGAGGCGCCCATCCGCTGCGGGATGTCGATCAGCTCGACGTGCGACCGGGTCAGCATGCGCCGGTCCTCGTCGAAGAAGGACCAGTCCGCGTACGCCCGGCGCACCACCACGCGGCCCCGCTCGGCGAGTGCGTCGGCGACCGGGCGCAGGTCGAAGGACAGGCCTCCGAGGTGATCCCGCGCGCCGATCGCCAGGTTCTCGTAGTCCAGGAACAGGGCGATGCGCTCCTCTTGATCCACGCCGGTCAGGGTACGCCGCCAGCCAGCCTGGCCACGTTCTCCGGGGCGAAGAACTCGGCCGGGGAGGTGACGCCCGAGTTGAGCCGGGCGAAGGCGTCCATCGCGGGCTGGTTCCCGGCGAACGCCGAGACCAGCCGGATCATCTGCTCGTCCGGCGGCTGCAGCGCGGCGATGCCCAGCGTCATCCGGTAGACCGGCATCGCCCGGGCGTCCCGGCGCGCCTGGTAGCCGGCCAGCGCGTCGGCGTACGGCGCCGAGCCGCCGAGCGTCGCGTCGAGCGCCACGGCCAGCTCCTCGGCGTCCAGGAACGCGTCGGTGATGCCCTGGGCGGTGATGAAGTCCCGGCTGTAGCCCGCGTCGCCGACCAGCGCCCAGCCCGGCCCGTACGGGATCCGGAAGTAGTTGGGCACCGACGAGCCGACGATCTTCTCCTCGCGCTTGGCCGCCCGGATCCGCTCGGCGAACGCCGGGGCCAGCTCGAACGTCCGCATCAGCTCGCCCTCGACGTCGTCGCGGTGCGCGGCCAGCTCGACGTGCGGCCAGCCGCCGATGACCAGGGTCAGGTCGTCGTTGGTCGGGCAGACCGCCCAGCCCCGGCCGGGCCGGCTGTACGCCTCGAACGTGTCGGTCGGCAGGTTGCTCCAGTACGAGTAGTACCCGACGGTCAGCGCCGGGACCTCCTCGTACGAGGGAGCCCGCACCGCCTTGGCCACCGCCGAGTTGCGCCCGTCCGCGCCGACCACCACGCGGGCCCGCTCGACCTGGCCGTTGCCGCCCCGGACGCCGGTCACCAGGCCGTCCTCGACGAGCACGTCCTCGAGGCCGAAGCCCTCGCGGACCTCCGCGCCGGCCGCGGCGGCCGCGTCGAGGAGGATCTTGTCGAGCAATGGGCGGCGCGGGGCATAGGCGTACGGCGAATCGGCCGTGCCCGGCGCACCCGCCAGCGTGAGCGGGCCGAAGTCGAACGCGTACCGCCCGACCGGCGGGGTGGTCGCCACCACCTGGCCGAGCAGGCCCCAGCGGCCCAGCGCGGCGACGCCCGGCGGGTGGATGACGTGCGTGGAGACGGTGTCGCTGGGGAAGGTGGCCCGGTCGACCAGCAGGGTCCGGTAGCCACGGCGGGCGAGCAGCATGGCGAGTGGTGAGCCGGCGCAGCGCGCGCCCACCACGATGACGTCGTGCATCAGGCCATAGTGGAGGAGATCACCGGGTGGGGCAAAGCTCGTCACGGCGGCGTGCCGGCGGTCAGCCGTACGGTGAAGCCGTCGTCGCGGCGGTACAGGCTGACGTGGTTGCAGGCCTGATGGGTGATCCACAGGCCGAGCCCGCCGCCGTCGCCGCGCGGGGCCGGGAGCAGCCCGGCGAAGGGGTCGGTCGGGCCCGGGCCGGCGTCGGTGACCGCGACGACCACCCGGCCGGCGGTCTTCCACACCCGCATCCGGATCGGGCCGTGGCCGTGCCGGTGGGCGTTGCTGACCGTCTCGCTGACCGCGACCACCAGGTCGTCCCGCTCCTGCTCGGTCAGGCTGCCGTCGACGCCGGCCCGCACCGCGTGCCGGGCCTCGGCCGGGGTCGGGTCGGTCAGCTCGCACCGCGGCGGGGTCAGCTCGACCGGGTCGGTGACCGGCCGGCGCGGCTGGACCAGGTAGGTGGCCGGCTCGAGGTAGCCCTGGTTGGGGCGGTGGACGTCGCCCGGCAGCGCGGTGCGCGGGTGGGTGCGCAGCACGTCGTCGACCACCGGGGCGGGCGTGGTCCGCAGGTCGTACGCGCACATGCTCCAGAGCGGGAATTCGTCGTACGCGTGGTTGATCGCCGACTCGTACCGCGCCCACCAGTCCCAGGTCGCGCCGAACGCCTGCGGGGCCAGCTCGCCGATGATCCGGATCTGCCCGGCGCCGGCCGACACGTGCTCGGCGAGCAGCCCCCGGTAGGTGCGGATCGCCGAGGCGGGCCGGGCGTACAGGTCGTCGCCGGTCAGGTAGATCACCGGGCTGCCGGCCGGCAGCGCCGCCCGGACCAGCGCGGCGTTGTGCTCACCGAGCGCGACCACGGTCGGTTCGCCGGCCGCGACGCCGTCGACCAGGAACGGGACGACCACGCCGAGCAGGTGCTCGTCGGTGTCGTAGCAGATCGCTTCGTGGAAGCAGCCGATGTGCCCGGCGGCGGCGCCCGTCCTCATCCTGCGCTCTTCGGGGCGGGCCGTCGCAGGGGGAACGGTGGTTCGCCGGGTGGGGCGCCGCCGTCCCGCTCGCCGCAGAGGACCGCCATGCAACCGGACTACCCGAAACCTGTCCAACGAAAACTGTGGACATCGTTTCTCCCGGGCCGGCCATCGGGCGCATGCGGCCGGTGGCCGCGGGGTAACCGGGGATCATGTCCCTCGGAACGATCCGCACCGATGTGCCGGCCCGGCTCGACCGGTTGCCCTGGGCGCGCTGGCACTGGATGATCGTCATCGGGCTTGGCACGGTCTGGATCCTGGACGGGCTCGAGGTCACGATCGTCGGCAACCTCTCCGGCCGGCTGGCCGAGCCGGGCAGCGGCCTGGGCATCACGCAGAGCCAGGTCACCGGGCTGGGCGCGGCGATGTACGTGGCCGGCGCCTGCTGCGGCGCGCTGTTCTTCGGCTGGCTCACCGACCGGTTCGGCCGCAAGAAGCTGTTCATCATCACGCTCGGCGTCTACCTGTTCGGCACCGCGATGACCGGGCTCTCTTTCGCCGTCTGGTGGTTCTTCCTGTTCCGGTTCATCACCGGGGCCGGGATCGGCGGCGAGTACGCGGCGATCAACTCGGCGATCGACGAGCTGATCCCGAAGAAGCACCGCGGCCGGATCGACCTGATGATCAACGGCAGCTACTGGGCGGGCGCGGCGTTCGGCGCACTGCTCACCGTGCCGATCCTCACCCAGCTGCCGGTGAGCTGGGGCTGGCGGGTGGCGTTCGGCCTCGGCGTGCTGCTCGGCCTGGTGATCCTGCTGGTCCGCCGGCACGTGCCGGAGAGCCCGCGCTGGCTGTTCATCCACGGCCGCGGCGACGAGGCGGAGGCGCTGGTACGCGGCGTCGAGGAGGAGGTCGAGCGGGAGGACCACGTCGGCCTCGAGCCGGTCGACACCACCATCGAGATCCACCAGCGCCGGACGATCGGCTTCGGCACGATCGCGAAGACGCTGGTCAGCCGGTATCCGAAGCGGGCCGGGCTGGGGCTCGCGCTCTTCGTCGGGCAGGCGTTCCTCTACAACGCGATCACCTTCGGGTACGCGCAGATCCTCCAGACCTTCTTCAAGGTGCCCTCGGGCAACACCGGGTACTACTTCGCAGTGATCGCGGTCGGCAACCTGCTCGGGCCGCTGCTGCTCGCGCCGTTGTTCGACTCGGTCGGCCGGAAGATCATGATCACCGGCACGTACGTCGTCTCCGGGGTCTTGCTCCTGGGCACGGCCTGGCTGTTCGGGCAGGGCGCGCTGAACGCGACCACGATGACGGCCTGCTGGTGCGTGGTGCTGTTCTTCGCCTCGGCCGGGGCGAGCTCGGCCTACCTGACGGTCAGCGAGATCTTCCCGATGGAGACCCGGGCCCTGGCCATCGCGTTCTTCTACGCGGTCGGCACGGCGGCCGGCGGCATCACCGGGCCGCTGCTCTTCGCCCACCTGGTCGGCACCGGCGAGGTCGGCGACACGGTCACCGCGTTCGTCATCGGCGCCCTCGTGATGATCGCGGGCGGCCTGGTCGAGGCGGTGCTCGGGGTCCGGGCGGAGCGGCGGAGCCTGGAGGAGATCGCGACACCGCTGACCGCCGCCGACGCGTAGCAGAGGTCGCGACACCGCTGACCGCCGCCGACGCGTAGCGGAGGTCGCGACACCGCTGACCGCCGCCGACGCGTAGCGGAGGTCGCGACTCCGCTGACCGCCGCCGACGCGTAGCGGAGGTCGCCACGGAGCGGAGGTCGCCACGGAGCGGTGGTCACCGTGTAGCGGGGGGCCGCCGCGTAAGGTCGGATCATGCTCGCGGTGGCCCATCGGGGCGGCAACTCGCTCGCCGGCCTGCGGGCCGCGCTGGACGCCGGGGTCGATCTAGTCGAGGCCGACATCCACCTCTACCGGGGCGCGCTCGAGGTGCGGCACAGCCGGGCGATCGGGCCGCGCCTCTACTGGGACCGGAGCACCGGCGTGACCCGGCGGCGCGACGTGGTGGTGCCGGAGCTGGAGGAGGTGCTGGCGGTCGCCGGCGGGGACCCACGGCTGATGCTCGACCTCAAGGGGCCGTCGCTCGCGGTCGCCGGGCGGGTGGCGTCGACGCTGCGGTCCCGTCAGCCCACGGTGCCCGTGGCGGTGTGCACCAAGCAGTGGCGGATGCTCGACGCGTTCGCCGGGGACGCGAACGTACGGCGGATCCTGTCGGCGGCCAATCCGCGGCAGCTGGCCCGGCTGCGGGCGCGGCTGCGCGGCGAGCGGGTGCACGGCGTCTCCATCCGGCTGCGGCTGCTGACCCCGGAGATCGTGGCCGAGCTGCGCCGCTCCACCGACCTGATCATGGCCTGGTCGGTGGACACCGAGCCCGAGCTGGACCGCTCGTTCGAGCTCGGGGTCACCGGAGTGATCAGCAAGAACATGGCGCTGCTCGGCCGCCTCGCGCGGTAGGCGCTGCCCGGCGAACCGGCGCTGGACCGGGACTGCGCCGTTGTCCGCTGCGGGCTGAACCGCGCGGACTCCCGGATCGGTACGGTGAACCCATGACGGAGAAGGCACGTACCCGGCCCCTGCTGCGCACCGTCGTCGGCGAGGTGCTGCGGCGCCACCGGCAGGAGCAGCGGCGCACGCTCGCCGAGGTGGCCAAGGAGGCGTGTGTCTCGGTGCCCTATCTGTCCGAGGTCGAGCGGGGGCTCAAGGAGCCGAGCTCCGAGGTACTGGCCGCCGTCTGCGACTCGCTGCGGATCGAGCTGCCCGACCTGCTGGCCGAGGTGCGGCGCGACCTCACCTACGCCGCCGCCCCCGTCCTGCGCCTGGCCGACGCCCGCCTCCAGCGCGCCGCCCTGGGCCGGGCCAGGACCGGCCAGGCCCAGATCAGCCGCCCGGCCCCGCCCTCCAGCGGCGGCGTGATGCTGCTCGCGGCCTGAGCCGCCCCGCGCAAAGCATCAGCCGCCGCCGCAAAGCGGGCGGCGCGTCAGAAACGGCGGCGCCGCAAGTTGTGCGGCGCCGCAAGACGTGCGCCCCAGAACGCGCGGCGCCCCAGAACGCGCGGCGCCCCAGAACGCGCGGCGCCCCAGAACGCGCGGCGCCCCAGAACGCGCGGCGCCCAGGCCGTAGGCGACCGCCTCCGCCGCCGTCAGGGTCATGCTGCGGTCGGTGTCCGCCCGGATCTTCGGCACCGGGTGACCGGTGTGGTCGGCCAGGATCTGGTCCATCTCGGCGCGCACCTTGGCCACCTCCTTCGCCTCGACCGCGAGATCCGGCAGCGTGCCGCGGGCCTGGCTGGACGGCTGGTGCAGGGTCACCTTCGCGTGCCGCAGCACCGAGCGCTTCCCGGGCGTCCCCGCCGCGAGCAGGGCCGCCGCCGCGGACGCCGCCTGACCCACGCAGATGGTGGCAATGGCGCAGCGTACGAAATGCATGGTGTCGTAGATCGCGGTGAGCGCGCTGAACGACCCGCCCGGCGAATTGATGTAGAGCGCGATCTCCTGCTCGCCGGAGGACTCCAGGTGGAGCAGCTGGGCGATCACCACGTTGGCGACCCCGTCGTCGATCTCGGTGCCGAGGAAGATGATCCGGTCGGAGAGCAGCCGGGAATAGATGTCGTAGGCGCGCTCCCCGTTCGGCGTCTTCTCCACCACGGTCGGAATCGTGTACTGGCTCATGCGCTCAGCCCCATCGGCTCGAGGGTCAGGCCCGGCCGCACGTCGTCGACCCGGTCCAGGATGTGGTCGATGAGGCCGTAGTCGCGGGCCTCCTCGGCGGTGAACCACCGGTCGCGCCGGCTGTCCAGCTCGACCGTCGCGTACGGCTGCCCGGTGTGTTCCGCCGTGAGCCGCAGCAGCCGGGCGCCGATCCGCTCCAGCTGGTCGGCGTAGATCTCGACGTCGGCCGCCGTGCCGCCGAACCCGGCCGACCCCTGGTGCATGAGCACCTGCGCGTTCGGCAGGCAGAACCGCTTACCGGGGGTGCCCGCGGTGAGCAGGAACTGGCCCATGCTGCCGGCCAGCCCGAGCGCGAGCGTGCTCACCTCGTTCGGGATCAGCCGCATGGTGTCGTAGATGGCCAGGCCGGCGCTGACCGACCCGCCCGGCGAGTTGATGTACAGGCTGATCGGGGCGCGCGGGTCCTCGGCGGACAGCAGCAGGAGCTGGCCGCAGAGCCGGTTGGCGATCGGGTCGTCGACCTCCTGACCGAGGACGATGATGCGCTGGTGCAGCAGGCGGGCCGTGACCTGGTCGTCCACGGATCCGGCGATGGCGGGTTGCATGATGACTCCTCTCCAGTCCCTGTCACCCACCATCGAGCCCCGGACCGCGGCGCACCAAGCCGATCTGCTGTTGGCAGATGTCAGCCGGTCACCGGCTCCGGCTCGGCCGTCGGGTCCACCCCGGCGAGGAAGCCGGCCGCGTTGTCCCGGATCCGGGTCGCGCCGAGCGCCGCCGCCCAGCGCTCGACCTCGGTGGCCAGCGCCACCGCCGCCGGCTCGTCGCCGGCGTCCCGGGCCAGCACGGCCAGCAGCAACTGCTGGGAGAGCGTGCCGGTCACCCGGCCGGCCCGCGCGCCCAGCGCCGTCGCCCGGCGCCAGCGGTCGAGCGCGGCCGCGTGGTCGCCGTTGTCGTGGTCGTGGTCGCCGAGGTGGCGCAGCGCCTCCCGGGCGAGCAGGTCGTCCCGGCCCTCGCCGGCCGCCAGCGCCGCCTCGTAGCGGGCCGGCGCCGCCTGCCGGTCGGCGCGCAGGTTGTCCGCGATCACCCCGCGGTAGAAGTCGGCCCAGCCCGCCTCGACCGGGCCCGGCGCCGTCGCCCGCAGCCGCGCGCCGCGGCGTTCGACCTCCGCGATCGCCTCCGGGTCCTTGCCGGCCGGCCCCGGCTGGAAGTGCTCGCCGGCCGGGTGGATCAGCCGGAGATAGTCGTTGCGCAGGCGCAGGAAGTCCAGTTCCCAACCGTCCGCGCCGGCCTTCTCGGCGGCCGCGATCCGCTCCCCCGCGGTCTCCGTGCCGGCCCACCAGTCCTGCTCGAGCGCCACCTCGGCCGCCGCCAGCGCGATCCGGGGTGCCGGGCCCGGCACCGCGTCCAGCAGCGCAAGCGCCCGTTCCCAGCGGCCGCCGTGGGAGAGTTCGACGGCCGCGGCGGCCACCTCATCCGTGAATGTCGTCATGGCGCGGACGGTAGTTTTTCCGAAAACTATCCACAAGAAAACTACTTGCGGAGGTACGCGTGGACGGCTCCGTCGACCGGCACCTGGAGATCTGGACCCGCGAGCTGGCCTGGCTGGACCCGCTCACCGAGGCGATCATGGTGCGGCTCGCCACCGCGTCCCGCCACCTCACCCAGGCCCGCAAGCGGGCGCTGGCGGACAGCGGCCTCCCGCTCGGCCGGTTCAAGATCCTGCTGGCCCTGCGCCGGCTCGGCCCGCCCTACGCGACCAGCCCGTCGCGGCTGGCCGACACGCTGGGCCTGACCCGGGGTGCGCTCTCGGTGCGGCTGGGCCCGCTCGAGCGGGCCGGCCTGATCGAGCGCCGGCACCACACCGGCGACCGGCGGCGGGTCGAGGTGCGCCTCACCGACGCCGGCCACGAGGCCCTCGAGCGGCACCTGAAGGCCGAGAACCGCGACGAGACCGACCTGCTCGCCCCGCTCACCGCCGACGAGCGCCACACCCTCGACCACCTGCTGCGCAAACTGCTGCCCGACGACGGGGGCCGCGGGGCACGGGACTGACGACCACCTCCCCGGCCGGGTACAGTGCCGTCGCTGAATCGGGGGGCGACCCCGAGTACAAACTGACCCAGGGATGCACATATGAGGATCAAGTCGGTCGCGGTGAACGGGATCGCCCTGCTCACCCTCGGGGGAGCACTCGCCGGCTGCAAGGGCTCCGGCAGCGACACCGCCGCCGCGCCCACCCCGACGCAGGTCACCACCTCCGACGCCGCCGCGGCACCGGAGGCGTCCGCGTCCCCGGCCGCACCGCCCGAGAACGGGGTCGCCAAGCTGACCGCCACCGAGATCGTGGCGAAGGCGAAGGCCGCCCTCAAGTCGGCCAAGTCGTTCCGGGCCGTCGGCGCGGGCACCGACGGCGGGCAGAAGATGACCATCGACATGGAGGTCAGCGGCACCGACGCGCTGGGCAAGCTCACCATCGGCCAGGGGGCCACCGTCCAACTGCTCTCGGTCGGCGGCAAGCACTACATGAAGCCGAACGAGGCGTTCTGGGTCAAGGTCGCCGGCGCCCCGGCCGCCGACGCGAAGAAGTTCGCCAACCTGGTCGGCGACCGATGGGTCATCGTCAGCGCCAAGAACGCCGACATGAAACAACTCTTCAACCTGGTCAACATCGACGAGATGGTCAAGCTCGACGGCAAGCTGTCCAAGGGCACGGCGAAGCAGATCGACTCGTACCAGACGATCGGGGTGAAGTCCTCGGGCGGCGACACGTTGTACGTGGCGACCACGGGCAAGCCGTACCCGATCGAGGAGGTCGAGAAGGACGGCAAGACCACCTTCAGCGATTTCGGGACGGCGTTCACCGACCTGAAGAAGCCGGCCGCGGCCGAGGTCGTCGACCTGAACATCTGATCGGGGGGTCCGGTGATCCCGGTTACCGGCGAGGAACAAAGCAAACGGACGGCACCCAGCCGGGCATGCTTGGATTGCTGGCCATGGCCAACCCTTTGCAGCGCCGCGCCGGTCACCCCGGGTCGCGCATTCTGAGCGTCGCCACGTACCGCCCACGGACCGAGGTGGGCAACGAGGCGATCGCCGCCCTGATCGATTCGAGCGACGAATGGATCCGCCGCCGCTGCGGCATCGAGTCGCGCCGGCGCGCCGCACCCGACGAGGACCTGGTCACGATGGCCGCGGCGGCCGCCTCCAAGGCCCTGGCCGGCGCCGGCGTGGATCCGCACGACGTCTCGGCCGTCCTGGTGGCGACGATGTCCCACCGCGGCCGCGCGACCACCGCGGCACCCCTGGTGGCCGACGCGCTGGGCGCCACCGCGGCCGCCGCGATGGATCTGGGCGCGGCGTGCGCCGGATTCCCCTACGCACTCGCGACCGCCGACGCCCTCGTCCGCGGCGGCGCGGCCGACTACGTGGTCCTGGTCGGCGCCGAGCGTATGACCGACATCATCGACGAGCGCGACCGCGGCACGGCATTCCTCTTCGGCGACGGCGCGGGCGCGGTCGTCGTCGGCCCGGCGCCGACCTGCGGCATCGGCCCGGTGGTGTGGGGCGCCGACGGCTCCCAGAGCGAACTGCTGCGGTACGACGAGGCGGGCATCCTCCGCATGGCCGGCCCCGAGGTCTTCCGCTGGGCGACCTCCGTCATCCCCGACCTGTCCAGGCGCGCGCTGGACGCGGCGGGCATCTCCGCCGACGACCTCGCGGCCTTCATCCCCCACCAGGCCAACCTGCGTATCACCTCGGTCGCCGCCAAGGCCCTGGGACTCGGCCCGCACGTCCGGGTCGCCACCGACATCACGACCAACGGCAACACCGGCGCGGCCTCCATCCCCCAGGCAATGGCGGCCCTGCCCGACACGACGGGTCCCGCACTGCTCGTGGGCTTCGGCGCCGGCCTCTCGTACGCGGCCCAGGTCGTCACCTTGCCCTGACCCGCTCGGGACGTCCGCGCCATCCCGGCCGAACGGTTCGTCAGTCGTCCTGGTCGAAGCTCAGGCGCGGGCGCCCCGCATCGCTTCCACCAACGCCGTGCGTACGGATTCGTGGATGAGCGGCGGCAACTGTTCGAGCCGGAACCAGCGAACCTCGTCGTGTTCATCGGGAGCGACATTGGCCGGTGTCCCCTCCCACTCGTCGACAAGCCAGGCGCTGATGCGCACGGACTGCTCTCCGCGGCCCACCTCCAGTCGAGACAAGCAGCTTGCCGAGCCGGTCGCTATCCGCACGCCGAGTTCCTCGCGCATCTCCCGGGCGAGCGCAGCCAGTTCCGTCTCGCCCGCGTCGATATGTCCGCCGGGCAGATCCCACACGTCCGGGTAGACATGGCGATCCGGACTTCGGTGGACGAGCAGGACCTGACCTTCGCGAACCAGCGCCGCGGTGACGATCTCGGGCATGGACGGGATTCTGCCTACTTCGAGATCCGCGTGCCACCGGTGCGGGCGTTTGTTGGCGATGCCGTAAATTCTTGAGTCCCGCACGGGGAGGCCGATGAGAGGTAGCCGTCGGGTGTCGGAGGTGGCTTTGGCTGGTACGGGGCGTACGCGTAGCGTTCTGCGCTGGCCGGCCGGGTTCGTGGCGCTCGTGGTCGTGTGCGCGGCGGCGGGATCGGCGCCCACCCGAGCCTTTCCGGGCGACGACGCGGCCTTGTATGCGCAGTGTCGGCGCACCGCGCAGGCCGCCGCCGACAAGTATCGCGGTGCGGGGCAGGTCACGGTCGCGGTGCGCTGCGAGCGGCCGGACGGCACGGTGGTCGATCCGAAGCTGTGGTCGCCGGCCGCACCGACTCGGCCGGTGCCGGTCCCGGTGATGACGGTGGGCCACGCGGGTTGTGTCACCGGTCCTGGCCGGCCGGTGGTCCGCACGGCATTGACCAGCGTGTCGGCCAAGGCGACGGCGGGCGAGGCGGTGATCTACCAGTACCAGCGGCTCGACGGAAGCGGTACCACCGGCTCGTCCGGTTCTCCGGTCCTGGAGTTCGGTCCGGGTGACCTGGCGCCGGGCGGGAGCTACCGCTGGCGGGCCCGGGTGGACGACCTCGCGGAACTGGCCGGCGGCCGGACCTTGTTCGCCGATCCGGACGAGGAGTTGCGCTGGTCGTCCTGGTGCGAGTTCACGGTGTCCGCGGACGCCGTCGACTACCGCGGCCTGGGCGACGTGAGTCTGGCGGCCTTGACCGAGCTCGGCCTGCGTCCCGACCGCGACTACACGGTTCGCCTGTCGAGCCGTCAGCAGCGGCTGCTGCGCGCGGGTACCAACATCGGCCGGACCAGCGACCGGATGACGCTGACCGGACCCCGCTGGACCGACCTGCTCGTCCAGTTGACCGAGTCTGCCTCGATCGCGGACGACGCCGCCGCCGAAGCCGGCGAGGACGACCCGTCAGTGCCGGACGGCACCGCCGCCCGCAGGCTGGTGGACGCGATCTCCGTCGAACTGGGCGGCCCCCACCACCCCCACCTCGGCTGAAGCGGTACCCGGGCCGACCGGGTGCACACCACCTGACCCCACCCGCATTACCACCCGTGGTTGGTGCCGGCCGGCGGCGAATCCGCCGATCCTCGAGGCATGAATTCGAGCTATCTCGTCGACATCGCCATCGGCCTCGCCGTCATCGCGTACCTCTGCACCCGTCAGCTCTCCTGGCGGCCGGTCGACCCGGCCCGGATGTGGAAGATGCCGCTCGTCCTCGGCATCGCCGGCGTCATCATGCTGGCCCGGCAGCACGTCACGATCCACCCGATCGACCTGGTGATCCTGATCCTGTCCGGCTTGGCGGCGCTGGCCTCCGGCACCCTGATGGGGCGGATCGCCCGGTTCCGCCCGTCGGCCGCCGACCCGCGGCTGATGGAGAGCCGCACCGGCTGGGCCGGCATCGTCATCTGGTTCGGCCTGATCGCGGTGCGGGTCGCGCTCGACGCCGCCGGCCACCAGCTGGGCTCCGACCTGGCCATCTCCACCGGCAGCATCCTGCTCGTCCTGGCCATCAACCGGGCCGCCAACGCGTTCGTCCTCTCGGCGCGCCAGCCGCGCGGCGCGTACGCCGCCGCGGGAAAATAGCCTCGTGTTCGGTATCCCGGCCCGGCGCACCTGGCCGGTCGCCCTCAACCTGGTCGGCATCGTCGTGGTGGGGTTCGACCTGGCCCGGCGGTCGCTGCGCGACGCGCCGGCCGGGCTGACGGTGGCGGCCTGGGCGGCCTGGGCGCTCTGGGCGGTCGTGGCGCTGGTTCCCGAGGCCCGCGTACGCGTCCGGGCCGTCCTCGGTCTGGGGATGATCGCCGGCGGCTCGCTGGCCGGCGCCACCACCGACGTGATCGGTTTCGTGCCCGCCGTGGTCGGCATCCTCCTGCTCGCCCGCACCCCGGCCATCCCGCTGCGGGTGCTCGGCGGGGCGGTCATCGGCTCGGTCGTCCTGATCGGGATGGCCGTGCTGATCGACCCGGCCCCGCGCGGCGTCCTGCTCAGCGTCATGGCGTTGCTGCTGTTCTGCACGCTCGGCGGGCTGAGCCGGCGGCAGGTCCGGCTGGCCGACGAGCAGTCCCGGGAACTGCTCGAGGAGCGGATCGCGGTCGAGCAGGAGCGCGCCCAGGTCGCCGGCCTGACCGAGCGCTCCCGGATCGCCCGCGACCTGCACGACGTGCTCGCCCACTCGCTCGGTGGCCTGGTGATCCAGCTGGAGGCGGTGGACGCGCTGCTCGAGTCGGGCCGGGCCGTCGAGGCCCGCGACCGGGTGCAGGCCGCCCGCAAGCTCGCCGTCTCCGGGCTGGCCGAGGCGAAGCAGGCGGTCACCGCGCTGCGCGAGCCGGACGAGCCGATCTCCCAGGTGGTCGCCGGGCTGGCCGCCACCCACCGGTCGATCGGCGGCCAGGTGGCCGTGCGCGGCGACGCCGACCGGGGCGTGCTCAGTGGCGCCGGCCGGGTCGCGGTGCGCCGGGCGGTGCAGGAGATCCTCACCAACGCCCGGCGGCACTCCCCCGGCGCGCCCACGACCCTGGATCTGGATTGGGACGACAACATGCTGACCGTCACCGCCTCGACCCCCGGCGGCACCGCGCGGAGCCACGTTTCCCCCGGCGGCGGCCACGGGCTGGCCGGGATGCGGGAGCGGGTGAGCGCGGCGGGCGGCACCATGACCGTGCGCACCGGCCCGCCGTTCGAGGTCGTGCTGCGGCTGCCGGGTGGGCCGGCATGATCCGGGTGCTGGTGGCGGACGACCAAGCGACCGTACGCGATGGTCTGGTCACGCTTCTGGGCCTCGCCGAGGGCGTCGAGGTGGTCGGCGCGGCCGCCGACGGCGAGGAGGCGGTGCGGCTCACTGCCGAGCTGCGGCCGGACGTGGTGCTGATGGACCTGCGGATGCCCCGGCTGGACGGCACCGGCGCGACCGCCCGGATCGTGGCCGAGGCGCCCGGCACGGCGGTGCTGGTGCTGACCACGTACGCCGACGACGAGTCGCTCGCCGGTGCCCTTCGCGCCGGCGCCCGCGGCTATCTGACCAAGGACGCCGGCCGGGCCGAGCTGGCCGCCGCGGTCCGCTCGGTCGCCGCCGGGCAGGCCACCTTCGCCAAGGAGATCGCCGACCGGCTGGTCCAGGGCTTCACCACCGCCGCGCCCCGGCCCGGCCTGCGCGAGCGCTTCCCGGCGCTGACCGCCCGCGAGGCCGACGTGCTGGAGGCGATCACGCTCGGCCACAACAACGCCCGGATCGCCGCCGACCTGTTCCTGAGCGTTGCCACCGTGAAGAGCTACATCAACTCGATCTTCGCAAAGCTCGGCGCCCGCGACCGCGCCCACGCGGCCGCGATCGCCGCCGGCCGCTCCGACTAACCGAGCGCCTGCTTCAGGAGGGCGGCGACCCGCGCCTCGGTCTGCGGGGTGAGCTCGGTCAGCGCGTAGTACGCCGGCCACATCGCGCCGTCGTCCAGGTTGGCGTTGTCGCTGAAGCCGAGCGTCGCGTACCGGGCCTTGAACTTGGCGGCCGACTGGAAGAAGCAGATCATCTTGCCGTTCCGGTAGTACGCGGGCATGCCGTACCAGGTCTTCGGGATGAGCTCGGGCGCGGTCTCCTTGATCAGCTCGTGCAGCCGCTCGCCGAGGCGGCGGTCGACCGGCGGCATCGCGGCCAGCTTCTCGAGCACCTCGGCCTCGGTGTCGCCCTTGCCGGCCTTGAGCTCCCGGTTGCGCTCCTGCATCGCGCCGCGCTCGGCCTCGGTGAAACGGGCGGTGCTCTTGCGGGTGGTGGTAGCCATGCTTGTCTCTCCCTTGCTCACGAGAGAGATCCGACCATCGCCGCGGGCCGCGACGCCTCCCCCGTGGGACAGCGTGGGACAGCGGCAACGGCTCTGACCTGCGCCTTCCTGCGAGAGATACGGCATCGTGGGGCGGGACGATACGGTGGTGCACGTGTCCGGCCCGCGGGAGCGACTGGTGGCCCAGCTCGCCCAGATCAAGGAGCTGAGCGGGCTCAGCCTGCGCGCGCTCGCCCGGGACGCCGGGCTCAGCAGCTCGTCGCTGTCCCGCTACCTGACCGGCCGGCTGGTGCCGCCGTGGGAGGCGGTCGTCGCGCTCTGCCGGGTGGTGCGGCGCGATCCCCGGCCGCTGCGGGCGGTGTGGACGGAGGCCGCGCAGGCCGGGCCGGCCGCCCCGCCGCGCCGCAACGACCTGCCCGCCGACCTGTTCGACTTCACCGGGCGGGAGGACGAGTGCGCCCGGGTCGAGGAGTTGCTGCGGACGGCCGGGGCGGCCACCGTCGACGGGATGGCGGGCGTCGGGAAGACCAGCCTGGCGCTGCACGTGGCCCATCGCCTGGCCTCGGCGTACCCGGATGGTGGTCGGTACTTGGATTTGCAGGGTTTTACGCCGGGTCAGGAGCCCCTCGACCCGTCGGCGGCGCTGGCGCGGCTGCTGGCCGGGCTGGAGGTGAACCATCCGCCGGCCGATGCGGGCGAGCGGGCCGCGCTGTGGCGATCGGAGCTGTCCCGGCGGCGCGTGCTCGTCGTGCTCGACAACGCGGCCGACGCCGAGCAGGTGCGCCCGCTGCTGCCCGGCGCCGGCAAGTCGGCCGTCCTGGTGACCAGCCGCAACCGCCTGGTCAGCCTGGAGGCGGCGCCGCCGGTGTCGCTCGCGCCGCTGGCCGACGCGGACGCGGCGACGCTCTTCGGCCGGGCCGCCGGGCTCAGCCGCACCGACGACGCGGTCGGCGACGTGCTGCGCGAGTGCGGCGGATTGCCCCTGGCCCTGCGGATGGCGGGAGCGCGGCTGCGGCACCGTCCGGGATGGACGGTCGCGGTGCTGGCCGAGCGGTTGCGGGACAACGCCGGCCGGTTCGACGCGGTGTTCGGCATGTCGCTGCAGCAGCTCGACCCCGCCCGGCGGCGGCTGTTCCGGCTGCTCGGCCTGCTGCCGGGCGCCGACTTCGACACCGGCCCGGCGACCGCGCTCGCCGGGCAGCCGGCCGGCGAGATGCTGGAGGAGCTGGTCGACGCGCACCTGGTGCAGGAGACGTCACCGGGCCGCTACCGGATGCACGACCTGATCCGGCGGTACGCGGCCGACCTGGCCGCCGAGGAGGAGACCCGGCCGGGTGACGCCCTGCGCCGGGCGCTCGACCATTACCTGGCGCAGGCGATCGCGTACGACCGGATCCTGCCCGCGCCGCAGCGCCCCCGGCCGGCGGCGGGCGACCCGGCGGCGGCCATGGCGTGGTTCGACCTCGAGTACGTCAACCTGGTCGCCGCCTTCGACGCGGCCGTGCGGCTGGGGGCCGACGAGGTGGTGGCCGGGTTGCCGGGGGCGATGCGGGTCTGGTTCTTCCGGCATCGCGGCACCGACGACCAGACCCGCATGCTGGCCGCCGCGGCGGAGGCGGCCGGGCGGCTGGGCCGGGATCGGGAACGGTCCGCGCTGCTGTCGGATCTCGGTTTCGCCCTGGCCGCGGCCGGGCGGCTCGCCGAGGCGCTCGCGGCGTATCAGCGGGCGGAACCCAGCGCCGCCCTGGCCTTGCGCATCGGGTTCGTGCGGCGCGATCTGGGCGAGTTCGCGCCGGCGCGGGACGAATTCCGGCGCGCCCGCGAGCTCTTCGAGCGGGACGGGAACCGGGCCGGGCAGGCGCAGGCGCTGGCCTTCGACGGGTGGGCGACGCTGCATCTGGGCGACCGTTCCGCCGCCGCCGAACTCGCCCGCGCGTCGCTCGCTCTCGCCGAGGGGCCGGCCCGGATCCCCGGACTGGTCACCCTCGGTCTCGCCGAGGATCGGTCCTTCCTGGACGAGGCGCTCCGGCTGGCCGAGGAGAACGACCTGCCGCACCAGCAGGCGTGGTGCCACAGCTGCCTGGGCATCGCGCTGCGCGAGGCCGGCCGCTTCGACGAGGCCCTGGCTCGGCATCGGCGGGCCCTGGAACTGCTCGAACCGCTCGCCGAGGCGCAACTCGAAGCGGACTGCCGCCGGGCGTACGCCGAGACGCTGGAGCGCATGGCGCGGTAGCCGGGGTACGCCGGAGCGCTTCCCGGCGAGTCATCGCCGTGCCGGATGTGCGCGACCACCCCGGGCCGGGAGCCTCACCTCGGATGTCGACGAGGGCGGGAGGCGGCCGATGCGCGGACGACGCGTGGGCGCGGTGCTGGCGATCTGGGTGGTGCTCTTCGGCCTGTTCGGCTGGCTGGCCGGGCGGATCGGGGACGTGCAGGACAACGACGAGACGAACTGGATGCCCGCGAACGCGGGCTCGACCCGGGCGGTCACGGTGGAGCGGGCCGCCTTCCCCGGCGGCGACGGCGCGCCGCTGGTCGCCGTCTACGTCCGGGACGACGGGCTCACTCCGGCCGATCTCGCGGCGGTCGACCGGGATCGGGCCGGGCTGGCCGCGATCGGCGACGGGCCGGTGGCCGGGCCGGCCGAGTCCGCCGACCGTCGGGCGGTCACGCTGACCGTGCCGGTGAACCGGTCCCGGTTGGACAGTGGCGAGGTGGACGCGGTGGTGGCCCGGGCCCGCGCGCTGGTCGCCGACGGGTTACCAGCCGGGCTGACTGTGCAGGTGACCGGTGCCGCGGCGTCCCGGGCCGACGCGGCGGCCGCGAACGGGCAGGCCGACGGGGCGCTGACGCTGGCCGCCGCCGGGGTGGTCGTGCTGGTGCTGCTGTTCACCTATCGCAGCCCGCTGCTGCCGCTGGTGCCGCTCGCCTGCGTGGGCGTCGCGGTCGCGGTCGCCCAGGGCGGGGTCTACCTGGCTGGCCGGGCCGGCGCGGTGGTGTCCGGGTCCAGCTTCATCCTCATGATCGTGCTGGTGTTCGGCCTCGGCACCGACTACGCGCTGCTGCTCATCTCCCGCTACCGGGAGGAGCTGCGGGCGGAGCCGGACCGGTACGCCGCGATGGCCCGGGCGCTGCGGAGAACCGCGCCCACCGTGCTCGCCGCGGCCGGCACGATGGGGCTCGCGTCGCTGGCGCTCGGCGCGGCCAGCATGAACTCGACCCGCGGGCTCGGGCCGGTCGCCGCGGTGGCGGTGGTCGCCGCGCTGGCCGTGATGACCACCCTGCTGCCCGCGCTGCTGGTGCTCCTCGGCCGCTGGATCTTCTGGCCGCGCATCCCGCGGCCGGATCCCGTGCCGAGCGCCCCGAGCGCGCCGCGCAAGCGCCGGGCCGTCGAGCGCCGGCCGCGCCGCACCTGGGTGCTGACCGCGGCGCTGCTGCTCGTCGCGTCCCTGGGCAGCGTGTTCCTGCGCCTGGGCGGCCTGGCCGGCGGGGACAACTTCACCCGCGAGCCGGAGTCGGTGACCGGGCAGCGGCTGCTCGCCGGCCACTTCCCGGCCGGCGCCGCGGCCCCGGCCCTCCTCTACGGCGCGCCGGCCGACGCCGTCCGGCTGACCGCCGCCGCCCGCTCCACGCCCGGGGTGGCCGGGGCGGGGCCGGCCGAGCTCGCGCCGGACGGCTCCTGGGCGCGGATCCCCGTCGTCCTCGCCGACCCGCCGACCAGCACGGCCGCGCAGCGCACCGTCGAGCGGCTGCGGTCGGCCACCGGCGACCCGATCGTCGGCGGGACCGCCGCCGCCCTGCTCGACCAGAACCGCGCGATGAACCGGGACCTTCTGGTGCTCGTGCCGCTGATCAGCGTGCTGGTCGCGCTCGCGCTGGGCGCCATGCTGCGGGCCGTGCTCGCGCCGCTGCTGCTGCTCGGCTGCGCCCTGCTCTCGGCGGCCGCCGCGCTCGGCCTCGGCACGCTGGTCTTCCACGCGCTCGGCTTCCCGCGTACCGACCCGACCGTGCTGACGCTGGGCTTCGTCTTCCTGGTCGCGCTCGGCGTCGACTACACGATCTTCCTGGTCCTCCGCGCCCGGCAGGACGGCGGCCTCGCGCGTGCGCTGGACGCCACCGGCGGCGTGATCACCAGCGCCGCGCTGGTGCTGGCCGCGACGTTCCTGGTGCTCACGATCACGCCGGTGGTGCTGAACATCCAGCTCGGCCTGCTGGTGGCGATCGGCGTGCTGCTCGACGCCTTCGTCGTGCGAACGGTGCTGGTGCCGGCCGCGGCGATCGACGCCGGCCCGCGGCTGTGGTGGCCGGGCCGGCTCAGCCGGGAATCGGCAGACCGCCCTGGTACGCGAACACCACCAGCTGAGCCCGGTCCCGGGCGTGCAGCTTCGTCATCGCGCGGTTCAGGTGGGTCCGCACCGTGGCCGGGCTGAGCACCAGCCGCCGGGCGATCTCGTCGTTGGACAGCCCGGCGGCCACCCAGCCGACGACCTCCCGCTCCCGCTCGGTCAGCGCGGCCAGTTGCGGCGCCGGGGCGTCCCGGCCACCGGCCGGCCCGGCGAAGCGGCCGATCACCCGCCGGGTCACCGCCGGGGAGAGCAGCGCCTCGCCGGCCGCCACCACCCGGACGGCGTGCAGCATCTCGGCCGGCTCGGCGCTCTTGAGCAGGAAGCCGGACGCGCCGGCGCGCAGCGCATCGAAGATGTACTCGTCCACGTCGAAGCTGGTCAGGACGATCACCCGGGTGCCGGTCAGCTCCGGGTCGGCGGTGACCCGGCGCAGCACCTCGATCCCGTCGAGCCCGGGCATCCGCACGTCGAGCAGCGCCACCCGGGGCCGGTGCCGGCGGATGAGGGCCAGCCCGGCGGGCCCGTCCGCGGCCTCGCCGACCAGGTCGATGCCGTCCTCGTCCTCGACCAGCATCCGCAGTCCCATCCGGACCAGCGGCTGGTCGTCGACCACGACCAGGCTGATCACCGGGCACTCCGCAGCGGTAGCTCGGCGCGTACCTCGAAACCGCCCGCAGCCCGGGGGCCGGCGGCCAGGGTACCGCCCACCGCGCCGGCCCGCTCCCGCATCCCGGCCAGCCCGCGCCCCTCGGCGATCGGGCCGGCCGGGCCCTTCCCCTCGTCGCTGACCGTCACGGTCACCGACTCCGGCGCGTAGTCGAGGCGTACGGTCGCCCGCTCGGCCGCCGCGTGCCGCACCACATTGGTCAGTGCCTCCCGGACGATGCGATAACCGGCCACCTCCACCGCGGGCGGGACCTGCGGCCGGGCGCCGGCGATCAGCAGGGTCGCGTGCAGCCCGCCGTGGTTGACCGCCTCGACCAGGTCGGCCACGCGCGCCAGTCCGGCGGGCGGCTCGTCCAGCGGTTCGAGGGTCGCGCGCAGCTCGCGCAGCGCCTGGTCGCTGGCCTGACGCATGGCCCGCAGCGCCTCGGCGGCCCGTTCCGGCCGGCGGTCCAGCACGTGCAGCGCGACCCCGGCCTGCAGGTTGATCACCGCGAGGCTGTGGCCCACCACGTCGTGCACCTCCTGGGCGAACAGCAGGCGTTCCCGGTACTGGCGCTGGCGCTCCTCGGCCTCGGCGGCCCGGCGGGCGGCGCCGCGGTAGGCCCGCACGGCGACCCCGGCCAGCCACGGCGCGACCAGCCAGGCGGCCGGCAGCAGGACGAGCCGGCCGGTGGCCGAGGCGGCCGGCAGCGTCACCACCACCGCGGCGAGCACCGCCGCGCCGGAGACTCGCGGGGCGCGCCAGGCGCCGGCCGAATACGCGGCGACCGCGGCCAGTTGCAGGATCGAGCTGTACGGGTAGCCGAGGGCGAGATGACCGAGCGTGGCGGCGACCGAGACGCCCAGCGCGGCGAGCGGCCACCGCCGGCGTACGGCGAGCGCCGCGGCCGCGACCACCACCAGAGCGAAACCGGCCGCGCCCAGCCGCATGCCATGATCTCCGGCGGACTCCCGCGCGCCCAGCGCGGCCAGGACGCCCAGCAGCGCCGCCAGCGACGCGTCGACGGTCGGCGCCGCCCGCTCGCCGCCGCCGGTGACCGTGGCCCACCACGCGGTAACGTCCACGAGCCGACCCTACGCAGCGGCGGCCCGCCGGGCATCATCGCGACGACGTATCCCGTGTCAACAGTGGACGTAGATGACAGCATCGAGGGGCGGGCCCGGCCACGGAGGGCCGGGCCGCGACGACCACGGGAGGAACCAGCTCATGCCCGTCACCGTGAACCTCGACGCCGTCCTCACTCCGGACTTCCAGAACAGCTCGATCACCGATCTGGCCAACGCGCCCACCACCGCCCTGTCCGGGATCAGCCCGGAGCAGGCCGAGGGGCTGCGGCTGGCCTTCGGCATCGAGACGATCACCGATCTCGCCGACAACACCTTCGTCCGGGCTGCGATCGCTATCCGGGAAATGGCGAAGGTCGCCCAATAGGTCACTTCTGGCTCACCGGCCGAGATCCTCTTGCGGCCGGTGAGCACAATGGCACTCCCGGACATATCCATGGAGTTGCATTTACGGGTGCATGGGCTTCTGGTAACACCGGCAAGGGCGGCCGCAAACCCCTGACCGCCATCGGCCAGCCCGAAGAGGCGGTGTCACCCATGCATCCAAGATCCTCTTTGCTACGTGTCGCGGTGGCCGTTCCGGCCGTGGCGGCGGTCGTGCTGATGGCCGCCGCACCGGCGGCGGCCAACGTGGCGCTGACCCAGGTCAGCACCGACCCGTACACGGACGCGCAGGCGCAGCACCAGAGCGAGGTGGAACCGGACACCTTCGCATTCGGCAGCACCATCGTCTCGGCGTTCCAGGTCGGCCGGGTCTCCGGCGGCGGCTCCTCGAACATCGGCTGGGCGCGCTCCGGCGACGGCGGCGCCACCTGGACCAACGGCTTCCTGCCCGGCATCACCACCAACGGCGGCGGCACCTTCGGGCAGGCCAGCGACGCCTCGGTGGCCTTCGACGCCAAGCACAACGTCTGGCTCATCTCCAGCCTCGGCATCAGCGGCTCGACCGTGAACGTGCTGACCAGCCGCTCCACCGACGGCGGCCTGACCTGGTCCAACCCGGTGACCACCGCGACCGGCGCGAACGACAAGAACTGGATCGTCTGCGACAACACGTCGACCAGCGCGTTCTTCGGCAACTGCTACACCGAGTACGACATCACCAGCGCCGGCGACTCGATCCGGATGCGGACCTCCACCAACGGCGGCGCCACCTGGGGCGCGGCGCTGGCGCCGGGCGGCAGCCACACCGGCCTCGGCGGGCAGCCGGTCGTCCTGCCCAACGGCCACGTCGTCGTGCCGTACCTGTCGCTGGCCGACACGATCCGCTCGTTCCGCAGCACCAACGGTGGCGCGTCATGGAACTCCACCGTCCAGGTCGCGACCATCAGCCACCACGACGCGAACGGCGGCCTGCGTGAGGAGGCGCTGCCCAGCGCGGAGGTTGACGCCGCCGGCACGGTCTACGTCAGCTGGTCGGACTGCCGGTTCCGCAGCGGCTGCCCGAGCAACGACGTCGTGCTCGCCAAGTCGACCAGCGAGACGACCTGGGCCGCGCCGACCCGGGTGCCGATCGACGCCACCACCAGCACGGTCGACCATTTCACGCCGGGCATCGGGGTGGACCGCTCCACCTCCGGCACGTCCGCGCGGATCGGGATGACGTACTACTTCTACCCGACCGCGTCGTGCACCGCGGCGACCTGCGTCCTCGACGTCGGCTTCATCTCCTCCACCAACGGCGGCGCCTCGTGGAGCACCGCGACCCAGTTGGCCGGGCCGATGCCGCTGACCTGGATCCCGAACACGTCGCAGGGGCGGATGTACGGCGACTACATCTCCACCTCGGTGTTCAACGGCGGGAACGCCTACCCGGTCCTCGCGGTCGCCACCGCGCCCACCGGCAGCACGCTGCACCTCGCCATGTCGGTGCCGACCGGCGGCCTCGCCGTCACCGGTGGGACGAACACCGCTGCCGGCGCGGCCGCCGCCGCGGCCGCACCGGCCGCCCGGGCCGGGGCCGTCCGGACCACAGCCCGATAGCCCGTCCTCGCGCTGACGCGGAGCACGCCGGCAACGGGGGGTGCCGGCGCGATCCGCACGCCGGGCAGGTTAGGGCAGGCCAGATGAGAGACACATGAAAGAGGCTGTTTCGACGTACGCCTAAATGGGTCGACGCATTGACCAGCACCAATGGTGGACCAGCGTCGATCATTGTCCGCAGAAATCGCGATCTTCGAGCAAGGGGGCTCATTTCATGACGCGATTGCGACGTACCATCGCTTTCCTGGCGGCCGGTTCCCTGGTCGCCCTCACCCTGAATGTGGTGAGCGGTTCGACCGCGGCCGCGGCGCCGTTCGGCTACGCGCAGCTCAACACCATCCAGAAGCGGCTCGCCTCCGGACTTCTCACCTCCGAACTGAGCGGCGTGCAGGCGGCCGCGCGGCAGGCGGCGCCGGCCGGGACGTTCAGGTCCACCACCGCGACCTGCGCCGACCACTTCGGCAACAACGTCAAGGTCAACCAGAACTGCCTGAACCTCTCCGATCCCGACCTGCAGGGCCGGGCGCAGGCGCAGAACGAGACCTGGGCGGCGGTCGACCCGAACGACGCCAACCACGTGATCTCCAGCTACAACGACTACCGGCGCGGCGACGGGACCTGCGGGGTGTCGTACTCGCAGAACGCCGGCAAGACCTGGGCGGACGCCACCACCCCCAACGGCTTCACCCGGGGCACCGCGTTCGGCGGCGCCCGGCAGTACTGGCAGGCCGGCGGGGACACCTCGGTCGCCTGGGACACCCGCGGCAACGCGTACCTCTCCTGCCAGACCTTCATGCGTGGCCTGGTCGCCTCGGCCAACCCCGACCAGTCCAGCGCGTTCTACGTGTTCCGGTCCACCGGGACGAACGGCGCGTCCTGGAACTTCCCGGGCCGCCCGGTGGTCGAGCACAACGACGTCGCCGGCGCCGGCGACTTCCTGCTGGACAAGCAGCTGCTCACCGTCGACGCCAGCAGGACCAGCCCGTTCCGGGACCGGGTCTACGTGACCTGGACGACGTTCGCCGCCGACGGCACGTCCTACATCTACGAGGCGCACTCGGCCGACTACGGCGAGACCTTCAGCGCGCCCGTGCTGGTGAGCTCGACCAGCGCGCTGTGTGACAACACGATGGGCCTGCCGACGCCGCAGGGCACCTGCAACACCAACCAGTTCTCCCAGCCGTTCACCGCGCCCGACGGCACCCTCTACGTGACGTACGCGAACTTCAACAACGCGGTGGTCGCGCCGGAGAACCGCAACCAGATGCTGCTGTCCAAGTCCACCGACGGCGGCGCCAGCTTCAGCCCGCCGGTGCGGGTCGGCTACTACAACGACCTGCCGGACTGCGCGACCTACCAGAACGGCGCCGACCCAGGCCGCGCCTGCATCCCGGAGAAGGGCCCGTCGTTCAACTCGATCTTCCGGGCCACCAACTACCCGATCGGCGCGGTCGATCCCACCCACCCGAACCGGGTCGTGGTGACCTACGGCTCGTACCTCAACCGCAACTCCAACGAGACGACCGGCTGCACCCCGGCGGGCTTCTCGGCGGCCGCGACCAACCTGTACACCGGCGTCAAGACGACCTGCAACAACGACATCCTGCTGTCGGTGTCGACCAACAGCGGGGCCAGTTTCGGCAGCTCCGATGCCCGTACGGCGCCGGTGGTGACCACGGCGAGCGGCCAGGCGCGCAGCGACCAGTTCTTCCAGGGCGCCGCCTACACGCCCAACGGCGCGCTGGTGGTCAGCTACTACGACCGGCAGTACGGCTCGGACAACAACACCGGGTTCTCGGACATCACCGTGTCGCAGTCCCGGAACGCGTCGACCTTCCGGCACGACCGGGCCACCTCGTCGAGCATGCCGCCGCCGACCCAGTTCAACGGCACGTTCTACGGCGACTACGCGGGCGTCGCGGCGACCAACCGCACCGCGTATCCGGTCTGGTCGGACACCCGGCCGGTCGACCTGTTCCGGTGCCCCGGCACCGGAACCACCACGACACCGCCGAAGGTGTGCCAGGGCGGCGCGACCAACGCCTCGGTCGCCAACGACCAGGACATCTACACCGTCGGCGTACCGATCACGTAGCGCCCCGATCGCCGGCGCGGCCGCCGCTCCGCGGTCGCGCCGGCGACAGCGACCCCGTTGACCGGCGTGTCATGCTGGGCGGATGAGGCAGGTTGTGCGCTTCGCCGGCACGCCGGCGGGCCGGGTCGCGTACGCGGTGACCGGCAGCGGGCCGCCACTGCTGTGCCTGCCCGGCTGGGTCTCGCACCTGGGCATGATGTGGGACGACCCCTCGCACCGGCGGTTCTTCGAGGCGCTGTCCGAGGGGCACACCGTGATCCGGTTCGACAAGCTCGGCTGCGGGCTGTCCGACCGGGCCCGCGACGACTTCACCCTGGAGTCCGAGCTGACCGTGGTCAAGGCGCTGGTCGGGCACCTCGGGCTGGAGCGGTTCGCGCTGTTCGGCACGTGCGACGGCGGGCAGGTCGCGGCGGCGTATGCGGCGAGCAACCCGGACGCGGTGACCCGGCTGATCGTCTACGGCAGCTGTGCCCGCGGCGCCGATCTCGCCCCGCCCGGCGTACGGCACTCGGTCCCGGCCCTGGTCCGGGCGCACTGGGGGCTGGGCTCGCGGGTGCTGGCCGACATCTGGTTCCCGGACGCGCCGGCCGAGGTGACCGGCATGTTCGCCCGCATGCAGCGGTCCGCGGCGACCGCCGAGATGGCTGCCGAGCTGCTCGAGATGTTCTACCGGTTCGACGTCACCGACCTGCTGCCGGCGATCCGGGTGCCGACCCTGGTCGCGCACCGGCGGGGCAGCCGGGCCATCCCGTTCGAGCTGGGCCGGGAGATGGCCGCGCTGATCCCGGGCGCGCAGCTGGCCGCCTTCGAGGGCCGGGCGCAGCCGATCTACGCGGTCGGCGGGGAGGCCGCGGCAGTGACGGTCCGGTCGTTCCTGGGCGAGGCGCCCCGGCCGGCCGCCGCCGACGGGCCGCTGACCGAGCGGGAGTTCGAGGTGGCCGACCTGATCGCGGACGGGCTGACCAACGCCGAGATCGCCAAGCGACTGGTCCTGTCGGTGCGCACGATCGACGCGCACGTCGAGCACATCCGGGGCAAATTGGGCGTACGGGCGCGGACGCAGATCGCGGTCTGGGCCCGGATAGGTAGTCTCCCGGCGCCGAGATAGGTAAGGCCACCGATTCGGCGGCCCCCGCGGGAAAGTTAGCGTCGGGGCATGCCGATCATCGATCCCGCCCTGGAGGGCCCGCCCGGCGCCTGCCAGGGCGGTTACGCCTGCGGCCTGCTCGCCGGGCACCTGCACGCCGACGCCGAGGTCACCCTGCGCAAGCCGGTGCCGCTCGGCACCGAGCTGCGGATCGCCCCGAGCGGCGCCGGGATGGCCCTGTACGCCGGGGACGAGCCGGTCGCCGAGGGCGTCAGCACCCGGTTGACCGACGAGTCGCCGGAGCCGCCGACCTTCGCCGAGGCGCTGGCCGCCACCGCGGACTTCCCCGGGCTGCGCTCCCACCCGTACGCCAAATGTGTGGGTTGTGGGACCGACCGCAGCGACCCGGCCGCCCTGCGGATCTTCCCCGGCCCGGTCTTCGGGCGCGACCTGCTCGCCGCGGTCTGGTATCCCGGCAAGCCGGTCACCACCGAGGACGCCTGGGCGGCGCTGGACTGCCCGGGCGGCTGGGCGGCGATGCACCTGGGCAAGACCGACCGGCCGGCCGTGCTCGGCCGGATGGCGGCGCGGGTGTCGCTGCCGAGCGCGGCGGAGAACGCGTACATCCTGGTCGGCTGGCTTGGCGAGGTCGACGGCCGGAAGCTGACCGCCGGAACCGCCCTGTACTCGCGGGAGGGGACGCTGCACGGCTTCTCCCGGCAGACCTGGATCACGCTCCGATGAGGCGCGGCATCGCGATCACGCCGATGGAGACCCGCGGCGACGTCATCGTGCGCGCCGCCCGGCTCGCCGACGAGCTCGGCTACGAGGTGTTCTCGGTGGCCGAGGGGTGGGGGCTGGACGCCGCGGTCGTGCTGGCCGAGCTGGCCGTGTCCACCCGGCGGATCAGGTTGATGGCCGGTGTCCTCTCGGTGTGGGGGCGGTCCCCGGCGACGATCGCGATGACCGCCGCGACGCTGCACCGGCTCTCCGGCGGCCGGTTCGTGCTCGGTCTGGGGGCGAGCACGCGCCAGCTGGTGGAGGGGTGGCACGACGTCGCGTACGAGCGGCCGGCCGCTCGCCTGCGCGAGGTCACCACCCAGGTGCGCGGGCTGCTGGCCGGGGAACGGGCCCGGCCGTCGGTGACGCCGGCGGCCCGGGCGCTGCGCCTCGGCCAGCCGCCCGCGCCGGACGTGCCGATCTGGCTGGCCGCGGCCGGTGAGCGGACCGTCGGGGTGGCCGCCGACCTGGCCGACGGCTGGTACCCGATCTACCTGCGCCGGGAGCGGATCCGCAAGGTCGCGGCCGGCTTCGCCCGGCCGGTCACCGTCGCGGCCGGGCCGTTCACCGTGGTCGACCCGGACGCCGGGGCGGCCCGGGCGGCGGTGGCCGCCTGCACCGCCGGGTACCTGGGCGCGATGGGCGACATCTATCCCCGCCTGGTGGCCGAGCAGGGGCTCGCGGCCGAGGTGGAGCTGGTCCGGGCCACCCGGACGGTGCCGGCCGGGGCGGAGGCGTTGCTCGGCGAGTTCACCGCGTACGGGACGGAGTCGACGGTCCGGCAGGCGCTGGAGCGCTGGGACGAGACGGCCGACATCACGCTGGTCGGGTTGCCGCCCGGCCTGCCCTGGCCCGCCGTCGAGGCCACCCTGCACGCCGCCGCGCCCGCGCGGTAACGTGCTCTGCTGTTGCCGACGGATGACGAACTCGCCGCCGCGCTCCTCACCGCCCGCCGCGGCGACGAGCGCGGCTTCGCCGTCCTCTGGCGCGCACTGCACCCGGCCGTGCTGCGCTACCTGCGGGTGGTCGCCGGGGAGGCGGCCGAGGACGCCGCGTCCGAGACGTGGCTGCAGGTCGCCCGGGATCTCGACCGGTTCACCGGCGGGCCGGGCGAGTTCCGCGGCTGGCTGTTCCGGATCGCCCGGCATCGCGGCATCGACGAGCTGCGCCGGGCCGGCCGCCGCCGGGAGGAGCCGGTCGAGGTGGTCGAGCCCGCCGGGAGCGGCCGGGACGCCGCCGCCGAGGTGATCGAGGGCGCCGAGACGGCGTGGGCGCTGGGCCGGGTGGCGGCGCTGCCGACCGACCAGGCCGAGGCGGTGATGCTGCGGATCGTGGCCGGGCTGGACGTCGCCGACACCGCCAAGGTGCTGGGCAAACGCCGGGGCGCGGTGCGGATCGCCACGATGCGCGGGCTGCGCCGGCTGGCCGGTGACCCGCAGGTCCGCGAGCGGGCCGGATACCGCGGCGGGGTGACGGGGTGAGGACGATACTGCGGGCGATCAGGGACCGCCGGGCCGCGCTGCACGAGGCGGACCGGCTGGTCGCGGGCGATCCGGCCGGGTCGGAGAGTCCGGGGCTCGACCACCTGCTGGCGGCGGTACGGGCGCCGGGGTCGGCCGCCGAGTTGCGCGGCGAGGCGGGGATGGCGGCCGCGATGGCAGCGGAGCGGCGCCGGGCGGCGAGCCGGAAGCGACGCGGGCCGGTGCGGACCACGATCGTGGCCATCGTGGCGGGGCTGGCCCTGCTCATCGCGGGTGGGACGGCGCTGGCGACGCGGCACGGCCTCTTCGCCTCGCCACCTTCGCATACTTCTCCGACCTCCCCCGTTTCGCCCGCCTCGCCCGTTTCGTCCCCGCCCGTTTCGTCCCCGCCGAGGCCCACGCGCGTCACGCCGTCGCCGACGCCCGTGCCCACCACCGCCGGCCCGGCGAACAACGACTGGTGCGTGGCCTGGTGGACGGCCGAGGAGGGCGGGCACCCGATGAACGGCCGCGACCGCAAGGACCTCACGGCCGCCGCGGGCGGGGCCGACAAGATCGCGGCGTACTGCGCGGCGGCGAAACCGACCACCTCCCCCACCGGCAAGGTCAAGAAGTCGCACAAGCCCAAGAAGACCAAGGGCACCTAGGTCAGATCGACCGAGTACGCCTCCTCCCGGACATCCGGGTCGGGGTGCTCGCGCAGCTGCAGCAGCAGGCCGCGCCAGGGAGCGGACCAGCCGAAGCTGACGCCCGGCCGGGTCAGCGCGACCGCGAACAGGCCGCCGGCCAGGTCGCCGCGCCCGGCCAGCCGCCGCACCGCCGGCTGCGCGAAGCCGGCGTCGATCCGGTGCCGCAGCTCCGTTGTCCGGGCCGAGACCAGGGCGGCGGTCCGGACGGCCAGCAGCGGCCGGCCGGCGCACCGGTCGGCGAGCTCGTCGAGGTTGTCCAGCCGGCCCAGCGCGACCAGCATCCGCAGGGCGGTGCCGGCGAACGACGGGAGCGTGGCCAACTGCCGGGCCGCGGCCACCGGGCCCGAGCGGTCGGTGTCGAGCGGCGCGGCGCGGGACCACTTCGCCGCGCCGCTCGCCAGCAGCTCGATCCGCCGGCGCTCCGGCTCGCCGAGCCCGCCTGCGGCCAGCCGGTCGAAGGTCAGGTCGAGTCCGCGTCCACGGGTCGTCTGCAGCAGCTGCGCGACCTCGACATCGACGGTCCGCACGTCCAGGTCGACGAGCCGCCCCACGACCAGCTCGGTGAGGTCGCCGGCCCAGGGCGCCCAGCCGCCGACCCGCTGGAACGCCGTCCGGCGCACCTCGCGGTCGTCGGCGCGGCAGGCCTCGACGATCAGCGCCGCGTAGCGCGGCCGGTGCCGCACGGCCACCGTCGAGACGTCGGCGGCCAGCACCGCGCGGCACTCCTCCCGGCTGCCGTGCCGCGCCGTGTCCAGGATCGACCAGCTCGCCGCCGTGTCCAGCCGGAGCCGGGCGGCGGCCACGATCGCGGCGCGGACGTCCCGGTGGGCCTGCGGATCCGCGTACGCGTCGAGCAACTCCCCCATGACCCCGGGCGGACCGTACCGGGCGATCAGCCGCGCCACCGCCTTCCGGCTGGTCACCTTGGCGCCGGGATCGAGCAGCACCGGCAGCAGCAGGGCCGGCACCCGCGACGGCGGCAGGAACCGGACGGCCCGGCCGGCCGCGTACAGCGCCACCCGGGCCCGGTCGTCGCCGGCGTGCGACAGCAGCAGCGGCAGCATCTCGGCCGGCCGGTCGATCCACACCAGCGCGCTCAGCGCCGCCTCGGCCAGCACCACGTCCGGCGAGTCCACATAGCGCAGCACCAGCTCGCGGCCCAGCTCGGGGATCGGCGCGGCGGCCCGGATCGCGACGGCGCGCGGCCGCGGGCCGGCCCCGGTGTCGGCCGCCGCCCGTTCCTGCAGCCGCAGGTAGGCGGCGTGCTGCCGGGGCAGCCACCGCTCGGCGTACAGCGTCCAGTGGGGCACCCAGCGCAGATGATCGGCGACGAACCGGCCGCGCGGCGGGTGGTCGAGCACCAGGTCGAGCAGGTCGGTGCGGGCCGCACAGAGCGTCTGCCAGACGATCGGGATCGTCACGGTCGTCCGGTCCGCCGCGAGGAGCCGGGCCACCCGGTCGCCGCGGCCGCGCGGGTTCGCGAGCCACAGCTCGATCGCCCGGTGGGCCGCCCACTCCGGGTTCCGCGGGGTGGTCGCGCGCAGCAGCAGCTCCTGCAGCCCGGGCACCCGCCAGGCGCGCTTGCCCAGCGCCCCGGTCAGCGCGAACAGCGGCCCGTAGTGGCCGCGCTCCAGCGCGCCGGTCACCCAGCCGCTCAACCGGTCGAAGACCAGCGCCTCCTGCCCACGACGCAGCACCGTGTCGAAGCGGCGCAGGACCGGCGCCTGCGCGGTCGAGCCGACCAGGTCGATCGTGAGCAGCGCCCATTCGCGCAGCTCCGGGACGTCGACGTGGTGCTGCAGCGTGTCCGCGGCGAGCGAGCTGAGCGCGGCGGTCGTCGCGAACGATCCGTCCCGCGCCTCGACCGCGTCGGTGGTGATCCGGGTCAGCGCGGGCGCGCACGCCGCGCTGAGCAGCCGGGCGGCCGACCGGAGCGCGGTCAGAGCCGTCGAGCGCACCGGGTCCTGCTCGTTGCGCAGCCGGCCGAGCCGGTCCACCAGCTCGGCGATCACCTGCGGGTCGCGGGAGAGCCGGGCCGCGGAAACCAGCATGCGGTACGCCTGGCCACGCTCGCCGGCAGCGCCCGACCGCAGCGCCTCGGCCAGCGCGGCCGACGCCTCCGGCCAGGCCAGGAAGGAACTCCACCACCGGGTGTCGTCCTCGCTCTCGCGTACCTTCGGCAGGCGCAGCACGCGGGTCGCCTCCCGGATCCGGAGCGCCTCCGGCAGGACGTCCATGACCTCGGTGGACGGCATCTTCTCGGCCGTGTTCACGTCGCCCAGCGCGCCGTCGTAGAGCGCTCCGCGCCGGGCCGGCGGGACCGCGTCGAGCAGCGCCGCCAACGTGCCGTCATTGATCCGGATGATCCTGGCGAGCCGTACGAGCCGGTCGACCGGGAGAACCGCCAGCCGGCGCAGCAGGGCCGGCGGCAGGGCGGCCCGGGCGATCCACGCGGCGCGGTCCGGCGCCGTGAGCAACTCCAGGACGCGTTGCGGGTCGTGCGCGGCCAGCCGGCCATAGGCGGTCAGGCTGCCGGGCAGCCGGGTCCGCGGCGCGTACCGGCCGAGCAGGTCGAGGACGGCCGGCGGGTCGCCGTCGAGCAGCGGGTAACCCACCTGGTCCCAGATCCGCTCGCGGTCCTCCGGGCCGGCCGTGGCCAGCCGCGCCCCGGTCCGCTCGAGGAACACGCCCGGGTGCCGCCGCATGACCGACTCGGCGTCGATCGCGTGCTCCAGCTCGGGCAGCAGCGCCCGCACCACCGCCTCGCCACACGCGGGCAGCAGGGCCCCCGCCTCGTCGCCGAACTCCGCGTGGACCCAGCCGATCAGGGCGTCCGCGCTCTCCGGCGCGCGCAGCCGGCGCAGCTGCCGGTAGACCCGCCGCCGCTCCATCGCCGACAGGTCGGGCCGCACCCGGCCGAGCAGGCCGGCCCGGGCGGCCGCGCTCAGCGCCGCGGCCCGGACCGAGGGCCGCGGGTCGGCCAGCGCGGCCTCGAACCCGGCGTCGTCGCGCACCACCATCGATGCGATCAGGGCCAGGTGCCGCTCGTACCCGCCGAGGCCGCGCAGGTCGGCGCAGACCTCGGCGCGGTCGGGGGCGGTGCGCGCCCAGCCGGCCAGCCGGCGCAGCCGCTCGCGGTGCGCCAGCGGATCCAGGGAAGTCAGCAGGTGGCGTGTGGCGGAGAGCACGCGCACATTCTGGCAGGACCCGCTTTATCGGCATTGACCCACCGATACGGGAGGGCTAGCGTGCGGATCATCAGGGAGATGGTTGCATGCGCATGCACAGGGGCCCGCGGCCGTGATCGTCACTTTGGTCATCGACACGTTCGGCGTGCACAACAACGGCACCACGGTCTCGGCTGAACGCTTCGCCACCGCGCTTGTCGCGCGTGGACACACCGTACGCGTGGTGGCTTGCGGAAATCCCGAGGCCGGCGGCCCGGAAAGCAACCTCGAGATGCACTGGGTCCCGGAATTGGTGGTGCCGATCGCCAGCCGGTTCGCGCACCGGCAGAGCACGCTGTTCGCCAAACCGGTCCGGGAGGTGCTGACCAAGGCGATCCAGGACGCCGACGTGGTGCACATCTACCAGCCGTGGGCGCTGGGGCGGGCGGCCGAGCGGACGGCGCGGCAACTCGGGGTGCCGGCGATCGCGGCCTTCCACATCCAGCCGGAGAACATCACGTACAACGTCGGGCTGGGCTGGTTCCGGCCGGCCGCGCATTTCGTGTACCTCCTGATGCGGGTGCTGTTCTACCGGCGGTTCGCGGACATCCACTGCCCGTCGACGTTCATCGCGGCGCAGTTGCGGCAGCACGGATACCGCGCCCGGCTGCACGTCGTCTCGAACGGCGTGGACGAGAATTTCCGGCCGCTTTCCGGGGAACGGCCGCCGGGCCGGCCGTTCCGCATCCTGATGGCCGGCCGCCTCTCGCCGGAGAAACGGCAGGACGTGCTGATCCGGGCGGTGCGCCGGTCCCGGCACGCGGCAGACATCGAGCTGCACATCGCCGGGCGCGGGCCGGCCGAGAAACGGCTGCGCCGGCTGGGCGCGCGGCTGCCGAACCCGCCGACCTTCGGCTCCTACGACCGGGACCAGCTGATCGGCCTGATTCACGACTGCGACCTCTACGTGCACGCCTCGGACATCGAGATCGAGGGGATGGCCTGCCTGGAGGCGTTCTCCTGCGGCCTGGTCCCGGTCATCTCCGACAGCCGGCGCAGCGCGACGAGCCAATTCGCGCTCGAGCCGCGCAACCTGTTCCACGCCGGGGATCCGTCGTCGCTGGCCGCGCGGATCGACGAATGGATCGACGATCCGGCCGGGCTGGCGAGCGCTTCCGAGACGTACGCCCGGTACGGCCGGCTCTATGCGGTCGACCGCAGCGCCAAGGCGATCGAACGGGTCTATCAGCGGGCCGGCGCGGCGCCGGAGGTTCCGGCCGGGTACGCGAACCGGCTCTACCGGATGCTGGCCACGTTCTTCTACTACGGGGTGGCGGTGCCGCTGCTGTTCCTGTGGACGCGGGTGGTCCTCGGCGTGCGCAGCGAGGGCAAGAGCCGGCTGCCCCGGGGCGGGGCGCTGACCGTCTGCAACCACGTGCACCTCCTGGACAGCGTGCTGGTCGCGCTGGCCATGTTCCCCCGGCGGGTGGTGTTCACGGCGGCGGGGTTCAACCTCACCCATCCCTGGTACGGCTGGCTGGTGCGGCTGCTCGGCGGGGTGGCGGTGCCGCGTACGACCGCTGGTCTGCCGTTGTTCTTCTCGGAACTTTCGCTCTTCCTGGCCGAGGGGCGGATCGTGCACTTCTTCCCCGAGGGCGAACTCGTGCCGTACGACACCGGCCTGCGCGACTTCAAGCGCGGGGCGTTCCACCTGGCCGCGCAGGCCCGGGTGCCGGTCGTGCCGCTGTCGATCCGCTTCACGCCCCCGCGCGGACTGCGCCGGCTGGTCCGCCGCAAGCCGACCATGGTGATCGTGGTCGGCGAGCCGATCGTGCCGGCCACCACCGACCCGCGCAGCGACCGGACCATCCGGATGGAGATGGCCCGGCGCAGCATGCACGACCTGATCACGCGTGCCGCCTCGTAATTTCCTGGAGGGTGGGCCCGGGTCTAGCCGCGCGGGGGCCACTTCGACCCTGCCGCGCTCGACCACTACGAAGCGATCCCCGGTGGTGCGGGCCAACGACCTCCCCTAGGCTCCGCCTATGCGACGTGAGCCGCCGATCACTCTGCGTGGCGCCCTGCAATTGCTCGGGGTCTACGAGCGGCCGCTGGTCGATCGGCTGGATCGCCTGCTGGGCGGGGTGATCCTGGCCGCGGGCGCGCTGGCCACGGTGCCGGCGCTCGCGCCGCTCGCGCCGATCTGGGGCTGGGTCGACCAGAAGAGCGAGGCCGTGGGCCTGCTACGAACGTGCCTGGATCGGGTGCAATCCCGCCTGTCGAAGGTACGCGGATACGAGCGGGTGGAACTGGTCGCCGCCGCGCACACGATGATCGTGGTCGCCGCGGTCTTCGAGGCCGTCCGGGCGGCACTCCCCGACCACGTCTTCCGGGCCGTGGAGATCACCGAGGCGGAGCGGGAGAGGCTGTCCGCCGGCCGATATCGCGGCGCCTCGGACACCTTGCTCTCGATTCTGTGGTCGTCCGGGGTGCCCACCCCGAGCGGCGTATCCGGATTCGCCGAGACCGAGACCACGGTACGAAGCTGGGCCGAGGGACTGGCCGACCGAGTTCTCGACTTCATCGACGGCCTGGCCGGTCACAGCGAAGCGATCGTCTTGCTTCGGTCGGCCGACCTGGCCGAGGCGGCGATGCGGCGGTATCGCACGCATTACCTGCGGCTCGCCGCCACCGTCCCGGACTTCTGGATCTGGGCCCAGCTCGGCGAGCACTCGGCCACCCGCGCCGCCGTCCGCGAGGTCCGGGCCGACGTGCGGTCCGCGCTTTCCGGCCCGCCCGCGGCACTCGCCAGGATCGAGTCGTTGCTCGCCACGATGGTCGCCGGGACCGCCGCGCCCGGCCGTCGGCGCGAGGCGCTGGCCCGGGCCAACCGCGACGTCCTGAGCCGGCCGGTGGTGCGCTGGCCGGCGCGCGACGACCACGCCGAGGCGATCACGTTCCCCACGGTCGAGGAGAGCTACGTCAATCCGGCGTATCGATCGGCCGTCGCCGACCGCACCAGCCGGCCCGCCGACGAGACCTGGTGGGCCGGCCGGCCGGTCCGGCACGACCTCGACCTGATGGTCACCACGCTGCTGACCACCTTCGACGGCACCCGGCGTCCGCTGGTCCTGCTCGGCCACCCGGGCGGCGGCAAGTCGACCTTCACCAAGGTTCTGGCTGCGCGGCTGCCGGCCGAGTCGTACACCGTCCTGCGGGTCCCGCTGCGTCAGGTGGTCGCGAACGCGCCGATCCACCAGCAGATCAGGCAGGCGCTCGACCTGTCCACGCACGGCCGGGTGACCGACTGGTTCGAGCTGGCCGACGACGACGCGCGCACGGTCCGGATCCTTCTGCTCGACGGCCTCGACGAACTGCTCCAGGCGACCACGCACGACCGGTCCGGCTTCCTCCACGAGGTGATGGAGTTCCAGCGGGACGAGGCGGCCCAGGAGCGGCCGGTGATGGTCGTGGTCACCTCGCGCACGGTCGTCGCCGAACGGGTCGACATCCCGCCGGGCACGCCGATCGCCAAGCTGGAGGAGTTCGACGACGACCAGATCGGGCAGTGGCTCGCGGCCTGGAACCGGGCGAACTCCGGCCGGGCGCGGCCGCTGGCCCGGGAGGCGGCGCTCGCCCATCCCGAACTCGCCCGTCAGCCACTGTTGCTGCTCATGCTGGCCATCTACCTGTCCGACCCCGAGCAGCCGGTCGACGACGGCGAGCTGTCGCTGACCGAGCTCTACCAACGGCTTCTGCGGAACTTCGCGGTGCGGGAGGTGCGCAAGAAGGCCGGGTCCCACCTCCGCGGCCCGGGCCTGGACGAGGCGGTGGCCGAGCAGCTCTACCGGCTGTCGGTCGCCGCGATCGGCATGTTCAACCGCGGCCGGCAGGACATCACCGAGTCCGAGCTGGGCGCCGATCTGCACGGCCTGGATCCGGACGGCGGCACGGCGGTGGAGGACGAATCGGCCGGGCAGCGGGTGCTCGGCGAGTTCTTCTTCGTGCACGCCGCCGAGGCTCAGGTACGGCCGGACCAGCGGGAGGTGCGGCGCTGCTACGAGTTCCTGCACGCCACCTTCGGCGAGTATCTGATCGCCTCGCTCGTCGTGGAGACGCTCGCCGACGTGGCCGGCGCGACCTTCGGCGGCGCTCGTGGCCGGCGGCGACCGGCCGACGATCTCCTCTACGCCCTGCTCACCCACCAGACCCTGGCATCCCGCCAGAAGATCCTCGAATTCGCCGGTGAACTGCTCCGGAACGTGCCCGGCCGACGCCGCGAGGACATCGCCCACACGCTGGAACTGCTGATCCAGGGGTACGACCGGCGAATCGATGCCCGCCGCTACCCGCGCTACCGGCCCCTGCCGGAGACCAACCTCCGGCCGATCGCGGCCTACTCGGCGAACCTGATCCTGCTGCGCGGACTGCTCGACGACCAGGTGCCGCTGTCCGCGTTGTGCCTGGAGCAGGAGCAGCCGATCGCCCGGTGGCGAGCCACCGTCAACCTGTGGCGGGCCGGGCTGGACGCGGACGGCTGGCAGGCGATGCTCGACTCGTTGTCGCTCGCCGAGGACGCCGTCCGGCTGAGTGCGCGCGCGGCCTACCCGCCGGAGTTCGGCGAGATCCTCTACACCCGGCTGCTCGGGGACCGGGTCGCCGCAGTGCAGCAGCGGCTCGGCGCGGCGTTCCATCGGAAGGCGCTGTACTACGTGGACGGCAACGACTGGGCCGAGATGATGGCCAGCTGGCTCCTCCCCGTGATCGCTCTCCCGGGCGAGGACAAGCTCGGCTTCATTCTGGCCGACCCGCCGCCGGATACACCGCAGCAGGACGTGAAAATGGTCGTCGCCATGATGTCCGATGCCATGGTGCGGCGGGCCCGGTTCTGGTCGCCCGTTTTCCTCCGGCTTCTCGTGGCCTGGCTCGTCCGATCCGGTCTGCTTCTTCAGGTGGAGCCGCTCGCGCTCGCGACCGTGCTCATCGCACAGCCGGCCCTGGTGGATGAGTTCCCGTCACTGCGAGACCCCAGCCTCTATGACAGCGCCGCCAAGCTTCGGCTGTGGTTGGTCGTCGATCCGGCTTCCGGCGACCGCCGGGCCGAGTTGCTCGGCGATTCCCTTCGCGAGTTCCCCGACACGATGAAGCCGCAGGTCGACCATCTGATCCAGCGAACGACACTGTCGGCCGGTGTCACACCGATTTCCACCTCGGAGGGCTACTCCATTGTCACCAGCCGCGAGGGCGACGACGAGTCCGCCCCGCCCATCCACGGCGGCTCGGTGAACGGGTCGCTGACGGAGTGGCAGGGCCTGGATCCGGACTCGCCGTTGCCTCAGCTGCTCTCGTAGCCGGCCCTACGCCACCAGCGGCGGGACCGCCCAGGCCGGAAATCGTCGGTACATTCGGTCACCCTTTCGGCCCCGATGGACACCGAAGTGACGAAAGAACGCTCAGAGATTGACATCGGTGAAGGCCGGCTGACAGCGTTGTCATCGACAGACGTGACTGTCGAGAGCGGAGGACACGTCATGCGCGATCGGGTCCGGGTCACTGCCCTCCTGTCGGCCGCCCTCCTCGTCGTGCCGGTGGCGCCGGCCGCCGCGGCCCGCCGATCGGTCCCATCGGTCCGATCGGGAGACGCTCGCTTCGAGGTCCTCTCGCCGACGCTGGTCCGCACCGAGTACGCGCCCGACGGCCACTTCACCGACGCGGCCACCTTCAACGTGATCGGCCGCGACGCGTTCCCGGCCACGCCGTTCCGCACGCGCACGGACAACGGCTGGCTCACCATCGACACCGGCGCGCTGACCCTGCGCTACCGGACCGGATCCGGCGAGTTCACCGCCGCCAACCTGACCGTACGGCTGAAGTCCGGTCGCCAGACCGTGGACGCCACACCCTGGGCCGGCCACGGCACGCCCGACTGCCCGATCGGGACGCTCTGCGAGGCCGAATCCCTTGCCCTGCAGGGCCCGGGCGTGGCCACCGACCACAGCGGCTACACCGGCGCCGGGTTCGCGGCCGGCTTCCAGAACGCCGGCGACACGCTCGGCTTCGCCGTCACCGCCGCGGACCCGGGCGCCTACCAACTGGCCGTCCGCTACGCCAACAGCACCGGCGGCGACGGCCAGAACGTGACCCGGACGCTGACCGTCACGGTCGACGGGAACGCACCCCAAACGCTCACGATGCCGCCGACCGGGAACTGGGACACCTGGGCGATCGCGACCGCTCCGCTCACCCTGACCGCCGGCCGCCACACCGTCCGGATCCAGCGCACCGCCACCGATTCCGGCAACGTGAACATCGACAGCCTCGCCGTCGGCCATCCCGGCGACGCCTACCCCGGCCCGCCGGCCGTCACCCCGCTGCCGTGCGCGTTCGGCTCGATCTGCGAGGCGGACACCGGCGCGCTCGCCGGCGGCGCCGCCCCCGCCCACGACCACAACGGCTACTCCGGCACCGGCTTCCTGGCCGGCCTCGAGCACGCCGGCGCCGCCGACACCATCACCGTCACCGGCGTTCCCGCGGCCGGCACCTACCGCCTGCAACTGCGCTACGCCAACGGCAAGGCGGGCGCCCAGCCCGTCCGGTCGCGAACCATCACCGTCAACGGCATACCGGCCACGCTCGCCCCGACCAGCGGCTGGGACTACTGGCGCACGGTGTCGATTCCGATCACTTTGGCGGCCGGCGCCGATCCGATCACGCTCGGCTGCCCGACCGACGACAGCTGCAACGTCAACCTCGACACGGTCGCGGTGACCACTGTGGACGCGCCGCTGCTCGCCCCGCACGCCGCGCTCGGCGGCTACCGGCGCGGCCTGGACGGCGTCGACCGGCAGGCGCTCACCGTCCCGGGGCTGCTCTACCAGGACGGCTGGTCGCTGCTCGACGACTCCGCCGCGACACCGTCCCATCAGGACGGTTACGTCTTCGGGTACGGCCAGGACTACGTACGCGGGCTCCGGGAGCTCGCCATGCTCACCGGGCCGACCAAGCTGCTGCCGCGCTGGGCCTACGGCGTCTGGTACTCCGAGTACTACGACCGGGACGCGACCGGTTTTGAGCAGATCGTGCAACGCGCCAAGGCCGAGGGGGTGCCGCTGGATGTCGTCGTGGTGGACACCGACTTCAAGTCACCGGACCGCTGGAACGGCTGGACCATCGACCCGGCCAAGTTCCCCGACCCACCGGCGTTCGTCGACTGGGTGCACGCCCAGGGCCTGCACACCGGCTTCAACATCCACCCCAGCATCCTCGGCTCCGACCCGAAGTTCGCCGCCGCGCAGGCCACCGCGAAGGGCAAGCTCCGGCGGGTCGGCTGCAACGGCGGCGCGGACTGCTACGTCTTCGACTGGGGCGACCCGGATCAGCTCGCCGCGTACTTCCAGCTGCACCGCCAGATGGCGCCCTCCGATGTGGACTTCTGGTGGCTGGATTGGTGCTGCGACGGCTCGTCCTCCTCCAAAGCCGGCGTCACCCCGGACGCCTGGATCAACCAGCAGCACGCCAAGGAGACCGGTTTCGCCTTCTCCCGCGCCTACGGCTCACTGCAGTCCGGCGGCTACAGCTCCCCGACCGCGGTGCCGACCGGCCCGTGGGCGGACAAGCGAACCACGCTGCACTTCACCGGCGACACCACCTCCGACTGGGAGACGCTGCAGTTCGAGGTCGGCTACACCGGCGGCGAATCGGTCGCGACCGGCCTGGCCGCGATCAGCCACGACATCGGCGGCCACACGCAGGGCCTGCAGGAACCGGGCACCGAGCCGGGCAGCACCAAACTCCCCGACGACCTGTATGCCCGGTGGGTCCAGCTGGGAACGTTCCAGCCGATCGACCGCCTGCACTCCAACCACAGCGATCGCCTGCCGTGGCAATACGGTCCCGCCGCGCGGGCCTCCGCCACCAAATTCCTGAACCTCCGTGAGCAGTTGTTGCCCTACACCTACCGCACGGCCGCCGACGCCACCCGCACCGGCACGCCGATCGTCCGCCCGCTCTACCTCGCCTACCCCACCGAACAGGAGGCCTACGCTACCGCCGGCGCCGAATACCTCTACGGCGACAAATACCTGGTCGCCCCGGTGACCACCCCCGGCACGAGCGCCACCACCACGGTCTGGTTCCCGCCCGGCAACACCTGGAAGGACTACTTCACCAACCAGACGTACGCCGGCGGCACAACCGCTCAGATCACCACGACCTTGGACACCATGCCGGTCTTCCTCCGAACCACCTGAGAGCGGGCAGAATGCGGGCGTGACCGATTGGGCGCTGGTGACCGCCGTCAGCGAGGGCCGGGTGAAAACCGCCTGGCCGGTCGATCCCGCCGAGCTCCACGCCACCCTGCTGCGGCTGACCCGCGAGCACTCCTACGGCGCCCGGGGCCGGCGCATGCCCGGCCTCGGCAACCGCACCGATCAGCTCCGCCGCCACCGGCAGGGGCACGTCTACGTCGGCCCCGGATCTTGGCGGAAGCCCGCCGCGAAGGCGCCTTCCGTGAGCCGCTCTAGAGGGTGGTGATCATGCCGCCGTCGATGGTGATCTCGGCGCCGGTCAGGTTGCCCAGGTTGCCGCCGGCCAGCATGACCACCAGGTCGGCGACCTCCTCGGGCCGGGTGAAGCGGCCGGTCACCATGGCCGCCTTGGCGCCGGCCTCCACGTCGGACGGGTCGATGCCCTGGGCGGCGCCGACCGTCTCGGCCACGCCGCCGCTGCCCAGCCACAGGTCGGTGGCGACCGGGCCGGGTGCGACCGTGTTGACCCGGATGCCCCGCGGGCCGAATTCCTTGGACAGCGACTTGGCGAAGTTGGTCAGCGCCGCCTTTGCCGCCGAGTAGTCGATGACCAGCGGGTCGGCCAGACGGGCGTTGACCGAGCCGGTGTTGACGATCGCGCCGCCGCCGCCGGCCAGCATCACCGGGAGCGCGGCGCGGGTGGCGCGGACCGCCGCCATCACGTTGAGGTTCCAGGTGTCGGCCCACATGTCGTCGGTGACCTCGAGGAAGCCCTGCGGCCGGGGTGGTGCGATGCCGACGTTGTTGACCAGCACGTCGATCCGGTCGCCGGCCGCCGCCATCAGCCGCGCGGGGCCGGCCGGGTCGGCCAGGTCCACCGCCACCGCGGTGACGTCGAGCTTCGCCAACTCGGGCGTCACCCGCCGCGCTCCCGCCACCACCGTCGCGCCCTCGGCCACGAACCCGCGGACGATCGCCAGCCCGATGCCGCGGCTCGCCCCGGTCACCACGACGCACTTGCCCCGCAAACCCAGTTCCATGAGCCGAACCCTATGCCACGGCCGGGAACAGCTCGCGGGTCAGGTGCTCGTTGTACGGGCCGAGGGTGGCGACCCGGCGCCGGCCCGGGAACGGGAAACCGGTGTGGAACGACGCCGGGACAGCCTCTCACGTACGCCCCCTCATTTGATCTTCGATGTCCCGCGCGGCCAGAGCCAGGGCCGCGACGATCTCGGGCAGCCGGTCCCGGGAGAACCGCGACGACGGCATCGATACCGAGACCGCGGCCTCCGCCCGGCCGCCTTCGTCCCGGCTCTGCCGATTTCTGATGGCTCGGCCCACCGCCGTCACGCCCGATTCCGTCTTGCCGGCATTGATGGCGAACCCGCGCTCCCGCACCGCGCGCAACTCCCGCCGCAGGGCGGGCAGGGCCGGCCGCTCCCCCGGGCGGTCCGCCCACCTCTCCTCGGCGTAGAGCGCCTCGAGGCGCTCCGGCGGCAACTCGGCGAGCAGGATCTTGCCGCCGCTCGTCAGGTGCGCCGGGAACACCATGCCCTCCCGGTTGCCGACCCGCAGCGCCTGCGTGCACTCCACCGAGCCGATGAACCGGATGTGGTCGCCGCTCAGGATCGACAGGTTCACGCTCTCCCGCACCCGCTCGACCAGCGCCGCCAGGTGCGGCATCGCCGTCGAGCGCAGCAACGCGGTCCGCGACTGCGAGCTCGCGCTCAACGACAGCACCGGGCCGGCCGCGTACCGCCGGTCCTCCCGCTGTGTCGCGAAGTCCCGGTAGACCAGCATCGCCAGCAGCCGGTGCGCGGTCGACGCGGCGACCCCGAGCCGCTGCGCCGCATCGCCCACCGACAGCGGGCCCTCGACCTGGAGCATGACCGCGAGCTGGAGCGCGTGGTCGACGCTGCGGATCGAGTAGTTCGGCGGATTCTTCACAGCAGAATTCTCTATTCTTCTCCCGCCTGCCCGCTACAGGCTGGTGGGCATGTCTGAACTCGCTGACGGACCGGTGCGCCTGGGCATGGTCGACGCGCCCGGGCAGCCCACGCCCTCCGATGCGCTGGCCGAGCTCTACCGCGGCTTCGAGCGGGAACTGCTGGTACCGCTCTGGACCGAGATCGGCGATCTGATGCCGGCCCGGCCGCGGTCCAAGGCCGTACCCCATCTGTGGCGGTGGGACGCCCTGCTGAAGCTCGCCGACCAGGCCGGACACCTCGTTCCCGTCGGTCGCGGCGGCGAACGCCGCGCCATCGCCCTGGCGAACCCGTCGCTCGGCGGGCGGCCGTTCGCCACCCCGACGCTGTGGGCGGCGATCCAGTACCTGATGCCCGGCGAGGACGCGCCCGAGCACCGGCACACCCAGCACGCGTTCCGCTTCGTGGTCGAGGGTTCCGGGGTCTGGACGGTCGTCGGCCGCGATCCGGTGCCGATGAACCGCGGCGACTTCCTGCCGCAGGCCGGCTGGAACTGGCACGCGCACCACAACGCCGCCGACCACCCGATGGCCTGGATCGACGGCCTGGACATCCCGTTCCAGTACCAGACCGAGGCGCAGTTCTTCGAGCCCGGCCGGGACACGATCGGCGAGGACGAGCGCGGCACCCCGGCGCGCTCGCGCTCCGAGCGGCTGTGGGGACATCCGGGCCTCCGGCCCCTCAGTGGTCCGGCCGCGCGATCCGGTTCACCACTTCTGCGGTACGCGTGGGACGACACGGACCGCGCCCTCGCCGACCAACTGGCCCTCGCCGAGGAGGGCTTCCCCGGCGTGGTCGAGCCGGGTCACGCCGCGGTCCGCTATTCCAACCCGGCCACGGCCGGCGACGTGCTGCCGACCATCCGGGCCGAGATGCACCGGATCCGCCCGGGCTCCGAGACCGCGCCCCGGCGGCAGACCGGGTCGGCGGTCTACCAGGTGTTCGACGGCAGCGGGCGGGTCACGGTCGGCGACCGGAGCTGGTCGGTCGGCCGCGGTGACCTGTTCGTGGTGCCGTCGTGGGTCGCCTTCTCGGCCGTGTCGCAGGCGTCGGCCTCCGACTCGGATTCCGGGGCGCTCGACCTGTTCACGTTCTCCGACGCACCCGTGTTCGAGGCGCTGGGTCTCGATCGTACGCAAACGGAAGGAATCGAAGCATGAGGCTGGCCACCGTCCGCACCACGTCCGGCGACACCCGCGCGGTCCGGGTCGAGGGAGACACCCTGATCGATCTGGGGGCACCGGATGTCGGGGCGTGGCTCGCCTCCGGTGGTGCGGCCGGCGCTTCGGTGACCGCAGCCGGGTTCGCCCCGGTCATCCCCCACCCCGGCAAGATAATCTGCGTCGGGCTCAACTACCGGAACCACATCCTCGAGATGGGCCGGGAGCTGCCGTCGTATCCGACGCTGTTCGCCAAGTATCCGGAGGCGCTGGTCGGGGCGTACGACGAGATCGCCCTGCCGCCCGAGTCGGACGCGGTGGACTGGGAGGCCGAACTGGCCATCGTGATCGGCAAGCCGGTGCGGCGGGCCTCCGAGGCGGAGGCGGCGGATGCGATCGCCGGGTTCGCCGTCCTCAACGACGTGACCATGCGGGACTGGCAGTACCGGACGCCGATGTGGTTGCAGGGCAAGACCTGGGAGGCGAGTACGCCGTTCGGCCCCTACCTGGTCACCCCGGACGAGCTGCCGGGCGGGGTCCGGCCCGCGCTCGAGCTGACCGGCACGGTGGACGGTGAGGTCGTCCAGCGAGCGAACACGTCGGATCTGGTCTTCGACCCGGTGGCGCTCGTTCAGTACATCTCCACGATCCTCACCCTGCGACCCGGGGACGTGATCGCATCGGGCACGCCGGGTGGGGTGGGGCACGCCCGGAAGCCGGCCCGCTATCTGGCCGGCGGAAGTGTGCTGGTCACCGAGATCGAAGGGTTGGGGCGGTCTGAGGTGAAGGCCGTGACGTCTTGAACGACCGGAGCGGTGCGGGGCCGAGGGGAAGGCTCGGTTCCGGGGCGATCGGCGGGTCAGGCGCGGGGCCCGCCGCCCGGCCGAGCGTGGGCTTCACTGCCGAGCCGGGCGGGGGGCCCACCGCAGGGCCAAGCGTCGGGTCTACCAATGCCGGGCCCAGCGGCCTCGTCGGGGGCCACGTGGCGCGCGACCGAGCCGACGGGCTGCGCTGGGTGGCGCAGGGCAACGCCCATCTTTTCGCGGCGATGGCGATGCTGCCCGACCATCGGCTCGAGCAGCCGACGGCGCTGCCCGGCTGGACCGGCCGCCATCTCCTGGCCCACGTCGCGGCCAACGCCGAGGCACTCGGCAACCTGGTGACCTGGGCGCGGACCGGCGTGGAGACCCCGATGTACTCGTCACCGGCCCAACGGGACGCCGACATCGAGGCCGGATCACGGCGACCACTCACCGAACTGCGCGCATGGGTCACCGACTCGGCCGCGGCGCTCCACGCGGCGCTGGCCGCGCTGTCCGACGAGGAGTGGCGGCGGGAGGTGCGCACCGCGCACGGCCGCACGGTAGCCGCCGCCGAGATCGTCTGGCTCCGTGCTCGCGAGGTGCTGATTCACGCGGTAGACCTGGGCGCGGGCATCCGCTTCGACGACCTGTCGGCAGGATTTCTGGCGGCCCTGGTCGACGACATCGTCGCCAAGCGCTCGGCATCCGGCGACGGCCCAGCCCTGGTGTTGACCGCCACCGACCACTTCGGCCGCTGGTCGATCGCCGGCCATCCCGACAACGGCGCCGGCCCCCACGGTGTCAGAGCCCGAGGCGTCAGCATCGACAGCGCCAATGCGCATGGCCCCGATGCCGACGGCACCGACGAGCGCCCGTTCATTGTCAACGGCGTCGGCGTCACCGAAACGGGCAAGCCGGCCGCGGTCAGCGGGACACTTGCCGAAATTGCCGCCTACCTCGCCGGACGACCCACCTGCGGCGTGGTCGGCGCACCCGCGTTGCCGCGCTGGCTGTGAGCTCGCCCTGCTCCTGGTAGGCCTGTTCCCCCGTCATCGCACCGCTTCCGGCATGGACCCGGGGCGCTTTTCAGATGGTGGATGTCGAGCTCGTCGGCCCGGTCTTCCCGCTCGCAGCAGCCGGGCGAATCGGCACTGAGCGGGGCGACGGCTCGGGACTGTTTAGTCTTGGTTGTGATCAAACTTCCCCGGTCCGGCCGGGGTTCGTGATGGGGACCGCCGATTCCTTCCCGCTCGGCGCGGCGACCACCCTCGCCGAACTCGCCCAGGATCCGCATCCGCGCCTGGCGCTGCTCCGCATGCACGAGCCCGTGTCCTGGTTGCCCGAGCTGGGCGGTTGGCTGGTGACCCGTCGCGACCTCGCGCTGAGCGTGATGCGGGACGCCGCGACCTTTACGGTTGACGACCCGCGGTTCTCCACGGCACAGGTTGTCGGACCGAGCATGTTGTCCACGGACGGCGACCGGCACATCCGCCACCGCGAGCCGTTCAACGCTCCCTTCCGCCCCCGCCAAGTCCGTGACGGCTTCGCCTCGTTCATTGAGCGGGAGAGTGACCGGCTCGTCACCGCGCTGGAACCGGCGGGCGCCGCCGAAGTGCGGCGTGCCTTCGCCGGCCCGCTCGCGGTCGCCGTCGTGACCGAGGCGCTCGGGTTGGTCGGCACCACTGCGGACACGGTGCTTTCCTGGTACGACTCCATCGTGCGGGCCGTCTCGGACATCACCGCCGGTGGTGAGGCGGGGCCCGCCGGCGCCGCGGCCTACTCGCAGCTGCGGGCCGCGGTGGAAGCCACCGTCGCGGACCGGGACGCGGCTTCGCTTCTCGTCTCCGCCGCCGGCCGGCTGGCACCGGCCGAGGTCGCGTCCAATGCCGCGGTCCTCATGTTCGGCGGCATCGAGACCACCGAGGCGATGATCACCAACGCGCTGCTGCACCTGCTGGAACACCCCGACCAGCTCGCCCTCGTCCGAGCCGGCCCCGACCTGCTGGACGGCGCGATCGAGGAATCGCTGCGCCTCGAACCCGGCGCGGCGGTCGTCGACCGCTACGCCACCCGGGACACCGTCCTCGGCCCGGCCACGATCCGCCGGGGCGACCTGGTCACCGTCTCCCTCACCGGCGCCAACCGCGACCCGGCCGTCTTCCCCGGCCCCGACCGGTACGACGTACGCCGCGAGAACGCCCGTCTCCAGTTGGCCTTCGCCCACGGACCACACCACTGCCTCGCCGCGCACCTCGCCCGTCTGGAGACCCGCATCGCCCTCCAGCACCTGCTCGGACGCCTCCCCGCCGTGCGTCTCGACCCCGAGCACCCCACCACTCCGTACGGCCTGGTCTTCCGCAAGCCTCCCACCCTGCACATCCTGTGGGGCGGGACCCCAAGACGCCGTACCTGACGGTGGTGATCGGTCTTGCCCTTATCCTGCCGATGTTGGTGTCCGGTCCTTGCCCGTCCGGACGGTCTCTTGTGGGCCGCCCGCTTCGGCTACCTCCCCGGTCAGATTCAGGGAGCTACGCTGGTCGCCCAGCGGGCCGGACTGCTGTGGAGCACAAGCCAGCGGTGCCAATTGCACGGTCCAGGTCCGGGCTGCCCCCACGACCGCGATGGCCCGGTAGAGGAGGTCGCAGCCTAGCTGCGGACGGCCTTCTGCGAAGCCGCGGTTGATGAAGCTGATTGCTCTCGGGTGGTCCCCCGCTTCAAGCGCGGCCTCGAGGCCGGCGGTCAGGATCGCGGCCAGCGCGGCATGAAAACTGTCTTCTCCCTTCTCTCGAAGCGTCTTGGCGGGCTCACGCGACCTCGAAAGAGCGACCGTGGGTGGGGCTGACACGTAGGTCATGTCGTACTCCTGAGGTATCGGTGTTACTCGGTCACGCCAGCCAGAGGGGCGCCCATGCGCCGCGCCAGTGCCGCGATGCCTTGTCCTAGCCTTGCGACGACTGCTGTCTGCTGCCGACGCGGTAGCGGCCAATGACGCGTGCGGGAACGGGGACGGACGTCAACAAACAGATGTCGTCGCGGGTAGCCGGCTCTTCACAAGGAGCCGGCGGAGAGGGGAGGAACAGCCGCTGGGCGCGGCCATACCTTGGATCGTAACCTTGCCTGACGCCGTCGTCCGTTCGGGCGACGGCTTGGCCTGTTAGTCCACGGCTGCGGGCCGGGCCGGCGTCGTCCCTGGATGTCCGGCCTTGCAGGACTATTGTCGGCTATGTCGCGTTCCCGAGCGTCCGGCCACTCCCGCCGGCGCGATCCCACAGCGCGCCGAAAGGACACCCCGATGCACCCGCGATTCGCCGAGCTGGACTGGGCCTCCACGCGCATCGGCGAGATCAGTCTGCGCCGGCGCCTCGAGCCGACCACCAAGACTGAGGTGTACGAGGTCAAACTCGACGACGAGTATCTGATGTCCAGCCTGTTCACGGTCGCCGAGGAGGAACTCGCCCGGGTCACCCTGGCGGTGTTGCCGAACGCACCGCTGGACGTAGTCGTCGGCGGCCTCGGCCTCGGCTACACCGCCCGCAGCGCCCTCACCGACGACCGGGTCCGGTCCCTGACGGTGGTCGAGGCGCTGGCACCGGTGATCGACTGGCATCGCCGTGAGCTGATTCCATGGGCGCGTACGATCACCACCGATCCCCGTACCACGTTGTTGGAAGGTGACTTCTTCGCGTTGCTGCGCGACGGCACGGGCTTCGACGCGGCCGCCGCGGACCGCTGCTTCGACGCCATCCTGGTGGACATCGACCACTCGCCCGTCAATGCCTTGGACCCTGCCCACGCCGATTTCTACACCGCCGGCGGGCTACGCCGGCTCGGCGGCCGTCTCCACCCGGGCGGGGCGTTCGGACTGTGGTCCGACGACGCACCTGACGAGGCATTCCTAGCCGTCCTGCGGGAGTGTTTCGCCACGGCAACCACCCACGTGGTGACCTTCACCAATCCGTTGACCGGAGGTACGTCCGCCAACACTGTCTACGTAGCGACCACGGCGGCTGAACCCCTGACACCAGCCATCCCGAGTCGATCACACTCGCGAGCCGCCACAGCTGTGCGCCTCCAAGACGGGTGAGTTCCACGCCAGTAGGCCTTCTCTGCTGGGGTAGTGGCCGGTACAGGCGTCTTCAGCTGGATGACTGGTTTTGTTGGTAGGTCCACATCTCGGCCATGAGCCCGTCGACGAGGCGGACCAGCCAGATGAGGCGGCCGGGTGAGTCGGTGCTCTGTCGAGGCTGGCCGACGGAGCCCACGACGGCGACGAGGTCGTCGTCGCCGAGGACGGTGTGGACGGTGAAACGCAGGTCCGGACGTGCGGCTCGGACAGCCTGCACGGCCTGCTTGACCGCGGCCGGTCCGGTGACCTCGGGGTGGGCGTGGTCCACCCAGTCGGGGTGCAGAATCTGGTCGGCGATCGCGGTGTCGCCGGTGTTCCACATGTCGAAGTAGCGCATGACGCTCGTGCTGGCCGGTCTGTTGATCATCGACGTTGCCCCCCGTATCCGATGCTGATGGCATTGACTGGATTGATCATGCCGCGTTGCCGTCAAGCGCGGCGAGGCTGGGCGGACGCTCGACGAGTTTGCCGTGTTCGAAGCGGGCGCCGGCTCGGACCAGGGCGACAGATGGGGTGCGTTGACCGACCGCCCCGTCACCGGCCGCGAGGACCGGCGCACGCATCCCGCCGCGTTTGCCGTCGCGGAGCAGGTCGGCCCACGACTGGGTGGACTCGCGGTAGCCCTCGGCGAGGGCTACCAGTTCCTTTCGGCCATCGACCCGGTCGGCGCTGGGTGAGCGAGGACTCGTGTCCGGCATTGACAAGAAGGCGGCCGTTTCAGCAAGGATGCAGATGTTCGTGCCTGTCGTCGAAGACCTGAAATTGGATTCCACGGCAATGGACAGCCTTGTTGTTCCTGCCGAGCGGGCCGCGGCAAGGAACAAGGCGGCTGAACAGCGTGGTTGGCGAGCGTGGCCGGCTCGCCGGTTCGTGCAGATGTCCGAGAAGCGGAAGGTCGCCATGGCGTTCGTCGGCACCTACCGAGGACAGGTCCTGCCGCTTTACGGACAGCTCATCGTCGTGGATCCCGTGATGTCCGGGGCGGACGAGCCGGATTTGTCGCTTGCGCTGGAAGACGCCGTCACGGCGATCGTCGGCGGCAGCCGGTGGCGGGTGGCGATCAAGGCCGGACAGGACAGCGCGGCGATCAGCGTGGCGATCGAGCTCTGGGACGGGCCGCCGGACGACGTTCTCCGCGGTAGTTGGGTGGGGCTGCCGACGCTGACCGTTGAATTCCCGCAGGGACTGTTGATCCTCGAGAACATCTCGTCCGGCCCGGTTCCGCTGGAGCCAGGCGCTGTTGAACGGGTCGCGCTGCCGGGCGGCCCCGGCGCTTACCGCGTGCGGGCCTGGCGCAGTGGACGGGAGCCTCTACCACCGTCGCCAGACAAACAAACCCGCTCGGCCGACCTCGGCGGCCCGAGCCGTTGCTTTCCGTCCGCCTTGTCGGGACCGCCGTGGAACGGCTGCGGGCCGACCCGGCGATGCGGGCGGCCGACCCGATGGAGCGGGCAGCCAACCCGATCGCGCTGTCAGCCGAGCCGATCGCACGGGCAGCCAACCCGATCGCGCGGGCAGCCAACCCCGTGGCACGGGCAGCGGACCCGGAGGTCGCCTGCCCGCACCGCCGGCTGCGGGTTAGCCGCGGTACCGGAAGACGATCCGGCCGCGGGTCAGGTCGTAGGGGCTCAGTTCGACGAGCACCCGATCGTACGGAAGGATCTTGATGTAGTTCTTGCGGATTTTTCCGCTGATGTGGGCCAGCGCCTGGTGGCCGTTCTGGAATTCCACCCGGAAGGTGGCGTTGCGCAAGCACTCGAGGACGGTGCCCTCGAGCTCGATGCCGTCCGACTTTCTTGCCATGATCTGCGCCTCCTTCGGCTCGGGGTCAGCGGAGCACCAGTTCGAGGTTGCTGCCGGCGCGCCGGGCGCCGATGCCCTCGAACAGCGCGGTAGCGGCCGCATTGGATTCGGTCACCTCGGCCGAGGCCGCTTCCTTGCCCACGTGGTGCAGCGCGCTCAGGGCGTGGCCAAGGAGCGCCCGGGCGATTCCGCGCCGTTGATGGTCGGCGCGGACGGCGATCAAGCCGATCCGGGGAAGGCGGGTCACCATCGCGAGCCGCAGCAGGCCCACGTATTGGTCGCCGGCGGCCGCCACGGCGTATTTCGACGGGTCCAGTTGTGGGCGGACCAGGACTTCGGCCGGCATGTCCGGCCAGCCGGGGCCGGCCGCCACCTCGGCACGGATCGCCCGGTCCAGGGCGCGTAACGGGGCCTCCTCCGCGCTGCCGAAGGCCTTGATCGTGACGCCGGGCGGGGGAAGGGCCGGGCCCAGCCCGGTGGCGCGCGGGTCGGTGGGCACGGCGTAGTCCCACTCCCGGCGCCGGGTGGTGAAGCCGGCCCGCTGCCAGCGGGTGGTCAGGTCGAGGTCGGCCTCGGCGGCCATCGTGTGCAGCGGCCTCGGCAGCGCCGCCAGCATGGCCTCGGCCAGCCGGTCGAAGGCGGCGTCGTGCCAGGCGTCGATGCTGACGAACAGCCGCCCGTCGGGACGTTGTGCGGTTTCGCCGCGGCCGACCACGAGGTCGTCCTCCAGCGCGTGCCACCGGCCGGACGCGACGTGCGAGATCAGCACGGCCGCGCGTGAATCAACTGGGTTCATAGGTTGGTGCCTTTCGGGATCGCCTTGGGGACGGGCGCTCCCGGCGGCACCTACGTCAGCGGCCGGTCCGTGACGGCGAGGGGAGCACCCACGTCGAAACAAACGTTCACGGGTCTCACCTCCTCGAGCAGTGTCACGGCGCGACGAAAGTTACCAGCTCGACCGCCGCACCGTCCAACCATTATCGGCGGGTCACGGCGCGTTCCGTACGCGTTCATGTTCTTCGATTTGTATCCTCCTGTCCGGGCCGGCGTGGGATCGGCCCAGCGGGAGGTTCCTGTGCGCAAATCCCTGATCAGCGGCGCGGTGGCGGTGCTCTCGACGATGGCGGTGACGTTCGCGGCGACCGGTCCGGCGGCCGCCGCGGACGGGTCGACGAAGGTCTCGCAGACGACCACGGTCGGCATCCACAACACCTACGACCCGGCCACCTTCGGCTACCTGGCGCAGGCTCTCGACCTGCACCCGGGGCTGATCGAACTCGATGTCTGGCCGGACATCATCACTCGCGAGTGGAAGGTGAGCCACTCGAACCCGCTCGGCAACGCGAACAACTGCGTGGCCGCCACGAGCGCGTCGCAGCTCTACTCCGGGGGCGCGAACAAGAATCTCGAGTACTGCCTGGACGACATCCGGCTGTGGCTGGGCGCGCATCCGGACAGCGGGCCGCTGATCGTCAAGCTCGAGATGAAGACCGGCTTCAGCAGCCGTACGAACCAGGGGCCGGCGCAGCTCGACGCCGCCATCGCCGCGCACCTCGGTTCGGCCGTCTTCAAGCCGGCCGACCTGCTCGGCAGCTACGCCTCGCTGGACGCCGCCGCCAAGGCGAACGCCTGGCCGACCCGCGCGCAGCTGGCCGGCAAGGTGATCATCGAGGCCATCCCGGGCACGGTCGAGGAGGGCAACCCGACCGACACGCTCTGGACCGACAAGGAGTACGCCCAGTACCTCAAGGGCCTGGCCGCCGCCGGTACGCTCGCGAAGGCGCAGATCTTCCCGGCCGTGCACAACGCGGCGAGCGGCGACCCGCGCACCCGCTACAGCGACACCACGCTGCGCCCGTGGTTCGTGGCGTTCGACGGCGACGCCAGCGCGTACGTCACCGGCGGGATCGACACCTCCTGGTACGACACCAACCACTACCTGCTGGTGATGACCGACGTGCAGAGCATCTCGCCGGCGGTCACCGCCGGGGACGTCGCGGCCGCCCAGGCCCGGGTGGCGCTGGTCGCCGGCAAGCACGCCAGCATCGCCTCCTCCGACTGGGCCTCGATGCCGTCGGTCGACGCCGAGGTCGTCGACCGCGGCTGAGAACACCTAGGACGGGCCGGCGCGCGGGGACAGGATCAGCTCGCCGGCCCGTTTCAGGACCTGTGCGCGGACCTGGTCGCCGTGATCGGCCGCCAGGAAATGCGAGCCGATCACCAGGCAGAAGGCGAGGACGCTGCGGGCCTCGACCTCGACCGGGTCGGCGCAGAACGTGCCGATCATCTCCCGCAGGAGGGCCATCCGCCGGTTGTCGACCCGGCGTAGACGCTCGGCGACCGCCTCGTCGCGGCGGGCCCAGTCGCGGATCGCGAGGTCGATCGGGAGCAACCGGTCGCTGGAGAAGGTGAGCAGACCGGCTCGGGTGGCCTTGGCCGCCGGGTCGCCGCCCTCGCGCTCGATCCGGTCGAGCACCTCGTCGGTGCTCTCCCGTTCCCAGGTGTCGAGCATGGCGGCCAGCAGCGCGTCGCGGTCCGCGAACGAGCCGTAGAAGCCGCCCTTGGTCACGCCCAGCTGTTTGGCCAGGGCTTCCACGCGTACGGCATCGGGACCGCCCGCCGCCAGCGCCCGTAACCCTTGCTCGATCCAAGCCTCCCGCGGCGTACGCAACGGGAATCCGCTCTGTGGCACCTCGCACCTCCTCCCTGTACGGTACCGTATATACGGAGCCGTACAGGCGAACGGAGAGCGGACGATGACCGAGCTGTCCACATCCACCGTCGACTACACCGACCACTTCGGCATCCGGACCGACGCGCCGGGGACGGCCGAGCAGTGGGCCCGCGCGATGTTCGGCAACGAGCCCAGCCTCGGCGAGCTGTTCATCTGGCGCGTCCTCCTCGGCCTGCGGCTCAGCCGCGGCCGCTCGCCCGAGACCGTGGCCGGCTGGCGGGTCGGCGGCCGCGGCGACGACTGGATCCGGCTGGAGACCGCGTCCCGGATGATGACGGCCAACCTGGTGGTACGGGCGAGCGGCGGCGAGGCCTCGCTGACCACCCGGCTGCGCTACGACCGAGCGCCCGCCCCGCTGATCTGGCCGCCGCTGTCCGCCGTGCACCGGTGGCTGGTCCCCCGCGTCCTGCGCGCCGCCGCCGCGAGAATGAGCCGATGACCAACGAGCACACCCGGCTGGTGCCGACCTCGGTCGGCCCGGTCGCGTGCCACGTGCGGGGCGCCGGCCCGGCGATCGTGTTGCTGCACGCCAATCCGGGCGACGCCCGCGACTTCGACGCCGTCGTGGCCGCGCTCGCCGACACCGGGCGCACGGTGATCCGCCCGGACTGGCCCGGCTACGGCGACTCGCCCGCCCCCGCGGGTCCGGTCGTCGGTGCGGGCCCGGCCGGCGCCGCTGGTCCGGTCGTCGCTGCAGGCCCGGCCGGCGCGGCGGGCCCGGTCGTCGCTGCGGGCTCGGCCGGCGCGGCGGGCCCGGCAGCCCCCGCGGGGCCGGCCGGCGCCGCCAGGTTCGCCCAGGTGCTCGGCGAGGTGCTCACCGAACTGCGCGCCGACGAACTCGGGCCGATGGTGCTGGTCGGCAACAGCGTCGGCGGGTACGCGGCCCTCGTGCAGGCACTGCGCGAGCCGGCCCGGGTCGCCGGCCTCGTGCTGATCTCGCCCGGCGGCTTCACCCGGCTCAACCCGCTCTCCCGCGCGCTCTGCCGGCTGATGGGCTACCCGGCCACGGCCCGCTGGCTGCTCGGCCCGCTGGCGTCGCTCTACACCTGGCGCCGCACCCCGGTCGCGCGGGCGGCGCTGCGCCGGGCGTACGCCACCGGCCGCGACCCCCAGCGGCGAGCCGTCGCCTGCGCGGTCTGGCGCTCGTTCCTCGACCCAGAGCACGACCTGCGCGACCGGGTCGCCGGGCTGCCGATGCCGGTGCTGCTCACCTGGGGCCGCGGCGACCCGGTCCTGCCCCTGCTCAGCGACGGGCGGCGGGCGGCCCGGCTCCTGCCCGGGGCGCGCCTGGCCCGGTTCTGGTGCGGGCACGAGCCGCACGCCGAGGTGCCCGAGGCGTGGCTGGCGGCCGTGCGCCCGTTCCTTGCCGAGCTGACTCCCGAGAGCAGGGCGTAGGACTACCCCAACCACCGATGGCGTACGGGTGGGAGGACTCCACAGCGGATGGCGGGCGAGACCGTAGCCGGATTCGAACCGGCGTGCACCGCTTTGCAGGCGGTCCCCTGAACCAGACTCGGGCATACGGCCGTGCGTGCCCCCGGCTGGACTCGAACCAGCGGCCTCGGCGCTCGGAACGCCACGCTCTCTCCGCTGAGCTACGGGGGCAAGATGGGCAAGATGGTGCGCGTCCCTGGTGCCGACCCAGGTCTGCCACGAGGGCGACGGTGTTACGGACCGCTGGACGTGCCGCCGTCCACGACGCGCGAGTTTGTGTCATCTATCAGGGCGGAGACGGGGAGAGTCGAACTCCCACGGGTGTTACCCCCAACGGTTTTCGGGACCGCGGCCGGCGCCAATCGGCTGGCGTCTCCGGAGTCGGGTTGGCCGGATTCGAACCGGCGGCCTCTCGCTCCCGAAGCGAGCGCGCTGACCAAGCTGCGCCACAACCCGTACGTGTCGCCGGGTGGGTTCGAACCACCGGCCTCCGCCTTATCAGGGCGGCGCTCTCACCCGCTGAGCTACGGCGACATTGGCGGAGAGCGAGGGATTTGAACCCCCGGCAAAGGTTTCCCCTGCTACGGATTAGCGGTCCGTCGCCTTCGTCCTGACTCGGCCAGCTCTCCACGCTGCTGGGAGCGGAGGATTCGAACCTCCACGGACCGGTCCAGAGCCGGTCATGCTGCCTGGTTACATCAGCTCCCATCGCGGCCGGCGGGGTGATGGCCCGCCGGCCGGCCTCGGCGCCGGGACAAGCGCTGTTCGCGCCTCGGACCAGGGGTCCGGTCACCCGGGCGCCGGGTGACGGCCCGCCGTGCGGCGGACCGGAAGTCGAGCGGCTGACCGGGTTCGAACCGGTGACCTCCACCATGGCGAGGTGGCGCTCTACCAACTGAGCTACAACCGCGTGTTGCCGCGAGCGGCCCGCGGGCATCGAACCCGCTTCTCCGGTTTGGAAGACCGGCATGTCCGCCGAGTTCACCAGGACCGCACGATGTCGCGTCGCCCGTCCGGGGGTTGAACCCGGTCTTCCGGAGTGAGAGTCCGGTGGTCTACCTGCCTCAGCCTCACGGGCGCTTCTGCCATCCGCTGTGGAGTTGTCAAAGAACGTCGAAAACAAGAAAGCCGCCGTCCCGAACGGGGGCGGCGGCGTAAGCCTGGCTAGCACTGCTAGCGACGCCACCGTTCCCGGTAGTAGGAGCTGATCGGACCGGAACAGCCCACGACCCGCCCACCGCGCGGCTCGGGCCGCTGCTGGGTGATCGAGGTCTGCCGTTCCATCGCTCTGCTCCTGACCGTGGTCGTCGGTGGTGATCTCTACGGTAGGGCGGCCCGCGCCGCCCGGCAACGCATTAATCGACGGCCGAGGCGCGCCGGGCGATCCCGGCCCCGAAGGCGGCCACCGCCTCGATCACGTAGCTGTAGCGCAGGTAGAAGAACAGATCGAAGGCGTGCTGGCCGCCGGGTAGTTCGGCGTACACGATCGGGCTTTTGCTTTTTTCCCGGAGGCGGCTGACGAAGTCGCGGGTGTCCTCGACCAGCGACAGGCTGTCGTTGGCGCCGTGCACGACGAGGAAGGGCGGCGCGTCGCCGAGCCGGTCGAGCGGCGACGAGCCCGGCCCGTCGAGGCGTCCGTAGTAGCCGGAGAAGGCGACCACCGCGGCGACCGACGTGTCCGCCTCCTCGAAGCCGGGCTGGAAAGCCGGGTCGTTCGGGGTGAGCGCGATCATCGAGGCCATGTGCGCGCCGGCCGAGGTTCCGGAGACCACGATCGTACGGGGATCGCCGCCGTACTCCGCCGCGTGCGCGCGCACCCACGCGATCACCTTCTTGCCGTCGATGTGATGCTCCGGATAGTGCGCGGCCGGGGCGAGGCGGTAGTTGGCGTTGACGCACACCCAGCCCTGCGCGGCGAGGTGGTTGAGCAGCGCGCGGGCCTCCCGGTTCTTGCTGCCCAGGCGGAACCCGCCGCCGTGGAAGAACACCAGGACCGGCGCGCCGGGCGGCCGGTCGTGGCGGTGGTAGACGTCCAGCAGGTTCGCCCGGCCGGCGTCGCCGTACGAGAGGTTGCGCACCAGCGCCACGTCCCGCCGCCGCACGGTGAACGGCGCCAGCAGGATGTGCGCCCACGGCCGCCGCGCCAAGGTGAGCTCGATTCCGCCCTCGGCCAGGGCCCGCCGGAGGGCCGGCCCGGTGGCCAGCGCCCGCCGCACCAATGCGAAGAGGCCGGCCGCGGTCAGCAGCGCCACGGCGAAGACGATCCCGCCGCCGAGCGAGTCCACATCGCCCTGGGCCAGCGCGAGCGCGCTGATCGCGACCAGCACGTACAGCGGCAGGAAGGGCTGCTCGTTGATCTGGAACGTCACCCAGTAGCCCCAGTACGACGGGCGGGTGTGCGGCGGTCGCGGCCCGATCACGGCCACCGCGGTGCAGAACGCGATGAGCGCGACGGGGATGGCGTATCCGATCGGCATGCTCACGACGCTAACCGGCGGCCACCACATCGGTAAGGTCCGATTCCTGAAGAGCGGAGCGGTCCGGTCCGGGAACGAGCGCGGCGACCGCCTGGCTGCCGGCCAGAGCGATCGCCGCGGCGACCACGAAGAGGGACGGGAGCGGTCAGCCCACCGGGCCGGTCGCCAGTTTCACCGAGGCGGAGTGCGACTGGCCGGACACGTCGGTCCAGACCAGCTTCACCTTGTCGCCGGGGTGGTGCCGGTCGAGTTCGGCGGTCAGGTCGGTGGCGGAGGTGATCTTGACACCGGCCACCGAGGTGATCACGTCGCCCCGGGCCAGGCCCGCGGCCTCGGCCGGCGTGCCCTGGACCACGCCCAGCACGGCCGCGCCGGACTCGTTCGTGAAGCCCTGGCCGTTGCTGGCGCTCGCCCCGATGCCGAGGTAGGCGGTGGCGCCGATGTGGATCGTGCTGGACGACTGCCCGGCGCGGATCTGGTCGGCGATCGTCGTGGCGGTGGCGATCGGGATGGCGAAGCCGTCGCCGCCGGCCGACTGGTACTGGAAGCCCGCCGACGCGGCGGTGTCCACGCCGATCACCTCGCCGGAGGTGGTCAGCAGCGGGCCGCCCGAGTCGCCGGCGCGGATGTCGGCGTTCACCTCGATGAGCCCGGTGAGCTTCTCGGACGAGCCGGTGCCCTCGTCCGAGGCGGTGATCGACTGGTTCAGCGCGGTGACCGAGCCGCCGACCGCGCTCGGGGTGCCGCCGGTGCCGCCCGCGTTGCCGATCGCCACCACCGGGTCGCCGGCCTTGACGGTCGTCGCCGACAGCGTGGCGGTGGCCAGGCCGGAGGCGCCGGAGAGGCGCAGCACCGCGATGTCGCCGGACCGGTCGTAACCGACCACGGCCGCGCGGTACTGCTTCGAGTTGCCGATGTCGGTGACGGTGATGCTGGTGGCGCCCGCGACCACATGGTTGTTGGTCAGCACGACGCCGTCCGAGGCGATCACGATGCCGGTGCCGGCGGCCTCGCCGTTCTGGGCGCCGAGCACGGTGTCGATGTCGACCAGGGCGGGGTCGACCTTCTTCGCGACCGCGGCGACCTGGGCGTCGGTGGCGCCGGTCGAGCCGGTCGAGCCGCCGTTGCCCTGGTCCTGCCCGTTGCCCTGCTGGGCGCCGGTGCCGCCGCCGGACTGGGCACCGTTGCCGTTGCCGCTGCCGCTGCCGCTGCCGGGGTTGTAGGGGAGGTAGGGGGAGTTGTAACCGCTGTCGGACGACGCCGAGGACGACGCGACCGGCCGCAGCGACCAGCCCGCGGCGAACCCACCCGCGCCGACGAGCGCGAGCAGGGCGACGCCGCCGCCGACCGCGGCGACCACGCGACCGGTCCGCTTCCGGGGGCGGGGGGCCGGCTGCTGGTACGGATCCTGATACTGCTGCTGGTAAGGATCCTGGTACGGCTGCCACTGACCCGGAGGTGGCCACCCACCCGGGCCGGGCGTGTAGGTGTACTGATCGGGAATGGTCACTTCTTCGTTGTACTGCGGTTTTCTAGGAGTGGGCTGAGAGACCGCTGGACAGTAGCCGCACAGAATCGATTGGCACACTTGCTGACCATGGTCGTCCGCCTCGCCGTCGTGCTCGCCCTCCTGCTCGGCGTTCTCGTCGGTGAGCACTCGGGGGCGGCGCCGCTGGCCCGCGGCTACAACGGGCTGGCCGGGACGCCGCCGATGGGCTGGAACGACTACAACGCGTACGGGCTGGACGTCACCGAGGAGCTGGTACGGGAGACGGCCGACACGATGGTCGCGTCGGGCCTGCGGGACGCCGGGTATCGGTACGTGACCATCGACGACGGGTGGATGGCGGCGACCCGCGACGCGCACGGGAAACTGCGGCCGGACCCGGCCCGTTTCCCGCACGGGATCGCGGCGCTGGCCGCCTACGTGCATGCCCGCGGGCTGAAGCTGGGCATCTACGAGGACGCCGGGGTGCACACCTGCGGCGGGCTGCCGGGCAGTCTCGGGCACGAGCGGGACGACGCGGCGCTCTTCGCGGCCTGGGGCGTGGACTACCTGAAGTACGACAACTGCTATGCCGGACCGGGCTGCGCCGACCACTCGTGCCCGGACGGCGCCGAGGTGCCGGCCCGCGACCGGTACGCCCGGATGCGGGACGCGCTGCTGGCGAGCGGCCGCCCGATCGTGTTCAGCATCTGCTCCTGGGGCACGGGCGACGTGGCGCGGTGGGCGGCCGGCTACGGCAACCTCTGGCGCACCACCGGGGACATCACGGCGACGTACGCAAGCCTGGTTTCGATCTTTCATCAGACCGTCGGGCTGGGCGGATACGCGGGTCCGGGTGGCTGGAACGACCCGGACATGCTCGAGGTCGGCAACGGCATGACGGCCCTCGAAGATCGCACCGAGCTGACGCTGTGGGCGGCGCTGGCCGCTCCCCTGGTGATCGGCACCGATCTCGTGCACGCGCGATCGGAAACGATCGCGGCACTCACCAACCCCGGCGTGATCGCGATCGATCAGGACCCGCTCGGCCGACCGGCCCGGCTGGTCTCGGCCACAAACGGTCTCGATGTGCTGTCCCGCCCGCTGGCCGACGGCGACACCGCGGTCGTCCTGTTCAACGAGACCGATACGGCGGCCACGATCACGACCCCTTCCCCCGGCCACACCGCGACCGACGTCTGGACCGGGGCGGTCGCGACCGCAAATGGCGAGATCCGAGCGAACGTGCCCGCTCATGGCGCGATGCTCTTCCGGGTACGGCCCTAGCGCCGCCTGGCCGCCCGGGGCGCCGCCGAGCGCGGCGGGGCCGATCGCATGTGATCGCGCAGGCGGCCGAGCACGTCGTTCAGCGCGGCGATGTCGTCGTCGGCGAGGCCGGTCATCATCAGGCGCTGGACGACCTCGATGTGGCCGCCGAAGACGTCGCCGAGCACCTCGCGGCCGGCCGGGGTGAGCGTGACCTCGACGCTGCGTTCGTCGTCGGCGCCGGGCGTACGCGTGACCAGGCCCCGTTTTTCCAGCTGGGCGGCCTGGTAGGTGAGCCCGCTGCGGCTGTAGACCAGCCCGTCGGCGAGGTCGGTCATCCGCAGCCGGCCGCCCGCCGAGTTGAGCCGGGCGAGGATCTGGAACTGCGGGGTGGTGAGGCCGCCGTCGGTCTTGAGCTGCTGCTCGACCGCGTGCTGCAGGAGGCTGCTCACCTCGGTCAGCGCGAAATAGGCGGCCAACTGGGCGGGCGCCAGCGGTGTGGGGGCGGGGGGTGTGGGGTCGGTCACGCAACTTCCTCGGGCTCGACTATTGCTTCGAGTTCGAAGCAGTTCTACCTTCAACCACGTGCTTCGAGTTCGAAGCAAGCCTACAGGAGGTCGGTCATGAAGGCAGTGCGGTTCCACGAGTACGGCGGGCAGGACGTCCTGCGCTACGAGGACGCCGACCGGCCCGTCCCCGGCGACGGCCAGGTGCTGGTCCGGGTCGCCGGCACCACGTTCAACCCGATCGACGCCGCGATCCGGGCCGGGTACATGCGGCAGGCGATGCCGGTGACCCTGCCGCACACCCCGGGCATCGACCTGGCCGGCACGGTCGACGGCAGCGGCGAGCGGGTGATCGCGTTCCTGCCGATGCTGGCCGACGGCGCGAGCGCCGAATACGTGGCGGTCGACCGGGGGCTGCTGGCCCCGGCCCCGGCGAACGTGCCGCTGGCGGACGCGGCGGCGTTGCCGTCCAGCGCGCTCACCGCGTGGCAGGCGCTGTTCGAGCACGCCAAGCTCGAGCCCGGGCAGCGGGTGCTGATCAACGGCGGCGGTGGGGCGGTCGGCGGGTTCGCGATCCAGCTGGCCGCGCAAGCCGGAGCGTATGTGATCGCCACGGCGAGCGCCCGCAGCCGGGAGGCGGTCCGGGCACAGGGCGCCGCCGAGGTCATCGACTACACGGCCGGGCCGGTGCGCACGGACCGGCCGGTCGACGTGGTGGTGCACCTGGCCCGCGGCGACGCGAGCGCGATCGTCGAACAGATCAGGCCGGGCGGGGTGCTGGTCTCCGCGGTCGGTCCGGTCGAGGCCGACGGCATTCGAACCATTCCGATGGGCGTACGCAGCGACGCCGCCCAGCTGGCCGAACTCGCCCGGCGGGTCGAGGCGGGCACGCTGAAGCTGGACATCAGCGCCCGCTATCGGCTGGCCGACCTGCCCGAGGTGCACGCGCTCGGCGAGCAGGGCGCGCTCCGCGGCAAGGTGGTCGTCACCGTTCGGGATTAGTCGCGAAGCCGGTCCGGTAGGCGAGCACCACCGCCTGCACCCGGTCCCGGAGGCCCAGCTTGGTGAGGATGCGGGCGACATGCGTCTTCACGGTCGTCTCGGCGACCACCAGTTCGGCGGCGATCTCGGCGTTTGGAGAGGCCGCGCGCGATCAGGCGCAGCACATCCCGCTCGCGTTCGGTCAGCGCGGCCAGCTCCGGCGGCGGGCCGGGCGCCGGGGCGGGCACGGCGAACCGCTCGACCAGCCGGCGGGTGATCGACGGCTCGATCAGCGAGTCGCCGGTCGTCGCCGCCCGGACCGCCGCGATCAGGCGGCTGGACGGGGCGTCCTTGAGCAGGAAACCGGCCGCCCCGGCGTGCAGGGCGCGGTACACGTACTCGTTCTGGTCGAAGGTGGTCAGCACGACGATCGTGGGCGGATCCGGCTGCCGGAGGATCTCCTCGGTGGCGACCAGGCCGTCCACCTCGGGCATCCGGATGTCCATCAGGATCACATCCGGCGCGGCCAGCCGGGCCTGGCGGATCGCCTCGGCGCCGGTGTCCGCCTCGGCGACCACCTCGATGTCGCCCTCGGCCTCCAGGATCACCCGGAAGCCGGTACGCACGAGGGTCTGATCGTCGGCGATGAGAACCCGGATCATGCAGCGATTCTCCCGTCCCCCGCGACGCCGCCGGGTCATCCCTGAGGAGGATGCGGGCGACCGACAATCGTCCTCGCGGAAGACGAGGGCTACGACCCCTGATCTCTAGCGTCGATGGCACGCAAGAAAGAAAGAGGGGGAGAAAATGAACAAGATCCGGCCACTCGACTACGTCCTCGCCGCCCTGATGACCGCCGGCGGTGTGCTGCTGATGGTGGAGAACATGACGGCCGGCGACGACCCGTCGCTGATCCACCAGCCGTCCACCACGTCGTGGCTCATCATCCCGGCGTTCCTGCTGGTCACGGTGCCGATCCTGTGGCGTCGCGGCAACGTGGCGCTGGTCGCCGGGGTGACCGCCGCGGCGGCCGCCGTGCACGTGGTGGCGTTCGACTGGCTCACCCGGTGCGGCGTGGTGCTGCCGCTCGCGTTCGCTCTCGGGTACGCGGTGGCCCGGTTCGCGCGCACCCGCCGCGACCACGTCCTCGGCCTGGCAGCGATCGTCGCCCTGCTGGTCGTGACCCTGTTCCGGGACAGCTCGGCCGACCTCGCCGGAGCGCTTCCGATCGCCCTGCCCGGTGTCGCCCTCTTCTACGGCGCGGGTCTGCTGGTTCAGAATCGGGTCAGCAAGCGGCAGGTCGCCGTACCAGCGGCCGAGCGCGCCACAGTCTGAAGGAGCGCGACCATGGGTGAGGTCCTTCGCGGCGTGAAGCCCCTCGACTGGCTGCTCGCGGGGGCCCTCACCCTGCTGGGCGCCGTGCTGATGCTGGAGAACATCGTCGCCACGGACGCCGAGGTGGCCCGGCAGGTCGCCACCGGCGGGATGGAGCACGCGCTGGAGAGCCACTCGCCGTGGATGGTGCCGGTGTTCGCGGCGGCGACCGTTCCGGTGCTGTGGTGGCGGCGGAGCGCGCTGGCGGTCACCGGCGTCGCGCTCGGCGTCCTGGTGGTCCACGACCTGCTGTTCGGGTGGGTCACCCGGTGCGGGGCCGGGCTGCCGCTGGCGTTCGTGCTCGGATTCCTCGGAGCGCTCGGCCATCGGCGTACGCAAGCATGGGTTTGTTGTTTCTTGAGCGTTCTGGTGGTGGGCGCCGTGCTGGCGGTGGACGCCTCGGCCGGGCCCGGCGCGCTCGTGCTGGCCCTGCCGGTGGCGCTGATCGTGTTCGGCGTCGGGCGGGCCGCGCGCCATCGGGCCGTGCTGAACCGGCAGCTCAAGGAGCGGGACGCGGAGTTGCGGCAGCTGCGCGACGACCGCGCGGCGCTGATGGTCGCGGACGATCGGGCGCGGCTGTCCCGGGAGCTCGACGGGTTGCTGCAGGAGCGGCTGGCGGAGCTCACCCGGGCGGCCGAGTCGGCGGACGGGCTGTCGCCGGCCGAGACCCGGGAGCTGTTCGAAACGATCGAATCCGGCAGCCGGCGGACGATGGACGACATGCGGGAGATCGTCGGCCTGCTGCGCGGCGGCGAGGTGGCGCTCGCCCCGGCGCCGACGGTCGCGCACCTGGACGCGTTGCTGGCCCGGCACCGATCGCCGCAGTCGAAACTGACCGTGAGCGGCGATCCCCGATCGCTTCCGGCCACGATCGAGCTCTCCGCGTACCGGATCGTGGAGTATCTGGTCGCCGCGCTCGACGACCGGCCGGTGCAGGTGTCGATGCGGTTCGCGGAGGAGGCCCTGGAGATTCAGGTACAGGGCTCGGTCGGCCGCGGCGCCGACCTGCGCGCGGCCGTCGCCCGGGTGCGCGAGCGCGCGAAGCTGCACGCCGGTTCGGTCGACCTGAAACTCTCCCGGGGCTCGGCGCGCGTGGTGACGCAGCTTTCCGTGCTGGGGTGACGCGCGGTGCGCTGGCTGGTGCTCCCGTTGGTGCTGCTGGTGGCCGTGCTGCCGGCCGCGTGGCACGGCACGCTCTTCTCGGCGCTGACCGCCTGCGTGGTGGCCAGCGGCCTGTGCCTGCTGTGGTGGCGCACGCATCCGCGGGCGGTCGCGCTGGCCGGCGGGGCGTTGTGGCTGGCCGGGGCCGCGCTCGCCGGGCACGGCTGGTTCCCCGACCTCGCCTTCGTGATCATGGCGCTGCTCTCCACCGTGGCGGCGCTCGGCTTCCACAGCCGCTGGGCGGGGCTCTTCCTGGCGGGCTACCTGATCGCGCTGTTCGCGGTGCTGCACCTGGTGGGCGGCGAGACCAACCCGGTCCCGCTGATCATCTTCGGTGTGCCCGGGTTCCTCGCCGCCACCGTGCTGCGGCTGCGCCGGGAGGCGGCCGAGCAGCTGGCCGACCGCGGCCGCGAGCTGGAGGAGGAGCGGGAGCTCTTCGCCGACCTCGCGCTGCGGCACGAGCGGGCCCGGATCGCCGCCGAACTGCACGACATCATCGGCCACGCGATCAGCGTGATGATCATCCAGGCGGCGGCCGGGCAGCGGCTGGCCGACCGCGATCCGGCCGCCGCCAAGCAAGCGTTCGCCTGGATCGCCGAGTCGGCCCGGCAGGGGCGCGACGACCTGCGGCGCCTGGTCGACCTGCTCGGCGGCACCTCGGTGGACAGCCCCGACCTCGCGCTGATCGACGAGGTGGTGACCCGGGCGGCCCGCAGCGGGCTGGACGTCTCGTGCCGCTTCGAGGGCACTCGGGACGGCGTCCCGGCGCCCCTCGCCCACCTGGCGTTCCGGGTCGTGCAGGAGAGCCTGACGAACGCGTTGCGCTACGCGCCCGGCGCGGCGGTCCGGGTCGCGGTGAGCGGTTCCGATCGCCTTTTGCGCGTACGGGTGGAGAACGAGCCCGCCCGCACCGACCGTCCCGCCCTCCCCGGGACCGGGCGAGGCCTGACCGGTCTGCGCGAGCGGATCCAGCAGGAGGGCGGTCAGCTGACCGCCGGCCCGACCGAGGCCGGCGGCTGGGCGGTCGGCGCGGTCATCGGGCGCGCCGGGCGGGGATGAAGACCCGCATGACCGACGGGCCGCGGTTCGCCCACAGGTGGTACGGGATCGCCGTGAGGGTGACGCTGCGGCCGTCCTCGGGCGGGCGTTCCGACAGGGCCGCCCAGCCGGCGCCCGCCCAGCCCGAGTCGTCGCGGGCCAGCCCGGACGCGGTCACCAGAATCGCATCCTCGCCCAGGAGGCCCTCCCGGACCTCCTCGTGCAGCGGTTCGTCGACGCACAACTCCACGCGGTTGACGTCGACGCCGTCGGGCTGGTCGACGCTTTCCAGGCAGTAGACGACCGGGCCGCGCTCGATCGCCACCGCTCCGCGCAGCGCGTCGGCCGACGGGTGCGCGACGGTCAGCCGTACCGGCATCGGCAGGGTCAGCGCCACCCGATCCCCGGTCCGCCACTGCCGCTCGAGCGAAAGGTAGCCGGTCGCGCCCGCGGCCGCCGGCACGGGCGTGTCGTTGACCGCCACGGTGGCGCCCCGGCACCAGGCGGGCACCCGCAACGCGAGCGTCCACGGCTCATCGGCGCTCTCCAGAACGGTCACCTCGATGGCGCCGTCCCGCGGGTACTCGGTGGCCACGGCGAGGGTGGCCGTGCCGGTCCGGATGGTCGCCGGCACGTACTGGTGGAGCTGAACGCCGGAATCCGAGTACGTGGCGAGGTATCCGCCGAGCGAGGCGACCGTCCGCATGATGTTCGGCGGGCAGCAGGCGCAGGCGAACCACGGCGGCCGGGTGCCGGGCGCCTCGGCGCGGGCCGGGCGGGTCCGGGTGGAGGCGGCCGGCCGGGCGACCCGCCGCTGCACCGGGTTGTTGTAGAAGAACCCGGTGCGCTCGACCGAGGTGGAGGCGGCGAGCAGGTTGTACAGCGCCCGCTCGATGGCGTCGGCGAACCGGCCCTCGCCGGTGGCCAGCAGCAGCCGCCAGCACAGCATGATGTTCGCGATCGTCGCGCAGGTCTCGCCGTACGCGAGATCCGGCGGCAGCTCGTACTCCTCGCCGAACGCCTCGCCGTCGAAGCGGGAGCCGACCGCGCCGGTGAGGTACGTCTTCGTCGCGGTCATCGACTCCCACTGCCGCAGCGCGCTGTCCAGCAGCGCCCGCTCGCCGGTCTCCAGGTAGACGTCGACCACGCCGCAGACCAGGTACAGCGCGCGGACCGCGTGACCGGCCACGGTGGACTGCTCGCGGACCGGCACGGCGTCCTGGAAGTAGGTCGAGTCGAAGTGGCCCTGCGCGTCCAGCACGCCGTGCCCGCGCACGTCGAGAAGCTGGCGCGCCAGGTCCAGGTACGTCTGGTCGCCGGTCTCCCGGTACAGCTCGACGAGCGCCATCTCGATCTCGGGGTGCCCGTCGGTGTCCTTGCGCCGCCGCTCACCGAACTCGCGCGCGACGCAGTCGGCGGCGCGGCGGGCGATGTCGAACAGCTCGTCGCCGCCGGCCGCCCGGCGGTGTGCCACGCCGGCCTGGATGAGGTGCCCGATGCAGTACAGCTCGTGGCTGGTGATCAGGTTGTTCCACTGCGCCTCGTGGCCGGCCTGGACGTTGGAGTTGAGGTAGCCGTCCGCCTCCTGGGCCGCCCGCAGCACGCCGGCCAGCCCGCTCACCGCCTCGTCGAACTCGGCCGTCGGCTGGCGGCCGATGTCCCAGGAGATGGCCTCCAGCACCTTGTAGACATCCGAGTCGCTGAACCACAGGCCGCGATGCGGGCCGCCGAGCAGGCGCAGGTTGTCCACGGAGCCGTCGCGCTCCAGCCAGCCCAGCGCGTGCCGCGTGGTGACCTCCCGGTTGGCCTGCTGCCACCGGCCCCAGAAGCCGCCGGTGAGCGCCGCGTCACGCAGGCCCAGCGGGCGCACGGCGAGGCGGTCGGCGGACCGTGGGGAGACGGGTCCGAGCACAGAAGTCACGACGGTTCTCCTTATGGATGGGCGGATCAGCCGCGCAGCGCGCCGGTGACCAGGCCGCTGACGTAGAAGCGCTGCAGCAGCAGGTACACCAGCAGGCAGGGCATCATCGCCACGACCACGCCCGCCTGCAGCGCCCCGAAATCGATGATGTTGTACGAGGCGTACCGGATGTTGACCAGCATCACGGGCAGGGTGTATTTGGAACCGTCGTTGAGGAAGATCAGCGGCGCGAGGTACTCGTTCCAGGACGTCAGGAACGAGAACAGCGCGACGGTGACCACGCCGGGCAGCACGATGCGCAGCGAGACGTGCCGCATCGCGCCGAAGCTGGACGCGCCGTCCACCAGCGCGGCCTCCTCCAGCTCCCGGGGCACCGACTCGAAGCTGTTGCGCATCAGGTAGATGCCGAACGGGAGCTGGAACATCACGAGCACCAGCGCGAGCCCGATCAGGCTGTTCTGCAGGCCCAGGTGGCCGAGCACGATGTAGAGCGGGAGCAGGATCGTCGCGTACGGCACCATGAGAATGCCCAGCGTCGCGGCGAAGAGCAGGGTGCGCCCGCGGAAGGCGAACCGCGCGAAGCCGTAACCGCCCAGCACGCACACCACCACCGAGCCGATGACGGTCAGCACGGCGAGCAGCACGCTGTTCGTCAGGTACGTCCCGATGCCCTGGTCGAAGCCGGCCAGGCTGCGGTAGTTGGCGATGGACAGGCTGTGCGGGAACCACGTCGGCGGCTGCTGGTTGGCCTCGGACTTCGACTTGAACGAGTTGAGCAGCGCCCACAGCAGCGGGAACAGGAAGGCGATCGCGAGCGCCATGCTGACCAGGTGGAACAGCGTGCTCCGGGTCAACCGCCGGGCCGCCTCGGTGGTCATCAGTCCTCCTTGGTGCGCAGCAGGCGCAGCTGCACGAAGTTCAGCAGGATCAGGGCCACCAGCAGGACGACCGCCTCGGCGGCGGCGTCGCCCAGCCGGTACGACTGGAAGGCCTTGTTGTAGAGGGCGAGCACGACCGTCATCGTGCTGTTGTCCGGCCCGCCGTGGGTGAGCACGTAGAACTGGTCGAAGGCGAGCAGCGACCCGGTCACCGACAGCACGGTCAGCAGCGCGAGCGTGGGCTTGATGCCGGGCAGCGTGATGTACCGCAGCCGCTGCATGGTCGAGGCGCCGTCCACCCGCGCCGCCTCGTACAGCTCGCCCGGGATGGACTGCACGCCGACCAGCAGCACCACCATCTGGAAGCCGACGAACTTCCACGTCACGAGCGTGATGACCGAGAACAGTGCCTTGCCGGGCGTGTCCAGGAAGCCGACCGGCTTGTCGGTGAGGTGGACGGCCTGCAGCGCCTGGTTGAAGATGCCCAGCCGGTCGCTGGAGTCGACCCACCACATCGTGGAGGCGGCGGCGGTGCCGACGACGTACGGCAGGAAGAACGCCGTACGGTAGAAGCGGGCGCCGCGGCGCGGGCTGTTCGAGACGGCCACCAGCACGAACGCGACCGCGAACAGCACCACCGTGGTGATCGCGGTGTACAGCAGGGTGAACGTGATCGCGCCGATGAACTGGTTGTCGTGCGCGAGGTGCCGGTAGTTGTCGAGCCCGTCGAACTGCGGCGTGCCGAGCAGCGGCCAGTCCATGAAGGACATGGAGACGAGGATCGCCAGCGGTACCAGGAACAGCCCCGCCACGATCACCGCGGTGGGGGTGACGAACAGCAGACCGGTGAACGGGCGGCGGGCCGCGGACCCCCGCGACCGGCGCGCGGTGGCACCGGTCGCGGGGGCCTCGGCTCCCGCCCGAGTCGTCGTCAACGACACGACATCTTCCTCATCAGTTCGCCGCGTCCAGGCCCGCTTGGATCTTGGACTGTCCGTCGGCGAGCGCCTGGTCGACGCCGGGTCCGTAGAGCGCGGCCCGGATCGTGGCCACCCACGGCCCGTTCGGGTTGTTGAACAGGTCGCCGAACGGCAGGGCGAACGGCGTGTGGCCGTTCTTCAGGCCGTCCGCGATGAGCTTGGTGCGGGGGTCCGCGGCCGTGTACTTGTTGCCCGACAGGTCGGTGCGGCCCGGCAGGTCACCGTTCTTGGCGATGATCTCCACCTGCGCGTTGTCCTCGAGGGTCCACTTGAGGAAGTCCCACGCCTGGGCCCGGTGCTTGGAGGTGGCCGAGATGCCGGCCACGTCGCCGCCGATGAAGGTCGAGGTGCCGGAGCCGTCCGGCGCCATCAGCGGGGCCACACCCCACTTGAACTTGGTCTGCTTGAGCAGGTCGCCCACGATCGGCGAGCCCAGCGGCAGGATGCCCACCTTGCCCGCCTCGAAGTTGGCCGGCCAGGTCGAGCCGTCCTGCGCCTTGTCGCTCGAGTCGACCAGCTTCTCGTCGCTCATCTGCTTGTACATCGTGAAGATCGACTTGAAGGCGGGGGTATTGATCATCACCTTCTTGCCGTCGTCGGACAGCACCTGCTCCCCCGCCGCCCACGCGTACGGGAACAGGGTGTAGACGCCGCAGCCGCCACAGCTGCCGGCGAGGTCGAAGCCGGTGATGCCGTGCCCGAGCGCGGTGATCTTACGTGCGTCGGCGAGCATCTCGGTGAAGTTGGCCGGCGCCTTCTCCGGGTCGAGGCCGGCCTGCTTGAACAGGTCCTTGTTGTAGAACAGCACGGACGAGTCCAGCTTGTGCGGCACCGCGTAGATCTTGCCGTCGTAGGACGCGACCTTCAGGTGGGACTGGGCGATGCTGGGGTAGAACGGCAGCGCCTTCACGTCGGCGCTGATGTCCTGGAACAGCCCCTGCTTGGTGTAGTTGGGCGAGTAGACCACGTCGGAGGCCAGGATGTCCGGCAGGCTCTTCGAGCCGGCCGCGGCACCGACCTTGGTCAGGTAGTTGTCGTTCGGGATGATGGTCAGCGCCACGTGGTTCTTGTGGCTCGAGTTGTACGCGTCGACCAGCCGCTGGCTGAACTGGTCGGTGGCCGAGCGCACCCACATCGTCAGCTGGGTGCCGTCGTCCGGGTTGCTGCTGCTGCTCGTCTTGCTGCCACCGCCGCCACATGCGGCCACGGTCAGCGCCACGACCACGCCTATGACCGGCAATCGCCACCTGTTAATGGCCATGTCCGCTCCTCATGTCGAAAATCTGAAGCTCCTTGACCCCGACCGCGCGTCCGGCAGCCGGCGTGACGAGCACGCGTACCTGCCGGGCCGAGATCGGCGGGAAGGTGACCTCGTTGAAATTGGGGGCCGGTGTTGCCGGGGACGCCTTCTGCCCCGGGACGTCCACCCAGGCAGAGCCGTCGAAATACTGAACCGTGCAGGCGGCCGGTTCCCGGTAGGTGCTGCCGCCGGAGCCGAACGCCTTGTTGCTGTAGAAGTAGAGCTGGACGGTGTCGAATCGAGTGGCCCGGCCGAGATCGACCTGCAGCCAGTCCTGCGCGTCGGGCGAGCCGAGGGTGCCCCAGATCGGGTTCGTGCCCACGTAGGGCCCGAAGGTCACCGGCAGCCCGCTGATGGTGAAGCCGTCCACCGCGTTCGCGGCGGTCGTCGCGGCGTACGAGGCGGTCGTGGCCTTCCCGGCCGCGAGATCCACCGCCGGGTGCTCGCGGGAGACGTCCAGGCCGGCCTTCTGGAAGCTGTCCACCAGGCGCGCGTTGCCGGCGAGGCTGACCTGGTCGGCCGCCCGCAGCGGCGCCGGGACGACGACGTGGGCCAGGGTGCGCGCGGTGAACACGCGCCGGCCGTCGACGTAGAGCGAGTACCCGGCCGGCGCGGCGGGGTAATACACCGTCCCGCCGGGCTTCTGCCAGACGATGGTCAGGTCGCTGCCGTGGTAGCTCAGGTTGTTCACCGTGAAGTGGTCCAGGCCCATGTCGATCGGCCACAGCTCGACCTTGTCGTCCAGCCGCGGGCGCAGGCCGGCCACGTCCTGGAAGAACATCCAGTTGTACGAGCCGAGCACGTCGTGGTGGATCCCGGAGCGGCCGTAGGTCTTGGTCGCCGGGTCCCAGTCGAAGAAGAACTCGTTGTTGTCCGGGAACCGGTTGTCGCCGTTGATGTCCTCGTTCCAGGCCAGCCAGGACATCAGCTGCCGGTACATGTCCGGGGTGATGTATTGCGAGGAGTACGCCCGCAGCGCGTTGGAATACAGCCGCGCCTGCAGCGTCGCGTTGATGTTCGAGAAGTTGTTGCTGCCGTGGCTGCACGCCTCGCAGGCGACATCGGCGGCCTGGTCGGCCTGGTCCGCCGTGTAGATCGGCATGATCGGGAACTCGGCGGCGTCGGCGTAGTAGCGCAGCGCCTGGGTGTACTCGGGGGTGTCCGGCGGCACGTTGTCGATGAACGGCGCGAAGTTCTGCTGGTCCTTCCAGCACACCAGATTGCCGGTGGTCAGGTCCTTCTGCAGGAACACCTTGCCCGGGCAGGTGACGGTGGGCCGCACCAGCGTGACGACGGTCGCGTCGTGGCCGCTGCCCGAGGAGTCCACGGCCGTCGCGCCGGACTGCTCGTCGAACCGGTAGTCCGCCACGTCGCCGGCGCCGGGCTGCCCGCCGGCCAGCGCCGCCACGTCGGCGGCCGCGAGCGCGTGCCCGTAGATCTGGAAGTCGTCCACGGTCGCGTCGAGGTACGGGTCGTCGAACTGCGAGCGGCCGATCCAGTTCTGGTTCGTGCTGCCCAGGCTGGACGGGTGCAGCGTCATCGCGGTGTTGGTCGCCACCGCGGCGCCGTTGACGTACAGCGTGCCGGTGCTGCCGGAGAGCGTGACCGCCAGGTGCGACCAGGTGCCGACGGGCAGCTGGGTGGCGGCGTTGAGCTGCTGCTCGCCGCTGCCGGTGGTGATCGCGAACCGCGGGCCGCCGCCGGCGTTGACGGTCAGGAACATGTAGTCACCGGTGCCGGTGCCGAAGTCGAACACCCGGGACCAGGTCGTGGTGGCGTCCGGGTTCACCCAGGCCGAGATGGTGAAGTCGGAGAGCCCGCCGACGATGCCGGCCGGCAGGTTCACGAACTCGTTGCTGCCGCTGAGCCTGACCGCATTGCCCAGCCTCCCCGGCACGCGGGGGCCGGTCGCCTGGCCGCCGCCGCTGTCGTCCGCGTTGGTCACCGGGCCGGCGGCCCACAGGTTGCTCAGGATCGCCTTGCGGATCGCCTCGGCGACGGCGGTCATCTTCGCCGCCTTGGCCTTGTTGCCGAGCAGCCGGTACTCGTCCGCCGCGGTCCGCGCCTCGGCGTACCAGTACGAGGACTCCGTCCGGTCCTGCGGGCGGGTGCCGTAGTACTTGAAGGCCACCGAGTCCGCGTCGTTGCCGGGGAGCGTGCCGGACGAGTACTCGATCAGGTGGTCGGCGTTGGTGTCGAACTTGGCCAGCGTGCCGTCCAGGTCGCACTCGGCGTACTTGGCCAGCTTCTCCACCACCGACCTCGGCCCGCCGTGCACCAGGTAGCTCTGCCAGGCCTGCACGCCGGTCCACTGCTCGTACGTGTTGTTCCAGTTCCCGGTGTTGCCCGGGTTGTCGTGGAACGCCTGGCAGCCGGACTCCTCGCCCTGCGACAGCCAGGAGCCGTACGGGTAGAGCGGGTTTCGCCAGAACTGCAGGTCCTGCAGGCGCATCGGGACGGTCAGCGAGATCTGGTTGTTGTACCCGAGCGCGCCCTCGAGATCGACCGGGAACTGGTAGTCGTTGCCCGGGATGTTGCCGTCGAACGTGTTGTAGCGGTTCAGCCAGGTGCGGTAGTAGGAGATCTTCTCGACGTTCTTGTCGGGGAGGTCGAGATAGGGCACGGTGTCGACCCAGAACCGGTTGTACTCGCGCATCTGGGTGAGCCACGCGGTGCGCGGGTCGTACGCCCGGTAGCGCGCGTAGTCGGTCGCGGAGGCGGGTATCTCGTTCGCGACCGCGCCGAGCTGCAGCTTGACCGTGACCGACGCACCCGGGTCGAGGGCGATCGCGCGGGTGAGGCCGGCGCCGGCGGCCGTGAACCCGTCGCCGGAGAAGCGCGGGAAGATCGTGGACAGCCCGTACCGCAGGGTCACCGTGCCGGTCAGCTCGGCGCCGTCGGCCGAGGCGACGGTCGCGATCGGCGAGGCGGCGGTCAGGGTCGTCGAGAGCGCGGCCGTGCCGGTGTTGGTGAGCGTCAGGTCGGTGACGGCCACGTCGTTGTCGGTGATGAACTTCTTTTCCTGTACGGACAGGCCAGGCCGGGTGTACACACCGGCGAAATAGCTCGGGTACTGGACGCGCTGGGTGGTGTCCTCCACCAGCGCATCGCCGGTCACGCCGACCGTGTACAGGCTCTGCGGTGCGGCGGTGGTGGGTGGCTGCCGGTACGCGTACCCGCCGCCGCCGTTCGCGCCGCCGCCACCCGCGCCGAAGCCGAGCACGCGCGGGTTGTGCGTGTACATGTAGAGGGCGCGGCCGCGGGTCATCAGCGCGGAGTCCGCATTGGACAGGAAGGGGCGGGCGAGGATGCGGTCGAACCAGTACGACTCGCCGCCGGCCGCGATGTCGGCGTTGTAGATGGCGCGCAGCATGCTGCCGCGCGGCTGGTAGCCGGCCGGCTCGGGCGGGATGGGGGTGGCCGAGCCGGTGAAGGTGGGCTCCCCCGGGTCGACCGCGGGCGGCTCGCCCGGGTGGTACCCGCCGGCGGGCGCGGCGCCGGCCGGCATGGCCGGCAGCACCAGCGTGCCGATCAGGGCGAGACACAACGCGCCCACTCCGGTCCTTTTACGCACGGCATCCCCCTTCGCGAGCGCGAACCTGTGGGGTCGACTGAAGGCGGGGGCCGGTGGCCGTGGAGCGGGTCGGCGACACCGTCCGTACCAGCCTGGAGGCGGCTTCACATTGGCACGGAAAACCTTTTCGGGGGGACTCTAAGCCGGTATCATGACCATTGTCAATGACGGGGTCGCGGGAACGCTCCGACCTGCGGCGATGACGCGCGAATCGGGGTCGGCGCACAGGGGGCGGACGCCACCTCGGCCGGCCCGAGGCGCCTGAAACCTTTTCGGAAAGCGTTTTCCTATTCGACAGCGGAAAGGCCCCGCGCCGGGACGCGGGGCCTTTCCGGACGGACGCGATCAGTTGGCGCGCAGGGCCTGTCGTACGGCCGCCGGTAGGACGACACCGGTGGCGGCGGTCGCGACCGACTTGGTCGCGGACCGCGGGTCGAACGGCGAGCCCTCCGGCTGGCAGACCGTGCCGGCCGCCGGCGTCCGGACGGTGACCAGGTAGTTCGCCACGTTGTCATTCACGCAGGTATTGAAGGCGATGAAGAACGCCGCGTGCCCCCACCCCGCGTAGGAAAGCAGTCGCGAGTTCGGCAGCAAGTGCGACGCCGTCACCGCGCCCTGGTACCGGGTCGCCGGATCGAAGTAATTTCCCACGACCAGAACCGGAGCGGCCGTACGCGTGGTCCAGGGCCCGAGATAGCGGTCCTGTCCGGCGCTCGACGGCCAGACCCGGCACGAGCTCCATGTCCAGTTCCAGACCCGTCCGAAGTAGCCGTACTGGCGCTCGTTGCGATCGGCGGACCGCTGCCAGGCGCCGAACGACCGCGGGTTGAGCGTGTCCGAACAGGCCACGCCGGGCGAGCCCTCCACCTCGTTGGCGTAGTAGGCCGGCGTCGGAGCGGCGTTCGCGGTCAGCCCGAAATCGGCCCGGATCGCGGCCAGCTTCTCCCCCAGCACCGCCGGGGAGACCTGCCCCTCCAGGTAGGCGAGGACCGAGGCCAGGTCGGGCCAGACCGCCGCCTGGTAGAGGTCGCCGAGGGTCAGTCCGATCAGGTCGTTGTAGGTGAAGGTGATCGTCTGACCGGTGCCGGGGTTGATCACCTGGGCCGGGTGGGCGCGCAGCTTGGCGGCGAGCGCGTCGAACCGCTTGCTCGCCCCGCCGGAGAACGCGCAATTCGGGCCGGCCGCGTCGCACAGCCGGAAGAACTCGCGGAGGGTCGCCTGGGCGCCGTCGGCGCTGCCGATCCGGGTGCCGACCGGGGTGGTGAGGGCCTGGGCGCCGCGCCCGGTGCTCCACGCGATCGGGTCGACCACGCCGTCGATGACCAGCGCGCGGAAGTTGTTCGGGAACAGGTTGGCGTAGTTCTGGCCGAGCAGCGAGCCGTACGAGTAGCCGAGGTAGGTGAGCTTGCGGTCGCCCAGCACGCGGCGCAGCAGGTCCATGTCACGGGCCGCGTCGGCGCTGGACATGTGGTCGCGGATGGCGCCGCCGTGGCTCGCGCAGGCGCCGGCCAGGCGGGCGTCGGCGGCCCGTTGCTGCTGCTCCTCGGCCGGCGTCTGGGGGAACGGGAACGGCGGCAGCGACGCCATGGCCTGCTCGAGCGAGTCGAAGCAGAGCAGCGGCGAGCTGCGGTAGATGCCGCGCGGATCGAACCCGACCAGGTCGAAGTGCTGGCGGACGGTGGCCGGGTAGTAGGCGCCCGCCTCCCGGACGAAGTCGACCCCGGAGCCGCCGGGGCCGCCCGGGTTGATCAGGAGCGATCCGATCCGCTGTGCCGGGTCGGTGGCGGGCAGTCTGATCAGGGACAGGGCGATCTGAGCGCCGCGCGGGTGATCGTAGTCGAGCGGGGCCGGGACAGTGGCGCACTGGAAGCCGGAGCCGCAGTCCGACCAGGAAACGGAGGTGCCGTTCCCGGCCGAGGCCGCGGCCGGCGCGACGAGGGTGCCGCCGAGGGCTGCGATGACAGCGGCGGTCAGCACGAGGCGAAGACGCGTCATGACACCTCAAACTACTTGAATGCGTCAATGCGTGCGGCCCCGCTACAACGAGAACGGGTGCGGCTCGAGGCGGCGCGCTCATGCCGCGGCGCGCGCATTGTCAGGTTCCGCCGACGGGCTCTGGCCCGGGTCAGAGCGGTCCTCGCTCCGGGTGTCCGGGGCCCGGTATGTTCTCGGCTGTGGCGTGGGCGACCTGGGATCCAGGCCGCAGCCGCGCACGCACGACGCCCGGGCGCGCGCGGCCACCCGATTTCCCGGCTTCACCGCCCAGGTGCGGCGGACCGGGCAACTTCGGCGCGCCTACCGCGAACGATCAGCGCAGAAGGTGTCGTCGATCAGTTGGTGCGCTCGCCGGTAGACGGCCAGCTCGCCGGCCGGGTCGGCGAGCTCGGTGGTGAGCGAGAGCACCACGACCCGCCGGCCGTCCGGGCTGACGGCGTTGAGGGTGCTCATGCCGGGCACGTCGCCCGCGTGCGACCAGTAGCCGCCGCAGCTGTCGTCGATCCACATGATGCCCAGTCCGTACCGCGCGCCCGGGAAGGGGTCCGCCAGGCCGGGCGCGGGGACGGTGTCGTGCATCTGCGCCATCTGCGCCGGGCGCAGCAGCCGCCCGGTCTGCAATGCCTGCCAGAAGCGCGCCAGGTCGGAGGGCGTGCTCACCATGGAACCGGCCGCGTCGGCGGCCGTCGGGTTGAAGAGCGTCGTGTCGATGAGCGGGCCGCCGGGGGCGAACTGGTTGTAGCCCTCGGCGTGCGGGTCGCGCAGCGTCGGGTTGTCGCCCGGCACGTACGTCTGGCTCAGGTGCAGCGGGGCGAGGACGCGGTCGTGGACCTCCCGCGCCCAGGAATGCCCGGTGACCTTCTGGATGATCATGCCGGCCAGGATGTAGTTGGTGTTGGAGTAGCTCCACGACGTGCCGGGGGCGAACAGCGGCGGGTGCTTCATCGCCAGCGCGACCAGGTCGGCCGGGTCGTAGTGGTCGAACCGGTGGGCGTAGTAGGCGGCCGGCGACCCGAGCGCGGTCAGGTCGCCGGTGTAGTTCGCGATGCCGCTGGTGTGCTGCAACAGCTCCCGTACGGTCACCTTGGCGCCGTCGTTGCCGTTGCCCGAGACCACGCCGGGCAGCCAGCGCTGCACCGGGTCGTCCAGCGACAGCCGCCGCTCGCCGACCAGTTGCAGCAGGACCACCGAGACGAACGTCTTGGTGTCGCTGCCCATCCGGAAGTAGCCGTTGCGGGGCACCGGCGCCCCGGTGTCGAGGTTCGCGACGCCGGATCGCGCCGTGGTCGTGCGGCCGCCCGCACCGGTGAGCCCCTGCACGCCGGTGATGCCGATGGCGTGCAGATCGTCGACGGCGGTCTGCAACCGCCGCTGGTCGGGCCGGCCGGCGGCCTGGGCGGCCGGCGCCACGCCGCCCGCGATCAGGGCGCCGGCCAGGATCGCGGCGACGGCGGCTTTTGTGCGCATGAGCTGTCCCTTCGTACGTTCCGAGCTGTCTCTCGAAACGTACGAAAGGCGTGGACGGGGGTCGATGGTGCCAACTCCCCCGCCGGGGGTAGGGCTAACCGGAGCCCTATCCCTCGGCGGTGCTCAGCGGGACCACTTCCGGGGCGCCGAGCCGGGCCGCGTCGGCGGTCTCGTCGTCCGGCTGCTCCTGGGAGCGCCGCTCGGCCTCGACCCGCAGGCGGTAATGCTCCACCTCCCGCTCGGTCTGCTCCTCGCTCCAGCCGAGCACCCCGGCCGCCAGAGAGGCGGCCACCGGCGCCGCGGTCACGCCCCGGTCGAAGGTCTCGATCGAGATCCGGGTCCGCCGGGTCAGCAGGTCTTCCAGGTGACGGGCGCCCTCGTGGCTCGCCGCGTACACCACCTCGGCCCGCAGGTAGTCGTCGGCGCCCTCGAGCGGCCCGCCCAGCGACGGTTCCTTCTCGACCAGCTCGAGCACCTCGGTGACCAGCGTGCCGTACCGCCCGAGCAGGTGTTCGACCCGAGCCACGTGCAAGCCGGATGAAGCGGCCAGCAGGCGGCGGCGGTTCCACAGCGCGGCGAAGCCGTCCGCCCCGAGCAGCGGCACCGCCTGGGTGCAGGACGGCGGGACCGAGCGGCCCAGCCCGTGCACGCAGGCGTCGACCGCGTCGCGGGCCATCACCCGGTACGTCGTGTACTTGCCGCCGGCCACCACGACCAGGCCCGGGACCGGGCTGCCGACCGTGTGCTCCCGGGAGAGCTGCGACGTGGACTCGGACTCGCCGGAGAGCAGCGGCCGCAGGCCGGCGTACACCCCTTGGACGTCCGCCCTGGTCAGTGGGGTGGACAGCACCGAGTTGACGTGTTCGAGCAGGTAGTCGATGTCGGTGCTGGAGGCCGCCGGGTGCGCCTTGTCGAGGGTCCAGTCGGTGTCGGTGGTGCCGACGATCCAGTGCCGGCCCCACGGGATCACGAAGAGCACGCTCTTCTCGGTGCGCAGGATCAGCCCGGTCTTCGACTGGATCCGGTCCCGGGGCACCACCAGATGGATCCCCTTGGAGGCGCGCACGTGGAACTGGCCGCGCTCGCCGACCAGCGCCTGGGTGTCGTCGGTCCACACCCCCGTCGCGTTGATCACCTGCTGGGCGCGGATCTCGAAGGTCCGGTCGTGCTCCAGGTCGTGCACGCGGACCCCGGTGACCCGCTCGCCCTCCCGCAGAAAACCCACGACCTTCGTACGCGAGGCCACGTGCGCCCCGTACGACGCGGCGGTCCGGGCCAGGAACATGGTGTGCCGCGCGTCGTCCACCTGGGCGTCGTAGTACTGCAGCGCCCCGACCAGCGCCTCCTTCTTCATCGCCGGGCATTCGCGCAGCGCGCCGCGCAGTGACAGGTGGCGGTGATGCGGCAGCCCGCCGCCCATCGCCATGGCGTCGTAGAGCGTGACGCCGCTGCCCGCGTACAACCGCTCCCAGCCTCGATGTTGCAGCGGATAGAGGAAGCGGACCGGCCGGACCAGGTGCGGCGCGAGCCGGGTGAGCAGCAGCCCGCGCTCCCGCAGCGCCTCGCGGACCAGCGCGAAGTCGAGCATCTCCAGGTAGCGCAGCCCGCCGTGGATCAGCTTGCTGGACCGGCTGGAGGTGCCCGAGGCGAAGTCGCGCGCCTCGACCAGCCCGACCGTCAGGCCGCGGGTGGCGGCGTCGAGAGCGCAGCCCGCGCCCACCACGCCGCCGCCGACGACCAGCACGTCGAGCTCGGCGCCGGCCAGCGCGGCCAGCGCCGAGTCCCGATACTCCGGTGACAGAGCAACCATGATCAGTCCACGTCAACCCAGTCGAGAGTGCGTTGCACGGCCTTCTTCCACCGTGCGTACCCATCCGCGCGCTGTTCATCCGTCCAGGTCGGCTGCCAGCGCTGCGACTCGTTCCAGTTGTCCCGCAGCTCGTCGGTCGACTTCCAGAAGCCGACCGCGAGACCCGCGGCGTAGGCCGCCCCCAGCGCGGTGGTCTCGGCCACCACCGGGCGGCTCACCGGCACGCCGAGCACGTCGGCCTGGATCTGCATGCACAGGTTGTTGGCGGTGATGCCGCCGTCGACCTTGAGCACGTCCAGGTGGACGCCGGAGTCCTGGGCCATCGCGTCGACCACGTCGCGGCTCTGGTAGCAGATCGACTCGAGGGTGGCCCGGGCGATGTGCGCGCCGGTGTTGAACCGGGACAGCCCGACGATCGCGCCGCGGGCGTCGGAGCGCCAGTACGGCGCGAACAGGCCGGAGAAGGCCGGCACGAAGTAGACGCCGCCGTTGTCCGGCACCGTGGCGGCCAGGCTCTCGCTCTCCGCCGCCGAGTTGATCACGTGGAGCTGGTCGCGCAGCCACTGCACGGCCGAGCCGGTCACCGCGATCGAACCCTCCAGCGCGTAGACCGCCGGAGCGTCGCCGAGCTTGTAGCAGACCGTGGTGAGCAGGCCGTTCTCCGAGCGGACCAGCTCGGTCCCGGTGTTCAGCAGCATGAAGTTGCCGGTGCCGTACGTGTTCTTGGCCTCGCCGGGCGAGAAGCAGACCTGCCCGACCGTGGCCGCCTGCTGGTCGCCCAGGTCACCGGTGAGCGGCACCTCGCCGCCCAGCGGACCCGGCCAGCGGGCCACGCCGTACGTGTTGGGATCGGAGGACGGCCGGATCTCCGGGAGCATCGACCGCGGGATGCCGAAGAAGCCGAGCAGCTCGTCGTCCCAGTCCAGGGTCTCGAGGTTCATCAGCATCGTGCGGCTGGCGTTGGTCACGTCGGTGACGTGGTTGCCGCCGTCGACCCCGCCGGTCATGTTCCACAGCAGCCAGCTGTCGGTGTTGCCGAAGATCGCGTCGCCGCGCTCGGCCGCCTCCCGGACCCCGTCGACGTTCTCCAGGATCCATTGGATCTTGCCGCCGGAGAAGTAGGTGGCCGGGGGCAGGCCGGCCTTGCGGCGGATCACGTCGCCCCGGCCGTCCCGGTCCAGCGCGGACGCGATCCGGTCGGTGCGGGTGTCCTGCCAGACGATCGCGTTGTAGTAGGGCCGCCCGGTGCGCCGGTCCCACACCACGGCGGTCTCCCGCTGGTTCGTGATGCCGAGCGCGGCCAGGTCCGTGGCCTGCAGGTTCGCGTGCTGCATCGCGGTACGCACGACGGTGGTGGTGCGGTCCAGGATCTCCACCGGGTTGTGCTCCACCCAGCCGGCCTGCGGCAGGATCTGCTCGTGTTCGAGCTGGTGCCGGGCCACCTCGTTCCCGCCGTGATCGAAAATCATGAAGCGGGTGCTGGTCGTGCCCTGGTCCACGGCTCCGACGAAGTCAGCCACGGCTTGCCTCCAATGTCTCTTCTCCGGGCGGCGTGGGAATCCGGCCCGGCTCTTGCGGCTCACCCGCGGCCGGCAGGAACCGCGCGATCAGGAACTGGTACAGACCGGCGCCGAGCACACCGCCGATGACGGGCGCGACGATCGGTATCCAGAAATAGAGATACCCGGTCTGGTCGCGGAAAGCACCGCCATAGCCGGTCAGGAAGCTGGCGAGTCGCGGGCCGAAGTCGCGGGCCGGGTTGATCGCGTACCCGGCGTTGGTGCCCCACGCCATGCCGATGCCGACCACCAGCAGGCCGATGATGAACGGCGCCAGGTTGGCGGCGGGTGAGGTGTTCCGCTCGTCGGTGATGGCCAGGATCAGGAACAGCAGGATGGCCGTGCCGACGATCTGGTCGAGGAACGCGGTCCAGTGCGTGACCGGCAGCGCCCCGTTGCCCGGCAGGGTGGAGAAGACGCCCTGCGTCTTGATGGTGAGACCAGGGTCCGCGTGGTGCAGCACGTCGCTGTAGGTCCAGCGCACGATCAGGGCGGCGACGAACGCCCCGAGGAACTGCGCGAGGGAGTACGGGAGCACCTTGCGCCAGGCGAAGCCTTTGAAGACCGCCAGCGCGACGGTGACCGCCGGGTTGAGGTGCGCGCCGCTGGTGCGGGCCGCGACGTAGACGCCGAGCGTCACGCCCAGGCCCCAGGCCCACGCGATGCTGTCGTGGCCGCCGAAGCCGCCGGCCACCACCTGCGCGACGACGCCCACGCCGAAGAGGATGAGGATCATGGTCCCGGCGAACTCGGCGAGTAGCTCGCCGAGCAGGCCCGGGATCTTCAGACGTTCTGCCATGTGCCCTCCTTGCTCGATGCCGTGGACGCTAGGTAGCGGTCACGGCACGGGCAACGAAGGGCGTTCGGCATTGTCGAACTTCGACAACGGTGGGCGTTCACATACTGGCATAGAGTCGGATACGTGCCCGGAACCGTGCAGTCCATCGAGCGGGCCGCCGCGATCCTGCGTCTGCTCGCCGGCGGATCGGGCCATCTGGCGCTGGGCGACATAGCCCGCTCGCTGGATCTCGCAAAAGGCACAACCCACGGCATATTGCGTACGCTGCAGCACGTCGGATTCGTGGAGCAGGACCGCGTCTCCGGCCACTATCAACTCGGTCCGGCCCTCCCCCACCTGGGCTCGGGCTACCTGGATGTCAACGAACTACGCAGCCGCTCGATCAACTGGGCGGACCCGCTGGCCGCGCGCAGCGGCGAGGCGGTACGCATCGGCGCCCTCCGGGACGGGCAGGCGCTGATCGTGCACCACGTGTTCCGCCCCGACGACACTTTTCAGACCCTCGACGTCGGCACGATGCTGCCGTTGCACGCCACCGCGATCGGCAAGGTGCTGCTCGCGTACCGGGCGGCCGGTCCCGAACCGGCCGAGGAGCTGGACCGCTTCACCCGCCGGACGATCCGCACCCGGCGCGCCCTGGCGGCCGAGCTCCAGCACGTCCGCGACAACGGCTGGAGCCTGGAGGCCGAGGAGATGACGCCCGGCAACGCCTCGGTGGCCGCGCCCATCCGCGGGTACGGCGGCCTGGTGGTCGGCGCCATCGGCATCAACGGGCTGGTCGAGCGGATCTGCGACAGCCACTACCGCCCGCACCAGCATCTCGTCGCCTACGTCCGGGACGCGGCCCGCGCCATCTCCCGGGAACTCGGAGCCGCCCGGCGCTGAGGCCTCAATGGGGAGGGAAGAGCATGACCGAGCGCTACGTCGTAGCCATCGACCAGGGGACCACGTCCACCCGATGCATCGTCTTCGACCGCCGCGGCCGGCTCGTCTCCCTGGCCCAGCAGGAGCACAAGCAGTACTACCCCCGGCCGGGCTGGGTCGAGCACGACGCCGCCGAGATCTGGCGCAATGTGGAGCGGCTCGCCCCCGAGGCGCTGCGCAACGCCGGGATCACCGAGGAGCAGGTCGCCGCGGTCGGGATCGCCAACCAGCGGGAGACCACGCTGCTCTGGGACCGGGACACCGGCGCACCGATCGGCCACGCGATCGTCTGGCAGGACACGCGTACGGATGATCTGGTCGAGCTCTTGAAGGAGGCGGACGGTGCGCCGGAGGTCGAACACGACTCGGCGCTGCCGATGGCGACCTACTTCTCCGGCCCGCGCATGAAATGGCTCCTGGACAACCACCCCGAGCTGCGGCAACGCGCCGAGCGCGGGGAGATCCTGTTCGGCACGATGGAGACCTGGCTGATCTGGAAGCTGACCGGCGGCCTGCACGTCACCGACGTGACCAACGCCAGCCGGACCATGCTGCTCGACGTGCACAGCCTCGACTGGTCGCCGTCGGCGCTCGCCTTCTTCGGCATCCCGCGGGCGATGCTGCCCGAGGTGCGGCCATCGATCGGCGTCTTCGGCACGGCGGTGGCGGCCTTCCCGGGCGTACGCATCGGGGCCGCGCTCGGCGACCAGCAGGCGGCGCTGTTCGGGCAGACCTGCTTCTTCCCGGGCGAGGCCAAGTGCACGTACGGGACCGGCAGCTTCCTGCTCCTGAACACCGGCGACGAGCTGGTACGATCCACGCACGGGCTGCTCAGCACGGTCGCCTACCAGATCGCGGGCGGGCCGGTCGCGTACGCGCTGGAGGGCTCGATCGCGATCACCGGCTCGCTGGTCCAGTGGTTCCGCGACCAGCTGGAGCTGATCGCCACCGCGCCGGAGATCGAGACCCTGGCGCGCACGGTCGCCGACAACGGCGGCTGCTACATCGTGCCGGCCTTCTCCGGCCTGTACGCGCCGTACTGGCGCAGCGAGGCGCGCGGCGTGATCGTGGGCCTGACCTCGTACATCACCAAGGGTCACCTGGCCCGGGCGGTGCTGGAGGCGACCGCCTGGCAGACCCGCGAGGTGGTCGACGCGATGAACGCCGACTCCGGCCTCGACCTGACCACGCTGCGGGTGGACGGCGGGATGACCGCCGACAACCTGCTCATGCAGTTCATCGCCGACGTGCTGGACGTGCCGGTGGTCCGTCCGCTCGCCGCCGAGACGGTGTCGCTGGGCGCGGCGTACGCGGCCGGCCTGGCGGTCGGCTACTGGCCCGACCTGGAGGGCCTGCGGCAGAACTGGCACCGGGCCGCGCAGTGGCTGCCCACCATGGACCCGGAGATCCGCACGGCCGAGTACCACAACTGGCGGCGGGCGGTCGAGCGCACCTTCGACTGGACCCGCCCCTCCTGATCCGGCGAGCCTCGAGGACCTACAGTGCGGTGGTGCCGATCCGCGGTCCCGAGGTGTTCGAGGCGCGCCGGCGGCGTGCCGCCGGCACGATCGCCGCCGTCATGGCGGTGTGGCTGCTCGCGGTGCCGTTCCTTGCCGTTGCGGCCTTCTTCACCGGGTTCACTCTGCCCAGGGCCGCTCCCATCGCCGCCGGGCGGCAGGCCGAGGCCGGGAGGCTGATCCTGGCCCTCGCCGTAGTACTGGTGCTGCTGCCCGGCGCGGCCACGGTGATCGGTGCCCGGTACCGCCGACCGATCATCGCCGGGCTCTGCGGGCTGATCACGGTCGTCGGGTTGGCCGCGGCGTTACTCCTGGTCCCCGCGGGGATGGCCGACCTCGGCTGGAAAGCCACCCCGGCGCGCATCCCGGCGCCACCGACACCCAGCCGATGCATCGAGCGCAGCGGCGGCGACACGCGCTGCCCCGGCGGCTGATCGTCCTAGCCTCTTGTCAGAGTGGGTCGCGTCGCCCGGGCGGCCATCCGCACCCGGTTCCGCCCGGCCCGTTTCGCCTCGTAGAGCTGGTCGTCGGCGGCGGCTAGGAGGGTCGCCTGCGTTCCGCCGACCGCGGCCAGGGCCACGCCGACGCTGATCGTCACCGGCAGGTCGCCGGTGACCGGGCCCCACGGGTGCGCGGCCACCCGGCGGCGCAGCCGCTCCAGGAAGGCGAGCGTGTCGGCCCGGCCCAGGCCGGTCAGCACCAGCAGGAACTCCTCGCCGCCGAGCCGGGCCGCGAACGCCCGGTGCTCGTCCACGCCGGCCACCGCGTCGGCGAGCAGCGCCGCCACCGCCACCAGCACCTGGTCGCCGATCTCGTGCGAGCACCGGTCGTTGACCTGCTTGAAGTGGTCGAGGTCGAGCACGGCCGCCCAGAGCGGCGACTCCCGCTCGATCAGGCCGGGCAGGTGCTCGTCGACGTAGCGGCGGTTGCGCAGGCCGGTCAGCGGGTCGCGGCGGGCCTGTTCCCGGAAGCGTTCGGCCTCCTGCCGCGCCTCGTTCACCTCGAAAAGCGCTTGCCGGGTACGGGCCTGGGCCTCCCGCTGCTCGTCCAGCACCCGCTTCTCGGCCGCGTGGAACCGCTTGTACTCATCGAACGCCCGCTGGAAGTCGCCGGCCATCGCGTACAGCTCGGCCTGCTCCTGCCGCACCCGGACCAGGATCTCGCCGTGCCCGTGCGCCACGCAGAGCGCCCGGCACTCGTCGAGCGTGTCCCGGGCGGCGGCGACGTCACCCTGCAGGCGCCGGGTGACCGCGAGGGTGAGCAGGAACTCCGGCAGGGCGTCGGACTCCTGGTGGCCGTCCGGGTACGCGGCGATCGCCTCGAGGACGGTCTGCTCCGCCTCGGCGTGCCGGCCCAGGGCGAGCTGCACGTTCGCCACCGTGTCCAGGTCGTTCGGGTCGAGGCGATGGCCGCGGGCGGCGGCGACCGCGCGCAGCCGCTCGATCAGCTGCCAGGCGCGTCCGGGCTCGCCGGCGAGGTACTCGGCGTAGGCGTGGTTGTTGAGGACCATCACCTCATCCCGTACGTCGGTGCTGTGCCGGGCCAGGTCGGCGGCCTGGCGGTAGCGCTCCCGGGCGGCCTCGATGGAGCCGGTCTCGGTGAGGGCGTCGGCGTACTTGACGACGTACGGGAGGCGGCGGCGGGGGTGCACCGAGTCGTCGAGGTGCTCGACGGCGGCGACCGCGTGCTCGAGCAGGGCGGCCACGTCACCCATGTTGCGGTACGTGCGGCCGAGCAGCAGGTGGCTGCGGGCGATCAGATAGCGGTGGCCGTGCGCCCGCGCCCACTCGTTGACCTGCCACATGACGGCGACCGCCGGCTTGGCGTCGCCGGCGCGCTCGGCCACGTCGGCCTGGATCAGCCGCGCCCGCATCTCGGCCGGCGCGTCCCCGGCGGCCGCCGCGATCAGCTCGAGCTCGGCCGCGCGGGCCGAGCGGCCGCGCGGGTCGAGGCCGGTCCAGTCCTCCAGGCGGTCGAGCTCGGCGGAGCGCGCGGCGCTGTCGGTCATCGGCTGGGCCACGCCGGACCGATCGGCGCGGCCGTGCGCCACTGAAGGGTTCTCGTCACCCATCCGGCCTCCCGCTTACCCGCGGGTAATGCTCGCACTCGCCCGGCTTGAGCGGCTAGTCGAGGACGCCCGTGATCAGAGTGCGGAGGCCGGCGGCGACGCGGGCGGCGCCCTCGCCGGTGACCACCAGCCGCTGGATCGGGTCGCTGTGCAGGGACGCGAGGATCAGGTGGGCGGTGACGTCGGCGTCCAGGCCGGGCCGCGCCTCGTGCAGCAGGCCGGCGATGTGCCGGTGCCAGATCGCGTGCAGCGGCGGCGGGTCGTCGTCGGGGATCTTGGCGGACACCACCGCCTCGGCGTGGTCGAGGGCGGCGAGCAGCCCCTTGTTGCGGGAGACGACCTCGATCACCCCGTCGACGAAGGCGAGCAGCCGCTCCCGCGCCGGCGCGCCCGGGCCCAGCGGCGGCGGCCCGTCCACCACCGCCTCCTGCAGGACCATCGCGCGCTCCTGCATCAGCGCCCGCATCAGCCCCGCCCGGCTGCCGAACCGGTGGAAGACCGTGCCCTTGCCGACCCCGGCCGCGGCGGCGACCCGCTCCATCGAGATCTGCTCGGGCGGCAGCCGGGTCAGCAACTCCTCGGTCGCGCGCAGGATCGCCTGCCGGTTGCGGGCCGCGTCGGCGCGCTCGGCCATGCCTTCGCCCCTCAAATAACTGGACCGGCGGTCAACTTATGCCGTACGGTCGGCTAAGTTGACCGCCGGTCCAATTTACCAGGAGGCTGCCATGCGACGCGTCCGCTACTACGAGTACGGCGGGCCCGGGGTGCTGACCGTCGAGGAGACTTCGCTGCCCGAGCCCGGCCCCGGCCAGGTCCGGCTGCGGGCCGAGGCGATCGGCGCGAACTTCGTCGACACGAAGATCCGCGGGAACGCCGGCGGGATCTTCTACCGCCCGCTGCCCGGCTCCCCCACCGGCGACGTGGTGGGCACGATCGACGCGACCGGCCCCGGCGTCGACCCGGCGCGGCTCGGCGAGCGGGTGGCGGCGCTGGTCGACCCGGACGCGTTCGCCGACTACGCGCTGGCCGACGCGGCCTGGCTGGCCCCGGTGCCGGCCGGCCTGCCCGCCGGCCCGGCCAGCCTGCTGCCGACGGCCGGGCCGGTCGCCCTGCGCGTGCTGCGCACCGGGCAGGTGGCCGCGGGCGAGACCGTGCTGGTCCACTCCGCGGCCGGGAACATCGGCGGCCTGGCGATCCAGCTGGCCAAGCTGCTCGGCGCCGGCCTGGTGATCGCCACCGCCAGCACCGAGGAGAAGCGCCGGCACGCCCGCGAGCTGGGCGCCGACGTCAGCATCGACTACACCGCCGACGACTGGCCCGACCAGGTGCGGGCCGCCGCGCCCGGCGGCGTCGACGTCGCCCTCGACGCGGTCGGCGGCGCCACGCTGACGCACAGCATCGACCTGCTCGCGCCGATGGGCCGCGCGGTCATCTACGGCCTGGCCGGCGGCGAGCTGGCCGACCTGCCGGTCCGCTCCTTCTTCGCCCAGCGAACCGTCTCCGGCTTCTCCCTGCTGGCCTGGCGCAAGGCTCGCCCCGACCAGGCCCGCGCCGAGATGGCCGAGGTGGCGGAGTACTTCGCGGACGGCCGGCTCCACATGGACGTCCGGGCGACGCTGCCGCTCACGGAGGCGGCCAAGGCGCACGAGCTGCTCGAGGACCGCTCCACGATCGGCCGCGTCCTGCTGGCCCCCTGACGCACAGCAACGCTAGCGGCGCCGCGGGGTCGACGTGTGCCGGGCGCCGACCGCCGCCCGGGTGGCGTCGAGGGCGGCCAGGGTCTGCCCGTACGTCCGCTGGGCCACCCCCACGAAGAGGCAGTCGACCACGGTCAGCTGGGCCAGCCGGCTCGCTGTGGCGCCCGAGCGGAACGTCGTCTCGCGCGCCGCCGTGGTCAGCACGTGCTCGGCCGCGTGGGCTATCGGAGAGCGGGGGAAGTTGGTCAGCGCGACCGTGGTGGCGCCGTGCGCGCGGGCCTCGGCCAGGGCGTCGATCGTGTCGGTGGTGGTGCCGGTGTGCGAGATGCCGATCGCGACGTCGCCGGGGCGGAGCAGGGCGGCGCTGGTCAGCGCCACGTGCGTGTCCGACCAGGCGAAGGCGACCCGGCCGATCCGGTGCAGCTTGTGCTGGAAGTCCAGGGCCACGTACGCGCTGGCACCCACCCCGTAGAGGTCGACCCGCTGGGCCCGGACCAGCGCCTCGACCACCCGTTCCAGCATGACGATGTCCAGTTGGGCGCCGGTCTCCTCGACCGCCCGGGCGTCCGCGAAGGCGATCTTCTCGACCACCTTGGCGAGGTCGTCGCCGGGGGCGATGTCGCTCTCCAGGTCGCGGTCGACGCGGTCGGCGCCCTGGGCGCGCCCGTTCTCGGCGGCCAGCGCCAGCCGCAGCTGGGGATACCCGGCGAAGCCGATCGCCTTGCAGAACCGGATGACGGTCGCCTCGGAGACGCCGGAGGCGATCGCGAGCTCGGTGACCGTGAGCGACGCGGTGGCGCTGGTGTCCGACAGCACCTGATCGGCCACCTGCCGCATCGACGGCTGCAGGCTCGGCAACAGCGACCTGATGTGCACCGCCGTGGCTGTGCTGCTACCGACGCCTGGTCCTACGGACGGCGCGGAGAACCCGGGCCCCTTCGGGGCCGCCAGGTTACGGGTGCGTGGTGCCATAGCAGTCAAGGTAGTCGACCCTCAATCTCGGCTGACCTGCCATCCGCCCAGCTGAACGCGGGCGGCGTCGCCCGGCCGGCGGTCGTCGAAGAGGAGACCCCGCGGACCGCTGACCCGGATCGCGTCGACGTAGACGCCGCGCCCCTCGTAGACGGCGTCGGTCTGGTAGCGCCAGCGCACGGCCGTGGTCCCCGGCGGGAGCTCGGCCGCGGCGGCCAGCCATCGCCGGCCCTCGAAGCCGTCGAACGACCCGTCCGTCGTCCACCCGTTCCGGCCGGTCCGCAGCGAGAACGGCACCGGCTGCCAGGTCGTCCCGTCCGCGGTGGCCTCGAGATGCCCGACGTCGGTCTCCTCGGTGTCGTACCAGAGCGCGAAGGACAGCCGGGCGCCGGTGACCGCCGGTAGCGGCACGGTCAGCGTCGCGGTGGTGGCATCGGCGACGCCGGAGAACCAGTCGGTCCGGCCGGAGACCGGGCGCACCGGCAGGGCCAGCGCCAGGTCCCGGGCCACCGCGTCCCGGGCCGCGGTGGGGCTGCCGCCGCCCCGGCTCGGGTGCACCCGGTTGGTGAGCAGGATGACGAACGAGTGGGACAGCGGGTCCAGCACGAGATCGGTGCCGGTGTAGCCGGTGTGCCCGGCGGTCACCGGCGAGCTGAGGGCGTCCATGTACTTGCGCTGGTCGAGTTCGAAGCCCAGACCGTGGTCGTGTCCGGCGTACGCCCGATTGAAGTTGGTGAAGAACGACCGGGTGCTCGACTCGGACAGGATCCGGGTGTGGCCGAGCTTGCCGCCGTCGAGCAGGGTCTGGGCGAGCAGGGCCAGGTCGTGCGCGGTGGAGAAGATGCCGGCGTGGCCGGAGACGCCGCCGGCGCAGTACGCGTTCTCGTCGTGCACGCTGCCCCAGACGATGCCGCGGCCGGTCCACGGCTGGTACTCCTCGGCGGCGATCCGCGGTCGCAGCGCGGCCGGCGGGTTGAACATGGTGTCGGTCATCCCGAGCGGCCCGGTGATCTGCCGGGCGATCACGCGGTCGAGCGACGAACCGGTGACCGCCTCGATCATCTTGCCCAGCACCATCATGTTCAGGTCGCTGTAGAGGTAGGCGGTCTCCGGCGGCGCGACCGGCGCGACGGCGTAGACGGCCGCCCAGCGTGCGTCGTCGGTGGCGTAGGTGCACAGCGACGGCGCCGGGTCGGCGGGCAGCCCCGAGGTGTGGGTGAGCAGCTCCCGGACGGTGATGCCGGCCTTGCCGTTCGCCGCGAACTGCGGAAGGTAGGCCGCCACCGGGGTGTCCAGCCCGATCGTCCCGGCCTGGGCCAGCTGCACGGCGGCGATCGTGGTGAAGAGCTTGGTCATCGAGGCGATGTCGAAGATGGTGTCCCGCCGCATCGGGATCCACTGGTCCGGCGGCAGCTCGGTGGGCTTGTCGTCGGCGTAGCGCAGCGCGTACCCGGTCGCGTCGTGCGCCACGATGACCCCGTCGTGCGCGGCCAGCGCGACCGCGCCCGGGTACTCCGCGGGATTCGCCGCGGGCTGGGTGTACCAGGCGATGTCGGTGGCGATCTTCTCGATCTCGGCCGGCACCAGGCCGGCCCGCTCGGCGCTGCCGTAGTGCAGCCGTACGCCCGGCGTGAAGCGGACGTCGTCGCCGGTCACCGTGGGCGGGCCGGGAATCAGGCTCAGCGCGGCGACGGCCGCGACCAGCGCCGGGATCATCGGCTGCCGCCCCGGTCGGGATAGCGCAGGTACTTCGCGCGCAGCGCGCGGAAGGCGGCCAGCTCGTCCCGCCAGCCGGCCACGATCGCGTCGGTCTCCAGGCCGGCGTCGACGGACGTCCGCACGTACGCCGAGCCGGTCAGCTTGTCGATCCAGTTGTCCGGCCGCCAGGCGAACCCGGCCGGATAGGTGCGCCGGAGCGTGACCAGCATGGCGATCGCGGTGCGGACCGCGTCGAACCGGTGCCGATCGGTGACGACCAGCTGCACGCCGCCCACGGTCTGCCCGCTGTACTTGGCGAACGTCGGCGTGAAGTAGTTCTCCCGGAACGCCGCGCCGGGCAGCTCGAGCGCGGTGAGTGCCTCGGCCCAGCGCCAGTCCCCGTACGGCGCGCCGATCTCCTCGAACGGCCGGGTGGTGCCGCGCCCCTCCGACGCCTGGGTCCCCTCGAACAGGCAGGTCCCCGGGTAGACCAAGGCGGTGTCCACGGTCGGCATGTTCGGCGACGGCGGCACCCACGGCAGCCCGGTCTCCTCGTAGTACATCCCCCGCGACCAGCCGGTCATCTCCACCACCTCCAGCGACACCGGTCGGCCGGCGTCGGCGGGCACCCACTCGGCGTTGAACAGCCGGGCCAGCTCGCCGACGGTCATGCCGTGCTGCTGGCTGATCGGTTTGCGGCCGACGAACGTGGCGAACTCCGGGTGCAACACCGGGCCGCTCGCCCGCCGGCCGGAGATCGCGTTCGGCCGGTCCAGCACCACGAGGCGCTTGCCGGCCAGGGCCGCCGCGACCATCGAGTCGTACAGCGTCCAGATGTAGGTGTAGAACCGCGCGCCGACGTCCTGGATGTCGAAGAGGACGGTGTCCACGCCGGACGCGGTGAAAACCTTGGCAAGATCCAAACCGCTTTTCCGGTACGTGTCGTAGACCGGCAGTCCGGTGCGCGGATCTTCGTAGAAGCCCTGGGAGCCGCCCGCCTGAGCGGTCCCGCGGAAGCCGTGTTCCGGGCCGAACACGGCGACCAGCGAGACGCCAGGATCGGCGTGCATAACGTCCACCTCGTGCCGGAGGTCCGGCACGATCCCGGTCGGGTTGGTGATCACCCCGACCCGCTGCCCGCGCAGCGTCGCATACCGCGAGGAGATCAAGAGCTCGATGCCGGTACGCACCCGCGGCCGCCCCCTCGCCGCCAGTGCGCTCGATGCCGGGGTGGCGAGCGCTCCCGCCGCGGCGCCCAGCGCCCCGGCCAGGACCCCTCGTCGGCCCACCGGCACGGGGTGCTCCCCTCCGTCATCGGCCCGCGCGGCTGGGCGGCATCGCCGTCGCCCAACCGCGGGCCCCCGTTCCCGAAGCTACGTCCCCCGTAGTCCCCGTAGCTTCCTTACCGGTTCCTTGCTGAGTTCGTAGGTTACTGACATGGAATAGTTCCAGTCAATGACGCTCAATGTCTGATCAGGGACAGGGACTCGTCGGCGGCCCAGGTAAGCCATTGACGTATGCACTGTGGAGATGGAAAGTTTCTTCCGTGCCGCCATCGCAAAACAGCACCGACGCGACGCCGCCCTGGGTTGTCGCCCCCACCGAGGAGCGCAATCCCGAGACGGTCGACATCGATCTCGCGAGCACGCTCGACCTGCTCCGGATGATCAATGACGAGGACGCCAAGGTGCCCGCCGCGGTTCGCGCGGTCCTGCCCGCGCTGGCCACCGCGGTCGACCTGGCCACCGTCGCGCTGCGGGCCGGCCACCGCGTCCACTACTTCGGGGCCGGCACGTCCGGGCGGATCGCCATGATGGACGCGGCCGAGCTCACGCCCACCTACGGCACCGACCCGGCGCAGGTGGTCGCGCACCACGCCGGCGGCCTGGAGGCGGTGCAGCGCCCGATCGAGGGCGTCGAGGACCGCGAGGCCAACGGCGCCGCCGAGGGTGGCGAGCTGGGGCCGGGGGACGTGGCGGTCGGGCTGGCCGCGAGCGGGCGTACGCCCTATGTGGTCGGCGCGTTGCGGGCGGCGCGGGGGCGCGGAGCCCGTACGATATTGATATCCGCAAATCCCGCGGCGAGCCTCGGCGCCGAGGTCGACGTGCACGTCGGCGTGGCCACCGGCCCGGAGGTGATCGCCGGATCCACCCGGATGAAGGCCGGTACCGCGCAGAAGATGCTGCTCAACGCATTCTCCACGGCGGTGATGGTGCGACTGGGCCGCACCTACTCGAACCTGATGGTGGCGGTCGCGGCCCGCAACGCGAAGCTCCGCGGGCGGGTGGTGCGGATCCTGGTCGAGGCGACCGGGCTCGAGCCGCGGGTCTGCGCGGAGGCCGCCGAGCTCGCCGAGGGCGACTGCCGGGTCGCGCTGGTGTCGCTGCTGGCCGAGGTGCCGGTGCCGGCGGCGCGGCGGGCGCTGGCCGAGACGGGGGGTGCGGTGCGGCCGGCGCTGGCCATCGCCGGGCCCGGAAACTGACACCGAAGGGGCAAAGATGAGAGCGCGCAACGGTTTCGCGGTTCTCGCGGCGACGGCGCTGGCCGCCACCGCCGCCTGCACCGCGACCGGATCTTCGAACGGCAACGGCGACGTCACCCTGTCGGTCTGGTCGTGGCGGCCGGAGGACGCGGCCGTCTACCGGCAGATCTTCGCGAAGTTCCACGAGTCGCACCCGCACATCCAGGTGGACTTCAAGCCCTACAAGTCGACCGAGTACAACCCCATCCTGTCCACCGGGCTCACCCAGGCCGGCGGGCCGGACGTGGCTCAGCTGCGGTCGTACGGCATCCTCCAGCCCTTGATCCAGGCCGGCGATCTCGTCCCGCTGGACGGTCAGGTGGCCGGACTGTCCAACTTCGAGACCACCTCCCTGGACGGCCCGCGCGGCAAGAAGGACCACAAGGTCTACGGCGTGCCGCTGGAGATGTCGACGTTCCAGGTCTACTACAACAAGGACATCTTCGCGAAGTACCAGCTGCAGCCGCCGGCCACCTGGGACCAGCTGATCGCGGACGCCAAGAAGCTGCTCGCCGCCGGCATCACCCCGTTCGCGGCGGCCGGCAAGGACACCTGGCTGCTGCCGCTGTACGACGAGACGTTCGCGGCCACCCGGTACGGCGGCCGCGACTTCGAGAAGAAGGTGCTGGCCGGGCGGGCGAAGTTCACCGACCCGGAGTACGTGGCCGCGCTCGACGTCCTGAACCAGCTCAAGCCGTACTTCCCGAAGGACCAGATGGGTCTCGGCGAGGCCGACGTGCAGACGCTGTTCGCCACCGGCAAGGCCGCGATGATCCCGGAGGGGTCGTTCGCGCTCGGCCCGCTCAAGGCGATCAACCCGAACCTGAACCTCGGCGTGTTCAACCCGCCGCCGCCACCGGGCGCTTTGGTCACCAAGCCGCTGCAGGTCGGCTGGGTGGACGCCTCGTACGGGCTGAATGCGAAGTCCCAGCATCAGAAGGAGGCGCTCGAGCTGCTGCAGTGGATGACCACCGCGGAGTTCGGCAAGCTGGTCGCCGATCAGCTCAAGCAGGTCTCGCTGGTCAAGGGCGTGCAGTCGAGCGACCCGCTGCTCGGCCAGATGGTGAGCGCGTACCGGAGCGATCCCACGCCGTACCTGATGCTGGTCGACTTCCGGTACGGCACGCCGCTCGGCAGTGACCTTCAGGCGGCCGGACTGCAGAAGATGCTGCTCGGCCAGCAGACCGCGGCGCAGGCGGCCAACGACATCCAGACGGGCCTCGCGCAGTGGTTCAAGCCGTAAAGAGACTGCTCTTCCTGCTGCCGGCGTTCGTGCTCTACACCGTGTTCATGGTCTACCCGCTGCTGTCCGCGCTGGCCGACAGCTTCTGGACCTGGGAGGGCACGGCGCGGCGCGGGTTCGCCGGCGCGGGCAACTTCACCGGCCTGTTCACCACCTTCCCGCTCAACCGCCAGCTCGAGCCGGCCTTCTGGCACACCGTCGTGTTCTTCCTCGGCACGATGGTCGTCCAGAACACCTTCGGGCTGCTGGTCGCGGTGCTGCTGGTCGAGCTGCCGGCCGCCCGGCGATTCCTGCGGACCGTCTACACGATCCCGTACCTGATCGGCGGGCTGGTCGTCGGCTACCTGTGGAGCCTGCTGCTGAGCCCGGCCTTCGGCCCGCTCAACGCCGGGCTGCACGCGGCCGGGCTCGGCTCGCTGGCCCGGCCCTGGCTGGGCGACCCGGCGACCGCGCTGCCGGTGGTGATCCTGGTCAACGCCTGGCAGTACCTCGGCTTCCCGGTGCTTCTCTTCGGCGCGGCGCTGGCCGGGCTGCCGCCGGAGTACGGCGAGGCCGCCCGGGTGGACGGCGCGGGCGCGCGGCAGCGGTTCTTCCGGGTGACGCTGCCGCTGCTGCTGCCCTCGATCGGGGTGGTCACCATCCTCACCTTCATCGGCTCGATGAACACCTTCGAGCTGGTCTATTCGCTGGAGGGCGCGCAGGGCAACCAGCCGACCGGGCCGGGCGGCGCCACCGACGTGCTCGGGCTGATCTTCTACCGGGTGGCGTTCCAGGAGGGCGGGTCCAACGCGATCGGGCTCTCCTCGGCGCTGGCCGTCCTGCTGTTCGTCTTCACCTTCGGCGTCGCCGTGGTGGCCAATGGCCTGATCAGGCGACGCACGACATGAAGAGATTTTTCGGACATTTAATTCTTTGGGCGTACGCGGTGGTCGCGCTGGCGCCCTTGGTGGTGATGGTGCTCGACTCGCTGCGGCCGAACACGGACGTGCTCGCCGACCCCCTCGGGCTCCCGAAGACGCTCGATCTCGCCAGCTATGCCACGGCGTGGACGGAGGCGTCCTTTTCGACGTACGTCCGCAATTCGGTTTTCGTCACCGTCGGAGCGGTGGCGCTCGACGTGCTGGTGTCCCTCCCGGCCGCGTATGTCCTGGGCCGGCAACGCTTCCGCGGCCGGGGCGTGCTGATCGCCTACTTCCTGGCCGGGCTGATGCTGCCGGTGCGGCTGGGCATCCTGCCGATCTTCTACCTGCTCGGCAGCATCGGGCTGGTCGACTCCCGGCTGGGCCTGGTCCTGGTGTACGCGGCGAGCGGCGTCCCCTTCTCGATCTTCATCCTGTCGGCGTTCTTCCGCGGCCTGCCCGTCGAACTGGAGGAGGCGGCCCGGATCGACGGGGCCGGCGAGTTCCGGATCTTCGCCCGGGTGCTGACGCCGCTGGTCAAGCCGGCCATCGCCACGGTGGTGGTGTTCCGGTTCGTGCCCCTGTGGAATGATTTCTTCTTCCCGCTCGTGCTGTTGCGCACCACCGACCGGTACACGCTGCCGGTCGGGCTCACCCAGTTCTTCGGCGAGTTCCAGACCAACTGGTCCGCGCTGTTCGCCGGCCTGGTCATCGCGACCGTGCCGCTGGTGGTGTTGTTCCTGCTCGCGACCAGGCAGATCGTCGAGGGGCTGACCGCCGGGATGGGCCGTTGAACCCTGGGCCAATTCCCGATGGCGATTCTTGATTAATTCCAGATTAGGTCCTAGGTTGGTCCGGTGACGTCCGATCCAGCGGCGCGGCTGCGTTCGGTCTCGTTGCGCGTGACCCGCCCCCGGCTGGCGGTGCTCGAGGCGCTGCGGGACCACCGCCATGTCGACACCGACACGGTGATCGCGCTGGTCCGGTCCGATCTCCCGACGGTCTCCCACCAGGCGATCTACGATGTGCTGCGGGCGCTCACCGAGGCCGGCCTGGTGCGGCGGATCCAGCCGGCCGGCGCGACCGCGCGCTACGAGTCCCGGGTCGGGGACAACCACCACCATGTCGTGTGCCGCTCCTGCGGCGCCATCGCCGACGTCGAGTGCGCCGTCGGTCATGCCCCCTGTCTCACCGCCTCCGACGACCACGGGTTCGTGGTCGACGAGGCGGAGGTCGTCTATTGGGGCACCTGCCCCGACTGTTCGGAAGGAATCTGATGAGCGACACCCAGGACCCCACGACCGGCGGCTGCCCGGTAGCCCACGGCAGCGAGAGTGAGAACCCGGCGATCGACGCGCCCACCCCGAAGACCCCCGGCCGCCCGCGGACCAACCGCGACTGGTGGCCCAACCAGCTCGACCTGTCCGTGCTGCACGCCCACTCGTCCAAGGGCAACCCGCTGGGCGAGAGCTTCAGCTACGCCGCCGAGTTCGCCAAGCTCGACGTCGAGGCCCTCAAGCGGGACATCGTCCAGGTCCTCACCACCTCCCAGGACTGGTGGCCGGCCGACTTCGGCCACTACGGCGGTCTCATGATCCGGCTCAGCTGGCACGCCGCCGGCACGTACCGGATCCAGGACGGCCGCGGCGGCGCCGGCGACGGCGGCCAGCGGTTCGCCCCGCTCAACAGCTGGCCGGACAACGCGAACCTGGACAAGGCCCGCCGCCTGCTCTGGCCGGTCAAGGCCAAGTACGGCCAGAAGATCTCCTGGGCCGACCTGCTGGTGCTGGCCGGCAACGTCGCGCTCGAGTCGATGGGCTTCAAGACCTTCGGCTTCGGCTTCGGCCGCGAGGACGTCTGGGAGCCCGAGGAGATCATCTGGGGCCCCGAGGACACCTGGCTGGCCGACACCCGGTACGTCTCGGACTCCACGATGACCGACGACACCGTCGGCGCCACCGAGATGGGCCTGATCTACGTGAACCCGGAGGGTCCGCGCGCCAGCGCCGACCCGGCCGCCGCGGCCCACTTCATCCGGGAGACCTTCGCCCGGATGGCGATGAACGACGAGGAGACCGTCGCGCTGATCGCCGGCGGCCACACCTTCGGCAAGACCCACGGCGCCGCCGTGGCCGACGACCACGTGGGCCCCGAGCCCGAGGGCGCCCCGATCGAGGCGCAGGGCCTGGGCTGGCTGAGCACCAACGGCAGCGGCAAGGGCGCCGACGCGATCACCAGTGGCCTCGAGGTCACCTGGACCGACAAGCCGACGCAGTGGAGCAACCGCTTCTTCGAGATCCTTTTCGGGTACGAGTGGGAGCTGTCCACCAGCCCCGGCGGCGCGAAGCAGTACGTCGCCAAGAACGCCGAGGCGATCATCCCGGACCCGTACGACCCGTCGAAGAAGCACGTCCCGACGATGCTCACCACCGACCTGTCGCTGCGCGTCGACCCGGCGTACGAGCAGATCTCCCGCCGCTTCCTGGCGAACCCGGACGAGTTCGCGCTCGCCTTCGCCAAGGCCTGGTACAAGCTGCTGCACCGCGACATGGGCCCGGTCAGCCGCTTCCTCGGCCCGTGGGTCGCCGAGCCGCAGCTGTGGCAGGACCCGCTGCCCGCCGCCCAGGGCGCGCCGGTCGGCGACGCCGACGTGGCCGCGCTCAAGGCGAAGGTCTTCGAGTCCGGCCTGTCGGTGGCCCAGCTGGTCTCGACCGCGTGGGCGTCGGCCGCGAGCTACCGCTCCACCGACAAGCGCGGCGGCGCCAACGGCGCCCGGCTGCGTCTCGAGCCGCAGCGCAGCTGGGAGGTCAACCAGGGCGCCGCGGACGTGATCGCGGTCCTCGAGAAGATACAGCAGGAGTTCAACGCGGCCGGCGGCGCGCAGATCTCGCTCGCCGACCTGATCGTGCTGGCCGGCTCGGCCGCGGTCGAGAAGGCGGCGGCCGACGGCGGCGTCGCGGTGACCGTGCCGTTCCACCCGGGCCGCACCGACGCGACCCAGGAGCAGACCGACGTCGAGTCGTTCGCCGTGCTGGAGCCGCGGGCCGACGGCTTCCGCAACTACCTGCGCCCCGGCGAGAAGACCCAGCCCGAGGTCCTGCTGGTCGACCGCGCGTACATGCTGAACCTGACCGCGCCGGAGATGACCGTCCTGGTCGGCGGCCTGCGCGCGCTGGGCAACAACGTCGGCGGCGCCGCGCACGGCGTGCTCACCGACCAGCCCGGCAAGCTGACCAACGACTTCTTCACCAACCTGCTCTCCCCGGGCACCCGGTGGAAGGCGTCGGAGTCCGCCGAGCACGTGTACGAGATCCAGGACCTGAGCACCGGCCAGGTGAAGTGGACCGCCACCGCGGCCGACCTGATCTTCGGCTCGAACTCGCAGCTGCGGGCCCTCGCCGAGGTCTACGCCAGCGCCGACGCGAAGGAGAAGTTCGTCCACGACTTCGTCGCCGCCTGGACGAAGGTCATGGAGCTGGACCGCTTCGACCTCCGCTGATTCGCCGCACCAAGCGAGAGTCCGGCCGGTCGCCGATCGGCCGGACTCGTCGTTTGCCGGCACCGACGATGTCGGCCCGCCGAACGCGGATCGTGGCTCACGGCACGCCGCGCGCCGGCCGCTCCGCTGGACGTGACGCTGCGTAGTCCGATGACAATCTGATTGAGCATTGACGCCGGACGCCGCGGCTGTTCAGGAAGCCCGCCAGCCGGCGTCGGCCGCCCACCGTTCGGCCGCCGCCATCAGGATCTCAGTGGCGTGCGACTTGATCTGCCCGTAGTCCAAAAGGTTCGGCACACTCACCGCCAAACGCTGTTTGAAGGCACCCCACGCCCGCCGACTGTCACCATCCGACCGCAGATAGTCGCGGAAGAGCAGCGCGAACCGCGCGTTTCCTCCACCGTGTTCCCGGACGTGGACGTTCGCGGTCCGCGCACCAACCGGCGGAGCGAAAACAAGCTTGCGATACTCCCGGCCGCCGGCGACCTCAGCCCGATTCCACGGTTCAGGCCGACCACGGAAACCGATCCCGTCGAACAACTCCACCAGCCGGTCCTCGTCGATCGACGGCACCCGTACCTGAACGTCGATGCAGTCCTTCGCCGCCAGCCCGGGAACCGAGGTCGAACCGACATGATCGACGGCGGCCGCATAGCCGCCCAACGAGGCTCGGATTTGAGCCGCCAGCGTCTCAAAGGCCGCCGGCCACTCCGGCCGATAGCTGACCACCGTGACACCAACGCTCTCGTCCGGGAACGGCACGGTCCGCGACGATACCGGGCGGCGCCGAACACGCCCCACCCCGATCATCCCCACTTGCCGTGACGCTGCCCGACGGATCGCATCAGCCTCCACTGGCGGGTGCAGCGGGGAAGTCGGTCCGCATCCTCGTACGCGAAGCTGTGGCTGTCGTGACCGGCGAATGCGAAGCTGAAGATCGCCGTTGTCGTCCTCGGCGCGTACGCCGTGACCCTGGTCGCCGTCGGTCACGGTGAGGTCGCCCGGGCGTTGCTCGGCGCCGGCACCGAGGAGACCGTCAAAACCCTGACCCGTTCGCGGGCCCGCCTGGTCGACGCGTTCGAGGTGGAGCGCCGCCGGATCGAACGCGACCTGCGCGACGGCGCGCAGCAGCGGCTCGTCGCGCTCACCATGACTCTCGGGCTCGCCGAGCTTGAACGCGACGACCCGGCGGCAATGCATGCGCTGGTGGAGCGGGCCGCCGGGCAGGCTCGCACCGCTCTGGCGGATCTGCGCGACGTCGTCCGCGGTATCCACCCGCGGGTGCTTACCGACCTCGGTCTGCCCGCCGCGGTGGCCGAGCTCGCGCACGGCTGCGGCATCGCGTTGACCATCGACCTGGAGGTGCCCGAGCGGCTGCCGACCGTGGTCGAGTCGGCGGCGTACTTTGTGGTCGCCGAGGCGGTGACCAACGCGATGAAGCACGCCGGGGCCGGGCGCGCCTGGGTGACCGGAGGGGCTCGCGACGGTCGGCTGGTGGTGGAGGTCGGCCGGCGCCGACCTTTGGTGGGGCCTGACCTACCAAGCATTCGGGGGTATGGCCCACTGTGCACGACGGCGAACGTGGCCGGTTCCTGCTGTGCCGCTCTTCAGCAGATGGGCCAACCCCGGTCGGTGCCTGGCTTGAAAATCAGAAGATGGTCGAGCTGCCGCTGCCGGCACCGGTCGACGAACTCGCGCGCCGCGACCGGATCAGTGAGGAACCGTTCGTAGGTGGGTCGATCGATCGCATAGAACTCGTTGTATTCGGCCATCCGGTTGGCGACCGGGATCGACACGTAGCAGCCGAACTTTTCATCGATGCCGACGGTGTACCGCTCGCCCAGGTTGGTGTACCGCAGCGCTTCCTCGGGCTCCATCGCCACGACATTGCGCCCCGTCACGTACACCCGGTAGCGACCGCCGTCGACCACCCACCAGCAGGCGACGGCCGGCAGCCAGAATCGCCTGCCCCCGACGGCCAATCCCGCCGCCTTACCCCGACCGGTGATCGTCACGTCGCCGACCACCCGGGTGACGGTCCCCGCCCTGGCGGCACGCAGCGGGGCCCGGGCCCCGAGAAACCCCAGCGCCGCAACGACCACCATCGCGGCCACCGCGACCGTCCACGCCACGGTCACCGGCAGCCTTCCCGGCGCCACGAAACAGCCGACCAACGCGCCATCGGCCACGATGACCGCGACGACCCACCCGGTCACCTGCCACCACATCCGCTTGACCTGGCGCGCGGAGAGCCGCCCTGTCTGGATCGTACGCAGATCCTCGAAGCCAATGCCGAACGCGCGTAACAAACCCTCCTGCCGCGCATACGCCGTTGCCGGCGCTCGCATCCCCATACACACCCCTCGCCGTCCCGCACCGAAGCAGGGCCTCCGCGGTCACCTGGGTGACGAACGTGTCGGCGGCGTCGAGCAGAAGCCATTGCAGCGGCCGGCCGGTCTCGAGTGTATCCAGGAACCTCGCCATGGCCTGGCCGGCGTCGGCTCGGCACTGAAAGTGATGTTCCAAGCCGTTCGCCGTTGAACCGGCGGTCTTCGTTGGTTCCTCCCGATTACGACGTTGTCGATCGCGACGTTCTCCGGCTTCGACGTCAGTACGGCTCGGGCAAGTGACCTGAGGATGTCAAGACCAGTTCACCGGGGTCTGCGCTACGAGTTCGGAATCATTTGGTCAGTCGCGTTCAGGCCGTGGTCGTAGCGATGCTGGGCCTCGATGATCTCCGGGGTGTGCGCCGAGATCCAGCGGACCAGTTGGGCGAACGGGCGGGACAAGCCTCGACCCAACTCGGTCAGCTGGTAGCTGACCTGGGGCGGGGTGGTCGGCTCCACAGTGCGCTCCACCAGCCCGTCGCGGACCAGAGTCCTCAGTTTGGCGGAGAGCATCTTCTCGCTGATGCCCTCGATTCGCTCCCGCAACTCGAAGAAGCGCATCGGACCCGGCGCCAGGGCAGCCAGGATCAGCGGAACCCACCGTCCGGTGACGTGTTCCATCACCTCCCGCCCGGGACAGTTGCTGTGGAACGTGTCACTGATCCACCGGGCGTCGCTCTCCTCCACCTGCTCACCTACCGCCGTATCCAGGGCTCACCCCACGGTGCGTACTTACAAAATGTAAGCCCACAACCTAGCGTCCTCCCGTCTTCGTACGACAACCCAGGAGAGACAGATGAACCGCAAGCAGGTGGCACTGGTCAGCGGGGCCGGCCGCGGGATCGGGGCCGCGACCGCCCGCGAGTTGGGCCGGCTCGGCTATCACGTGATCGTCAACTACCTGCGCGACGCCGGGTCCGCGCAACTGGTGGCCGAGCAGATCGACGCCGCGCAGGCGATGCAGGCCGATGTGACCGACGAGGCCCAGGTGCTCGCGCTGGTGGATCGGGTGATCGCCGAGCACGGCCGGATCGACGTTCTGGTCGCCAACGCCCACACCGCGACGCCACCTTTCGGCCCACTGGAGCAGGTGCCGTGGGCGGCATTCGCCGCCAAGATGAACGATGAGCTGGCCGGCGTCTACCACTTGACCGGACGGGTGCTGCCGGTCATGCGCCAACGGCGGTCCGGCCGAATCGTCTACGTCTCCGCCACCGCGGCCGAGCTGATCATCGGCAGCGCCGCCCAGTCCACCGCCAAGGCCGCCGTGAACGCCTTCACCCAGCAGATCGCCGGCGAAGTCATCCGGGACGGCATCACGGTCAACGCCGTCGCCCCCGGCGCGGTGGGCACCGACGCCACCGCCGAGGTGTTCACTGACGGCATCCGGCGCCACTTCGGCGACCGGTCGGTGACCGGCGCGATGCTGCGGCCGGAAGACATTGCCCGCCCGATCGCCGCGCTCGTGGACGGCGCCTTCGCCGCGGTCACCGGCCAAGTGATCCGCGTCGACGGCGGATACCCGCTGCTGAGCCAGTTGCTCGATGGCTTGCCGGCCCAGTTCCGTACGGCAAGATGAGCTCACCCATCCGGCCCTGTGCGTGATGGGGCGGCAGCTCGCCCCGGCTCACCCGGCGCCGCAACAACCGCTCGGCCGTGTCGAGGCCGGCGTCCTTGCCGAAGGTCTCTACGCCGCGGCGCGGTCCGGGACGGCGAACGACGTCGGCTGGCCCGTCGCCTCCAGCACAGACATCCACAGGTCGCCCCCGGGGTCGACCTGGTTCCTGGAGGCTACGGTCAGCGGTATCGGCACGTGCACGAACCGGTTCCGCCAGCTGCCGACCACCATCTCGGTGCGGCCGGCCATCGCCGCGTGCACGGCCGCTTGGGCGAGACGCAGGCAATACACGCTGTCGTACGGGTTGGCGGGGACGCTGCGGATCACGTAGCTCGGGTCGATGTACTTGAGGTTGATCTCCTGTCCGGCCGTCGCGAAGTCGGACAGGACCCGGCCGCGCAGGTAGATGCCGAAGTCGCCGAGGAGCCGGTTGCCCGAGGCGTCCGCGCCGTCCGCCGCCAGGTACTCCTGGCCGGCGCCCTCGGCGACCACCACGAGCGCGTGCCCGCGTTCGCGTACGCGCTGCCGCAGGTGGGGCAGGAACCCGCCCAGATCGACCGGCACCTCGGGGATCAGCACGTAGTCGGCGTCGTTGGTGGCCAGCGCCGCGTAGCAGGCGATGAAGCCCGAGTGCCGGCCCATCAGCTGCACCAGGCCGACGCCGCCGGGCTGGGCCATGGCCTCGGTGTGCGCGGCTCGGATCGACTCGGTCGCCTTGCCGAACGCGGTCTGGAACCCGAAGCTGTGCCCGATCCACGGGATGTCGTTGTCGATCGTCTTCGGCACGCCGACCACCGCGATCCGCCGGTCGCGGGCGGTGATCTCCTGGGCGATCCGCTGGGCTCCGCGCATCGAGCCGTCGCCACCGATCACGAACAGGATGTTCACGCCGAGGTGGTCGAGGCAGTCGACGATCTCGACCGGATCCTGGTTGCCGCGCGAGGTGCCGAGGATGGTCCCGCCCTGCTCGTTGACGTGTTGCACCCCGGCCGGCGTCAGGTCGATCACGTCGTGCCCGTGCCGGGCGACCAGCCCGCGGTAGCCGTTGCGGAACCCGACGATACGCGACACGCCATAGTGCGAGGTCAGCTCCAGGACCAGCCCGCGGATCACGTCGTTGAGTCCCGGGCACAGCCCGCCGCAGGTCACGATGCCCACCCGGATCTTCGCCGGGTCGAAGAAGATACGGCGCCGCGGACCGCTGGGCTCGAACGACGGCGGCTTGCCGATCCGCTCGCCCACCATGGCCAGGGTGTCGTCGAACAGCACGCGATCCGCCTCGTCGACGTAGTGCTCGGTGGTGCCACGCCGGTCGAGCAAACCTTGCAACGGTGAGTCGATCCGGCCCTCGCCGAGGGTCCGCACCAGCAGATCCGCCGCCTCCACCATGGTCGGAAAGACTAGGCGGCGAACGTTTCCGGTTGATGCCGCGGCGGGACGTCGCCCGGTATGGCACAGGCGCGAAACAGGCACGTCACACATCCGGTACAAGCGATGGCGAGGGTAGGGCATGACGGAGTCTCTCCCCGTGACGGCGTACGAAGCCGTTCAGGACGCGGATCTCACCCTCGGCGTCGAGGAGGAGCTGCACGTCGTCGATCTGGTCACCCGGGAGCTGGTGCCGAGGGCGCCCGAGATCCTGGCCCGCCTCGACACCGACGGCTACTCCGCCGAGCTGCACCGCTCGGTGGTCGAGACCAACACCCCGGTGGCCGGGACCCTGGACGGCTTGCGGAACGGAATCGTCGGCCTACGGCGTGGGGCGATCAGGGAGGCCGAGACAAAAGGGCTGGGCCTGGTCGCGGCCGGCACCGTCCCGCTGGTCGACCTGGAGTCACTGCCCGTGACCCCCACCTCGCGCTACCGGCGAATGCTCGACGACTACCAGCTGCTCGCCCGGGAGCAGCTGATCTGCGGCGCTCAGGTGCACGTGGGCGTGCCGGACCGGGACGAGGCGGTCGCGGTCGCCCAGCGGGTCGCGCCGGCGCTGCCCGTGTTGCTCGCGCTCTCGGCGAGCTCGCCCTACTGGATGGGCGAGGACTCCGGCTACGCGAGCGTCCGGTCGCTGGTCTGGATGCGCTGGCCGACCGCCGGCGACCCGGGTGTGCTGCGCTCGGCGGACGAGCACGACGAGTTGGTCGCCGACCTGATCACCTCCGGCACGATCAGCGACCCGAAGATGGTCTACTTCGACGTTCGCCCGTCGGCGCACCTGCCCACGGTCGAGCTGCGGGTCACCGATTCGAGCCCGGATGTGGACACGGTGGTGCTTCTGGCCGGGCTGTTCCGGGCGCTGGTGCTGCGGGCGCGGCAGGAGCATCGGGCCGGCCCGCCGGTGCGGCATGTGCGTCCGCCGCTGCATCGAGCGGCGATGTGGCGGGCCGCGCGGTCCGGCCTCGAGGGCGACCTGCTGGACCTGCCGCGCTCGCCGGCGCCGGTCCCGGCCAGGGTGGCGGTGCAGCGCCTGGTCGGCGAGCTCCGGTCGCAGCTGGAGGAGCTGGGTGACTGGGAGCAGGTCTTCGACCTGTCGGTTCGCGCGCTGAACCGGGGCAGCTCGGCCGCCCGCCAACGCCGGGCGCTGGCCCGGCGCGGCCGAATCGCCGACGTGGTGGACCTGGTCGTGGAGGACACGCGTGGCGGATCGAACGGGATCGGCTGGGCGGGGCGGAGCGGTACCGGTGCGGCGGCCCTTTTCCCGTACGCCGGAAGCGGCGACGAGGCTTTCGCCGGTGGTGACGTCGTCCCCGCGTACGCCGGAATTGTTCAGGTCCTGAGCCGGCTCGGTTCGGCCGGCCTCCGCCGCCGCGAGGACGCCCGGGACGATGAGCAGCGATCGAGGGGCATCACGTTCAGCGTGGCCGGTGAGGCGGCGACCCGGCTGTTCCCCTTCGATCTCGTGCCGCGGATCGTGCCGGCCGAGGACTGGCGGCGGCTGAGCGCGGGGCTGGTGCAGCGGGTCCGGGCGCTCGATCGGTTCGTGAGCGACGTGTACGGCCAGCGGGCCGTGGTCCGCGACGGCGTGATGCCCGGCTGGGTGATCGACCGGTCGCCGGAGCTGCGGCCCAGCGGCGCCCTGGTCGGCCACGACGGCGTGCGTGCCCAGGTGGCCGGGGTGGACCTGGTGCGCGACGTCGGTGGGAACTGGTGCGTGCTGGAGGACAACCTGCGGGTGCCGTCCGGGATCGGGTACGCGATGCAGAACCGTCGCCTGACCACGAGCGTGCTGCCCGAGCTGCCGGTGCCCGAGGGACTGCTCTCGGTCGAGCCGACCCCGGCGTTGCTGCTGCGGGTGCTGCGCGAGGCGGCCCGCCCGGCGGCCGGCGACGATCCGCGGGTGGTGGTGCTGAGCGAGGGGCCGGACGACGCGGCCTGGTTCGAGCACCGGATTCTGGCCGAGGAGATGGGCGTGCCGGTGGTGCGCTCGACCGAGCTGTTCGTCGAGGACACCCGCGTCTACCGGATGCGGGACGGCAAGCGTCACCGGGTCGACGTGATCTATCTGCGGATGGGGGAGGACAGCCTCGTGCACTCGCCGGGCGCGGACGGGATGCCACTGGGTCCGAGCCTGGTGGCCGCGCTGCATGCGGACACCGTGACCCTGGCCAACGCCTTGGGGAACGGGATCGGCGATGACAAGGCCGTGTACGCCTACGTGCCCCGGCTCATCGAGTACTACCTGGGCGAGAAGCCGCTGCTGGCGGACGTCCCGACGTATCTTTGCGGGATCCCGGCCCAGGCCGGGGAGGTTCTCGGCAGGCTGGACGAGCTGGTCTGCAAGCCGGTCGACGGGTACGGCGGGGACCGCATCGTGATCGGCCCGCACGCGTCGCGGGAGGAGCTCGCGGCGCTGCGCCGGCAGATCCTCGCGGCGCCGCACCGGTGGGTGGCGCAGGAGGTGGTGCGACTCTCCACACATCCCGTCTTCGACGGGCATCGGCTCACGCCCCGCCATGTGGACCTGCGCGCCTTCGTCTTCACCGGCGCCTCGTCGCCGGTGGTCGCGCCGGCCGCGCTGACCCGGGTCGCCCCGGCCGGGAGCATGATCGTCAACTCTTCACGGGGCGGCGGATCCAAGGACACCTGGTTGCTGTCTTGAGGAGGATGCATGTGCGGACTCGCCGGTGAGCTCCGGTTCGACGGCCGTCCGGCGGACGCCGATGCGGTCCGGCGGATGCTGCCGGCCCTGGCGTCGCGCGGGCCGGACGGCGAGGGCTTCTTCGAGCGCGGGCCGGTAGCGTTCGGTCACCGCCGACTGAAGATCATTGACCTCTCCGACGCGGGTGGGCAGCCGATGACCGATGCCTCGCTGGGGCTCACTGTGGTCTTCAACGGCTGCATCTACAACTACCGAGAGCTTCGAGAAGAGCTTTTGGCGTACGGGTACAGCTTCGTCTCCACGTCGGACACGGAGGTGATCCTGAAGGCGTACCACCGGTGGGGTTCCTCGTGCGTGCAGCGGTTCCTCGGGATGTTCGCCTTCGCGATCCTGTCGCACGAGTCGGGCGAGGTCGTCCTGGCGCGGGACCGGCTCGGGATCAAGCCGCTGTACCTGGCCGGGGCACCCGGGCGGCTGCGGTTCGCCTCGACGCTGCCGGCGCTGCTCGCGGCCGGGGACGTGGACACCTCGATCGACAAGGTCGCGTTGCAGCACTACATGACGTTCCACTCGGTGGTCCCCGCGCCGCGGACGATCCTTTCCGGCGTACGGAAGCTGCCGCCCGCGACGATTCGAACGATCCGCGCCGACGGCAGCTACCGGGACGAGCTCTATTGGGCGGCCTCCTTCACCCGGCACATCGACGCAGCCGACTGGCCCGAGCTGATCCACGAGCGGCTGCGGATCGCGGTCGAGCGGCGGATGGTCGCCGACGTGCCGGTCGGGGTGCTGCTCTCCGGGGGGATCGACTCGAGCTACATCGTGGCGCTGCTCGCTGGGCAGGGGCAGCGCGGGCTGACCACGTTCAGCATCGGGTTCGAGGCGGCCGGTGGGGAGAGCGGCGACGAGTTCGCCTACTCCGACCTGGTCGCCAAGCAGTTCGGCACCGACCACCACCAGATCCGGATCGGGCGGGACCGGTTCCTGCCGGCCGTCGACCGGACCGTCGCGGCGATGAGCGAGCCGATGGTCAGCCACGACTGCATCGCCTTCAACCTGCTCAGCGAGGACGTGTCGAAGCAGGTCAAGGTCGTCCAGTCGGGGCAGGGGGCGGACGAGATCCTGGCCGGTTACAGCTGGTACCCGCCGCTGGCCGGGGTGCCGCGCGGGCGCGCGGTCGACGCGTACGCGCGGGAGTTCTTCGATCGTCCGTACCAGGAGTTGGCCCGGCAGCTGGCCCCGGAGTGGCTGGTTGCCGATGACGTGAGCCGCGACTTCGTGGCGGCCAGCTTCGGCCGGCCGGGCGCGGACACCGCAGTCGACGCGGCGCTGCGGATCGACTCCGAGGTGATGCTGGTCGACGACCCGGTGAAGCGGGTGGACAACATGACCATGGCGTACGGCCTGGAGGCGCGGGTGCCGTTCCTCGACCACGAGTTCGTCGAGCTGGCCGCGGCCTGCCCGCCCGAGCTCAAGCTGGCGCACGGCGGCAAGGGGGTCCTCAAGGAAGCGGCCCGCGGGGTGGTTCCCGACGAGGTGATCGACCGGACCAAGGGGTACTTCCCGGTTCCGGGCATCCGGCATCTCCAGGGGCCGATGCTCGACCGGGTCCGCGACGCGCTGCTGTCGCCGGCGGCCCGGGCGCGCGGATTGTTCCGGCCGGAGTACGTCGCGCGATTGCTGGCCGATCCGAACACCCCGCGTACGACACTGGGCGCGAACCAGTTGTGGCAGCTCGCCCTGCTGGAGATGTGGCTGCAGGACAAGCGGATCTGAGGAGGACGCTTCATGAGGGAACAGCTCGTGCGGCCGGTGGGCTGGAGCAGCGTCCGCCCACCCGACACCGGCCGGAGCTGGGGGCCGGCGCTCGCGCCGGACGGCAGCCACTGCGCCTACATCTCCGACCGTGGCGGACGGCCGCAGGCGTGGGTGCAACCGGTCGGCGGCGCGCGGGCGTTCCTGGTGGACACCGGAGAGTCGCCGGTCGCGGCGGTGCAGTGGTCGAGCAGCGGCGACTGGCTGGCCTGCCAGGTGGCGCCCGGTGGCGCGCCGCGACACGAGGTGTGGCTGGTGCGGCCGGACGGGTCGGGGCTGCGCCAGGTGGCCGGTTTCGGCGCGGACACCGCGGAGAACATGCGCTGGCTGCCGTGGCGGCCGCTGCTGGCGCTGACCGAGAACTTGACCACCGCGATCCTGGTCGATCCGGAAACGGGCAGCCGCACGGTGGTGGCGACCGGCGGGCTCGTGTCCCTCCTGGACGTGTCGCCGGACGGAAAGCGGGCACTTCTGCGGATCGGGCCACGCGGGGCGCGGCGGATCGTCGAGCGGGAGCTGGCCACGGCGGTGGACACCTTGGTCTGCCCAGGCGAATTGGCGGTCTTCGGGCCGGACGGCACGACGGTGTACGCCCGGACGGAAGACGGCGACTTTCCGGCGCTGATCCGGTCTTCGCCGCCAAGCGTGGTCGCCGCCGGCGAGGCCGAGGTCGAGGGATTCACGCTTACCCCGGACGGGACGAAGGTCGCAGTGCTCTGGAACGTTCGCGGCGGCGAGTCCGAAGTCGAGATCCTCGGGGGCGAAGGCCGGCTGGAGCTTCCGGGCAGCGTCGTGACCGGGCTCAGCTGGAGCTTCGACGGCTCGGTGCTGGCCTTCACCGCCGAGGGTCCGGGGCAGCCCCCCGGGGTGTGGGTGCACTCGGCGTCGTTCGGGACCCAGGCGGTGTCGGCGACACCCGCGGCGGCCGGCGTCGTGCGGCCGAGTCTCGAGACCTTCACGGCGCACGATGAGCTGACGCTGACCGGGTGGCTCTATCGGCCGCGCGGCGCCGGGCCGCACCCGACCGTGATCTGGCTGCACGGCGGGCCGGAGGCGCAGCAGCGGCCCGGGCACGAGCCGTTGCTTCAGGCCCTGGCCGCGCAGGGGATCGCCGTCTTCGCTCCCAACGTGCGCGGCTCGGCCGGCCTCGGGCGTGGCTTCGTCAACGCCGACAACGGGCCGCTTCGCTACGGGGCGATCGAGGACGTACGCTCCTGCGTCCGCCATCTCCTCGACTCCGGCGTTGCCGAGGAGGCGCTTGTCGGGTGCATGGGACGGTCGTACGGCGGTTACCTCACGCTTGCCGCGCTCACCAGGTTCCCGGATCTCTTCGCGGTCGGCGTCGACGTTTGCGGAATGTCGAGCTTCGAGACGTTCTACCGGCACACCGAGCCGTGGATCGCGGCGGCCGCCGTCCCCAAGTACGGCGACCCGGTGAGCGACGCTGAGCTGCTCGCCGACCTCTCCCCGATGAACCACCTCGACCGCCTCCGCGCGCCCCTGATGATCGTCCACGGCGAGAACGACACCAACGTCCCGGTGATCGAGGCCGAGCAGCTGGTCGCGGCCCTCACCGAGCGCGGCCACCCCCACCGCTACCTGCTCTTCCCCGGCGAGGGCCACGAGCTGCTGCACCGCGCGAACCGCGCCACCTACCTGCGCGAGACGATCGACTGGCTCACCTCGCATTTGCGGCCCACCGGATCTCCGGCACCCACGCCAGTTGATCGTCGCCCGCATCGGCGCGGCGACAACGTCGGATCCGTCTCTCGACGGCCTGTCAGACCTGACGATGAGAATGGATGCCTGACCGCAGACCACGTAACGTGACGGCGGTGGAAGGCTCCGCGCGTTGCCGGCGGCAGAAGAAGGACGCCAGCTCGAGCGGGCACGAATTTCGCTACCACCGTGTGGAGAGCAATGTGATCATGAGGTGATGGCTGGCCGGGCGAACGAACAAGCAGGAATCCACGGGCCAGCCATTCGCGGGTAGGTGCATGGTCGCACGCGACGAAGGCGGTCATGCAGGCGTTGCGGTAGTCGCTGCGCAGGTCCGCCACGTCGTCGTCGGCCGCCCGGCTGTCCTGCGTGGGTCGATCCTGGCGAAGAGCTTCCACGGAGTCGTATACGAGGCTGACCTGTGACCAGTACCAGGCGCGTACGGCACAGACCTTCTTGTGCGCGGGCCCGTGCTCGACGACCCCGATCAAGAAACGCTGGACGGCGTGTCGCCCTACCGCCTGCGGGCGCGGCAAGCGGCGGCTGTCAGCGGCGCAGGCGGGTGTGGATGTCGGTCAGGGGGGCGCCGGGGTGGAGGCTGCGGACGGCCAGCCAGGCGGCGCCCACGGTGCCGTCGGCCGGGGTCAGGACGTCGCCCGTGAAGTGGGCGGCGATCAACGTGCGGAGGCGCCGGCCGACCGGGGTGCGGGGGTCACCCGCCACCGAGCCGACCATCACTAGGGGGGCCGGGTCGGTTGCCTCGCGTACGTCGGCAAGCATTTTGGCCAGACGCTCGGCCGCAAGGTCGCAGACGGCCGCGGCCACGACGTCACCCTGGGTTTCCGCCTGGGTGACCAGGGGGGCCAGCGCGGCCAGCGCGATCGGCGGTTGGACGTTGGCCGCCCGGATCAGCGCCGATCGATGATGGTGGGGGTGGTCGGGTGGGGGGCCGTCGAGCAGCGCCGCGGAGATCGCCCCGGTCAGCGTGGTCGGCGGGCCGGTGCCGCAGATCGCGGCGATGCTCGCGCGGACGGCCTCGCGGCCCAGCCAGTACGCCGAGCCCTCGTCGCCCAGCAACCAGCCGAGGCCGTCGGAGGTGGTGTCGACGCGGCGGTCTCGGATGCGGACGGCCATCGCGCCGGTGCCGGCCAGCAGGACTGTGCCGTCCGGTTCGGGGGTGGCCGAGCAGAACGCGACCTCGGCATCACCCACGAAGTCCGGATTTATCGTGATGTGTGCGGTGGCGAGGGCGTCGGTGAAGGTCTGCCGGGCCTGCGGGTCGTCGAGGGTCGCGCGGCCGGCCAAGCCGATGACGATCGCGCGCACCTCCCCCGGGTCGAGATCGGTCAGCGCCCGGCGCGCGGTGCGGGCCAGCTCGGCGGCGGCCCGCGCCACGCCATGGGTGGTGGGGTTGCCGCCGCCGCCCTCGACGGTGACCAGGCGGACGCCGGCGGTCGTCGCCACCGTGACGCGAGTCGAGGTGCCGCCCAGGTCCGCGCCGATGACCAGGTCCGCCATCCGTCCACGGTAGACCCCGGTCAGTGGCCCTGGGGGAAGGGCCGGGACATCACGGTGCCCTTGACCCGGGTCTGGGCGTGCCGCTCGACGGCCGGGTTCGGCAAGCGCCGTCCGGCTCGCCCCAGACGATCTCGACCTGGTCGCCGACGGCCGCCCCGGGGTCGATCGAGCCGAGGGAGATCCAGCCGCGCAAACGGGTACGCGCCGGAGCGACCCTGGCGCAGCAGCCGCAGCGCTCCGCCGGCGGTGTTGATCTCTTCTTCGAGGCTGACCATGCCGGAAAGTTATCAGGTGTCTGAAAACTTTTATACTCACTGAAATGTTTTAAGGTGACCGTATGACGATGCCCTGGCAGGACGGCCTTCCGTACGTGCTGTTCCGGGCCCAGCAGGCCGTGCACCGCCGCTCGCAGGAGGCGCTGGACGGGCTGGGGGTGACGATGACCCAGCTCGGGCTCTGCGTGCACCTCGACGAGCTGGGCCTGATGTCGGCCTCCGACCTGGCCCGCCGCTTCCGGCTCACGCCGCAGAGCGTGACCACCGCGCTCGCCCAGCTGGAACGGCTCGGCTGGGTGCGCCGGCTCCCCCACCCGGTGCACCGGCGGGTCGTGCTGCACGAGCTCACCGAGACCGGGCTGGCCGGCGTCGCCGACGGCCGGGCCCGGATGGCGGCGATCGACCGGCTGCTTACCGGGCTCATGCCGGAGGGCGGCCGGGACGATCTCGTGGGCCGGCTGCGGGGGCTGACCGTCGCCCTCGACGGTGCGGACCCGGAGTATGTGGGGGCCTGGCCGGTGGCGAAGTCCGGATGAACGCGCGTTTCGACGATCTCGTGGCGGGGCGCGCCCTGGTCTGCCCGCCACCGCGCCGGGTGTTGACCACCTCGGATCCGGGCGAGGTAGCGGGCGTCCTGCGGGCGGTCGAGCGCGCCACGGAGGCGGGGGCTTGGGCGTACGGGTATGTGTCCTACGACGCCGGCGGCCCGCCGCTGATCTGGTTCGGCCTGTGCGACGAGCCGGTCGCGGACGAACCGATCGCCGCACCGCCGGGGCCGCGCCCACCGATCGGCTGGACGCCGGACTGGACGGCGGCGGAGCACGCGCGGGCGGTCGCGGCGGTGCGCCGGCACATCGCGGACGGTGAGACGTACCAGTGCAACCTGACGGATCGGCTACGGGCGGTCGTCGAAGATCCCTTCGAGCTGTACGCCCGGATGGCGACCGCTCAGCGTGCCGCGTACAACGCGTACCTGGACACGGGCCGGTTCGTGATCGCGAGCGCCAGCCCGGAGCTGTTCTTCGACTGGGTCGGCGACCGGCTGCGCACCCGGCCGATGAAGGGCACGGCCCGGCGCGGCGACGACCCGGCGGCCGACGCGCTCGCGGCCCGCCGGCTGCGGGCCAGCGCCAAGGAGCAGGCCGAGAACGTGATGATCGTCGACCTGCTGCGCAACGACCTGTCCCGGGTGGCGGAGCTGGGCTCGGTGGCGGTGACCGAGCTGTTCACGATCGAGGCGTACCCGACGGTCTGGCAGTTGGTCTCCGAGGTCACCGCCCGGCGGCACGCGGCGAGCGGCCTCGCCGAGATCTTCGCGGCGCTGTTCCCGTGCGGCTCGGTCACCGGCGCGCCGAAGCAACGCAGCATGGAGATCATCCGCGCGCTGGAGCCCGGGCCGCGCGGCGTCTACTGCGGCGCGGTCGGGCTGGTGGCGCCGCCGGGCGCGCCGTTCCGGGCCCGCTTCAACGTGGCGATCCGCACGGCGGTGCTCGACCGGCAGACCGGCATCGCGGTCTACGGCGCGGGCGGCGGGATCACCTGGGGCTCGGACGCCGCCCTGGAACACGCCGAGCTCCTGGCCAAGACGGCGGTGCTCGGCATGCCCGCCGGCCGCCCCGACCCGGCAACACCGCGACGGGGACGGCCATGACCCCGGAGATCGATCCCGACGTCGCTCTTCAGGAGCTCGCGCGCCGGGTCAGCCAGGTCTGCGCCGGCTCGAGCCGATCGCGCCGGCCGGTCACGGCGCCGTCGTGCAGCCGCCGGACCACGCCGGCTTCCGCGGTGGTCAGGCAGGTCGAGCCGGAACTGGCGAACATGAAATGGGCGCTGTGGCACGTCGATCCGGCGAGCCGTCGGGTCAGGATTCCCGGCCGGGTTCGCTACCTCGGGGTGCGGGGTGTGTAGGCGACCCGGAAGAACCCGCGGATCGGCCGCTGCAGGCCCAGGTTGTGGCCGAACGGGACCGGGCCGGTCGGCGCGCTCGTGTCCATCGTGATGGCCACGTCGTCGCGGCGGCCGGAGTTGGGGTCGTACACCCGCACCTTCACCCGCGGACCGTCGAGCTCGTAGCCGATCGCCAGCGCCTGATGGTTCAGGGCCAGGGCCCTCGGGTTGCGGGAGGCCACCGTCACCACGCCCAGCGGGACCGGCCGGCCCCGGTCCAGGTCATTCCTGATCCGCGGCCACTCGACGCGGACGGTTCGCCAGCCCAGCCCCCGCAGGGTGAGCACCTGGCCGTCGAACAGGCGGATCACCTGGTCGCCGTCGGGCAGGCCCATCCAGCGGTAGTACTGGGCCACCCCCGCCGGGAAGTGCCAGGAGTCGATCAGGCGGCGGACGATGAACCGGTAGAGCGGCTCGCCGGCCGCCGGGCGGTCGGGCAGGGCGTCCCGGCCGGCCAGGAAGTAGTCGAGGGCGGCGAAGACCATGCCGCCGCAGAGGCCGGCGCCCGCGTTGCCGATGCCGATGCCGCCGAACGGGGTGGGCAGGGTGAGGGCCGGCTGGTCGGGCCAGCCGTTGTCGAACGCGAAGCCGTGCCGTGAGGGCAGGAATTCGCCCGCCATCGAATCACGCTACCGCCGCCGGGCCCGGGGCAACTGTGCCTGGTCAGCAGGTTGACATGCGGGGCAGTCGATCTTACGGTCAATCGGCAAACAACTTTACTATCCGTTTCGACGGACGGAGGGTCACATGCGGCTCCTTGCCGCCACCGTCGCGGTCGCCGCGATCGTCGCCACCCCCGGGATCGCGAACGCCGGATGCCGGACGCTGCCCGATCACGTGTTCGCGCCGTACTTCCAGACCTATACCGACGCCAACCCGGCCGACGTCAGCCAGGCGTCCGGCGCCCGCCACCTCACCATGGCGTTCCTGCAGACACAGACCACCGGCTCCTGCGACATCCTGTGGAACGGCGACCCCAGGACGCCGGTCGACCGGTCCGTGTACGGGAAGGAGATCGCCCGGATCCGCGCGACCGGCGGCGACGTCGTGCCGTCGTTCGGCGGCTACGCGGCGGACAGCACCGCCACCGAGATCGCCGACAGCTGCACCGACGTCGGCCGGATCGCCGCTGCGTACGAGAAGGTCGTCACGACGTACGGCGTGACCCGGCTCGACATGGACATCGAGGACATCTCGCTGGACAACGCGGCCGCGATCGACCGGCGCAGCCAGGCGATCCACCTCGTCCAGCAGTGGGCCGGCCGGCAGCACCGGCCGCTGCAGATCGTCTACACCCTGCCGACCGCCCCCACCGGGCTCGAGGACAACGCGATCAACGTGCTGGCCAGCGCGATCAAGTACGGCGCCCGGGTCGGCATCGTCAACATCATGACCTTCGACTACTACGACAACCAGGCGCACGACATGGCCGCCGACACCAAGACCGCCGCGAACGGGCTGGTCGGCACGCTGCGGACGCTCTACCCGCACCGCGGCAACCGGCAGTTGTGGGCGATGGTCGGGATCACCGAGATGCTCGGCATCGACGACTACGGCTCGGGCGGCGAGACCGGCCCGCTCGAGGTGTTCACGCTCGCCGATGCCCGGGACATCACGCACTGGGCGACCGTCCAGGGCATCGGCGAGCTCTCGTACTGGGCGCTCGGCCGGGACAACGGCGGCTGCCCCGGCACGCCGGGCTCGGACAGTTGCTCGGGCGTGGCCCAGACGCCGTACCAGTTCACGAGCATCATGAAACGAGCGTTCTGATCTGATCGCGCTGGGCGGGGTCGGCAAGGGCCGCGCCCAGCGCGATCACCCGCGCGCCGGCGGCGAGGAACGCGGGCGCCCCGGCCACCGTGATCCCGCCGGTGGCGACGAACCGCGCGCCGGGGAACGGCCCGAGCACCGCCGAGATCCAGCCCGGGCCGAGCGCCGCCGCCGGGAACGCCTTCATCCACCGGCAACCGGCCAGCCACGCCCGCTGCACCTCGGTCGCCGTGCCCACCCCGGGCAGATGCGGCATCCCTGCCGCCAGGCTCGCGGCCTGGTCGAGCAGTTTGCCCATGGCCCGGGCGGCCTGCGCCGGGTTGCGGCGCCGGATCGCCTCCACCACCGCCTTGTGGCTGGGCACCGGGTCGCCGGTGCCGGCGTTGCCGTGCACCATGCGGTCGCGTTCGGCCAGGCCGGTCTCGATCACCACCTCCATGCGCTGGACCAGCTCGTTGTGGGTGGCGGCCAGCAGCGCCCGGTGGAAGGCGAGGTCGGCGGCGACCGCGGCGGACGCGTCGTCGCCGGCCGCGGCCATCCCGGCCAGCGCCGCGTCCAGCGCGTCGAGGTCGTCGCCGGTGGCCCGGGCGGCGGCCAGGCCGGCCGCGCCGGGCTCGACGATCGCCCGCAGCTCGTGCAGGTCGTCGAAGAGGCCGGGCCGTTGCGAGCGGGCGAACTGCCAGCGCAGCACGTCCGGGTCGAGCAGGCTCCAGGCCACCTGGGGCCGGACGAACGTGCCGCGCCTGGGCCGCGCGTCGACCATGCCCTTGGCCGCCAGCACCCGCAGCGCCGGAGGCGCAGCATGACTTCCGCTCCACTGTCTCGCCGCGGGCGAGGAGACGGCGACGGCGTCGATGGGTCCACGAAATGACCCCGATGACCATCGCCCTCTGCTGACGTTAACCGCCCCGGGTGGCGTCGGCGATCCGCTTGTGCGAGACGTGCGCGGTCAGTCCCCCGTCGATGACGATCTCCGCGCCGTTGTAGTAGGCCGAGTCGTCGGAGACGAGGAAGACGATGGTCGGCGCGATGTCCTCGGGCCGCCCGACCCGCCCGAGCGGGATCTCGGCGAGCGCCGCGTCGGTGAACGCGCCCGGGGCGCTGGCCATCATCGGCGTGTCGATCAGGCCCGGCATCACCGCGTTGACCCGGATCCCCCGCTCCCCCAGCTCCAGCGACGCCGATCGGGTCAGACCCCGCAAGGCCCATTTACTTGCCGTGTACGCCGCGGCCGCGTGCCCGGCCATCGCCGCCACCGAGCAGACGTTGACGATGCTCGACCCCGGCGGCATCAGCGGAACCAGCGCCTGGATGCCCAGCATCGGACCGGTCACGTTGATGTCGAAGGCCCGCTGCCAGGCGGCTTTGGTCAGGTTGGGCAGCCGCTCGCGCGCCGCGATCCCGGCGTTGTTCACGAGCGCGTCGACTCTTTCGAGTGATCCCGCCAGCTCGGCCCAGGCGGCGTCGTCCGTGACGTCGAGTTTTCTGATCAGCGGCCCGTCCAGCACGTCGGTGGCCACCACCGTGGCGCCCGCCGCCCGCAGCGCCGCCACCGCGGCCGCGCCCTGGCCCCGGGCCGCCCCGGTGACCACCACGACCTTGCCGTCGAGCCGCCCGCTCATCCCGGCGCCACTCATCCCAGCACCGATCCGCCGCCGTCGACCACCAGGTGCGCGCCGGTGATCCAGGAGGACTCGTCGGAGGCCAGGAAGATCGCGGCGTTGACCACGTCGTCGGGCCGGCCGTGCCGGCCGAGCGGGATGCGGTCGAGCACCACGCTTTTCATCCGCGCGGGCGGGTCGGCCAGCATCGGCGCCGTGTTCGGCGTCTCGATCAGGCCCGGGCTGATCACGTTTGCCCGGATGCCGTACGGGCCGCCCTCCACCACCAACTGCAGGGTGAGCGCGACGACGCCGCCCTTCGCCGTGCTGTGCGCGTTCTGCGCCATGAACTCGACGCCCCGGATCGCCGCGATCGAGCCGACGTTGATGATCGACCCGCCGCCGTGCGCCTTGAAGTGCGGCCAGGCGGCCCGCACGGTGTAGTAGACGAGGCTCAGCTCGTTGCGCATCGTGAAGTCCCACTCCTCGACGCTGAGCACGTCGAGCGGCGCGAACCGCTGCGCCGAGGCGTTGTTGTAGAGCACGTCGATCCCGCCGTGCACCGCGACCGCCGCGTCGACCCACTCCTTCGCCTGGGCCGCGTCGCCGAGGTCGACCCCGCCCGTCACGTGGATGTCGCCGCCGGCGTCCCGTACCGCCCGCTCGGTCTCCGCCGCGGCCGCGACGTCCAGATCACAGCCGATCACCCGGGCCCCCTCGGCCGCGAAGCGGGCGGCCGCGACATGACCCATGCCACCGCCCACCCCGGTGATGAGCGCGATCTTGCCAGCCAGCCGGTTCAGTGACATGTCATGCCTTCCGAGTCAGCCGGCGTGCACCGGCACATGATCGTCACATACGAAGCATCTCCCACCCGTGCGCCGGCCAGTGCTCGGTACCGCGATGGAGCACCTCCGCGCATCGATCGGCGGTGGCCCGGGCCAGGCCGGCGTCGTCCGCGCTCATCCAGCCGCGCCGACGGGCCTCCTCGTACTCGTCCTCATCCTCGATCTCGACCCGCCCGTCCCGCTGGTGCCACACCGGGTCCAGCTCCAGATCCACGTAGCGCCAGCCGTCCTCCACCCGCTCCGGCGGCAGGCACACGTCGATCTCCAGCCGCCGATCGGCCGGATCGTTCACCCACCACGCCGCCCACGGCCGCCCCATCGCCAGCCACACCAGAACCGGCACCAGCAGCGCCCCGAGTCGTGCGGCGACGCCCACGGTGATCCGATCGGTCCCCGCAGCCAGGCGCCGTCCTCGTCCCCGGCAACCTCTTGCAGGTCGAACCAGTAGACCCCGCCCGGGCGCTTGACCTTCCATAGCCGCACGGTCACCTCCACCGAACTTCCCCACCATCATTTCGCACGCCGGACGCCAGTCCCCGGATGCAGCGCCGGGCCGGACCGGCCGATGTCGTACCCCGGCGGCCTCGTCACGCCGGGGGCTCGTCCTCCGCTCGTACGGCAAATGCAGCCGGACGGAATCGCTCAGCGCGATCTCACGCGCGGAGTACCGACTGGGCGAAGTCGAACACCCGGTCCGGGTCGTACTTCTTGATCACCCGGCGCAGGCGGGAGAGGTTCGCGCCGTAGTAGGCGCTCGCCCAGTCGGACTGGCCGGGGTTCAGATAGTTGACGTACGCGCCGGTCCCCACGGCCGACCGCAGCGCCTGTTGAACCGCGAGCACCGCCGGCCCGTTCGCCGCGTTGCCGCTGTAGACCTGCACCGAGGCGTGCGCGGTGCGATGGGCGAACGCGGTGTCCGCCGTCCCGATCCCGGCCACCTGCCCGCGCAGCGAGTCGAAGAGCAGCACCATCCCCCGCTGCCGGCTCATCAGCGACACGACCTGGCCGGCGACCGACGACGTCACCGTCCGCTCGAGCATCCGCGACGCGGCCCGGAACGGCTCCGGCCCACCGGCCTTGCAGGCGGCGGTGGTCTGGTTGAGGCAGCCGGCGAAGTACTTCATCGCATCCAGGAAGCCGTACGTGTGGGTGGTCCGGAAGGCCGGCGCCGCACCGACCGCGGCGATCAGCGACGACAGGTGGCCGGCCAGCGCGGCCGGGCTGCCGGTCCAGGTGCCGGTCACCCGGTTGGTCGGCGTGGCCGCGGCGGTCACCGCGCACAGCGAGCTGAGCTGGTGCGGCGCCGCGTCCATCCAGGACGACCAGCTTTGCAGGACCTTGGCCGTACGGGCGGCCGGGAAGCGCAGCGTGAAAACGGTGACGGCGGGCGCCGGCACGGTGCCGAAGGTGAAACTGGTGACGATGCCGCCGTTGCCGCCCCCACCGCCGCGCAGCGCCCAGAACAGGTCGGCGTCGTGATTGCCGTCGACGGTGTGCAGCGCGCCGTCGGCGGTGACGACCGTGGCGCTCTTCAGGTGGTCGCAGGTCAGCCCGTACGCCCGGGCCGTCACGCCGATCCCGCCGCCGAGCGTGCTGCCGGCGACCCCGACGGTCGGGCAGGACCCGGCCGGCAACGCCCGCCCGTGCGCGGCGAGCGCCGCGTAGACGTCGATGAGCCGGCACCCGGCGCCGACGACCGCCGTCCCGTCGCTCCTGACCGTGATGGACTTTAGCGCCCCGAGGTCGACGACGACCCCACTGTTCGGCGTCGAATAGCCGGCGTAGCTGTGCCCACCACCGCGAGCAGCCAGCGGCACGCCGTGCCCACGCACCCGCTGCACACAGGTCCGCACGTCGTCGACCGTGGCCACCTGGGCGATCGCGGCCGGCCGCCGCACGCCGAGCGCGGCGTTGTAGGGCTTGGCCGCCGCCGGGTAGGCGGCGTCGCCGGGCCGCAGCAGCGGCCCCCGGAGCGCCCGCTTCAGCCCCTCGTAGTCGACCCCGCTGGCCGCCGCGGCGACCGGCTCCCCGAGCAGCGTCGCCCCGGCCGCGACCGCGCCGGCCGTCGCCGCGAGACCGAGAAACCGCCGCCGCCCGAATCTGGAATCCCCCATGGGGAGGACTCTAGGGATTCACGGCAGCCCCTACGTCATGCTTTCGTGCCGCGTTACAGGTCCAGGACGACGGCGGAGCGGGGGCGGCTGGAGCAGATCAGCACGTTGCCCTCGGCCGGCGGGTCGACCGGCTCGGTCGTGTACTCCACCTCACCGGAGAGCAGCCCCGTTTCGCAGTTGTGGCACACCCCGACCCGGCAGGACCAGCGCACCGGCACGTCGCACGCCTCGGCGAGGTCGAGCAGGCTCCCGGCCGGCTCCGCCCATGGCACGGTCAGGTCGCTGCGCACGAACGACACCGCCGGCCCGCTCCCCGGTTCGCCCGCCGGCGGGTGCGGCGCCCGTCCGGGCCGCGCGCTGATTCCCGGGGTCAGCCCCGGCCGCGACCCGAAGATCTCGCTGCGGATCCGCCCGGCCGGCACCCCGACCGCCACCAGGGCCGAACTGACGTCGCCGAGAAAGGACGAAGGACCGCAGAGGTACGCCTCGACGCCGCCCGGCAAGCCCAGCCCGCCCAGCACCGTCGCCGTCAGCCGGCCGGCCCCGTCGTAGTCGCGGTCCCCGGGCGCCGGCCGGCTGAGGGCGACATACGAGTGAGCGTTCGGCAATGCGGCCAGCAATCCCCTGACCTCGGACGCGAACGGCCGTTCCGCCGCATCCCGCGCCGCCTGCACCCACCACACCTCGCGCCCGGGTTTCTCCGCCGCCAGCGCGTGCAGCATGGCCAGCACCGGGGTGGCACCGACCCCGCCGCTGATCAGCAGCACCGGCCCCGGCCCCGGCCGCAGCACGAATGTCCCCCTCGGCGCGGCGACGTCGAGCAGGTCCCCAGGCCGCACGTGCGTGTGCAGATACCCGCTGGCCTGCCCGTGCGGCTCCCGCTTGACGCTGATCCGGTACTCGGTGGCGCCCGGCTCACCGGACAACGAATAACTTCGAACAAGACCGGGCTTCAGCCGTACGGTCAAGAACTGCCCGGGCAACGCCGGCGGCACCGCCCCGCCGGCCGGGTCGGCCAGCCGAACCGAGGCAATAGTGCTGCTCTCCGCGTCCACGGCGGTCACCCGCAACGGCCGGAACCCGGCCCAGGCCGGCGCCGGCTCGGCCTCGACCAGCCCGGCGTTCCCGCCGGCCGTCGCCGGCTGCGCCAGCATCGCCCGGAACGACCCCTGCCAGCCCGGGCTGAGCGCCGGGATGCGCAGCGCCCGCTCGATCCGGTCCCGCGGATGCCCCGGCAGGTAGAGCAGCGCGTCGACCTCGGCCACGGTCATCGCCTCCGGCCCGCCGGCCACCTTGACGATCTCGTCACCGGCCCGGACCTCGCCCTCCTCGAGGACCCGGAAGTAGAACCCCGGTCGCCGATGCTGGACGAGCAGGGCCGGCATCCGCGGCTCGTCCATCCGGATCCCGACCCGATAACAGGTCACCCGGGGCTGCGTCACCTCGAACAGCGCCGCCCCGATCCGATACCGGTCCCCGATCCGCACCTCGTCGTCGGCCAGCCCGTCGACCGTGAAGTTCTCCCCGAACTGCCCGTACGAGAAATCGTCCCGCCCGAGGAAGTCCCGCCAGTACCGGTAGGAATCCAGCTGGTAGACGAACACGGCCCGCTGCTCGCCACCGTGCCCGCCGAGATCCCCCTGCCCGTCCCCGTCGATGTTGAGCCGCCGCACCATGGCCGCCCCGCCCACCGGCGACTTCCAGATGCCCGTGTAGACCGACCGCCCCCGCCACACGACATCCTTGGGCAGTCCGACATTGACCGATCGCAGCGTCGCCACGCCCCCATCCTTCCCCACGCCGGGCGGTAAGGTGCGCCGATGAAGTCGCGGCTACCCTTCGCGGTCGTGGCGGCCGCCCTGGCTCTGGCCGGCTGCGGCGGCCCGGCGCAGCAGCCGATGCCCACCGGGCCGCTCGCCGCCGCGGCCGACCGGCGGGCCGCGCACGCGGTGGCCGCGACCGACCCGGACCTGAACTGTGTGGCCCAGTCGTTCGGCCTCCGGCCCGCCGACGCCAAGACCATCGATCAGGTGGCCACGGTCTACGCCTGGGTCTACTGCCACAGCAAGACCAGCGACACCGCCGAGGTGGTCCCCGCCGCCGTCACCGGGGAGGACGCCGTCCAGATACCCAGCGACGCCGATTACACCGGCGACATCGAGCGCATCTTCCCCGCCGACGTCCGCGGCCGAACGGCCGACATCCCCAAGTCCATGCAGGAGCTGGTCGCGAGCCTCCCGAGCGGCCCACCACCCGACTGACTCACGGCCGGGCGGCGGCCGTCAGTCGAACAGCGCCGGGTCGAACTCCTGCGTCCCCTCGTCGGGGGTCCAGCGCGCCGCCAGCGGCATCAGATCCTCGATGCGTACGCTGCGCACCCCCACGGACGTCGGCAGGATGACGCGAATCCCCGGGTGGTAGTCGAACAGGACCTGGCGGTCGCGGCCGCACGGGCCGACCGGTCCTCGTCCGAGGTTGCCGACCGCGACGATCGTGGTGAGTTCGCGGGCGCCGGACGCCCGCGCGTGTCCGAGGGCCACCAGCTCGGCGCAGGGGCCGCCGAGGAAGTGGTACAGGTTGATGCCGCCGTGCATCCGGCCCTGCGCGTCGCGCACCGCGGCGCCCATGGTGTAGACGCCGCCGTCCCCGTCGGTGTTGGCGTCGACTATGGCTCCGGCGTACGCCATGAGGTCTTGATCTTCTGGGGTCAGTTCGTGGAGCTCCATCGCGATGAACCTACCGGATGAATATCGATTCACGGGTGCATGAAAACGCCGTTCGTTCCGGATGCCGCCAGTCGGGACCGCCCCCGTTGACAACCGCGACATCGAGCGTTAACAGTATGCGCATGGCCAGTCGCCTATGAATGTATATTCACCACCGGGAGCATCCTTGCGCCGCGTCATCGTCAACACCGATGCCAAGAACGAAGCCGACGACCAGTTCGCCATCGTGCATGCCCTGCTCTCCCCCACCCTGGACGTCCGCGGCCTGATCCCGGCCCACTTCGGCCGGCATCGCGGCGACCGGAGCATGGCGGAGTCCCGCGAGGAGATCGACCTGCTCCTGCGGCTGATGGACCGGACCGGCAAGGTCCCGGTCGCGAACGGCGCCGCCGAGCCGATCCCGGACGAGTCGACCCCGCGGGACAGCGCCGGCGCCCGGCTGATCATCGAGGAGAGCCGCGAAGACGGACCGCTGTATGTCGCCTTCCTCGGGCCGCTCACCGACCTGGCCTCGGCGATCCTGCTCGACCCGGCGATCGTCCACCGGGACGTCACCGTGATCTGGATCGGCGGGGTCGGGTACGGCGGCATCGACGTCGCCTATCCCGGCCCGGAGTTCAACCTCGGCAACGACATCGCGGCCGCCAACGTGGTCTTCGGCTCGGGGATCACCGTCTGGCAGGTGCCGTCGAACGTGTACTCCCAGGTCTCGGTGGGCTACGCCGAGCTCGAGGAGAAGATCGGCGGCACCTCCGAACTGGCCGACTACCTGATCCGGCAGCTGGTCGAGTGGAACGCCGCATACCACCCGGAACCGATCGAGTCCCGGTCGCTGGGCGACTCCCCGGCGATCTCGCTGATGCTCTTCCCGCGCGGCGGCCAGTTCCGCACCGTGCCGGCTCCCCGCTTCGGGCGGGAGGGCCACTACCTGCCGGGCACCGGCAACCCCATCCGGGTCGTCGAGACGGTCGACGTCCGGTTCCTGCTCGAGGACATGTTCGCCAAGATCCGCCGGTTTGGGAGAGATAAAGCATGATAAATCGCCGCAAGTTTCTCGGCCTCACCGGAGGCGCCGCGATCGCCGCCGGGCTGTCCGCCTGCACCGGCACCAGCGGCGGGACGAATCAGACGACAAGCACCGGCTCCAAGGAGCTACGCCTGTTCACGTACGAGGACAACTCCACGGTCGGCCTGCTCAAGGAGCAGATCAAGAAGTTCGACGCGCAGAACGGCACGACCACCACGGTGGACTCGCTGCCCGGCTCCGGCGCCGCCGTCTACCCCGACAAGCTGCGCACCGAACTGCTCGGCGGCAAGGGCCCGGACGTCTGGCGGATCTGGGGCGGCCAGATCGGCGCGCCCTTCGTGACCGCCAAACAGGCCATGGACCTGAGCAAGTACTACCAGAAGTACGGCTGGGACTCGAAGATCAACCCGGCCGCGGTCCAGGGCATGACCTTCGACGGGGTGAAGGGCGGCATGCCGTTCATCGCGCTCGGCATCGGCTGCTGGTACTCGAAGGCCGCGTTCGCCAAGGCCGGCGTCGCCGCGCCGCCCACCTCGTACGCGGAACTGGAGGAGGTCAACACCAAGCTGGTGAAGGCCGGCATCACCCCGGCCGGCCTGGGCGGCAAGTACGGCTGGGACGTGATGCGCCTGTTCGAGTACCTCCTCGAGACGAGCGCCGGGCCGGACCTGCACGACAAGCTGCTCACCGGCGGCGAGACCTGGGACCGCCCCGAGGTGGTCACCGCGTTCACCAACTTCAAGAAGTGGCAGGACCAGAAGTGGCTGCCGGAGGGGTCGGTCGGGCTGGATCCGGCCGAGGTCGAGCTCTGGTACGTGCAAGGCAAGTCGGCGTACACGATCACCGGCCCGTGGACCGAGGCGCAGGGCATCCAGGCCGGCGGCAAGAAGTCGGCCGACTTCGGCGTCTTCGAGCTGCCGACCGGGCAGAACCCGCTGCGGCACTCCGGCTTCGTCGAGGGCTACATGATCAACGCGAAGGCCGGGAACCCGGACCTGGCGGCGGCGCTGCTCGATTTCCTGAACCAGCCATCGACGCACAAGGCGCTGAAGATCACCGCCTCGGTGGTGGCCGGCGCCGAGCCCGACCAGGCCACGCTGCCGCTGTCCTACCAGTGGGCGAAGGGCCCCGCCACCAAGCCGTTCTACACGATCCAGGACCAGGCGTTCCCGAAGAAGGAGGCGGACCAGTACTTCGCGATCCAGAGTGACGTGCTGCAGGGCAGGACCACCCCGGCGGACGCGGCCAGGAAGATGCAGGACGTGATCAAGGCCTGGAAGAGATGAGCCGCAGAGGGGGCGCGGTGGCCTGGGTGTTCGCCGCGCCCGCCCTGCTCGTCTACGTCGTCTTCCTGGTCTACCCCGCGGTGTCCTCGCTGTGGTTCAGCTTCACCGACTGGGACGGGCTGAGCCCCACGTACCACGTGGTCGGTTTGCAGAATTACACGTCGATGCCGAGCGATCCGGTGGTCGTCCAGGCCGCGGTCAACAACCTGATCTGGGCCGTGGTCACCGTCGTGGTGCCGGTCGTCCTGGGCTTGGCGCTGGCGGTGGCGCTCAACGGGAAGGTCCGCGGCAAGCCGCTCCTGCGGCTGGTCTTCTACACCCCCGCGGTGCTGCCGCTGGTGAGTGTCGCCTCGATCTGGGGCTGGCTGTACAACCCGCAGTACGGCGCGATCAACGCGTTCCTGCGGGCGGTCGGGCTGGACAGCCTCGCCCAGCCGTGGCTCGGCCAGGACTCGACCGCGCTGGCCGCGACCATGGTGGCGGCGATCTGGCTGCGGGTCGGCTTTCCCATGCTGCTCTATCTGGCGGCCCTGCAGGGCATTCCGCAGGACCTGTACGAGGCGGCGACCGTCGACGGCGCGACCCGGTGGCAGCGGTTCTGGCACATCACGATGCCCAGTCTCAAGGCCGCGCACTACGTCGTCATCGCGCTCTCGGTGATCGACTCGTTCAAGGTGTTCGACCTGATCTACGCGATGACCTACGGCGGGCCGGGCACCGCCACCCAGGTCATGGGCACCTGGATGTACTTCAACGTCTTCCAGTACAACCAGGCCGGCTACGGCACCGCGATCGCCGTCGTGATCACCCTGGTCGCGATCGTGGTCAGCGTCCCGTACGTCCGCTCGCAGACCAAGGAGCAGACCACGTGACCATCGCACCCGCTGCTCCGGCCACGACCGTCCCGGAGACGGCGGTCGAGGTCAACCGCAGACCGCGCGGCGGCATCGGCGCCACCGTCCTGATGACGCTCGCCGCGCTGGTATGGATCTCGCCGCTGATGCTGCTGGTGATCACCGCGCTGCGGCCGCTCGCCGACTTCGTCTCGCACGGGCCGCTCTCCTGGCCGCACAGCCTCACGATGCACAACTTCACCCAGGCCTGGGACATCGGCAACTTCGCCACGACGTACCGCAACAGCACGATCGTGCTGGTCCTGAAGGTTCCGCTGGGCGTTTTCCTCTCCGCGATGCTGGCGTACGCCCTGGCCAAGCTCCGCATCCGGTGCGGCGCGGCGATCATGTACACGGTGTTCCTCGGCCTGACCATCCCGATCTACATCACGATCGTGCCGGTCTTCGTGATGGCCCGCAGCGCCGGCATCACCGACAGCCTGATCGGGCTGATCGGCCCGTACCTGGCCTTCGGCATCCCGTTCGAGGTGCTGGTCCTGCAGTCGTTCATCCGGCAGATCCCGGACGAGATCGTCGAGGCGGCCCGGATCGACGGCGCCGGCGCCTGGCGGATCTTCCTGACCATCATCCTGCCGCTGGCCGCTCCCGCCCTGGTCACCGTGCTGATCCTGGACGCCGTGGCGACCTGGAACGAGTTCCTGTTCGCGCTGATCCTGCTCAACTCGGACGCGCACAAGACCATCCCGGTCGGCCTGCTCAACTTCCAGGGGCAGTTCTCCAACAACAGCACCGGGCTGGCCGCGGGCATCCTGATCGCGGTCGTGCCGATCCTGATCGCGTACACGTTCCTGCAACGCTGGATCGTCGGCGGCCTGACCGCGGGAGCCGCCAAGGGGTGAGCGAACCTCACGTTTTCGTGCCGGGCCGGGGCACGCACAGGAAACACTTAGCTTTGCCTGTCTAGCCTCGCCGCTGTGAGCATCACGGGGCTTCCATTGATCTTGCTAGCGGCGTTCGGCTCGCTCGCGGCCGCCGTCGCGACCGTGCTGGTGTGGAACCGGTTCGGCCGGCTGCGCTACGTCCTGCGGGCGTCCGGCGTGCTGCTCGCCGAGGTGCTGCTGCTGTTGTCGTTCGGGCTGGCGGTGAACCGGTCCGAGCAGTTCTACCCCAGCTGGGACGCGTTGCTGACCACGAAGGTCGACTTCAAGAGCACCAACGACAAGACCTATCGGAGTACGCCGGGGGCCCTGGACGAAACGCTCACCGCCCGGGCCGGTGCCCACGCCGGCGACGCGCAGACCTTCCCCTGGGAGTCCGCCGACTGGCGGGGCTGGGGGCTGGCGGCCGCGCCGACCGTGATCACGCCGCCCGGCTACCTGCAGCACCCGGCCTTGGCGTACTCGGTCGTGGTGGTCCTCGGCAGTTGGAGCCCGGCCGAGGAGGAGTCGGCCACCCGGCGGGCGACCGCGACCGGCGTCTCGGCGGTGGTCGTCTTCGCCACCACCACGGCCGCCACCACCGCCGCGGAGCTGGCCACCGCGCTGCCCGGCCAGCTGGACCGGGACCTGCGCGTCACCACCCACCGCTGGGCACTGGTCGCCGCGAGCGCCGACACCGCCCTGGCGGAGGGCACCGCCGGCAAGGCGGCCCTGCGCTTCCCCTCGGTCGCGATCGACCGGCCGGCCACGCTGCCGGCCGGTGTGACCGCGGCCGCCGTGGTAGTCGGCAACGACCCCCTCTACTCGGCGCTGACCTGGGCCATCGGGCGCACACCCCCGCCGCTGGCCTCGCCCCGACTGACCCCCCGGAGATGCGGATGCAACCCGACAGCCAAGCGATAGTGCTCCTCGCGATCGCCCTGGCGGTCCTCGCCCCGATCGTCCTGGCCGTCGGCTGGTCCCGGGTCCGCGGGCGGTGGCGGGTGCCGATCCGGGTGACCGGCGTCCTCGCCTGCCTGCTGACCGCGGGCGCCGCCGGCGCGTTCTGGGTCAACAGCCAGGTCGAGGCGGTCACCACCTGGTCGCGCCTGTTCGGCTCGAACGACGAGGCCGCCGCGGCCTCCCACCACGACGACGGCCGAGGGCCGGGGGTCGCGCACGGCGGCGGGCCCGGCGGCGCACACGGCGCCGGCGCGCAGGGCGGCGGCGCGCAGGGCGGCGGCGCGCAGGACGGGAACGGCCGCATGATCACCGTCACCGTCGCCGGTCCGGCCAGCAAGATCACCATGCCGATGTACGCCTACCTGCCGCCCGGCTACGACACCCACCCGACCACCCGCTACCCGGTGATCGAGGCGTTCCACGGCATCCCCGGCGGCCCGCTCTTCTGGATGACCAAGCTCGGCGCACCCGCCGTCCTGGACCACGAGATCAAGGCCGGCCGGATGACGCCGACCGTCGTCCTGTTCCCCTACCAGACGCCCGACCCGGCGCTGGACACCGAGTGCACCAACATGGCCGGCGGCCCGCAGGCCGAGACGTACCTGACCCAGGACGTGCCCGCCTTCGCCGCCGCCAACCTGCACGTCCGCAGCGACCCGGGCAGCTGGGGCCTGATCGGCTTCTCGGCCGGCGGCTACTGCGCCACCGACCTGCTGCTGCGCCACCCGGCCCAGTACGCGGCCGGCGCCAGCCTCTCCGGCTACCCCAACCCGGGCATCAACGTCGGCGACGGCTCCGAGCACACCACCTACAACGAGCTGTGGCGCCTCACCCACCTGCCACAGCCGGCCGTCGCCCTCTACCTGGCCTGCGGCAAGGGCGACAAGTACGCGATGCACGGCGTCCAGACGATGGCCAAGCTGGTGCACGCCCCCCTGACAATGTCCACCGCCTACGTCAGCGGCGGCGGCCACAACACCGCGACGTGGCGAGCGATGGAGGCCCCGGCCTTCGACTGGCTCTCCACCTGGCTCGGCCAGCCCTCCCCCACCACCCCGGCCGGCTAGCCATCTTTTCGGGCTCGCGGTTTGGGTGGATTTGGCGGCCGGCAGGCGCGCTGGTCTGCTGGTGCGGTCGGGCTCCGCGGGTGGCCGGGGTGGCATGCCATGGCCCGGGGGCTGCGTGGTCGCTGCTCGTGCGCCCGGCCGGGCTGGGTGAGTGGCCAGGCCGGCTTTCCATGGCCCGGGGCTGCGTGGTTGCTGTTCGTGCGGCCGGCCGGGCTGGGTGGGGGCCGGGCCGGGGGCAGGGGTGTGGGTGACGCATCCGCGAGCGATGGCCGGCCGTAACGGTGATGACTTGCTGTTCGTGGCGAACAGATGCGCATCAAGGTTCACCGGCGGCCGGCCAACGATGATGGGTTGCTGTTCGTGGCGAACAGCAACCCATCGTCGTTGCCGCGAAGATCATCCTTGCGCTGCCTGACCGCCTGGCATTCTCCGCAAATCGTCCACCGTGACCGGCCGCGGCCGCCGCAACCACGCAGCCCCGGGCCATGGCGACCCAGCCCGGCCACCCACCCAGCCCGGCCGGCCGGCCGGCCGCACGAGCAGCGACCACGCAGCCCCCGGGCCGTGCGCTCACCGTAGGTGACGGCCGTCGTCGGCGGTCCGGCTAGTGGAGGCCGGGCTGGTGCTGGTAGAGGAGGACCGTGATGCCGCTGAGCCGCCACCGGCCGGCCTGCCGGAACGTGCTGGTCAGGGCCGCTCGCACGCGGTCGTAGCGCGGGCCCGGCCCGGTGGCCGGCCCGTCGGGTACGACTGCCCAGACTCGGGAGACGTGGGTCAGGGCGGCGTCGGGCTGGGCTACCTCGGGGGTCCAGAAGCTGCCCGCCGCGTCGTCGGTGGTGGTGGCCAGGATGTCGCGGGGGGCGTTGGGGCGCAGGTAGTAGTCCATCGCGATGTCGGCGAACTGCCAGCCGCTGCGCTGGTAGACGATCGCGTCGCCGGGCTGGCGGGCGGTGGCGATGACCCGGGCGGCGCCGCGGTAGTCGACCAGCGGGTCGGAGAGGCCCTCGTGCGAGCGGCGGACCGCGGCCTGCGCGGGCAGCGTGATCAGCAGGAAGACGGCCACCACGGCCAGCGCCAGCGGCAGGCGCGGCCGAGCCAGGGCCAGGCCGGCCAGGACGCAGGCCAGCGGCGCCACGAAGATCGCGTAGCGGTGGTTGAAGACCGGCACGAACAGGGCGATCGCGGCGAGGGCGACGATCGGCGCGATGGTCAGCAGGCCGAAGACCCGGCCGGGGCGGCCGTTCAGGAAGGCGCCCGCGACGGCGAGCACGATCAGGGCCGCGGCCGCGACGACGCCGTAGCAGAGGCCGACCGGCAGCTCGGCGATCAAGTACAGGCTGGTGCGGTGGGAGCTGCCCAGCTGGACCTCGGTCTGGCCGTAGCCGCGCTGGGTGAACGGGATCAGCACGGCGACGGCGGCCAGCACGGCGACGCCGGGCGGGACCAGCGACTGCCATCGGCGGGTGGTGCGCAGGTCGTCCAGGACGGCGACCAGGTGGCCGGCCAGGACGAGCAGCATGACCAGGTTCAGGGCGCCGAGCACGGCCAGGGCCACCGCGTACCCGGCCCAGGAGAACCAGCGACGCCGGCGCAGCGCGAGGAACAGCAGCACGGTCGCGGCGACCGCGGCGAACTCGGCGAGGGCGTACGGGCGGGCCTCCTGGCCGTACCGGATGGTGGAGGGCAGGACCGCGTAGACGAGACCGGCCAGCAGACCCGCCCGCCGCGAGCCGACGATCGCGCCGAGGACGACGACGAGCCCGGCGGTCGCCACCGCGGCCAGCATCGACGGCCCGCGGAGGGCGAGCACCGAGTCGCCGAACACGCCGATCCACACGTGCATGAGTTGGTAATACGGTTCGAGCACGCCGTCGATGTGGTCGGTCAGCCGGTCGAGGGCGGCCGGCGACCGGGTGATGGCCGACCAGGTCGCGAACTCGTCGCGCCACAACTGCGGCCGGGTGGCCTGCCAGCCCACCAGAGCGGCGGCGACCAGCATCGGCGGAATCCATACGGCGTCGGCGAACCGGGCTCGTACGTCGCCCGGAATTGTTTTCATGAACGCCGGAAATACCGAAGGAAACTGAATGTCACATGGGAGCTAACTGGCAACATGGTGGCAGCGTAGCGGCCGTGATCAACTTCGATTCCCATCGAATTGACAAGGAATGATGAATACCGTTTCCCCGGGGCATCCGGCCGATGCCCCGGGGCGGAATCGGTCAGGGCCGCAGCGGATGGAACCGCTGCGGGGCGAGGCCGGCCGGCGCCGGCGCCGCGGTGAGCACCGGGGCGGTCGCGCCCGGCATGGGCAGGCGGCCCACCAGCGGCAGCGTGAGCGCGCTGCCGCGCAGGTCGAGCCGGATCGTGGCGCCGGTCGACTGCGGGCTGGAGTATTCGTTGTCGCTGGCCTGCAGGATGAGGCCGAGCACGTGACCGGCGGCGAGCCGCTGGTCGGTGGGCTGCATCGGCACGGTGATCGAGTACCACCTGCCCGGCCGCAGCGGGGTCACGAACCGCAGCGACACGTGGTGCGCCGCGTCCTGCCAGCCGCGGGTCAGCACGGCGTGGTCGGCGGTCACCACGTCCTCGGCGGTGTCGTGGTAGCAGGCGTCGTCGGCGGTGGTCGACTCGCCCCAGCACGACTCGGTGCCGAGCGTGGTGATGCCCTCACCGGCCCCGAGGTAGTTGACCCGGGCGGCGGTGCCGTAGTCGACGAGCCGGGCGGTCAGCTCGGTGGTCGGCTTGTCCACCTGCACCCGCATGGTGACCGACGGCGTGCCGCTGATCCGGATGCCGCCGGTCAGCGGCGCGGAGAGGAAGGCCACCCGGCCGGGGACCGCGGTGTTCGGCGTGGCCGTCGCGACCGCCTCGGTGAGGTCGGGGGCGTCCGTCCACGTACGGGAACCGGGGTTTGAGCCACCACCCAGCGTGCCGGTCGTTCCGTCGCCGTCACCCAGCGCGATCCTGGTTTGGCGGGCGGCGGAAGCCGGCCAGGACGGCTCGTTCACCCAGGTGCCCGGCGCGGTCTCGAGGGTCGCCGACGGCTCCCGGTCGATCCCGTTGGGCAGGCCCTGCAGCCAGCGGTCGAACCACCGGTGCAGCGTGTCGACCCACGCGCCGCGCCGGATGTCGAACGGGTCGACGTGGCTCATCTGCGACAACCAGATCTTCTTGGGTACGCCGAGCCGGCCCCACCATTGTGCGAACTGGTCGGTGGTCACGTTGGTGTCGTTGATGCCGTGCACGATGAAGACGCTGGCGTGCACCTTGCTGGCGTCCGGCCGGAAGTTCCGGGCGGCCCAGAACGCGTTGAAGTTGCCGGTGGCGTCGTCGCTGCCCTGATCGAGGCCGTTGAGCACGGCCGCGCAGGCCTCCGGCGGGCGCCCGCTGACCAGCTCGTGCAAGTACTCCGGGTAGTCGGTGGCGCGCAACACTCCGTTGAAGCGCTGATAGTCGTACCAGCTGGAGATCGCCGAGATCGGCACGATCGTCTCCAGGCCGCGGACGCCGGTCGCGGCCACCCCGTTGGCGACCGAGCCGTCCCAGGACTTGCCGATCATGCCGGTGCGGCCGTTGGTCCAGCCGGTCGCGACGGCCGGCGTGCCGTCCGCGTAGGTGGCCTTGGCCCGCCCGTTCAGCCAGTCGATCACGGCCTTGGCGCCCAGCACCTCCTCCGGCCCGCCGACGTCCTCGCAGCCGGTGGAGCGGTTGGTCCCGGCCAGGTCGGCGGCGACGAAGGCGTACCCGCGGGGCACGAAGTAGTTGTCGTAGAACAGCGGCTCCTTGGCGATCACGCCGTTCGCGTCGTACGTCTTGAGCTCGCTCTCGTTCCCGCGCCCGCAGCAGGCGTAGTACGGCGAGCCCTCGAGGATCACCGGCACCTTCACGCCGGCGCGCGGGCGGACGATGTCGACGGCGACCTTGTCGGGCACGCCGTCCCCGTCGTTGTCGAGCGGCGTCTGCACCCAGACGCTCTCCCGGACGGCGTTCTGGTAGGAGTAGATCGGGACGGTCTCCCCACCCCTGAGGTACGGAGTTGCGGCGGCGGCCGGCGCGGCGAAGACGGTCAGCGTGGCACCGACCCCCGCGACGACGGCCATGGCAAGCCTTCGCGTTCGTGACCCAGACATCGACGCATCTTAATCCAGGAGAGCCCGTGTACGAATCGATCATTGTCGAAACCGCCGACCGTGTGACCACGGTGATCATGAATCGGCCGGAGAGCCGCAACGCCGTCGACGGCCAGATGGCGGACGAGCTGGCGGATGCGTTCCGGGCCTTCGACGCCGACCCTGAGTCGGACGCCGCCGTGCTGTGCGGCGCGGGCGTCCACTTCTGCGCCGGCGCCGATCTCAAGGCGGTCGGCACCGGACGCGGCAACACCGTCTCCCCCACCGGCGACGGCCCGATGGGCCCGACCCGGCTGCGGCTGACCAAGCCAGTGATCGCCGCCGTCGAGGGCTACGCGGTCGCCGGCGGCCTGGAACTGGCCATCTGGTGCGACCTGCGGGTGGTCGCCGAAGACGCGATCCTCGGGGTGTTCTGCCGCCGCTGGGGCGTCCCGCTGGTCGACGGCGGCACGGTCCGGCTCCCCCGGCTGATCGGGATGAGCCGCGCGCTGGATCTGATCCTCACCGGCCGCCCGGTCCCGGCCGCCGAGGCGCTGACGTTCGGCCTGGCCAACCGGGTCGTCAAGGCCGGCAAGGCCCGGGCGGCCGCCGAGGAGCTGGCCCGGCTGATCGCCGCCTTCCCGCAGACCTGCATGCGCAACGACCGCGCCTCGGTGTACGAACAGAACGGCCGCACCGAGGAGGAGGCGATGCACTTCGAGCTTCGCGTGGGCCTGGAGTCACTGCGGACCGACGGCATCTCGGGGGCGGCCCGCTTCGGCGCTCAGTGACCCGGCGGCGGGGGCGGGGGCCGCCCGCTTGAGCGCTCAGTGACCCGGCGGCGGGGGCGGCGGCGGCCCGCTTCGGCGCTCAGTGACCCGGCGGCGGGGGCGGCGGCGGCCCGCTTCGGCGCTCAGTGACCCGGCGGCGGGGGCGGCGGTCCGCTTCGGCGCTCAGTGACCCGGCGGCGGGGGCGGCGGCGGCCCGCTTCGGCGCTCAGTGACCCGGCGGCGGCGGGGGCGGGGGCGGCACCGTCGAGAGGGCCGGTGGCTCGTCCGGCCAGACCAGCAGGACGCGGCAGGGGGCGTGGTCGATGACGAACCGGGCGTGGCGCCCGATGCTGTGCGGCCCGAGCCGGGTGTGGTCGCCGTCCCGCGCCAGCACCAGCAGCCCGGCGTCGGCGCAGGCGGCGATGACCTCCCGCTCGGTACGCCCCTGCCGGGCGACCAGGCGCGCGGGCCGGCCGAGCCGCGCCTGGGCCGCCCGGAGCAGCTCGGCCTGCCCGTCGGTGAGCACCTGCTCGGCGGCGCCCGCGACGTCGTAGCTGTGCCCGCGCCCGAGCAGCCCGGCCCGGGCCCCGGCGACCGCCTGCACGGTGTTCACGTCGATCACGTGCAGCAGCGTGATCTCGGCGCCGGGCAGCTCCCGAGCCGTGTCCACGGCGGCCTGCCAGGTGCCCTCGGTGACCCACACCACCACGTCCATGCCCCTGTTTCTACACGAGGCGCCCCGACGGTCCCCTCAGCCGCCTGACTTGGCCTGCTGGTCGAGCCAGGTGCCGACGGCGGTGACACTGTGGTCGATGACGCCGAGGTGGTCGGTGCCGGCCAGGATCTGGGTGGTGGCCATCGGGGCGTGCCGGGCGAACGCGACCACCTTGGCGGCGTCGAAGACCTCGTCGTCGGCGCCGACCCAGACGCCGACCGGCTTGTGGGTGCCGGTCAGGATCGCCGCGCTGTCGGCGGCGTTCTGCGCGATCGCCATCGTCGTCGTGTAGCGGCTCACCAGGTTGGCCCGCTGGATCTCCGCCGGCGAGTAGGCGAAGCTCACCGCGTACGTGTGCGCGTCGAGCAGGCCGTTGGTGACGACGTCGGCGATCAGCGCCCGATGGCTGATGGTCGCGAAGTCCGCACCGCCCGACTCCCGCTCGGTGCCGGAGTGCAGGCCGAAGTCGGGCGCGAGGTAGACGTAGCCGGCGACCTCGGGGTCGATGCGGCTCTCGCTGTTGAGCACCAGACCGGCGCCGGCCGAGTGGCCGCCGACGTACTCGGGCAGCCGCGGGTGGGCGTGCTTCACGAAGTCGACGGCGGTCCGGGTGTCGGCGAACAACTGCCGCCGGCTCGGGGCGTCACCCCGGCGGCCGCCGGACTTGCCGTGGCCGCGCATGTCGAAGAGGTACGTCGCGACGTGGTACCGCTCGGCGACCTGCCGGCCGAAGTCGAGGTAGCCGGCCCCGGCGTTGGCGCCGGACCCGTGGTAGAAGACGAGCGTCGCGACCGGCGCCGGCGGTACCACGGCGAAATAGGCCAGCCGGGTGCCGTCGGTCGCCGTGACGAAGCCGGTCGGATCGGGCTCGGGCGGCGTCGCCGGGCTCTGGTCGGAGCTCAACGCCGGCGCGCTCGCCGAGGCCGGCAGATCCGGCGGCACGAGCGCCAGCGCCAGCGCCGCCCCGGTCAGCGCGGCCAGCACCGCCGCCGTGATCGGCACGGCCTTGCTCGGCCGCGGCGCCGACGGGCTCCGCGCGATCCGCCACAGCGCGACCGCCGGCAGCACGATCGCCAGCAGGATCGTCGGCGCGTGCAGCACGGCGAACTGGGCCAGCCGCGCGGCGGCGACCGCCCCGGTGACCGCCGCGGTGACCGGCACCGCCGCCGGCCGGGCGCGGCGCAGCCACCCGACCAGGGCCCAGGTGAGCAGGCCGGCCACGACGAGCGCGGCGCCGGTCGCCCGGACCGCCGGGCGGGCGTCGGGGCCGAGCTGGATCAGCCCGTTCGCGACGGAGAGGAAACCGGACAGGGTGAGCAGGACGCGGGCGAGGGTCACGGTGCACTCCTTTGCAGCTCGGCCTCGACCTGGTCGCACCAGTCGATCGCCGACCGGGCGAAGCCGAGCCCGTAGTCGCGGATGAAGTCGGGGGTGGGCAGGGCGGCCGCGCGCTCCTCGGCGGTCCAGCCGGCGCCCGGCACGACCGCCTCGAGATGGCGGTGGAACCACTGGAACGAGGCGCGCCGCTCCTCGATGAGGCGCAGGGCCTCGGCGCGGTCGAGCTGCGCCGCGAACAGGATCTTCACCAGGTTTTCGTCGCGGGTCTGCAGCGGCGCCGACGGCTCGCGCAGCCAGGCCAGGAACGCGGCGTGGCCCGCCGGCGTCAGCCGCCAGACCTGCCGGGCCCGGGGCCCGGTGCCGGACTGCTCGACGGCCTCGATGAGGTTGCGGGCGGCCAGCAGCTTGAGTTGCGGGTAGAGCTGGCCGTCGCTGACCCCCCAGAAGAACGAGACGGCCCGCTTGGCCGCCTCGCGGATCTCATAGCCGGAGCGCGGATGCGACGCCAGGAAACCCAGAATCGTCCGGGCGGTGGGGGTCAACTCGTCGGTCATGCGCGGCAACCTCTCTGGCAGAGCTATCTCTCCCAGAGATAGTAGCGCACCGAGGGCCGGGCCGCGAGGGGGATGGCATGATCGGAGCGATGCTGCAGAAGTACGACACGCGGAACGCCGACCTTCGGTACTGGGTCAATGGCCAACTACTGCACCGCGACCAGCCGGGACTGTCGCCGTTCGACTCGGTGGTGCAGGGTGGGGACGCCGTCTGGGAGGGCCTGCGGCTCTACCGCGGCGCGATCTTCGGGCTGCGGGAGCACCTCGCGCGGCTGCGGCGCTCGGCGACCGCGCTGAACTTCGCGCACATCCCGGGGGACGACGAGATCATCTCCGCGGTCACCGCGACCTTACGGTCCAATCGGATGTACGACGGTGTGCACGTGCGGCTGACCCTGACCCGCGGCGTGAAGGTGACCAGCGGCATGGACCCGCGGCTCAACACCGCCGGCTCGACCCTGATCGTCCTCGCCGAGCACAAGCCCCCGGTCTACGACACCGGCGGCCTGCGCCTGGCCACCGCGAGCGTGCGCCGGCCGGGGCCGGACGTGCTCGACCCGAAGATCCATCACGCCAATCTGCTGAACTCGATCCTCGCGAAGATCGAGGCGACCGCGGCCGGCGCCGACGACGCGCTCATGCTCGACCAGCGCGGCTTCGTCGCCGAGACCAACGCCACCCACCTGTTCGCCGTGGTGGGCGGCGGGCTGGTCACGCCGGGCACCGCGGCCTGTCCGGAGGGCATCACCCGGCAGACCGTCCTCGAACTGGCGGCCGGGGCCGGGATCCCGGCGGTCGTGCGGGACGTGTCGCTGTCCGAGATGTACAACGCCGACGAAATCTTCTGCACCGGCACGATGGGCGAGATCGCCGGGGTCACCGTGATCGACGGGCGGACCATCGGCGGGGGCGCGGTCGGCCCGGTCACCGCCCGGGTCGCCCGGCTCTACCAGGAGCACGCGGCCGCCAACGGCGTGAAACTAGAGGCGCTCGGCGGCTAACTCGTCGTAGTACGGCTGGGCCGCCTCCACCAGCCATCGGAGCCGGTCGGGGACGTCGGCCGGGCGCGGGTCGTAGGCCGCGAAGCCGGTCGACGCCCGGACCGCGGCGTACCAGAAGGGCGCCCACACGCCGTCGGTCTCGCGCGGGCCCGGCTCCCACGACAACATCGCCGGGTCGAAGGCGATGCCGAGCGCTTCGCAGAGCCGGCCCAGCGTGCCGGCCGGATCGCGGAGCACGTCGGCCGCGTCGACGACCGGTCCCCCATGCGCCCGAAAGATTTCCGCCTGTTGCTGGTAGCCGAGGTCCGCGAGCGTCGGCTCGCCGCGCACCCGGGCATAGGAGGCCACGACCTGGGCGGGATCGCGGATCAGGTACGCGTGGGTCAGCGCGCCCAGCCAGTCCCGCCCGATCTCCGGCAGCAGGTGGTGGGTCATGTGCTTCTGGTAGTGCACGGCCGGGTCGCCGGCCAGCGGCCCGGTGAGCTGCTCGGCGACCTCCTGCCAGCGGGTCGGCTGGCTCGCCATGATGTGCTCGCGGCCCGGGTGGTCGATCCCGGTGACGGCCAGGTAGTGCGCGTACAGCGGCTCGTCGGCCACGACCGTGTCCGGCCTTGCCTCGAAGCTGCGCATCAGCGCGGTCGAGATGTTGCGCGGGCCCGACCACATCGCTATCCGCGTCGTCATGCCTCGATGATCGCTCGCGAACGGGAGGGAGAAAAGGGACGGATCGTGCCGTCCACGAAGATCGCGTACCAGAGGCAGAACATCGCCACGGTCCACACCTTGCGGGAGTGGTCGGCCGCGCCGGCTCGGTGCTCGGCGAGCAGGCGCTGGGCGTACTCGAGATCGAGCAGGGACCGCGCGCCGGAGCCGGCCATCAGCCCGGCCACCCAGTCGCCGATCGCGCCCTTGAGCCAGATCCGGGTCGGCGTCGGGAAGCCCAGCTTGCGGCGCTCGCGGACCGACTCGGGGACGATCCCGCGCATCGCCTCGCGCAGCGCGTGCTTGGTGGCCCGGCCGCGGGCGGGCAGCTTGAGCTCGGTCGGCAGCCCGGCCGCGGCGGCGTAGACGGCCTGGTCGAGGAAGGGCACCCGGAGTTCCAGCGAGTGCGCCATGGACAGCCGGTCGGACTTGACCAGGATGTCGCCGGGCAGCCAGGTGTGCAGGTCGACGTACTGCATCGAGGCCACGTCGTCGACGTCGGCGGTCTCCGCGTACAGGTGGGCGGTCACCGCGGTGTGCGGCTCGGCGGTGAAGCGCATCAGGTCCGCCTTCTCCTCCGGCGAGAAGATCCGGGCGTTGCCGTAGTAGCGCTCCTCGATCGCGGTGGTGCCCCGCTCCAGGAAGCTGCGGCCGCGCATCCCCGCCGGCATGGTGTGGGCGATGCCGCGCAGGCCGCGCTTGACCCCGGCCGGGAGCCGCCCGATGCCGGCCAGCGAGGCCGGCTCGCGGTAGATCGCGTAGCCGCCGAACAGCTCGTCCGAGCCCTCGCCGGAGAGCGCCACGGTGACGTGCCGGGAGGCGGTCTGGGCCAGGAAGTAGAGCGGGATCAGCGACGGATCGGCGATCGGGTCGTCGAGCAGCTGGACGATCCGCGGCAGCTCGCGGAGCACGTCGTCCTCGGTGACCACGGTCGGGGTCAGGCGTACGCCCAATCGGTCCGCGGTGTCCTGGGCGATCTCGATCTCGGAGTATCCGTCGTGCGCGAAGCCGGCCGTGAAGACCTGCAGGTCGGGCTTGACCTCGGCGGCCAGCGCCACGATCGCGGACGAGTCGACGCCGCTGGAGAGGAACGCGCCGACCGGGACCTCGGCGTTCAGGTGCGACCGTACGCTGTCCCGCAGGGCGTCGCGGATCCCGGCGTACGCCTCCTCGGGTTTGAGGTGCAGCGGGCGCAGCGACGGCCGGAAGTAGCGCTCCTGGCGCAACCCGCCGCCGGGCGTCCAGGTCAGCCGGTGCCCGGGCGGCAACCGGCGCACCTGGCGGTGCAGGGTCATCGGGTCGGGCACGAACTGGAAGCTCAGGTAGTGTGCGAGCGCGTCGGTGTCCAGCGCGCCGCGGTCCGGCCCGGCGAACGGCGCCAGCGCCTTGCGCTCGCTGGCCAGGAACAGCCCGTCCACGGTCTCCAGCAGGTACAGCGGCTTGACCCCGAACGGGTCGCGCGCCGCGTGCACGGTGCCGGTCCAGCCGTCGTACGCGACGAAGGCGAACATCCCGCGCAGCCGGGGCAGCGCGGCGACGCCCCAGTGGTGGAACGCCGCCGCGAGCACCTCGCCGTCGCCCTCGGTGGCGAACGTCGCGCCGTGCTCGCGGATCAGCTCGAGCCGCAGCTGGCGGTAGTTGTAGATCTCCCCGTTGAACACCACCGTCCACCGGTCGTGGTAGCGCAGCGGCTGCGCCGCGTGCTCCCGGTCGACGATCGCCAGCCGCTTGAAGCCGAACGCGACCCCGTCCCCGAACTCCACCCGGGTGTCGTCCGGCCCCCGATGGTGCATCGTCTCCAGCGCGGCGGCGAACGCGGCACTGGTCTGCGGGTCGGGCGATCCCGCGGCGGGCCGGCTGCTCACGAACACATTCAGTCCACACATGGCCGGAAAGGTAGGTAGCGGCCTGTGAAGAACTTGTGCGGAAGTCGCCGAGATCCGGGCGGGCATCGCGATCTCGCGTGATCTTCATCGGAATCGCACATTCGTTGGCCGGGTGGCGCGGCTCGGCCAGAATCGCCGCGTGACCGCTCGTATCCTCGTGGCCGACGACGACCCGAAGCACGCCCAGCTCATCCGGCTCTATCTGGAGCGCGAGGGCCACCAGGTCATGACGGTGGGTGACGGCCGGGCGGCGCTCGACGTGGCCCGCGCCCGCAAGCCCGACCTCATCCTGTTGGACGTGATGATGCCGCTGGTCGACGGGCTGGACGTGTGCCGCATCCTGCGCGCCGAGTCGCCGGTGGCGATCCTGCTGGTCACCGCCCGCTCCTCGGAGAACGACATGCTGCTCGGGCTCGACCTGGGCGCCGACGACTACATGGCCAAGCCGATCAGCCCGCGCGAGCTGACCGCGCGGGTCCGCGCCCTGCTACGCCGGGCCGGGGCCGGCGGGGACGCGCCGTCCGTCGTGCGGGTCGGCGACCTCGAGGTCGACCCCGACCGGTTCGAGGTGCGGGTGCGCGGCGCCGCGGTCACCCTGACCGCCAAGGAGTTCGCCATCCTCGAGCTGCTGGCCCGTGAGCCGGGCCGGGTCTTCACCCGGGCCCAGATCATCGATCGGGCCTTCGGCTTCGAACAGGACATTTCCGAGCGTACGATCGATGCCCACGTCGTGAACCTGCGCCGGAAGACCGAACCGGACCCGGCCGAGCCCCGCTACGTGCAGACGGTCTACGGCCGCGGCTACCGGATGGCCGAGCAATGAGCTTCCGGGTGCAGATCTTCGTGCTGGTCATGCTGGTGGCGGCGACCGCGATCGGCGCGACGGCGTGGCTCACGCTCAACCTGACCTCGCGCCAGGTGGCCACCGCGCTGGCGGAGCAGAACCGGCATCGGGCCGAGATCGTCGCCGAGATCCAGGACTACGGCTTCCGGCGCGGCGCCTGGCCCGGGGTGAACCGGCTGGTCAGCGAGCTGTCCGAGCAGACCCACCTGCACATCCAGCTGCAGACCGAGAACGGCCTGGTGCTGGCCGACTCGGACACCGAGGCGAACCGCACGTCCGGGCCGGTGCAGGGCACCGCGTACCGCATCCAGCCGGTCCCGGAGCCGGAGATCGAGCCGGTCGCCGAGCCGTTCCCGGTGGCCAAGGTGATCCCGGCCGACCTGTTCGGGCCGCCGCCCGGGGAGAACCCGGCAGTGCGTGCCCTGCGCCAGGCCGCCCAGTACCGGGCCGGGCTGGTCCTGGTGCGCTGCCTGCACGACACGCTCGGCGACCCGGCCGCGCTCGGCCAGGACCACGCGCCGTACGTGACCGCGGCGCAGCTCACCCGGTCCCCCACCTGCCTGAAGAAGGCCACCGGCAAGGTGCTCGGCGACCGGGACTGGTTCGCGGGCTACTGGCAGTACTACGTGCGGTGCTCGGCGGTGAAGGGCACGCCCTGCATCTGGAGCGCCTTCGCCGACACGGTCAGCACCAGCGCGGCCGTCCCGCTCCAGCTCTACCTGGGCGGCCGCACCAAGGTGGAGATCAGCGACCTGGGCCGCCCGGCCGTCGCCGGCGCCGCGGGCCTGCTGGTCGTCGCGCTGGCCGGCACGGCGGTCATCGCCCAGCGGATCAGCCGCCCGGTCCGCCGGCTCACCGACGCCGCCCGGCTGGTCGCCGAGGGCCGCTCCGACGTGCGGGTGCCGACCGGCGGCGGCAGCGAACTGGCCCGGCTGACCCGCTCGTTCAACGCGATGGCCGTCGCGGTGGAGCGCAGCGAGGACCGCCAGCGCCGGCTGGTCGCCGACGTCGCCCACGAGATCCGTACGCCGCTGTCGAACCTGCTCGGCTACCTGGAGGGCCTGTCCGACGGGGTGGTGGAGCCGAGCCGGGAGGTGTTCGCCTCGCTGCACGAGGAGGCGCTGCTGCAACGCCGCATCCTGGACGACCTGCAGGTGCTGGCCGACGCGGAGGCCGGGGACCTTTCGTACGCCCGTACCCTGATCGACCTCAGCGACCTGGCCACGACCAGCGCCACCGCGCACCGGGCGGTGGCGGCCGAGGCCGGGGTGACGCTCACCGTCGAGGCCCCGTCGCCGGTGTGGGTGGAGGGCGATCAGGACCGGCTGCGCCAGGTGCTCGGCAACCTGCTGACCAACGCGATCCGCTACACCGACCGCGACGGCCAGGTGCTGGTCAGCGCCCATCTCCGCGGCGCCGAGGCAATGCTGACCGTACGCGACAACGGGGTCGGGATAGCCTCCGGCGACGTGCCGCGCGTGTTCGACCGCTTCTGGCGCGCGGACCCGGCCCGGCAGCGCGCGACCGGCGGCTCCGGATTGGGCCTGACCATCGCGCACCGCATCGTGACCGACCACGGGGGCCGGATCGAGGTCGCCAGCCTGCGCCACATGGGCACCGCCTTCACGGTCCAGTTGACGGCCGCCGAGCCGCCGCCCGAGCCCTGACCGCCGGCGCGGGAGAGCACGTCCCGCCGCCCGGCGACAGCGCGGGTAGCATCCGCGGGGATGGATCAGCTCGATCGGATCGCGGCCGACGTTCTCGGCATCACGCTCCGGCCCGCGCAGCGCCGCGCCCTCGACGCGCTCACCGGCCACGGCGACACCCTCGCCGTGCTGCCGACCGGGAGTGGGAAGAGCGCGATCTACCAGGTCGGCGGGCTCGCGCTCGGCGGGCTGACCGTGGTCGTCTCGCCGCTGATCGCGCTGCAGCGGGACCAACTGCGCTCGATGACCGAGCGCGGCAAGGTGCGCGCGGTGATGCTCAACTCGTCGCAGCACCATGCCGATCGGGTGGCCGCCCTCGGCGAGCTGCGGGGCGGGCGGGCCGACTTCGTCATGCTCGGGCCGGAGCAGCTGGCCAATGCCGAGACGATGGCCGCGATCGCCGGCAGCCCGCGGCCGGTCACGCTGGTCGCGGTGGACGAGGCGCACCTGGTCAGCGAGTGGGGGCACGACTTCCGGCCGGAATACCTGCGGCTCGCCGACGTGGTGGAGGCGGCCGGGCGGCCGCCGATCCTGGCGCTCACCGCGACCGCCGCGCCGCCCGTGCAGGCGGACATCACCCGGCAGCTGCGGATGCGCGACCCGCGGGTGATCGTGTCCGATTTCGACCGGCCGACCATCTCGCTCGCGGTGCGCCGGGCCCGCCGCGACAAGCCGGAAGATCAAGCGCTGGACGATCGTACGGTCGAAGTGGTCCTCGCCCACGACGGCCCGGCGCTGGTCTACGCGCTCAGCCACGCGCGCTGCGAAAGCCTCGCGAAGCGGCTCCGCCTGGACGCCTACCGGGCGGAGGCCTATCACGCCGGGCTGCCGGCCGCCAAGCGCGGCGAGGTCCAGGACGCCTTCTTCGCCGGCCGGCTCGACGTGGTGGTGGCGACCAGCGCGTTCGGGATGGGCATCGACAAGCCGGACGTACGGACCGTGGTGCACGCCGGCGTGCCGGGCAGCCTGGACGAGTACTACCAGGAGATCGGCCGGGCCGGGCGGGACGGCGAGCCGGCGAGCGCGGTGCTGGTGTACGACCCGCGGACGGTCCGCATCCCGCGGCTGCTGGCCGCCCGGTCCAGGATGGGCGACGCGGCCGTGCACTCGGTGATCGACGCGATCGAGGCGGCCCGCGGCCGGATCACGGTGGCTTCGCTGGCCGAGACGGCACACGTCGGGCGCGCCGCCGTGGCCCGGGTGGTCGACGAGCTGCTGGAGCTGGGGCTGGTGCGCCCGGACGGCAACGACGCGATCCTCGCGGCCCCGATGGGGGACGCGTTCCGGCAGGTCACCGCCGCGGGCAACCGCCGGCAGTCGATCCTGCGGTCGAGGATCGAGGCGGCCCGCGGGTACGCCGAGTCCGTCCACTGCCGGCGGGCCGAGCTGCTCGGCTATTTCGGCGAGCACTACGACCCGCCCTGCGGTTCCTGCGACAACGATGACAACGCCGCCGCCCGCGCAAGTCACGAAATTTCAGTGCAAAAAGGGCGGGTCGTCCACAAGCTGTGGGGACCCGGCACGATCTTGAGTCAGGACGATCACGAGCTCGTGATCGCGTTCGACTCGGTCGGCTACCGCCACCTCACCGCCGCCGCGCTCACCAACGGCCTGCTCACCGTCGATCAACCGACCTGAAGCCGCTTCCCGCGCCGCTTGATGCGGCGTTCGTCGAACCAGACGTACAACGCCTGCCAGGCGACCACGGCGACCAGCAGCCAGGCGAGGGCCGGATTGCTCCACCGGGTGCCGTAGATCGCGAGCAGCACGGGCGCCGCCACGCCGGGCACGCCCCAGTAGAGGAGCCAGAACACCCGCTGGCGCAGCAGGATCGTGCCGGCGACGGCGCCGAGGAAGTACGCGGCCAGACCGCCGCCGAGCAGCCACCGCACGCCCGGCCCGGGGTGGCCGTCCGCATGGTCCATCAGCGCGCCCAGCCCCGCGGCGACGGCGGTGATGCTGACGACGCCGAGAAAATGCAGCGGCATGCTGGCCCAGACCGGCAACCGGCCGTGTTCGGTCGGTGTGATCCCGTAGCTGAACGTCGGCCACCACAGCCCGATGAGCAGAACGAAACCGGCCACCGCCACGGTGATCACGTCAGCGGTCCACCGCGCTTGGCCGGCGGCGGTCACCAACTGCAGCACACCCTCGCCCAACACGATGATCAGGAACAGGCCGAGCCGCTCGGCGAGATGCGTCAGGTCCAGCCGGGCGGCCGGCAGCGGGTAAGCGGGCGATGGCGCGGACGCTCGCGTGCGCCAGCCACCGACCAGGATCGACAGGACGAGGTCGACGGTGAGGCCGGCGCCCCACAGCGCGTACCGCACCGGCGGTGGGGTGAAGATCGAGACAGCCCACGGCACGATGCCGGACGCGAACTGCACCGACGGCCAGGCCAGCATGGTTCGCCGCGTGGCGGCCCAGGTGTGCAGCCCGAGCAGCCGGACAACGACGTACGCGACCGCGAACACCACCGCCCGTTCCCCGGTGGCCTCCGGCACCGCGGCGGCCATCACCGCGATGCCGAACATGGCCAGGATCATCGCCCGGCGGCGGGTCTTCTCGCCGGCGACGTTGGCGTACAGGGTGAACGAGATCCACGCGAACCAGACCGCGAGATACAACGCGACGAAGATGCCGATGTCCCGCAGTGTCGGTTCGCCGTGCAGCCGGTGCGCCAGCTGCAGGATCGCGGCCACGACCACGAGGTCGAAGAACAGCTCCAACCAGCTCGCGTGCCGCCCGGTGCCCACCCCTGCCTCGGTGTCGATCTTCGTCACAGCGGCACATCGTAGGTCATCGGGCCTCGCCGGGTCGCTGCCCGGCGAGGCCCACGCGTCACGGCGGCGCCGGGTTACGCCCCCACGACCGGCTTGAGGGCGGCGCCGACCCGGCTCACCATGCCGGGCCGATGCCCGTTGACGACCAGGTTGATGGTGATCCCGCCGATCCCGGCGCCGATCACCTTCTCGTGCAACTGCTCGGCCACCTGGTCCGCCGTGCCCAGGAAGACCCGGCCGCGCCGGTCCTCGGGGATCCGTGCGGCGATCTCCTTGACCTCCGCCTCGTCCTCGCCCACCAGCCCCATGCTGAGGAAGCTGGTCGGCAGCGTCGCCGGGTCGCGGCCGGCCTCCTCGCACCGCTGCCGCAGCGCCGCGACCTTCTGCGGGATGTCGTCGACGTCGCAGATGATGTTCATGTGGTCGGCGAACTTGGCCGCCAGGCGGAACGTCTTCTTCTCCCCGCCGCCACCCAGCATGATCGGGATCTTCGGGCGTACGCGCGGATTGTTCATCGCCCCGCGCGCCGTGTACCACTTGCCCTCGAGCGTCGCCGGCTCGCCGCGCAGCATCGGCGCGATGATCTCCAGCCCCTCCTCGAGCCGCTCGAAGCGCTCGGCGAACGAGCCGAACTCGAAGCCGTAGTCGTGGTGCTCCCGCTCGAACCAGCCGGCCCCGATCCCGAGGATCGCCCGGCCCTTGGAGACCACGTCCAGCGTGGTCACGGTCTTCGCGGTGAGCGCCGGGTTCCGGTACGTGTTGCCGGTCACCAGCGCCGAGAGCTGGATCGTCTCGGTCAGCGAGGCGAGGCCGGCCAGCGTCGTGTACGCCTCGAGCATCGGCATCTCCGGCGTGCCGATGCCGGGCAGCTGGTAGAAGTGGTCCATCACCAGCACGGTGTCGAACCCGGACGCTTCGGCCTCGCGGGCCTGGGCAGCGACGGTCGCGAAGAGATCTTCGTCGGCGACGCCGGGGTAGGTGAAGTTGGGAATCTGGTAGCCGAGCCGGATGGTCACTTTTCCTCAGCCTTCAAGCAGGGTGGTCAGGTTCTCCAGGCTACTGATCAGAGCGCCGGTGTATCCAAAGATCCGGCCGCACCATTTCGCGACCGCCGAGATGATCTGGGCGGTCACGATCGGGATGGTGACCACGGCGAGCGCCTCGGCGGCCCAGACGATCACCCGGCCGACCAGGTCACAGATCAGGTCGCGGACGATGTCCCGGGTGAACTGCACCAGGTTGCCGGCCGCCTGGGTCGCCGACGACATGGTGGCCGCGAGCACACTCAGCCCGCCGAGCCCGTCCACGTTGTTGTTCATCATTTTCTGGTACGACGCGGCCGCCGTCCCGCCCCAGTCGGGCAGGTCGTTCGCCAGGCCGGCCTTCAGGTCCTCGGCCATCGAGGCCAGCGCGCCGGCCATGTTGTTCCAGGTCTGGGCGTGCGCGGCCACCTTGTCCGGGATGCCGGTCAGCCTGTCGAGCATCTCCCGCAGCGGCTGGAAGTGCTCCATCGCCCAGCCCAGCCCGTTGGACAGCAGCGCGCCGAACGGGTCGACGATGGTGGCCGCGGCGTCGCCGACCAGCGAGCCACCGGCCAGCACCCCGTCGACCCAGCTGCCGCCCTGCACCGACTGGTAGAGGCCCTGGAAGCCGTCGGCCAGCGACGATCCGGTCCACGCCGTCCGGGTGGTGGTCGTCGTGGCGACCAGATTGGAGTACGCCACCATGGTCAGCCCACCCCGCCGCCGGATGCCTTGATCCGCGCCTGCGCCGAGGTGTCGGTGGCGTCGTACTCCTTGCCGGCGGCGCCGACCGCGTCGGCCATCAGTCGCAGGTTCTCCTCGACGTACCCGTAGAGCGAGTCCTGCCCCGCGTGCCGCTTCTCGAGGATCGCCGAAATCCAACCGCAGAGCATGCCGTACGCGGAATGGTCCGCCGAGATCGCGGTGCTGGCGTTCTTGATCGCGGTGAGCTGGTCGCGCACCCCCATGACGTTGGACGCGTGCCGATACAGCTGCGACGAGTCCACCTGAAAGGCGTCCGACACGTCCCTACCCCCGTTCCCCCGGTTCCGCCCCGGCCTCCGGCCGTTCGAGCTGCTCCCGCATCCGGTCCGCGATGGTCCGCGCGGACAGCGAATCCGGCCCCATGGCCTCGACCGCGATGTCCTGCGCCCGGCGCGCGGCCGTCTGCCTTGCCGCCCGCAGCGCACTCATGACCGCCCGCGCGACGGCATCCGGCGCGTACCGGTGGATCCGCTCGGTGAGCTCCAGATCGAGCAGCACGCCCGACGAGTCGATGGTGACCTCGGCCAGCCCGTTGTCATCCTTGGCCGTGACCCGCAACCGCCCGAGTTGCTCGGCCATGGCCTGAGCTCGCGCCGCCGTCGCCTCGGCATTCGCCTTCCAGGACCGCAGATACTCCCGCGAAGCGTCCGGGTCGAGGAACGCCTCGGTGTCGGAAAACTCCGGCATAGGCGGCAGTCTAACAACGACGCGCACCGACGCTCAGGCCGTGAAGACCACCACCCGGGCGTCCACGTTGACCACATGCCCGCCGCCGAGGGCCGCCACCGGCTCGTCCCAGTGCACGTGCCCGCAGAGCGTCAGGGCGGGCGCCCGCCGTTCGAGCAGGCCCCGGATCGACGCCCGGCCGAGTTGGCCCGGCCGCTCCCCTACCGGCCCTTCGTGCAGCAGCAGGACATCCGGCGCCGGCTCAAGGGTCACCTCCGTCGACGTGGGTGACGACCCCTGTTACGCCGGGGTGGCGTTGCGGCGTGGGAGGACCCAGCCTGGCCTCGGGAAGTGGCAGGTGTAGCCGTCCGGGATGCGTTCGAGGTAGTCCTGGTGTTCGGGCTCGGCCTCCCAGAACGGGCCGGCCGGCTCGACCGCCGTGACCACCTTGCCGGGCCAGAGGCCGGAGGCTTCCACGTCGGCGATGGTGTCCTCGGCGATCCGCTTCTGCTCGTCGGTGGTGTAGAAGATGGCCGAGCGGTAGCTGAGCCCGACGTCGTTGCCCTGCCGGTTCAGGGTGGTCGGGTCGTGGACCTGGAAGAAGAACTCCAGGAGCTCCCGGTACGAGGTGACGGCCGGGTCGAAGGTGATCTCGATGGCCTCGGCGTGGGTGCCGTGGTTGTAGTAGGTGGCGTCCGGCACGTCGCCACCGGAGTAGCCGACCCGCGTGCTGAGCACGCCGGGCCGGCGGCGGATGAGTTGCTGCATGCCCCAGAAGCAACCGCCGGCCAGGATGGCGGTCTCGGTTTGACTCATGCGGCCACGGTACCCGCGCCGGCTGATCCGGCTCAGCAGCAAGTCACCATCGTGCGCCGGCCGTCGATGAACCTTGAAGCGCATCCGTTCGTCACGAACAGCAAGTCACCACCGTTGTGGCCGGCCGCCGCTCACGCAACTGCCACCCACTCAGCCCGAGCGGCCGCACAAGCAGCAACCACGCAGCCCCCGGGCCCTGGCAAGCCACCCCGAAGATGTCTAGCTGGAGGCGACCCAGGTGGGGTGTGCGGCCACGAAGGCCGCCATGGTGTCGTCCTTGGCCGCCTTCAGCATGGCCATGCTCGTCTGGTCGAGGATCTCCACGTCGCCGATGCCGGCGACGCTGCGGCTGTTGAACTTGCCGTCGTTGGTCTTGAGTGTGACGATCTGGTCGGGATTGAGCCCCTTCATCGCCCACGCCCAGTCCTCCAGCGCGATGCCGCCGGTGTCCACCGTCATCGTCTTGCCGATCGCGGCGAGCAGGGTGGGCAGCTTGGTCGGCGAGTTCAGCCCGTCGTGCACCGCCTGTTTCAGGATCGCCTTGAGCAGCTGCTGCTGGTGGCGCTGCCGGCCGTAGTCGGAGTCGTGGTTGGCCAGCAGGTCGCGCTGCCGGGCGAAGTCGAGCGCCTCGGCCGGGGTGAAGCAGTGGTTGCCCTTGGCGTAGAAGTTCGGCGTGACGCCGGGGACCTTGCGCGGGTTGGCGCCGGCCGAGTCGGTCGTGTAGGGCACCGCCGTCTTGCCGTCGGCGGTGTGCCCGAGGTGAATCGAGGTGACGTTCTCGTCGACGTACATGCAGACCTTGCCGAGCAGCTGCAGGACCTGGGTGAACCCGGAGAAGTCGATGACCGCGGCGGCATCCGGGGTGATCCCGGTCAGGTTCTTCACGGTCAGCGCGAGCAGCTCGAAGCCGTGCGACTCGGCCGCCGCACCGGTCAGGCCCCTGCTCCCGTACGCAAAAGCGGAATTGATCTTGTTCTTTCCGCCGGAATAGCTCTGCGCGCCGTTGTTGTACGCCGGGATCCGCACGTAGCTGTCGCGCGGCAGGGAGATCAGGTACGCCCCGGAGCGGTCGGCCGGGATGTGCAGCAGGATGATCGAGTCGGAGCGGCTCAGCTGGCCTTCCTTCGCCCAGCCGGGCCGGGTGTCCAGGCCGACCAGCAGGATGTTCTTCGCCCCGGTGATCTGGGCGTGCGCCCGCTGCGCGGCACCCTGCGCGCCGCCGAGCAGGCTCTGCTGATGGATCGAGCCGGTCGCCGAATCCACCAGCACCTTGCCGGCGACGATCACGCCGGTGCTAACGACCAGCAGCGACGCGCCCACGGCGATGAGCCAGCGCGCCCAGACCGGGCTGCGCCGCCGGCCGGCACCCACGACATCCGCCAAAGGTTCCCCTAAGATTCGTCACCTCGACGTTATGCCGACCACAACCCTCCGGCCACCCGGGAGGACCAGGTCACAGCAGACCCCCAGGTTCCCGGTCCGACGATGTCAACTTCCCGTCCGGCCTGCCGATCAACCCGGAGACGACCGGAACGGGGAGGGAGGCGTGGTGGTTCGCTGGCGCGCCTGGCACACGCCGATCGCCCTGCTCCTGGCGATCGGCGAGCTGCTGCTGATCGCGCTCGGCGTCCGGCACGGCTTCCCGAAGCTGCTGGTCTGGATCCCGGCGGTGGCCGGCCCGGGCCTCGCCGTCGCCGCCTTCCGGGGCGCGGCCGGGCTCACCGGCGGGGCCCTGCGCCGGTTCTGGCGGCGCGTCGCCCTCGGCATGGGCGCGGTCTTCGTGGCGACCCTGAGCCAGACCGTCGACGTCGGCGCCACCGCTTACACCGGCATGCCGCCGATCAGCGCCAGGACCTTGCTGCTGTACGTGATCGGCACGCTCCTCGCCATCTCGGCGCTGCTGCGGCTGCCCGGCGGCGGCGGCACCTGGCGCCAGCTGACCACGGCCGTCCTCGACGTGGCCGTGGTCGCCGTCACCGCCGGCATCGCCTCCTCGCAGTACGTCGGCTGGTTCCTCGACCGGTTCGGGGTCGGCGCCTCGGCCTGGTGGCTGAACATCGCGATGATGGCGATCGCGGTGGCCGGCGTGGTGGTGGTCGTGAAGATCATGGCGGCGCACGCCAGCCCGGTGCCGCGGGCCGGCCTCTGGTGGCTGGCGCCGATCGGGCTGTCCGGGCCGCTCTCCACGATCCTGATGTCGGTGCTGCGCCCGTGGCCGTACCTCAACGGCAGCGCCGCCGTGCTGCCCTTCGTCGGCATGTTCGGCGTCCTGGCCGCCCGCGCGCAGCGGCGCGACCTGACCGGCTCGGGCCGGCGGCGGACCCGCTCGGTGATCCCGTCCGCGTACCGCCGGGGCACCGCGATCCCGCTGGTCGCCACCGGCATGACCAGCGTGCTGCTGGCCACGATCTTCGTGCGTACCGGCCACCTGAGCGTGGTGCAGGTCGGCGGGACCGCGGTGCTGCTGCTGCTCGTGGTCGCCCGGCAGGCGATCGCGCTGGCCGAGAACGCGGCCCTGCTGACCACGGTCGCGCACCACGCCATGCACGACGACCTGACCGGGCTGTACAACCGCCGCTACTTCGCGGCCGCGGCCGGCGGCGGGCGGAGCGTCGTACTCCTGGATCTCAAGGACTTCCGGGCGCTCAACGACGCGCTGGGTCCCGAGGCCGGGGACGCACTGCTCATCGCGTACGCCGAACGCCTGACCCGGCTCGCCGGCGACGGGACGGTCGTGGCCCGGCTGGGCGGCGACGAGTTCGGCGCGCTGGCCGGCCCGGGCTTCCTCGACCGGCTGCTGGAAGCCGGCGCCGAACCGCTGCACGCGGCCGGCCACGAGGTGCTGGTCGACGTGTCGATCGGCCTCGCGGACGGCGACGGCGACCTCTACCGGCAGGCCGAGATCGCGCTGCGCGAGGCGATGACCGGCAGCGGCGGCCGGCTGGTCCGCTACGACGCCTCGCTCGAACGCCGACTCAGCCAGCACGCCACGATCGCGGCCGAGCTGCGCCGGGCGCTGGCCGCCGGCGAGTTCCAGCTGCTCTACCAGCCGGTCGTCGAGCTGCCGGAGGGCCGGATGACCGGCGTCGAGTCGCTGATCCGCTGGACCCCGCCGGACGGCCGGGTGGTCTCCCCCGCCGAGTTCATCCCGGTCGCCGAGGACACCGGCCTGATCGTCGAGCTGGGCGCCTGGATCATCGTCACGGCGTGCGCGCAGGCCGCGGCGTGGCGGCGCGCGCACGGCCCGGACGCGCTGCGCTCGATCGCCGTCAACGTCTCCGCCCGGCAACTGCTCGACCCGGCCCTGCCGGACGTGGTGGCCGACGCGCTCGCCCGGCACGGCGTGCCGGCCCGCCAGCTCACCATCGAGATCACCGAGACCGCGGTCTTCGGCGGCGGGCGCGCCCTGGCCACCGTGCAGGCGCTGGCCGACCTCGGAGTCAGCATCGCGCTGGACGACTTCGGCACCGGCCACTCGTCGCTCGGCCTGCTGCGTACCTGCCCGGTCGACGTCATCAAGGTGGACAAGTCGTTCGTCGACGGCCTCGGCGGCACCCCGCAGCAGGAGGCGATCGTCACCGCGCTGACCGGCATCGCCCGCACGATGGGTCTGCGCACGGTCGCCGAGGGCGTGGAGACGGCCGAACAGGCGGAGCGGCTGCACGAGCTCGGCTACCGGCACGTGCAGGGCTTCCACTTCGCCCGCCCGCTCCCGGCCGCCACCATCGACGCGATGCTGAGCGGGGCCGAGGTCGCGGCCGCGTAACAGAATCTTGACACCCATGATTGTTATCGTTAACACTTCCGGCATTCCCGCGCCGGAATTCGCAGCGGCGCCCCACGTACCCCCGCGATCGAGGCCGCCATGGTTGCCGCTGTCCGACGTGCGCTCGTGCGCGCCGTCGTCATCCTGATCTCCGCCGTCGCCGTGGTGGGCGCCGGCCGGATGTCCGCGTCGGCGGAGGTCGCCGATGGACTCCTGCTTCGCTACGACCTGACGCAGAGCACCGGCACCGTCGTGACCGACGCCTCCGGCAACGGCCGGGACGGCAGCCTGCAGGGCGATGCCACCTGGATGGACGGTGGCGGCGTGTCGTTCGGCGGCACCAACGGGCACATCAAGCTGCCCAACGACATCATGTCCGGGCTGCAGCAGATCACCGTCTCGGCCGACGTACGGATCGACCCGGCGCAGAACACCCCGTACATGATCTGGGCGCTGGGCAACACCAACGCCTCGGGGGTCGGCAACGGCTACCTGTTCGCCACCGGCGACAGCTACCGGACCTCGATCGCGAGCGGCAACTGGTCGACCGAGAAGACCGCGGCCTCCTCGGCGGCTCTCCCGCGCGGGGTGTGGCAGAGCATCGCGTACACCCTGACCGGCGACGGCGTCGCCACCGAGTACCTGAACGGCAAGGCGGTCGCCACCCAGACCGGCGTCACCCTGACCCCGGGGAGCATCGGGAACGGCTCGACCAGCGCGAACTACCTGGGCCGCTCGGTCTACACCGCGGACGCGTACCTGAAGGGTCAGGTCCGCAACTTCCGGATCTACAACCGGGCGCTGAGCGCCACCGAGGCCGCCTTCATCGCCCTGACGGACGGTACGCGGGTGGCCGCCGACAAGGCCGCCCTGACGCTCGGCGACACCTCCGCGGTGACCGGCGACCTGAGCCTGCCGGCGACCGGGCCGGCGTACGGCAGCGCGATCTCCTGGTCGTCCTCCGACCCCGCGGTGATCAGCAACCAGGGCGTGGTGACCCGGCCGGCCGCCGACGCGCACGTCACCCTCACCGCGACCGTCAGCAGCGGCGACGTGACCGAGACCCGCGACTTCGCGGTGACCGTCCTCGCCGACCTGTCCGACACCGCGAAGGCCGCCGAGGCGGCCGCGTCGCTCACCGTCGTCAACATCGATGACGTACGCGGCAACCTGACCCTGCCGGAGACCGGCCGCTACCAGAGCCGGATCTCCTGGGCGTCCGCCGACCCGGCGACCGTCGGCACCACCGGCGAGGTGCACCGGCCGGCCCCCGGCGGCGCGGTCCGCCAGGTCGGGCTGACCGCGACGGTCCGGGTCGGCTCCGCGGTCGCCAGCCGTACGCTGACCGCGGTCGTGCCGCCGCTGCCCGCGCCGGCTCCGCTCACCGGTTACGCCTTCGCCTACTTCACCGGCAACACGGTGGCCGGCGAGAAGATCTACTTCGCGGCCAGCGAGGGCAACAACGCGCTGCGCTGGAAGGAGCTCAACGGCGGCAACCCGGCGCTGGCCTCCACCCTGGGCACCAAGGGCCTGCGCGACCCGTTCCTGATCCGCTCGCCGGAGGGCGACAAGTTCTACCTGATCGCCACCGACCTGTCGATCGGCGGCGGCACCTCGTGGGACGCCTCGCAGCGCCAGGGCAGCCGCTACCTCGAGGTCTGGGAGTCCACCGACCTGGTCAACTGGGGACAGCAGCGGCACGTGCTGGTCTCCCCGCCGACGGCCGGCAACACCTGGGCGCCCGAGGCGTTCTGGTCGGCCGAGCTCGGCTCGTACGTCGTCTTCTGGGCGTCGAAGATCTACGCCGCCTCCGACCCCGGTCACACCGGGGACACCTACAACAAGATGCTGTACGCCACCACCCGCGACTTCGTGACGTTCAGCCAGCCCAAGGTGTGGCAGGACTTCGGCTCGTCCCGGATCGACAGCACGGTGATCAAGGACGGCGGCGTCTACCACCGGTTCACCAAGGACGAGGGCGGCGTCACCGGGTGCAGCGACATCATCCAGGAGCGGGCCGACTCGCTCGTGGCGGTCGACGACGCCTCGGACCCGGCGTGGGACAAGAACAACCCGAACTGGAAGATCGTCGCATCCTGCATCGGCAAGAACGCCGGCACCTCGGCCGTCGAGGGTCCCACCGCGTTCCGAGCCAACGACGGTGACACGTCCGGCTCGAAGTACTACCTGTTCGTCGACGAGTACGGCGGCCGCGGCTACATCCCGCTCGGCACCGACGACCTGAACCACCCGCAGTGGAAGGTGCCCCCGTCCTACACGCTGCCGGCCAGCCCGCGGCACGGCACGGTCCTGCCGATCACCCAGGCGGAGCTCAACCGGCTCGCCAAGGTGCCGAATCCGCTCCCGGCGGGCGCCGACGGCCTGGTCGCCCGCTACCCGCTGGCCACCGACGCCGCCGACGCCTCCGGCAACGGCAACAACGCGCAGCTGGTGGGCGGCGCCTCCTTCGCCGGCGGCAGCCTCACCTTCGGCGGGACCGACGGCTACGTGCGGCTGCCCGACAACGCGATGGCCGGCCTGGACGCCATGACGGTCTCGGCGGAAACCTGGATCGATCCGGCGCAGCAGACGCCGTACTTCCTGTGGGGCATGGGCAATACGTCCTCGGGTGCCGGCAACGGCTACGTGTTCAGCACCGGGGACAGCGCCTACCGGGCGGCGATCGCCTCCGGCAACTGGAGCACCGAGCAGAACGCCACCGGCAGTGGCGCGCTCTCCCGCGGGGCGTGGCACACCCTCACGTACACCATCGGGGGTGGGAAATCGACGCTCTATCTCGACGGCCGGCAGGTCGGGGCCAACGCGGCCACCACCCTGACGCCGGGCTCGATCGGCGGGGGCGTCACGACGGCGAACTACATCGGGCGCTCCGACTACACCGCCGACCACTACTTCAAGGGGAAGATGCGCGACTTCCGCCTCTACAACCGGGCGCTGAGCGCCGACGAGGTGGCCCGGCTCGGCGCGAACGCCACCCGGGTGACGGACGTGACGCTGGACAGCCTCAAGGCGCCGGCGCTGATCGACAGCGACGCCGGCACCATCGTGCTGCCGGTCAAGGCGGGCACCGACCTGCGGCACCTCGCCCCGGCCTTCACCGTCGCCGCCGGTTCCACCGTCGCCGGCGCGGATGCCGGTGACTGGTCGGCCGCGCGCCGGATCACCGTGACCAGCCCGGACGGAACAACCCGCGGCTACACGGTGACCACCCACGTGATGCGCTCGCCGGTGCTGCCGGGCCTGTACGCCGACCCGAACATCGTGCGCTTCGGCGACACCTATTACATCTACGCGACCACCGACGGCTTCGACGGCTGGAGCGGCACGACCTTCACCGTCTGGTCCTCGACCGACCTGGCCAACTGGACCAAGCACGGCACGATCCTGGACCTGGCCGACGTCTCGTGGGCGCACACCAACGCCTGGGCGCCGACGGCGGCGTACGCCAACGGGAAGTACTACTTCTACTTCTGCGCGGCGGGCAACATCGGGGTGGCGACCTCCGACTCACCACTCGGGCCGTTCACCGACTCGGGCAAGCCGCTGGTCGACCGCAAGGACTTCGGCGGCGCGCAGCAGATCGACCCGGCGGTGTTCACCGACGACGACGGGCAGAACTACCTCTACTGGGGCAACAGCACCGCCTACGTCGCGCCGCTCAACGCCGACCTGACCTCGCTGGGCGCGCGGCAGACCATCACCGGGCTCACCGACTTCCGCGAGGGCCTGTTCATGAACAAGCGGAAGGGCGTCTACTACCTGACGTACTCCATCGACGACACCCGCAGCGAGGACTACCGCGTCGGCTACGCCACCGCGACCAGCCCGTACGGTCCGTTCACGGCCCGCGGCGTGATCCTGTCCAAGGACCGGTCGCTGGGCATCCTCGGCACCGGGCACAGCTCGATCATCCAGGTGCCGGGCACCGACGACTGGTACATCGCCTACCACCGCTTCGCGATTCCCGGCGGCGACGGGACGCACCGGGAGACCACCATCGACCGGCTGTCCTTCGACGCGGACGGCCTGATCAAGCCGGTCGTGCCGACGCTGGAGAGCGTGGACCCGCTCGCCTACACCGGCGTGCTGCCGACCTCGTCGCTGCCCGCATCGGGGTGGCTGGGCGCGGGCGCGACGCTCACGCTGACCGGCGGGTCCGGCAACAGCGAGCTGCTGTACGCGCTGACGCCGGGCAACTGGGTCACCTACACCGGGCCGGTCGCCCTGCCCGCCGGCAGCTACACCGTGTCCTACCGGGCCCGCGGCGACAACCGCATCCTCAGCGCGCCGGTGGACGTCCGGGTCCAGGTCGACGCCGAGCCGCCGATGACCGCGGCGAGCGTGACCACGGCCGGCACGAGGTCGACGGTGACGCTGACCGCGCAGGACCCGGAGTCGGGCGTGGCCGCCATCGCGTACCGGGTGGGCACCGGCGACTGGCAGACCTACCAGGCGCCGTTCACGGTCAACGGGGTTCAGCAGATCGAGTTCCGCGGCACCGACCGCGCCGGCAACACGTCGGCGGCCCAGCGCATCACCGTCCCGCTGGTGCCGGACGTGACCGGCCCGACGGTCACCGCGGCCACCACCCCGGCCCGGCCCACCGGCACGGACGGCTGGTACACCGGCGCCGTGTCGGTGATCGTCACGGCCGAGGACCCGTCCGGCGTCGCGTCCCGCGAGTACCGCGTCGACGGCGGCCCGTGGCGCGCTTACACCGCGCCGATCGCGGTGCACGAGGGCGTGACGACGGTATCGGTCCGCGCCACCGACAGCTGGGGCAACCGGTCGCCGGTGAGCGTCCTGACCGTACGGCGCGACACGGTGAAGCCGGCCGCCGGCGCGAAGGTGACCAGCGCGAAGAAGTCGGCGACGGTGCGGCTGACCGCCTCGGACGCGACCTCCGGCGTGCGGCTCGTCCAGTACCGGGTGGACCGCGACCGCACGTGGCACACCTACACCGGCCCGCTCACGGTCACCGGCCGCGGGTTGCACACGGTGCTGTACCGAGCGATCGACCGGGCCGGGAACGCGGGCCCGCCTCTGCTGGCGTTGGTCCAGGTGCGGTAAGCGCTTGCGGGCGTCCCGGCCGCCACCGGGGCGCCCGCAAGCACCCTGGCGGGTAAACGCTTACCGCGCACCGCCCGTGCGTGCCGCCATAAATAATCTTTAAAGAGTCTATCTGTTAGACAACTTTACGAATACCATCGACGTCGATCGAATCCCCCCGCGGTGGCTGCCCGGCCACCGCGAGTCGTCGACGGAGGAACCCATGAAGTACCGCAGAACGCTCACCTGTGGCCTCGTCGCGGCCGTCGCCGCCGGCGGGATCTGGGCCGGCATGTCGGTCAGCGAGGCGGCCACCACCGGCCTCGCGGTCCGCGGCGGCGCCCCGTACATCTACACCCCCGTCAGCGGCTCCAAGGACCCGGTCAAGGTCATGCAGGCGACCGGCGTCAAGGCGTTCACCATCGCCTTCATCCTGAACAAGGGCACCTGCACCCCGACCTGGGACTCGGGCACCCTCAACGACTCGAGCAAGCAGAAGATGATCAACGCGATCCGCGGCGCCGGCGGCGACGTGGTGGTGTCGTTCGGCGGCTACTCCGGCAACAAGCTCGGCAACTCGTGCTCCAACGAGACCAAGCTGGCCGCCGCGTACCAGAAGGTCATTGATCTTTACAAGCTCAAGGCGATCGACATCGACCTGGAAGCGGGCGAGGTCAGCCAGTCGAAGAAGGTGCTCAAGGCGCTGAAGATCGTCAAGCAGAAGAACGCCGGCATCTCGACCATCCTCACCCTCGGCACCGGCAAGAACGGGCTCGAGGGCGACGAGGCGGGCATCCCGGGCCAGGCGGCCGCCATCGGCTCGCCGGTCGACAACTGGACGATCATGCCGTTCGACTTCTCCGACAACGACTCCAGCCTCGACCACGGCAAGGCCACCGTCTCCGCCAGCGAGGGCCTGCACAAGCAGCTCAAGTCGGCCCTCGGCGGCTCCGACGCGAGCATCTACGCCAAGCAGGGCATCTCGTCGATGAACGGCCAGACCGACTCGAACGGCAACGTCACCGTCGCCAACTTCAAAACCATGCTTGCGTACGTGCAGCAGCACGGCCTGACCCGATTCACCTACTGGGAGCTCAGCCGGGACACCAGCAACCTGGACTACACCAAGGTGATCGGCAAGTTCCAGGGCTGACGGCGAGGCGCAGCGGCCCGTGGCGGCGGGCCGCTTCAGCGCCACACCAGCGCGGCTTCAGCCGGCCGGTGTAACGCTGTCACCATGCAGAAGACTCAGCGCCACACTCGTCTCGTCGGGCTCGCGGCGGCGGCCGCGTTCCCGGCGGCCGCGCTGATCGCCGGCGCGCAGCCGGCCCAGGCGGCCGTTCCGCCGGTGCTCAGCAGCATCGCCATCGCACCGGCCGGCATCGCGCTCGGCAGCAGCGCGCAGGTCACCGCGACCGCCACCAACACGACGGCCGGCCCCCTCAACGTGTCGATGGGCATCGACATCCCGGCGAAAGCGCACCCGACGCACGCCACCGGTACGAACGGGTGCACCCCCCGGCTCCTGGGCTCGATCACCTACTGCGGCGTCACCCTGCCGGCGGGCGCGAGCGCCACGCTCACCATCACCTCGACGCCGTCCGCCACCGGGAGCTACGACTTCACCTCGTACGGCCGGATAGCGATCACCGGCACCAACGACACCGCCACCGCCACCCTGACCGTCGCCCTGACGGCCGGCTCGGGCGGCGGCACCACGACGCTGCCCACCACCGTCTCCTAGAACGACCGGCCGAGACCGGCAGCGCGGCACGTTGCGGCCGGGTCCGGTTCCGCGCAGGACATTCGCGCACAGGAATGTTCGCGACCGAAGTCACGACTCAGCGCGTTGACTTCGTGGTCGACGAGATCGACCGTCGCGACCTGCGCGACATCGTGCTGGTTGCGCACAGCTGGGCGGTTGTCCGGCCACCGGTGCCGCGTTCCACCCGGGCCGATCGCGTCGCGAAGGTCGTCTACCGCACCGCGGTCGTCGTACGTCGCTGCGGCCGCCGGAAGTCGTCGACGAAGTTGGGCGACGTGAATCCGGTCAAGGACGGCTCGAGCGCCGACCGTACGGCCTCGAGGTCCGGGGTGGTCTCCGCACCGGCCAGACCGACCCCGTAGTAGTGCAGCGGTGCGGTGAAACGGCCGAGTGCTCCACCGTCGGCCGAGGCGGCGGCGAACGCGCCGCTGAGCTGACGCAGTTCGAGCGCGATCAGGTTCGGCCCCGCCTCCAGGATCCGCGCCCAGTCGGCCTCACCGATCGGGATCAGGCGGCCGGGGCGACGATGACGGTCTTGCCGGGCAACGTCCCGGCGGCGGCCTGGGCGTGCACCGCCGCCAACTCCGCCAGCGGGACCCGCTGGGCGACCTCGACGCGCAGCTCACCGGTGCCGACGCGAGCGGCCAGGTCAGCGAGTTGATCGGCGTCGCTGCGGACGAACAGGTCGATGCCGCGCACACCGCGCGCCTCGTCGGAGGGGGCCGGCATCCAGACGGTGGTGTTGACCAGGGTGCCGCCGTCCCGGATCAGCGTGAGCAGCGCGGCCAGCTGTTCCGGAGCGACCGGTGCGAGATTGAGGACGAGATCGACCGGCTCGGTCACCGCCGCGGTCACCTCCGTGGTGGTGTGGTCGATCACCTCGCCGGCGCCCGCCGCCTTGACCCGCTCGGCGCTGCGCGGCCCGGCCGTGGCGACCACCTCGGCACGGACTTCCTTGGCCAGCTGGACGGCGTATCCGCCCACCGCTCCCCCGGCGCCGTTGATCAGCACCCGCTGGCCGGCGGTCAGCTTGCCGTGGTCGAACAGCGCCTGCCAGGCGGTCAGACCGACCAGCGGCAACGCCGCCGCGTCGGCCAGCGGGATGTTCCGGGGTGCGCCGGTCAGGATCTCGGCCGGCGCGATCACATACTCCGCCGCCGCCCCGGGCCCGGTCATCGGCAGGAAACCGATGACCCGGTCGCCGACCGCGATGCCGGCCACGTCATCGCCGAGTGCGTCGACCGCGCCGGCGACGTCGATACCGGGCGTGTGCGGCAGCTCGACCGGGATCGGGCCCTGCATGTAGCCGGCGCGGATGTTGCCGTCGACGCCGTTGAACGACGTCGCGGCGACCCGGATCCGGACCTGACCGGCGGCCGGGACAGGCACCGCCACGTCCCCGTAGCGCAGAACCTCGGGACCACCGAACTCGTGAAAACGTACTGCCTTCATTGCTGCACCTGCTTCCGTGAACGCCGTCCATCTGGCGGTTGCTGGAGACGTCACCAAACTTCGCAGGTACCGGCGGGATCAGCCTGGGCCAGGTAGGCCCACCTTGACGATGGCCGGCTCCCCGGCGTCGCCGACGATCTCCGCGAGCCGCGCCGCGTCCGCCGACTGCGGCGCCGCGGTAAGCATCAACGCCGCCAAGTCATCGCCCGGGATGGCCAGCAGGCTGCCGACGAGGGTGAGCGAGCCGGCCTCCGGATGAATGAACTCGGCGCTGCTCTCGTAAGCCGCCACCGGCCGGGGCGTGCGCCACAGGGTGTCGAACAGGCGGCTTCGGGTCCGCAACTCGTCGACCAGCGCGGCCAGCGAGGCATCGGCGGGGTAACGCAACAGCGCGCTCCTCAGCTGGGCCACGAGGATCGTCTGATGATCGGTCGCATCGGCGGCGGACTGCTGGAAACGACTGAACGGATCGCAGAAGCTCCGCCAGGCGATGTTCCACTCCCACGGGTCCCCGGTCAGGTCCCAATGCCGCAGGGCCAGGAACGCGCTGTTCACGGCGATCAGATTCATCGCCGCGTCGGAGACGAACATCGGCGTGTCGGTGAACCGCTCCAGCAGCCGCATCGCACCCGGACCGACCTCGGTCGGCACCTGCCCGTCCGCGGCGGCGTACCCGGCCAGCGCGCTGAGCCGCTCGTAATCCGCCCGCCCGACCCGCAACGCCCGGGCGATGGCCTTCACCACCCCGGCCGACGGATGGCTGCGCCCCTGCTCCAGGCGGCGCACGTAATCCGCGGACATCCCCGCGAGCTCGCCGAGTTCCTCCCGCCGCAACCCGCGCACCCGCCGGCGACCGACCGGCAGCCCGACAGCCGCAGGGGCCGTACTCTCCCGCAACTGGCGCACCGCGGCGCCGAACTCATCACGCTCCACGGGCCAAGTGTGCCGGGACCGCCCAGACAAAGCAGCTGGTACGGCGGCCACCGTTGGTGAGGTGACCTCGGATCCCGCGGTACGAGGACGGCCACCGCATGATGGTCTGTGCGTGGTGGACGCGACATTCCACCCTGCGGTGGCCGAGGGCCGGTCGTCAGTTCGGGAGGACCGGGTTGGTCGAGGAGCCTGGTGTCCGGCTCCGGCCAGGCGCCGTCGCACGGCATCACGCCGGCGCTGAGCTGACCGTAGATCCGCTCCGCGTGCCGGCGGACGTCGCCGGCGGATATCGGCTTCGAAGCTGGGTGACGACATGTCATCAAGACCGGGCACGCCACTCGTTCGTGACGGTCGAACCGATCGGGCTACCCCCGCAGAGCACCCACCTCAGGGCGACTGACCTGTGCCTTTACGCCCGGCATCATCGGCCGCATGACGTCCTGTGTATCCGGCGCCGACCGTGCGCACCCCTGACGGGCATGGCTTGGCTGATGACGGTCGCGGCGGGGGCGGCCGCCGCCTGGGGAGTGTCCGACTTCCTCGCGGGGGCGCTCGCCCGGCGCATTCCGGTGCTGACCATCCTGATCGGCTCGCAGGTCGCCGCGATGCTGCTGACCCTGCCGGTGGCCGCGGTCCGCGGGGTGCCGCCGCCGGGAGACGCACGGCTGTGGCTGGGCGTCGCGGCCGGCGTGGCCGGGATGCCGGCGATGGGCCTGCTTTACCGGGCGATGCGGGACGGCTCGCCCGCCCTGGTGGCGCCGGTCGCCGCGGTCGCCGCCCTGGTTCCGGTCGGGTGGGGGCTGCTGCACGGCGACCGGCTCGACGTCGTCGCCGGGCTGGGCGTGGTGACCGGTCTGCTGGGCGGCACGATGGCCGGCTGGCCGGTCCCGGGATCGGTCGCCGCTCGCCGCGGCCGGCGGTCGGCGAACCTGTGCGGGCTCGGCGCCGCGCTGGGGCTCGGCGTCTACTTCGTCCTGCTGCACGAGGCCGGCGCGGCGGACGAGTTCTGGGCCCTCGCGTCGGCCCGGATCACCGAGGGGCTGGCCGCGCTGGCCCTGGCGGTGGCGCTCGGCCGCTGCGACCGGACGCTGCTGCGCGCCCCGATCGTGGCGGTCGGTGCCACGGACGCGCTCGCCGACGCGGCGTTCATCGCGGCGGCCGCGTCGGCTCTCACGCCCGCGTCCGTGGTGGCGTCCCTCTACCCGGCCGTCACGCTTCTGCTGAACCGGTCACTCCTGCGGGAACGGCTTCACGCCGTACACCTGTATGGGGTTTTGACCGCTCTTTTCTCCGTCGCTTGCCTGGCGCGCTGATCGTGCCGCGGCGAGGGTGTCGACCCGCAGCATCGCGATGGTCATCGGGCCGACGCCGCCGGGCACCGGGGTGACCCGTCAGCTCCCCGGCGCGGACGTCGCCGGCCACGCCCTCCGGGGTGCGGTGGATGCCGACGTCGACGTCCTTGCCGACCGGGATCCGGTCGATCAGCGCGGCCGGGTCGAGGTGGGCGGGGAGCGGCGGCTGGAGCAGGGTGCCGTGCACGGCGGGGTCGGCGGCCAGCTCGATCCGTACGGTCACGTCAGCCGCCCCTGGCGGAAGTCGGCGAGCCATTCCGAGGTGGCCCGCAACCCGCCGAAGGGGTAGAAATGCAGCTTCACCTCGCCGTGCCGGTCGGGGTGATAGTCGGTGGCGAGCGCGCGCAGGAACTTGTCCGGGCCGGCCGTGCCCATCAGGTTGGTCAGCGACAGGCCGTACTTCCGGGCGATCGACGCGCTGGTCCCGACGCCGAATCTCGCGGCGAAACGCAGCAGTTTGCGGATGCCGGCCGGGCCGGGCAACCCGATCCGAACCGGAAGATCAATACCCTTTCCCGTACGCCGGCGGTCATCTCCAGCGAGAAGTCGTGCAGCAGCCTCAGGCCGGCCGCCGACGGGGTGGTGGTAGACGTCATCCAGCCCTCCGAAGTTCCCGCTCAGAGTCACTAAACCGAGCTAGCACTAAATCGAGCTAGGTGGGAAAGTTGCCCGCGCTTTGCGGCGACACGAAAGAGCGGAACAACGAAACTTCCCCGGAGCTGCGCGGCCGTGACCCGTTGCACAACGGCGAAACGGGTGAGTAGCCTCCGGCCCACTAGCTCGATTTAGCTCCTTCGTCCGCCTGGGGAGTTGGGTTGGCTCCGGAAGATCTTCAGCGCACGATTTCCCCGGCCGGGACGCTCTGCCGGCGGGCGGCTCTCGTCGGATGCTGATGGGGCCGCGGTGGAACCCTTCGGACGTGGCCGCGGTGGCCGCCGGGGTGTTCGACGGGGTGGAGCAGATGGAGCTGCCGCGGCTGAACGGGCCGACGTTTGATCAGGTGCTGGTGGGCGGGCGCCCGGTCGGCGTTTCGACCGGCCGGGCGCTCAGCCTTACTCCGCCGTCACTGCGTCGGCGTGCTTGTCGAAGCCGATGTAGAGGCGGGCGGCGGCGTTGGCGCCGAGCGCGCCCAGCGTCTCCAGCTCGCGCAGCCGCAGCAGGGCCGGGTGCTGCGCGTACGCCTCAGCGGCCGCGGCCAGCCGGCGCAGCGCGTCCACCTCGGCGTCGGCGCGGATCCGCTTCGCCTCGGCGTCGGCCTCCGCGGCCCGGCGGGTCGACTCGGCCTTCGAGGTCGCCTCCAGCGCCTCCCGCTCGGTGCGGGTGCGGGCCTCGACCATCTGCGCCTCGGCGACCCGCTGCGCGGTCAGCACCCGGTTCATGATCTCCTGCAGGTTGCCCGGGAAGACCAGGTCCTTCACGTCGGCCCGGATGATCTGCACGCCGTAGCCCGCCGAGACGGTCTCCACGTCCCGCAGGATGTCCTCGCTGAGCTGGTTACGGTTGGTCAGGATGGCCTCGAGCGCCATCGACGCCAGCGACCGCCGCGCGGCCAGTTGCACGTCGCTGTAGATCCGGTCGCCGTAGTCGGCCACCCGCTCGACGGCGGCCCGCGGGTCGACCACCCGGAAGTGCGTGACAATGTTGACCCGCACGGCCACCTTGTCGGCCGTGAGGATCTCCTGCCCCTTGATGGTGAGCTCCCGCTCCCGCACGTCGATCGGCACGATGACGACGCGCGGCACCCGCCGCACGCGCCGCTTGGGCAACTCATAGCGACCCGGCTCGAGCACCTGCTCGAAGCGGCCGTCGGAGTAACGCAGGCCACGGAATCCGCTCTGAACGATCACCTCGGTCTTGGACACTGATTCACCTCGTTGCTTCGTGGGCGCGCATGGGGCGGCCCACCGATGTAGGGGTGGCCCCGGAGCGGATCCGATGGGAAGGATCGGTCGCCGAGAAGGCACCGGATCAGCGTGGTTGGATCGCCAATGCATCCGGTACGTGAGCGCGTACTTCTGAAGCCGCCGGGGCCGTGATCAGGATGGCGCAGGGGCGGTGGGGGTCACAACGCAATATCGGGGTGGCTTTGTCCGCGGCGCTGCCCGCTCGGTCGTGCCCTGCCCGCTCGCCCATCGTGCCGCTCGTCGCGCTGGCGTCGTGCCCGCTCTGCTCGCCATGGCCCTGCGCCCCTGCCTACTCACCGTTGCGCCTGCCCGTCGCGGTGACGTCGTGGCCCGGGTCTGCTCCTCACGGCCCGGCACCCCTGCCCACGCACCCACCGTGGCGCCCGTCGCGGTGACGTCGTGGCCCGGCTCTGCTCCCCACGGCCCGGCACCCCTGCCCACGCACTCTTCACACCGCCCATTGATGTTGGGTGGGTTGGGCTGGGCCGGCAGCGGCTAATCATCCTCCAGCTAGGTGGATTATGTCCCGGTGGGATTGAATCGATTTCATTCCGCAACGCCAATTTGCCGGCCCAGGTTGGCATGATCCAATGGTTGTTCGGGCTTACCGCCTCGCTCTTTTCGGTGAGATAATTTCGGGGTGGGACAGCTACGGTTATTCTCCAGATCCGAACTCGCCGGAATGCGCGATCGCACCAAGTCGCGCCGCTATTCTGAGGAGGCTGAGCGCTTTCGCGAGCAACACGCCCGACACCGCGAGTGGGGCCTCCGCCAGCGCCATGGCCTAAAGCTGTGGCGCCTACGCCGCGAGCGCGCCGAGGCAGCAGCCCTGACCACTCCCGAGCCCACCCACGCAACCACCCAACCGCCCACGCCACCAGAGCAGCCCGCGCGCGCAACCACCCGACCACCCGCCCCGCCAAAGCAGCCCACCCAGGCCGAGCATGTCATCGCCCAGCCTGAGCAGCCACGGCATCCCGCGCCCGCGCCGACGGCAAGCCTCGCAGTCAAGCAGCCACCCAGCCGCACGCCCCCGCCCGCGCAAGCCCCGGCGGCCAACTTCCCAGCCGGACAGCCGCCGAGCCGCACGCGCGACCTCCCCGCCGACCAGCCACCCAGACGCACGTCCACGCCAAACGCCCACGCGAGCCCCGCGCCCAGCATCCCCGCGGAGCAGCCACACAGCCGCACACCCCCGCCCGCGCAAGCCCCGGCGGCCAACTTCCCAGCCGAACAGCCGCCGAGCCGCACGCGCGACCTCCCCGCCGAGCAACCACCCAGCCGCACGTCCGCGCCGACGCCCGCGCCCGCGCAAGCCCCGGCGGCCAACTTCCCAGCCGAACGGCCGCCGAGCCGCACACCCACGCCCACGCAAGCCCCGCGCCCAGCATCCCCGCGAAGCAGCCACCCAGCCGCACGCCCACGCCTGCGCCGGTCGCAAGCCCCGCGCGCCACCCATCCGCCGCGCTCCAACCCACCACGGCGCGGCGTCCAAAACAACGGTCGAGCGACAATTCATCACCGGGCTCGCCATTCGTTTCCCGGCATATTCCGAGCGAGCTTCCGCGGCGACCTCCACCATTTCCAGAGCCTACCACCAATCGCCACCGACCACGAATCAGAAACGGGCGCCGCCCGCGAAAGGACGCACCCTCGGAATTGACTACAAAGCCGCGATCACCGAGGGGATTTGGGGGAAGGAGTCCACCGCTGCGGTGACGTGGCGGGGGTCGAATTCGTGAAGGGCGCGGACGCCGCTCTGGAGGCAGGCGATGAAGGGGATTCCGGCGCCGCCGGCGGCCAGCGCGTCGCCTGGGGAGTCGCCTACGTAGACGCACTGGGGTGGCTTCAGGCCCGTTTCGGACAGTAGCTCGTCGAAGACTCGGGGGTCGGGCTTGCGGAAGCGGGTATTGCCCTGGTGGTAGGCGGCGGTTACCCGGGTGGCCAGGGCGTGGTCGGGTGCGAGGAGGTGGCGTACTTCCGGCTCGGCTCGGGAGGTCAGGAGCATGACTGTTCGGCCCTGGCGGAGCAGGTGGTCCAGGGTGGCCAGGTTCTCGGGTGGGATCACGTCCAGGCGACCCGAAGCCACGTAGCGCTGGTGGGCGGGCGGGAACAGGGCCGCGAAGCGGGTCACGTCCACGCCGGGTGAGCGGTGGGTGATGGCCGACAGCAAGGGCTCGCCCCAGGTGGCCAGGTGCAGGGCGCGGGGCATCGGTGGGCGGCCCAGCTGGGTCAGCACCTCGTTCTCCAGGTGGAACGAGGCCTCCTCGGTCAGGCACAGGGTGTCGTCTACGTCAATGATCACTGCGCGGATCATGAGGGGAGCGTAGGGCGGAATGGTGGCGGCTGTAGAACGCGTACACCAGAAGGCCCAGCACGAACCAGACGGCGAAGCGGAGCCAGGTGATCGGGGAAAGGTAGGTGATCAGCCACAGCGAGAACAGCACGCCGATCGCGGGGACCACGGGCATCGCCGGCAGGCGGAAGGCTCTTGGCAGGTCGGGGCGGCGGTAGCGGAGCACGATCACCGCCACGCAGACGACCACGAAGGCGAGCAGGATTCCGATGTTGGTCAGCTCCGCGGCCTGCTCGATAGGCAGGAAGCCGGCGATGATCGCGGAGACCACGCCGGCGATCCAGGTCACCCGGCTGGGCACCTGGCGGGCCGGGTGCAGGTGGGAGAACCAGCGGGGCAGCAGGCCGTCGCGGCTCATCGAGTACCAGACCCGGGTGACGCCCAGCATGAAGGTGAACATCACGGTGAGGATGCCGATGATGGCGCCGACCGCGATCACGTCGGCCAGGCCGGAGAGGCCGACCGAGGCGAAGGCGCTGCTGAAGCCGCTCTCCGGGTCGATCTCGGTGTAGTGCTGCATGCCGGTGAGGACCAGGCAGGCCAGCACGTACAGGATCATGGAAATGACCAGCGAATAGATGATCGCCCTGGGCATGTGGCGCCGGGCGTCGTGCGACTCCTCCGCGGCGGTGCTCATCGCGTCGTAGCCGAAGACCGCGAAGAACACCGTGGAGGCGCCGGTGATCGCCCCTCCCCACCCGTACGGGAAGAAGGGGGTGTAGTTAGCCGTATTGATGTGGAACATGCCGACGACGATCACCAGCAGGACGACGGCGACCTTGATGCCGACCACCGCCGTCTCGGTCCGGGCCGCCGTGCGGATGCCCCGATTCAGCAGGTACGCGATGAGCAGGCACAACACCACCGCGAAGAGGTCGATCACGTGCCCGTGGCCGGTGCCGGGCGCGCCCAGCATCCACGCCGGCAGGTGGATCCCGATGTCGTCCAGCAGGAACGAGAAGTAACCGCTGATGCCGATCGCCACCACCGAGACGATCGCCGTGTACTCCAGCAGCAGGTCCCAGCCGATGAACCAGCCGACGATCTCGCCCAGCACCGCGTAGCCGTACGTGTAGGCCGAGCCGGCCCGCGGGATCAGGCCGGCGAACTCGGCATACGACAGCGCGGCGCACGCCGAGGCCACGCCCGCGATCAGGAAGGAGATGACGACCGCGGGGCCGGCCGTCTTGTTGGCGACCGCCCCGGCCAGCGCGAAGATGCCGGCGCCGATGATGCCGCCGACGCCGATCGCGGTCAGCTGGAACAGCCCGAGCGACCGCTGGAGGCCGCTGCCTCCCTCGTCCGTGATGTCCTCGACCGGCTTGCGCCGGAACAGCTCCGATCGCACATCCATGCATATGGATCTACTCGTCCCCGGCCGAGGGCGCCACTCGATCAGTCCTCGACGCGGAAGCCGATCTTCAACCGGACCTGGTAATACGCCACGTCACCGTCGGCCACCTGCCCACGGACCTCCTGCGTTTCAAACCATTCGATATTGCGTACGGTTTGGGCGGCCTTGCGAATAGCGGTGCGAATCGCGTCGTCGACGCTGGTGGGGCTGCTCCCCACGACCTCGGTCAGCCGGTACACGTGATTGGTCATGAGCCCACTCAACCAGAAGTGATGAGTTCCCGCGCCCGCACGCGTCTCATGTACGAGGCACACGACGAGACGGAAGGATGACGTGATGACTGCGGACACGCGGCTGGCGGAGCCGGCGTTCTCGGGGCTGGCCGAGCGGCACCGCCGGGAGTTGCACGTGCACTGCTACCGGATGCTCGGCTCGTTCGAGGACGCCGAGGACACGGTTCAGGAGACGTTCCTGCGCGCCTGGCGACGGCGGGAGACCTTCGCGGGCCGCTCGACGTTCCGGGCCTGGCTGTACCGGATCGCCACCAACGCCTGCCTGGACCTGCTCGCCCAGCGCCGCCCGCAGCCCGCGACCGGTGGCGAGGTGCTGTGGCTGCAGCCCTATCCGGACCGACTGCTCGACGAGAACACTCCGGAGACCGCCGCCGTCGCTCGGGAGACCATCGAGCTGGCATACGTGGTCGCACTCCAGCACCTCGCGCCGCGCCCGCGGGCCGCCCTGATCCTGCGGGACGTGCTCGGCTGGCCGGCGAAGGACGTCGCGGAGCTCCTCGGCGACTCGGTCAACTCCGTGAACAGCGCCCTGCAGCGGGCCCGCGCCGGCATGCGGGAGCACCTGCCCGCCGAGCGGCAGGACTGGACCGGCGGCGAGAGCGACCCCGGGACGCGCGAGCTGGTGCGCCGCTTCCTCGACGCCGCCGTGGCCACCGACGTCGGCCGGCTCGCCGCGCTGCTGCGGGACGACGTCCGCTGCTCGATGCCGCCCACGCCGGGCCTGTTCATCGGCCGCGAGGCGGTGGTGAACGACTGGATCGCGGACGGCTTCGAGGGCCTGGGACCGATGCGCTCCATGCTGACCGCGGTAAATCGGCAGCCCGCCGCCGCCTTCTACCTGTGGCGGGAGCCGGCGGGCGCGTACCTGCCGTTGACGCTCGACGTCCTGCGCATCACCGGCGGGGCGATCGCCGAGATCATCACCTTCCACGCCGACCAGTTCCCGCGGCTCGGGCTCCCGGAGCGCCTGCCCGCGGAGTGACCGTCTGGTATCCACAGTGGTATGGAACTAGGGATCGCACTGCCGACATCGGGGGCGCTCGCGTCCGTAGCCAACATCAAGCGGGTCGCTCAGGAAGCCGAGCGCCTCGACTACGCCGCCCTCTGGACGTACGAGCGCCTCCTGCGCCCGCTCGCCAAGATCTTCCCCGGCCCGGACGGCGAGCTCGAACGCATCCCCGCCGACTACCGGGAGACGTACGAGCCGATCGAGACGCTCTCCTTCGTGGCCGCGCTGACCGAGCGGATCAAGCTGGGCACCAGCATCGTCGACGCGCTGTTCCACGCTCCCGTGGTGCTCGCCCGGCGGTACGCGACGCTCGACCGGCTCAGCGGCGGCCGGGTGATCGCCGGGATCGGGCAGGGCTGGATGCCGCAGGAGTTCGCCACCGTGAACGTGCCGCTCAAGCGCCGCGGCGCCGGCTTCGACGAGCATGTGGCGGCGATGCGGGCCTGCTGGGGGCCGGATCCGGTCGCGTACCAGGGCCGGTTCTACCAGATCGAGGCCTCGGAGCTGAACCCGAAGCCGGTCCAGGCGCACCTCCCGATCATCATCGGCACCAACGGTGATGCCGGCATCCGGCGGGCCGCGCGCATCGCCGACGGGATCAACCCCAATGCCTTCTCGTACGAGCAGGTGGCCGGCGCGGTGCGCACGTTCCGGACGGCCGCCGCCGAACAGGGCCGGCACGCCGACTCGCTCACCGTGACGGTCCGGGCCAACGTGCCGATCGTCGCGGACGCGCTGGGCGAGGGCCGGCCGTTCCTGGGCGGCTCCCCCGCCGAGATCGCCACCGACCTCACGGCTCTCGGCGAGGCCGGCGTCGACCACGTGCTCTTCTCCAACGTCGCCCCGGACGGCATCGACAACCACCTGCGCCTCATGGCCGACCTGCGCAGCCGGGTCGGTTGATCGAGGTCACGGGGGCCCGACCAGGGTCAGCACCGATTCGAGCGGGTCGAAACCCTCCGGCAGGCCCGGCGTCCGCCACGACCCGGCGGGCGCCGACGGCGGCAGCCACTCCGGCCGGAAGATGCCGATCGCCAGGTCCAGGTCGTCCAGGTGCTTGCGCAACTCGTCCGAGATCGGGGTGCGCAGGTGCTCGGCCCACAGCCGTACGCGCAGCTCCCGCACCTCGTCGCCCAGGGTGACCAGTGCCGCGGTCAGTTCGGTGTCCACGCCGGCCATCGAGCGGCTGAAGAAGTTCGCCGAGCCGACCGCGGCGAACTGGTCGTCCACGATCACGATCTTGGTGTGCACGGTGAGGTGCTCGACCCGCCAGAGGCCGACGTTGCGGCGCAGGTGCTGCGGCAGCGGGTCGATGACCTTCCGTTGCAGGTCGGCGTTGATCGTGCCGTTGATCAGCGGGGAGGACTCGGCCGGGTCGCGCGAGCCGGACCCGACCAGGATCACCTTCACCCCGCGGGCGGCGGCCGCGCGCACGTGCGGGTACAGCTCGAAGCGGTGGTCGCCGCCCGGGTACTCGTGGAAGTACTGGTCCTCGATGTAGACGTAGCGGCGGGCCGCGTTGATCGCCTGCACCAGGGTCAGATAGACCTCCTGGACGCCCTCCGGCGCCACGTCGCTGTAGTGCCGCCGCTCCCAGGGCAGCAGCGAGTCGATGTACCAGGGCCCGACCGACCGCAGGACCTGGCAGGCCGCGCCGGTCACCGGCTGCGCAGCCTGCGGTGGGGGCGCGGGGATCTCGCCGGGCATGTCGCCCGGGTTGAGCAGCGGCAGGCCCTTGACGGTCGGCCAGACATAGCGCTTGCGGGGCAGGTTGATCACGCCGGTCCAGCGCATCCGCAGCACCCGCCAGACGTCCGCGGCCGCCGGGCCCTTGATGATCGCGCCGGCGTCGTGCCAGCCCCAGCGGCCGCCCTTCACGGTCTGCCGGCGGTGCGGCGTCTCGTCGACCCGGTTCGCCGCGTAGTCGATCCCGCCGATCGCCGCGGTGATCTCGGTGCCGCGCCGGATCAGGGTGATCTTCTGGTGGTTGGAGCCGATGCCCGAGCCGGACCAGTCCAGCGCCACCCGGTTGTGCAGCGGCGCCGCCACACTGCGCTTGTCGCAATCCCGGCGCCAGCGCCGCAGCCGGTGCGCCGAGGCCACGTTCTGGTGGAACGGCCCGATCGTGGGCCGGGCGATGCTGCTGCTCACCACCGCTCCGGCCAGGATCACCCGGACGTCCACCCCGTCGCAGGCCAGCCTGGTCAGCAGCGCGCCGAGCGGCTCGTAGCCGGGCTCCCCCGAGGTCCGCCCGGTCAGGTCCATCTCCGGATCCAACTGCAAACCGCAGATGTACGCCGCGTCGCCGGGCCGCAGCGACGTCAGCAACTCGCCCATCCGGCGCATCCAGAGCCGCCCGTCGATCACGAACTCGACCGACGAGTTCTCGCAGTGCGCCGCGACCGCGGGCGAGAGATACCGCGCCACCAGATCGTCCAGGTCGTCGAGCGAGGCCATGCTCGGACCCTACCGTCGGAGGTAGGGCTGGCCATACCCGAAACCGGTGGCTGGCCGGATCGCCGCCGGCCGGCGCCCCGCCTAGCGTCTGCAGGCATGTTCGATCTTCGCCTCGCCGTCAAACTGCTGCGTCACCGCGCCGGGCCGGCCGTGGCCACCCTGATCGCCCTCGCCGCCGGCGTGCTGATCCTGACCGCGGTCGGCACGCTGGTCGAGTCGGGCCTGCGCTTCCGCCCGGCGCCCGTGCTCTACCGCGCCGCCGACGTGGTCGTCGCCCACCGCGAGGTCACCTGGAGCGGCAAGGACTTCACCGGGGACACCGAGACCGCGAGCGCCGCGCTGCCGGCCGGCACGGTCGACGCTGCGCTGGCCGAGCGGATCCGGCGGCTGCCCGGGGTCAGCGCCGTGGCCGGCGACGACCGGGTCGTCATCGACGCGCCCGCCGCGGTCGGGCACGGCTTCGGGGTGTTCGCGTTAACCGGCCGCCCCGCGGTCGACGCGCCGCGCGCCGACGACGAGGTGGTGGCCGATCGGCGGCTGGGCGTCGCCGCCGGCGATCGCCTCGCGCTGCGGGTCGCGGGCGTCTCGCGGACCTATCGGGTGACCGCCACCGCGGACACCGGCGCGGCGCAGGTGTTCTTCACCGACGCGCAGGCCGCCCGGCTCTCCGCGCATCCCGGCCGGTTCAACGCGATCGGCGTCAAGACCTCCGATCCGGCGGCGGTGCGGGCCGTCGCGGGCGCCGACGCGTACGCCGGGGCGGCCCGCGGCGAGGCCGAGCAGTCGGCCGGGCTCGCCGCCCGCGACCTGCTGATCCAGGCCGGGTCGGCGTTCGGCGGGTACGTGCTCCTGCTGATGGTCTTCGTGGTGGCCGGCACGGTCGGGCTGTCCGTCCGGCACCGCCGGCGGGAGCTGGCCCTGCTGCGGGCGGTCGCCGCCACCGCCGGTCAGGTGCGCCGGCTGCTGGTGGCCGAGACCGCGCTGCTCGCCCTGGTGGCCGCCGTCCCCGGCGTGCCGGCCGGGCTGGTCGCGGCCCGGTGGGCGCACGGCGAGCTGATCGACCGCGGCTTCCTCCCGGCCGGCTATCCGGCCGCCGCCGGGTGGCTGGCCGCGCCGGCCGCGGTGGGCGTCGCCGTGCTGGTGGCGGTGCTGGCCGCGCTGATCGCCGGGCGCCGGGTGAGCCGGATCAAGCCGGTCGAGGCGCTCGGCGAGGCCGCCGTCGAGCCACCGCGCCCCGGCCGGGTGCGGCTGGTCTCCGGGCTGGTCACCCTGGCCATGGCGGTCGCCGCCGGCGGGGCCGGGCTGGCCGGGCTGGGCGGGGCCGACACGGCGCTGGCCGGCGCGGCCGGCATGCTGTACCTGTTCGTGACGGCGGTGGCGCTGCTCGCGCCCTGGATCAACGGGTTCGCCGCCCGGCTGCTCGCGCCGGCGCTCACCAAGCTGTGGCCGGCCAGCGGCTACCTCGCCGGGCACAACCTGCGGGCGAACGCGCGGGGCATGGCCACCGTGCTGACCGCGCTCGTGCTGGCGGTGGGCTTCGGCGGCTCGGTGTGGTTCCTGCAGGACAACCTGGAGCGCCAGACCGCCGCCCAGAGCCGGGAGGGCGTGCTCGCCGACCGGGTCGTGGTGGGCGCCGGTGGGGACGCGGCCGGGCAGATCCGGGAGCTGGCCGGGGTGCGCGCGGCGACCGGGGTACGGCGTACGTCGGTGGTCGTGCGCTCGATCGACGGCGTCGAGACGGTCGGCGCCCAGGCGGTGGACCCGGCCGGCCTCGGCGCCACGATGGATCTCGGGGTGCTCGCGGGGAGCCTGACCGACCTGCGCGCGGGCACGGTGGCGCTCTCCGCGACGCGGGCCTCGGCCGCGGGCCGGCACGTCGGCGACACGATGTCGCTCTGGCTCGGCGACGGCACGCCGGCGTCGCTGCGGGTGGTCGCGATCTACCGGCGCGGGCTCGGCTTCGGCGACGTGACGCTGGCCAAGCCGGCCGTGGCCGGGCACCTGCCCCGCGACGGCGACGACGAAGTACTCGTGCGCACCGGGCCGGGTGGCGCCACCGCGCTGGCCGCGTGGAGTGGCCGGCAGCCCGGCAGTGCGGTGCTCGACGCGGCGACCCGCGCCCGCGGTCTCGAAGGCGACCTGGCGGTCGGGGCCTGGCTCAACCGGATGCTGATCGGGGTGATGGTCGGCTACGCGGCGCTGGCGGCGGCCACCACGATGGTGCTAACCGCGCTTGCCCGCCGCCGCGAGCTGGCGCTGCTGCGGCTGGCCGGGGTCACCCGCCGGCAGGTCCGGCGGATGGTCCACGCCGAGCAGGCCGTGCTGCTCGGCGTGGCGGTGCTGCTCGGCGCGGCGATCGCGGCCGTCACGCTGGGCTCGATGGTGTGGGCGCTGACCGGCAGCCCGATCCCGTACGTGCCGCCGCTGGGCTGGCTGACCGTGCTGGGCGGGACGGCCGCGCTGGCCCTGCTGACCACGATCTGGCCGGTGCGCCGGATGCTGCGCGCCGCCTCGATCGACGACCTCCGCGTCCGCGAGTGACCGGCTCACACCACTTCGTGCACGGCGGCGACGACGGTCTGCCGGCGGCCGGCCGCCTTCGCCTCGTACAGCGCCTGGTCGGCGCGGGCGACCAGCTCGTCGGAGGTCTCGGCGCCGTTCCACACCGCCGCGCCCGCCGAGAACGACTGGCCGGCCGGGGTCGCCGCCCGCAGCCGGGCCAGGATCTCGACGGCCTCGGCGCCGGCCGCGCCGGGGAGCAGCACGATGAACTCCTCGCCGCCGTACCGGGCGAGCTGGTCGACCGCGCGCAGCTCGGCCGTCCACGCCGCGGCGGCGCCCTTGAGCAGCCGGTCGCCGGCGGGGTGCCCGAACTCGTCGTTGAACTTCTTGAAGTAGTCCAGGTCCAGCATGGCCACGACGAGCGGGGTGCGATCCCGGCGGGCCCGCTCGATGGCCTGGGGCAGCTCGCTCGCCCACGACCGCCGGTTCGGCAGGCCGGTCAGCTCGTCCACCCGGGCCAGCAGCCGCAGCTGCTGCGCCTGCGTGTCGATCTCGCGCAACAGCTGCGCCATCCGGGTGATCACCAGCAGGAACAGGGCGATCGAACTGATCACGATGGCGAGCCCGTCGACGACCCGGCCGCGCAGCAGCTCCATCGCGAGCAGGCCCGGCGCGATCAGCGACGCCGCGGTCAGCACGACGAGCAGCCGGCGGCTAAGGCCCCGTTCCGGCGTGGTGGCCCGCTCGCCGATCTCCCGCACCGACGGGTGCAGCGCGGCGGCGCCCATCAGCAGGTACGCGACGAAGTAGTTGGTGGACAGGATCCGCTGCACCGCCGTGGGCGGATCCCAGGCGATCTGGTTGATCACCGCCCAGGCGACGTCCCCGGCCAGGAAGACCAGCAGCGAGGCGGTCAGCAGCCGGAACGAGGCGTTCCGGGTGCCGCCGCCGAGCAGCAGCCGCACCATCATGGCGATCAGCAGGATGTCGCCGGCCGGGAACAGCACGCCCCACAGCTGGGTGCCGAGGTCGACATGCGGCGCGCCGACCGCCGGCCCGATGATGAACACCCAGGTCAGCAGGCCGAAGCCGGTGGCGATCGTGGTCGCGTCGACCATCGCGGTCCAGTTCCGCCAGGAGGTGCGGATCCAGGACAGGTGCACGGCGCCCGCGATCAGGCAGGGGTACAGCGCGAAGTAGACGTAGACGGCGGGCGAGGGCCACGAGTCGTCGTGCAGCACGCGCGTGTAGATGACCTCGACGACCTGACCGGTGGCGTTGCAGAACAGCCCGGCGGCGAACCACCACCAGGCGCCCTGACCGACCGGCCGTCGCCGCCGCACGCCGACGGCGATGGCCGCGACGGCGAGATACCCGATACCGACCGCCAGCCCGGTCTGCGCCCAGGTGTCGGCCGGGACGAAGAAGTAGACAACGCAGCACAGCACCGCCGAAGCCAGGTAAAGCCGCATGGACCTCGTCGTCATGGCCCGATGCATCGGACGCGGCCCCGGCCGTCTGAGGCGTTCTCCCCGACGGCAACCACCTTGCAACCGTCCGGGGATCAACACCCCACTTTCGTCAGACCAGGCCGCTGATCGCGGCAACCTCCGCCGGGGTCAGCTCCAGCTCGGCGGCGGCGACGTTCTCCTCCAGGTGGCTGACCGAGCCGGTGCCCGGGATCGGCAGGATCGACGGCGAGCGGGCCAGAAGCCAGGCCAGGACGATTTGGTACGCCGTGACGCCGCGCTTCTCGGCGGCCTGCTGCACCGCCGGGTTCCCATCGAGGTTGGAGATCGGCGCCCACGGCAGGAACACGATCCGTTCCTGCTCGCACAGGTCGACCAGCGACTCGGAGTGGCGGTCGTCGACGTTGTAGCGGTTCTGGATCGACACGATCGGGGTGATCCGCTGGGCGGCCCGCAGCTGCTCCTCGCTGAAGTTGGAGACGCCGATGTGCCGGATCTTGCCCTGCGCCTTGGCCTCGGCCAGCGCGCCGATCGAATCCGCCAGCGGCACCTTCGGGTCGGGCCGGTGGAACTGGTAGAGCGGGATCTGCTCGAGCTTGAGCTTGCGCAGGCTGCCGTCGAGGGCGGCGCGCAGGTGCTCGGGCCGGCCGTCCGGCGGCCACGGGCCCCGGCCGTGCCGCAGCAGGCCGCCCTTGGTGGCGATGACCAGGTCCTCCGGGTACGGGTGCAGCGCCTCGGCGATCAGGATCTCGCTGACATCCGGCCCGTACGAGTCGGCGGTGTCGATGAAGTTGACCCCGAGCTCGACCGCCCGGCGCAGGACCCGCTTGGCCTCCTCCCGGTCCTTGGGCTCGCCCAGGATGTACTCCCCGGTGATCCGCATCGCGCCGAACCCGAGACGGTTGACGGTCAGGTCGCCCCCGACGTCGATGGTGCCCGCGGCGGCCGCTTGTGGTGTGCTCAACGTTCCGGCTCCTCTGCTTCGCTGTGTGCACTCACCACGAACCTACGCCGGGTCGAGCCGGCGCAGCCCGCGCCGGTAGCGATCGGCCGCCGCCACGTACTCGGCGACGGCGTAATCGACCATGGCCTTGAGCCGGGCCGGGTCGGCGGCCCGCGCGCGGGCGGGCACGCCCAGCGCGAGGTGCTCGGCCGGGATCTCCGCGTCCTCCGGCACCAGCGCGGCCGCCCCCACCACCGCGCCGCCGCGGACGACGGCCCGGTTGAGGACGACCGCGCCGGAGCCGATCAGGCAGCGGTCCTCGACGACGCAGCCCTCCAGGTGCACCCGGTGCCCGACCACGCAGTCGGCGCCGACCACCGTCGGCCACTCCTCGGTGGTGTGCAGGACCGTGCCGTCCTGGATCGAGGTGCGGGCACCGATCTCGATCCGGCCGAAGTCGCCGCGCAGGACCGCGCCCGGCCAGATCGACGCCTGCGGTCCGACGGTCACCGCGCCGATGACGACGGCGTCCGGGTGGACGTAGGCCGACGGGTCGATCTTGGGCTCGTGGCCCTCGAAGGCGTACAGCGGCACGGAGGTCACTCCAGTCCGAGGTAGAGGCGGCGGGCGTTGCCGCCGAGCACGAGCGGGGCGATGCCGGCCGGCACGAGACCGGCCACGGCCCGGGCGTTGGTGTCGATGCCCGGCACCCCCGGCCAGTCGGTGCCGTAGATCCAGCGGCGGGCCAGCCGGCCGAGGTCGAACCGAGCGTAGTACTCGGGCAGCCGCTTGGGCGGCAGCCCGGACAGCTCGATCCACACCGTGTCGTAGGTGAGCGCCAGGAAGGCGGCCGCGTCGTACCACCAGCCGCGGCCGCCGTGCGCGAGGATCACGTTCAGGCCCGGGAACGTGCGGATCACCGGCAGCAGGTACTGCGGGTCGGCGTTCTCGTTGGCCGAGCCCGGGAAGGTGCTCGTCCCGCAGTGCACGACCAGCGGCGCCCCGCGCTCCTCGAGCAGGTGATAGGCGGGGTAGAGCGCGGCGTCGTCGCAGCGGAAGCCGCCGTGCACCGGGTGCAGCTTCAGCCCGGCCGCGCCGAGGTCGAGCTGGCGGCGCAGCTCGTCGGCGATCGGGAAGTGCAGGTGCGGGTTGACGTTGGCCATCGGCCGGAACCGCGCCGGGTTGTGCTCGACGATCGGCAGCAGGTCCTCGAACCGCTGGATCCCGGTCGCCTTGGGGCTGTACTCGCAGAACAGCACGGCCTGGTCCACGCCCTGGGCGGCGAACAGCTCGTCCAGGCGGGCCGGCCGCGGGGTGCCGTCGGCGGCCCAGACGTCGTCGAGCTGCTCCGCGGAGCCGAACCGGCGGGCCCATTCGCGCCAGGCCGGCTTGACCGTGTCGAGCAGCGGCACGTGGACGTGCGCGTCCACCAGCGGCATTCCGTCGATCACGAGGCGAGCCTCGCGACCAGCTCCCGGACCCGGTAGCGCTGCATCTTGCCGGTCGCCGTCTTCGGCAGCTCGTCGACGAAGATGACGTGCCGGGGCCGCTTGAACGCCGCGAGGCCGTCGCGGCACCAGCGAATCAGGTCCTCCTCGGTCACGGCCGAGCCTTCAAAAGAGCGCAGCACCACCGCGGCGACCGGCTTGTCGATGCCGTCCTCGTCCGGCAGGCCGACCACGGCCGTCTCGGCCACCGCCGGGTGCTCCAGCAGCCGGGCCTCCACCTCGGCCGGCGACACCCAGATGCCGCCCGCCTTGAGCAGGTCGTTGCTGCGGCCCAGGCAGGTGTAGTGGCCGGTCGGGGTGCGGATATAGGTGTCGCCGGTGCTGAGCCAC